>NZ_DASYMU010000241.1:0-105990 GCF_036008905.1 Amycolatopsis sp. | reverse complement strand
AGCGTGATCTTCGCCAGCGTCGCGTCGACCAGGGTGGTGAGCAGTTCGTCGAAGTTGACGACCCGCTCCGAGACGGTCGCGAGGTGGTCGTCGACGTCCCGGAAGTACGACCTGACCTCGTCGGGGACGAGCCGCGTATAGCCCTCGGCGAGCCGCTGCAACGGCGTCTTGAGCGGCATGACCGCGCGCCGCAGTTCCAGCACCTCGCGCTTCATGAAGTAGATCTGCTCGGCGCTCACCTGGGAACGCGGTGCGAAGACCTGCGTCTCCATCTCGTCGATGTCCGACTCGATGCGCATGGTGACGTCGAGGTAGTGGTCTACGACGTGGTCGGCGATGGCGTGCAGCACCGCGGACGGGCCGAGCGCGAGCCGCTCCGGCTCTTCGTCGAGGTCCTGGCGCAGCCGGGCGAGCCCGGAGTGGTTCCCGTGCCGGACGGTGATGGCGAAGTCGCGGCCGAGGAACACCATCAGTTCACCGGTCTCGACGATCTCGTTCGCCGTGGTCGGCGACTCGTGCTCGACGTACCGGACGGTCTTGAGCACCATGAAGAGCGTGTCGTCGTAGCGCTCCAGCTTGGGGCGCTGATGCGCTTCGAGCGCGTCCTCGACGGCGAGTTCGTGCAGCCCGAAGGTCTCGGCGATGCCCTGGATCTGCGTGGCGTCCGGCTCGTGCAGGCCGATCCAGACGAATCCCTCGCGGCGCTTGCGGACCTCTTTGATCGCCTCGGTGTGCGTCCAGCGGCCGGGCAGGCGCGTGCCATCCACATAGACCGCGCAGTCGACGACGTAATGCGACAGCGGGATCGGGATCTGGTGCTCGACGCCGCCGGTGCCTTTGGCGCGGCCGTTGGCCCGGCCTCTGAGGCCGCCGAGTGAAGGAATGACAGGCATGGGATCTCCTGGACTGATCGTCGTGCGTAATCGTGCGCAAGGACGACGTGCCGGGAGGGAGGGGACTCCGCTCCGGGCACTACCAGCGTTCCCGGACCGCTCAGGCCTACCCGCGAGAGGTAGGGCCGGCTGACTTGGTGGGAACGCTGGGACTACTAGGAAGCGGACTATCGCCACTATTCATCTTGAGTTCCTCACCTCCTCCGGCCGACGTACCACCCGTGTTCACAGAGTGGCGATGCTCGCGTTGACGCGCGAGTACCAATGGTTGAGGGTACTCCTCAAGTAAGTACGGCCGTCCTTCAGGCTGGCGCGGCTCGACGTAATCAGGAGGAATCGGTGCAGTTCGGGCGTTACTACGAAGAGTTCGAGGTCGGCGCGGTCTACAAGCACTGGCCGGGAAAAACGGTCACCGAGTACGACGACCATCTCTTCTGCCTGATCACGATGAACCACCACCCGCTGCACCTGGATTCGCATTTCGCCGGGGAGACCACCGAGTTCGGCAAGAACGTCGTGGTCGGCAACTACGTCTACTCGCTGCTGCTCGGCATGTCCGTGCCGGACGTCTCCGGCAAGGCGATCGCGAACCTCGAGGTCGAGTCGCTCAAGCACGTCAAGCCGACGTTCCACGGCGACACGATCTACGGCGAGACAGAGGTACTGGACAAGACGCCGTCGAAGTCGAAGGACGATCGCGGGGTCGTCTACGTGGAGACCCGCGGTTACAAGCAGGACGGCACGATCGTGTGTGTTTTCCGGCGCAAGGTGATGGTGCCGAAGCAGTCGTACGGGGATTCCCGCGGTGGCGAACAGCCTGGCCGCCCGATCCCGCACGCCTGAGAAACATCGAGACAGAGGCGGGCAAGTGGGGCTAGGACTCGACGAGATCAAGCGTCGGCTGCGGGTGTTCTCCGAGCAGGAGGCGGCCGGGACTTCGCCGTTGTACGAACACCTCACCGCGAAGGCCGCCGAGGACGACGAGATCGCCGGGCTGCTGACCGACGCCAAGAACGGCGAGGCGCGGGGAACGCTGCTGATGGCGACCGCGCACCGGCTCATCCAGGCCGACCCGATCCATCCGCTGTCGCGCTACTACCCGTCGCTCGGCGGGTTCGACGGCGTCGACAGCGAGACATGGCCGCTGTTCCGCGAGTTCCTGCTGAGCCGGGCCGACAAGGCCCGCGCGATCATCGCCTCGCGGTACACCCAGACCAACGAGGTCCGGCGCGCCGCGCTGCTCTATCCGGCGGTTTCGATCGCCGCGAAGGAAGCGGGCGGCAAGATCGCGCTGCTCGAGGTCGGCTGCAGTGCGGGTCTGCTGCTCGGGCTCGACAAGTTCAACTACCGCTACCAGTGCGACGGCGGCGAGCAGCTCACGGCCGGTCCGGCGAAAACGGCCGTCGGCCTGCACTGCGCGTTGGACCTGGAGCCCGGCGCGGTGGCGCCCAAGCTGCTCAAGAAGCTCGTCATCAACGGCCGCGCCGGGCTTGATCGTGCCCCTGTCGACGTCCACGACGAGGAAGAGCTGGCCTGGCTCGAAGCCTGCGTGTGGGCCGATCAGCCGGACCGGATCCGGCTGCTTCGCACGGCCGCCGCCGCGCAGGTCAAGTACTCACCGGGGCTGGTCACCGGCGACGCCGTCGACGATCTCGCCGCCACGGCCGCGTCGCTGCCCGAGGACCTGCCGCTCGTGGTCATGACCAGCCATGTGCTCACCTACCTCGGTGAACGCCGGCAGGACTTCCTCAGCGAGCTCAAGAAGCTGGCGTCGGAGCGTCCGCTGTGGTGGGTCAGCGACGAGGGCTACCAAGTCGCGCTCGAGCACGTCCTGCCCGGCCGTGACGACCTCGCCGGGAACACCGTGCTCGGCCTGGTCCGCTGGCACAACGGCGAGACCCAGGCCCGCGCGCTTGCCCGCACGGCCCCGCACGGCCAGCGTATGACCTGGCTGGCCGCGTAACCACTCCCGGGGAAGGTGTCGACACTTTCCCCGGGTTGGGGTGACGATGGCGGTATGCGCGAAGACACCTGGTTCACGCCGCTGACCCCACTCGCGTTCCTCGAGCGCTCCGCGGAGGTGTTCCCGGAGAAGACGGCGATCGTCTACGGGGACCGGCGGATCACTTACCGCGACTTCGCGGCCGAGGCGACCCGCCTGGCCAGCGCCTTGAAGGCGAGCGGCGTCGAGCCGGGGGACCGGGTGGCGTACCTGCTGCCGAACATCCCGGAAACGCTCGTCGCACATTTCGGCGTGCCACTCGCGGGCGCGGTGCTGGTCGCTGTCAACACCCGGCTCGCGGCCGCGGAGATCCGCCAGATCCTGGCGCACTCCGGCGCGAAACTGCTGGTCGTCGACTCCGCGCTGCACGGGTCGGTCGCGCCGGACGTGGACGTCGAGATCGTCACGGTCACCGATCCCGCTTCGGGCGCGACTTCGGCCAGGGGCATCGCGTATGAGGAGCTGCTGGCACGCGGCAGTGACGAACCGCTGCCCTGGAGCGTCGACGACGAGCGTTCGACGATCTCGATCAACTACACCTCCGGCACCACGGGCAAGCCCAAGGGCGTGATGTACCACCACCGCGGCGCCTATCTGAACTCGCTGGCGGAGATCATCCACTCGGGTCACACCACGGAGTCGCGCTACCTCTGGACGTTGCCGATGTTCCACTGCAACGGCTGGTGCACGACCTGGGCGGTGACGGCGATCGGCGGCACGCACGTATGCCTGCGCGCGGTCGACGCGGCCGAGATCTGGCGGCTGCTGGAGGCCGAGCGGATCACCCATCTCAACGGCGCGCCGACCGTGCTGGTGGCCATCTCCAACCACGAAGGCGCCCGGCCGCTCGACCGCGAGGTCGTCGTGACCACCGCGGGCGCGCCGCCCAGCCCGACGGTCATCAAGCGCATGTCCGCGCTCGGCGCCAGGCTCGTGCACGTCTACGGGCTCACCGAGACCTACGGGCCCTACACCGTCTGCGAGTACCAGGAGGGCTGGTTCAGGCTCGACATCGAGGCGCGCAGCAAGCTGCTGGCCAGGCAAGGCGTCGGGATGATCGTGTCCGACGGCGTACGTGTTGTCGACGAGCAGATGAACGATGTCCCAAGAGATGGAACGACCATGGGCGAGGTCGTGATGCGCGGCAACAACGTCATGTCGGGCTATTTCGCTGACCCAGAAGCGACTCAGGCCGCCTTCCGCGGCGGCTGGTTCCACTCCGGCGATCTCGGCGTCCAGCATGTGGACGGTTACGTCGAGTTACGCGATCGCGCGAAGGACATCATAGTGTCGGGTGGCGAGAACATCTCGACGATCGAGGTCGAGGCCGCCCTCGACTCCCACCCGGCGGTGCTCGAGGTCGCCGTCGTCGGCGTGCCCGACGACAAATGGGGTGAACGGCCCAAGGCGTACGTCGTGCTGCGGCCGGGGGAGTCCGTGGACAAGGAAGCACTGCTCACTCATGTACGCGGCCTGATCGCCCACTACAAGGTGCCGGACTCGGTCGAATTCTTGACCGAACTGCCGAAGACCTCGACCGGGAAAATACAGAAGTTCACGCTCCGGGAGCGCGACTGGGCCGGTCGGGAAAGTCGGGTCCAAGGCTGAGGGGCACTGGGCGGCCGCTGTCCGGTTTCAGCTTCGCGGGAGCACTTTCCAGTTGCTCAGCGTAGTCATCAGGTTGTCGACAAGACCGCTGATCTGGTCCAGTTGCGAGAAGTCCGCGGCGTCGGCCCAGCGGACCTCGGTGGCGTCGTCGCCGGCTTTCAGGGTGCCGCCGGCGAGGGTGCAGACGTAGTCGTTGATCGCGAACGGGCCGATGGTGACCGAACCGGCCAGTGTGCCCGGAATCACGTCGAGGCCCGTTTCCTCGAATATCTCCCTCACCACGGCCTCTTTGTCGGTTTCGCCCGGTTCTACCCGGCCACCGGGTACCGACCAGAGTCCACGACCGGGTTCATTACCGCGCTTGATGAGCAATAGGCGGCCGGCGGCGTCGTGCACGATCCCGCCGACGCAACGCACAGTGCCCGGCACTGGAGAAGACATGGGCCGAATGCTAACCGGAAGCGAGTTGACCATCATCGTCCTGTACACAGAGAGTAGCCGTGCGATACACTCATGACCGCCCACTGACCCAAGCGCGGGACATTCCTCCCACACTTGACCGCAGTGCGGTACAAAGTGAATTGTCAGGTTGACCGCCAGTTTCAGGAACGCAGAGACGGGGATTGATCGCTGTGAACGCGAAAAAGCTTGCGACATTCGCTGGTATCGCGTTGGTTCTCTTCTTCGTGATCGCCCAGCCCGGTCAAGCAGCGGGCTTGGTGACCAACGCGGTCACGTTCCTGCGAAGTGCGGCCGAATCGGTCATTACTTTCGTCAGCAACGTCTTTACAGGCTAGCGACCGGTTAACCTGAGGTATGTTCGCGCCGCGCGATCCCGACGAGTATCTGCTCGACACCGAACGACGGGTCATCCGTATCCGCCGTCACTGGGCCGTGCTGCTCTGGGACACCTTTGAAGCCGCCGCCCTGCTCGCGATCTGCGTGCTGGTGTCGTACCTGCTACCGCCGTCGATGTGGGTGGTGCAGAACATCCTCTGGTACGCGGCGCTTCTGGTCGTCCTCCGCTTCGCTTACACGGTGATGGAGTGGTGGGTCGAGCGGCTGGTCGTGACGAACAAGCGGTTCGTCATGACCACCGGTGTGTTCACCAACAAAGTGCTGATGATGCCGATCACGAAGGTCACCGACCTCACCTTCGAACGCACCGCGACCGGCCGGATGATGGGCTACGGCACGATCGTGGTCGAGTCCGCCGGGCAGATCCAGGCGTTGAACAAGATCGACTATCTCCCGCAGCCCGAAGAGTTCTTCGACACGATTTCGGAGCTCGTTTTCGGTGACAAGGAGAAGCAGGCGGAACGCTTCTCGATGATCAAGGCGCAGCGCGCCGCGCGGGGCAAGAAGGCCCTGCGCTAGCGGTTCGGCGTTCGTGCTGGTACCGGGGTCGCTGTGATCTGGCGCATCGTCCAGAATGCACCTAATGCGCATCGATCTGCACGCCCACTCCAACGCCTCCGACGGGACGGACTCTCCCGCCGAGCTGGTGGACGCCGCCGCACGGGCCGGCCTAGACGTCGTCGCGATCACTGATCACGACACCACTGCCGGCTGGGAGCAGGCCGCCAAGGCGCTGCGGCCAGGGCAA
Organism: Amycolatopsis sp.; assembly: GCF_036008905.1. Classification (GTDB taxonomy): domain Bacteria; phylum Actinomycetota; class Actinomycetes; order Mycobacteriales; family Pseudonocardiaceae; genus Amycolatopsis. The sequence goes on along the minus strand of NZ_DASYMU010000241.1, from coordinate 99,881 downwards.
ACACTGGTGCCGGGCGCCGAGTTGTCCACGGTGTCGGTCGATCCGCGTACCGGGCGGCACGTCAGCGTCCACCTGCTCGCGTACCTCTTCGACTCGACGTCGGTGGCACTCGTGGCCGAGCAGAGCCGGTTGCGGGCCGAGCGGCGTACGCGGTTGCGCGGCATGGCCGAACGGATGGCCGCCGACGGCCTGCCCATCGATCCAGACGAGGTCATGGCCTCGCTGCCCGCCGACGCACCGGCCGGGCGCCCGCATCTCGCGCAGGCGCTGGTCCGGGCGGGCAAGGTCGTCGACGTCAACCAGGCGTTCGCGGAGTACCTCGGCAACGGGCGCGGGTACTACCTGCCGCGGCAGGACACCCCGGTCGAAACCGCGATAGACATGATCACCGACGCCGGTGGCGTGACGGTGATGGCGCACCCGTTCGCCCGTTCCCGTGGCGCGACGATCACCCCCGAGGTGCTGGTGGAACTCGCCGCGCACGGGCTGACCGGGGTCGAGGTCGACCACCCGAACCACGACGAGGCGACGCGCGCCGAAGTCCGCGGCCTCGCCGACGAGCTCGGCTTGGTGCGCACCGGTTCGAGCGATTACCACGGCACGAACAAGACCATCGCGATCGGCGCGGAGACCACTGATCCCGCGCAGTTCGAAGCCCTCGTCGCGCGCGCCACCGGCAGCCCGCTCGTGGTGGGCTGACAGTGGCGATCCAGGACTTCTTCGACGCCAAGCTGTTCATGAGCGCGACGATCACCCTCGTCGTCATCATGGACCCGCCCGGCACGGTTCCGGTGTTCCTGAGCCTCGTGGGCCGCAAGCCGGTGGCGGTGCGCGCGCGGGCGGCGCGGCAGGCGGTGCTCGTCTCGCTGCTGGTGATCAGCCTGTTCGCGGTCGCCGGGCAGGCGATCCTCGCGTACCTCGGCATCGGGATCCCCGCGCTGCAGGGCGCGGGCGGGTTGCTGCTGCTCCTGATCGCGCTGCAACTGCTGACCGGATCCGCCGGTACCGAAGCCGAGGCGACCGACGGCGTCAACGTCGCACTGGTCCCGCTCGGGACTCCGCTGCTGGCCGGACCGGGTGCCATCGCCGCGACCATCGTGTTCGTGCGGCAGGCCGACGGTCACGCAGGCGCGTACGTCGCGCTGGCATTGGCGATCGTCACCGTGCACTTCGTGCTTTACACCTGCATGCGCTACTCCGGCGTCGTCATCCGCCTGATCAAGGAAAGCGGTATCACGTTGCTGGCGAAGATCGCGGGCCTCCTGCTCGCCGCCATCGCCGTCGAACTCGTCGCCAACTCCGTCCGGGGTTTCGTCGCCGGCGGCTGAATTACTGTCGGTGGTGCTGCGTAGCGTGTACGGCATGTCGCAGATCGGGTTCGACTTCGGCGTCGAACAGCCCCGCAAGCTCGTCAAGGTGTCGCCCGCGCGGTTGGCCACCTTCGAGGGCTGTGCGCGTCGCTACCGCATGACGTACCTGGACCGGCCTTCCCCGCGGCGGACCGGTCCGTGGGCGCACAGCACGCTGGGCGCGGTGGTACACAACGCTTTGCGGGCACTGTTCGACCTGCCCGCGGCGAAAAGGTCACCGCAGCGGGCGGCGGTGCTCGTCGTCGAGCACTGGAAGGACGCGGGATTCGCGGATTCGGTGCAGGCCGGCACTTATCGCGGCCGGGCGAAGCGCTGGGTCAGCGAGTACGTCGAACGGCACGACGTCAGCATGGAGCCGATCGGTATCGAGCGCTGGGTTTCCGCGCCGATCAGCGCCGACCCGGCCGCCAAACCGTCGGTCATCATCGAAGGCCGGGCCGACCGCATCGACGAGCGGGAAGGCGCACTGGTCATCGTCGACTACAAAACCGGCCGCCGCACCCCCGACGAATACGAGTCGCGCAGCTCGCAGGCTTTGGCGCTGTACGCGCTCGCGGCGTCGCGCACGCTGCGGAAGCCTTGCCACACAGTCGAATTGCACCATTTGCCCAGCGGGACCATCGCCGCCGCCGAGCACACCGACGAGAGTTTGCGCCGCCAATTGAGGCGCGCGGAGGAGACCGCCGAGGATCTCCGGCTGGCAGCGGATACCCTTGCGGCAGGCGGTGACGCGGACGAGCTGTTCCCCGTGAACACCGGAAAGCACTGCTCCTGGTGCGATTTCCGGCCCAGCTGCGCCGAAGGCCAGCAGGCCGCGCCGCCCATGCAGCCATGGGATCTTTTGGCCCCCTGAAAAGGATTGGACGCGAAGGGCTTTGTCATCGGACACCGAAGAACTCGGGACCGTTCCCTTGCCGACCCCGGGTGAGAACCCGGCAGGCGAGGACCGGAAACGCGTCCGCGGTCGCCGTTGGCGAGGCCTGACGGGCTCGTTCGCCGCGGGCTTGGTCGTGCTCGCCGTCGTCGTCCTGGGTTCCGGCGTGTACGCGCTGAGCACCGGCGCTCCCGGACCCGGACCGCTGATGCTGATCGGTCACCCGATCGGTGCGATTTTGGCTTTGTCGGCGCAGTGGGTGGCGGACCGGAAGACGGGTGTCGTCGCCGTGGCCGGTGGTGCCGCCGTCCTGGCGCTCACCGTCGCCACCGTCTGGACCCTCTGGCTGCTCTAGCCCATCCCGCCATCTGTCGACAGATGGCGATATCTCAGCAGGGCTTACAGCCACGGGCGCCAGGTGGCGAGGAGGGTCTCGAGCAGGGCGGCCGGGTTTTCGGTGTTCGGCGAGTGCGCGGCGCCGGGGATCAGGGCGAACGGCGCGTTCAGGCGCCGGGCCATGGCCCGCTGGTCCGGCACGCTCCACGCGTCGTCGTGCTCACCGGCGACGACGGCGTACGGCAGGCTGAGCTCACGTAGTTCGTCGACGAGGTCCGGCTCGGTTCGCAGGCCTTGCGCCATCCCGAGCAGCCCGGCGGCGCTGGACGCGACGAACCGGGCGCGGAAGAAGGCCTTCAGTTCGGCGGGAAGCGCCACCCAGCCGGGAAAACGGGCGCTGAGCGACTCTCGAATGTCGTAGGCGGCGACGATGCCGTTCTCCCGCAGCAGCGGTTCCCCGATCTGCAACGCGTTGAGCCGCAGCCCGTCCGGCAGGTGCCGGGGACCGCTGTCCATCAGCGTCAGCCCGGCGACGGGCGCACCGGCGAGCACCGCGCCTCGCGCGACCAGGCCGCCGTAGGAATGGCCGAGCAGTACGACCGGGCGTTCGTCGGCGAGCTGAGTGACGACGTCGGCGACGATTTTGCCCAATATCGCGGGAAGGTAGGCGAACTCGTCGTCGGGACCCGGCGATTCGTACTGGCCGGGCAGGTCGATGGCGACGGTTTCGAAACCGCCCGCGGCCAAACCGTCCAGCAGTGGGGCGAAATCTTCCTTCGATCCGGTGTAACCGGGAACCAGCAAGGCGACTGCGCCCGCCGCCCGAGTGGTCCGCAGCGCGGCGATCGGGCCGTACGGGCCGCGCAGCTCGACACGCGCCGCCCCGTGCGCTGACAACTGCGAAGGGAGGCTCATACGTCTGTTCTACCTGAGTGCGGCCAGTGTGTCGCCGCGTTGTTCCAGCAGTACCGGGCCGATGGTGCCGAGTTGTACCGGACCGGCGTAGCCGCGTCTGTCGACGCCGATCGTCCGGATGGTCGAACCGTCTTCCTCGTTCAGCACGGCCAGGCCGCCCTTGATCGGGATCACCAGCTGGTTCGCGAAGGTGATGCCCGGCCCGGCGGCGCTGTCCAGCGTCCACTTCGGGGTCAGGTCCTCGATCGAGAGCGCAAGCGTTTTCGTGCCGGTGAACCAGTACACCGCGGACCCGGTGACGGACGTCGTTTCGACGCCGCCCGGCGGATCCTCGGCGAGATCGGAGGCCGGGAGGTCGAGCGGGTACGCGGCCCGCTCGGTGCCGTCGATGCCGTAGACGACCAGCAGTTTCTGCTCGGGAAGCGCTATCGCGGTGGACTCGCCTGCCATCGCCACGAGCTTCGCCGAGCGCCCGGCCAGCACGGCACTGAACAGCGGTTTCGGCTCGTCGGCCTCGCCGCCCGAGGACTTGTAGACGGTCAGCCTGTCGCCGTCGTCGCCGGGGCAGCGTTCGATCACGCCGACGTTGCCGGAGGCCGCCGCGACAGACCCGAAGGTGCAGCCCGTCCGCGGCTGGGCGTTCGGCTTCACCAGCGTCCGGACTTCGCCGTATTCCATGCTTTTCACGAGGTCGTCACGCCACGAGTTGAGCAGCTTCTTGCCGGTGGTCGTCACGTGCGAACCGTCGCTGACCAGCCGGGTGCCGAGTTCCGCGTCGCCGTTGCGCTGCGCGGTGCGGCGGCCGGTGGCCGGGTCGAGCTGGGTCACTTCGCTGCAGCCGCTGAGACCGTCGACCCCGTCGTGGCGGTAGACCGTGTTCACCTTCGACCACGCCGCCGCGACCGTGCAGAGCTGCAGGTCACGGCTGTACTTCCAGCGGATCTGGCCGGTGATCGGGTCGCGCCCGGCGACTTCGCCGCCGTCCGCCGTCACCACGGTGTTGGCCTCCGCGATCGGGACCGGCGCGGCCGCGCTGCGGGCCTGCCAGATTTCGGCGAGGGACCCCGGCACCACATCGGGTGCCGGGGGCACATCAGGACCGGCGACGGCTACGTCGCTCGTGGTCGCCCTCGTGTCGCTGGTCGCCCAGACGAGTGAACCCGCGAGCAGGAACGCCACCGTGATGACCCCGGCGAGCACCTTGTCCCGCTTGCGGTTCCAAGGTGACGACCGGGGCTTCGATGTCGCGGCGTGCTTCGTCACCGGCCCTTGCGGGGGGTTGGCGAGCACGTCCTCGACACCGAAGCTCGTCTCCGAGCCCGCTTCCAGGCGATGGCGTCCACCGTCATCGGGCTCGCTCACGTGCGCTACTCCTGCGTATCGGTCGACTGTTGCCGGTCAGTCTGCCGAAGCGGGTGTATCGACACTGTTTGCCTTGGCCGAAGCCGCGCCCGACGAAGCTGTGCCCGACGAAGATGCCGAGCGGCGACGCCGGCGGCGGGCCGGACGCTCGGTGGTTTCGCCGGCCTCCTTCTCCGCGGGGCTGGTGCCTTCGGCGTTCGCGGGTCCGGCGTTCGCCGTGCCGCGGGTGCGGCGCCTGCTGCGGCTCCGCCCACCCTCGGCGGGCTGCTCGGCGGGCGTGGAGCCGTTCGTCGAAGGAGATTCCTCGGCCTCGATCGCCGCGGCCGCGTCCGCGCCACCGCGAGTGCGCTGGCGGGGCTGACGGGACCGCGTCCGCGCCGGCTCGGCGGGCTCGGCGGCCTTGTCCTTCGGGCCGCGCCCACGGCGCTTCATGCCGAGGTCTTCTTCGTGCTCGGCGGCGAGACCGGCCCGGGTCCGCTTCGACAGCGGAAGCCTGCCGGTCGCGTCGGCCGGGATGTTCAGGTCGGTGAACAGGTGCTTCGACGACGAGTACGTCTCGACGGGCTCGGGCTGGCCGAGACCGAGGGTGTCCGAGATCAGCTTCCACCGGGGCATTTCGTCCCAGTCGACCAGCGTGATCGCGACGCCGGTCTTGCCGGCGCGGCCGGTGCGGCCGATCCGGTGGACGTAGGTCTTCTCGTCATCCGGCGTCTGGTAGTTGATCACGTGCGTGACGTCGTCCACGTCGATGCCGCGGGCGGCGACGTCGGTGGCGACCAGCACGTCGACCTTGCCGGAGCGGAACGCGCGAAGCGCCTGCTCGCGGGCACCCTGGCCGAGGTCACCGTGCACCGCGGCGGCGGCGAAACCGCGCTCCGCGAGTTCGTCGGCGACCTTCTGGGCCGTCCGCTTCGTGCGGGTGAAGATCATGGTCAGGCCACGGCCTTCGGCCCGCAGGGCGCGGGCGACGAGCTCGGGCTTGTCCATCGAGTGCGCGCGGTAGACGAACTGCGTGGTGCGCTCGTGGATGGCGCTCGCGTCGTTCTCCTCGGCCCGGATATGCGTGGGCTGGGTGAGGAACGTGCGGGCCAGCGTGATGATCGGGCCCGGCATGGTGGCGGAGAACAGCATCGTCTGCCGCTTCTCCGGGACCATCCGCAGGATGCGCTCGATATCGGGCAGGAAGCCCAGGTCGAGCATCTCGTCGGCCTCGTCGAGGACCAGGCCGCGGACCTTGCCGAGCACCAGCGCGCCGCGCTCGGCCAGGTCGAGCAGCCGTCCCGGGGTACCGATGACGACGTCGACGCCCTTGCGGAGCGCTTCGATCTGCGACTCGTACGGCCGGCCGCCGTAGATGGCGAGCGTGCTCACCTTGAGGTGCTTGCTCGCGCCCTTGAGGTCGTTCGCGACCTGGACGCACAGTTCACGCGTCGGGACCACGACGAGCACCTGCGGGGTGCCGTCGCCCGGGATCTCGAGGCGGTGCAGCAGCGGGACACCGAAGCCGAGGGTTTTGCCCATGCCGGTGCGGGCCTGGCCGATGAGGTCGTCGCCGGCCATGGCCAGCGGCAGTGTCAGCGCCTGGATGGCGAAGGTGCGTTCGATACCGGCCTCGGCGAGCGACCGGACGATTTCCGGGCGCACTCCGAATTCGGAGAACAGGGGGGATTCGGCCTCGACCGGGGCCCCCGCCTGAAGCGGGTGGGCGTCGACGTCCGGAACGCCGGATTCGGCGTGTTCCAGAGCGACCGGATCGGCCTCGATGGGGGTGGTTTCGTTTTCAATCGGGCTTGCGGACAGCGTGATCGCCTCTCTCATACCAGCGCGCAAACCCGGTTTTCTTCGACACTCGACCGCGGTGGAAAGCTGATCGCGGGAATGCCGCTCGAGGCGTGCACGCACATTGTCTCCGCGCTCACGACGGCTTCCGGCTTGCGCTCCCAGCTGCGAGTGGGTACTCCGAAATCTCGCAGGGACGCCAGGTCGTGGTGCGGTGAATCCTGTCAATACGTCTCACAGTGTACCTGGTCAGGTGTTTTGCGATAGGTGTAGCCACGCCGGATGAGGTGGGATCGGTCTCCGGAGTGATTTTCAGGCCGGGCCGGATACGCTCTCGCCGTGACCGACGAGAAAGAGATAAGTGACGGCGTAGTCGACCTGCTCGGGGTGCTCGCGTACGGCGAACTTTCCGCGTTCGACCGGCTCGCGGAGGACGCGCGATCCGCGCCGACGATGTCCGGCCGGGCGGCGCTGGCGTCCATGGCCGCCGCCGAAATGGGCCACTACGACCTGCTCAGCCGCCATCTCGCCGCACACGGCAAGGTGATCGAGGAGGCGATGGACCCGTTCGTGCGCCATGTCAACGCCTTCCACGCCTCGACCGCGCCGAAGTCGTGGCTGGAATCACTCGTGAAGGCCTATGTCGGCGACGGGCTCGCCGCGGACCTCTACCGCGAGATTGCCGCCTGGCTCGACCCGGAAACCAAGGATCTGGTCCTTTCGGTCCTTTCGGACACCGGGCATTCGGCGTTCGCCGAGCGTGAGGTCGCCGCCGGGATCGCCGCGGACCGCAAGTCGCGGGACAAGCTCGCACTGTGGGGACGCCGCCTGCTGGGCGAGGCGCTGACCCAGGCGCAGTACGTCGTGGCCGAGCGGGACGGGCTCGCCGAGCTCATCGTCGCGGGCTCGGGCGATCTGTCGGGAATCGCGGCGCTGTTCCGGCGGTTGCAGCAGGGGCACACCAAACGGATGCAGGTGCTCGGACTCGGCTAGCCCACCGTCTCCCACCGCCACCCTCAACGGAGGCGCTGCGCGCCACTAGGCTTAATCTTTTGGTCCGTAGCTAACAAATCGATCAGGCGGAGGTTTCCACGTGGAGGTCAAGATCGGCATCAAGGACACCGCACGCGAACTCGTGGTGTCCAGTAGCCAGTCTGCCGGCGAGGTCGAGAAGCTGGTGGCCGACGCGCTGAACGCGGGCGGCGGGCTGGTTCGTCTCGACGACGAAAAGGGCCGCAAGTACCTGATCCCGACCGACCGGATCGCTTACGTCGAGATCGCGCCGACGGAGCCCCGCAAGGTCGGTTTCGCCGTCGGAAGCTAGTCCTGGGCGGTTTCAAACAGCGCTCTACGTCATAGCTCGGTCACCGTCAGCTCTCAGCCGGCTCTCAGATTCGGTCGTCACCCTGGTTGCCGGGGGATGCCGGGGGCTAGCCGAGAGACGAGGTGGACGACGTCACTGCTGTGGTGGACCGGCCGGTGCGGCCGGTCGGCGGACCTCCGAAACAGAAGACTCGCCTTACCGGCATCGACGTCGCCCGAGGGCTCGCCGTGCTCGGCATGTACGCGGTACATGTCGGGCCGGATCCGGCCATGGGCGGCGTCGATGTGCTGTTCAAGCCGTTCGAGGGCCACTCGGCGGCGTTGTTCGCGGTGCTCGCCGGGGTGTCGATAGCGCTGATGTCCGGTGGGCGCACCCCGAAGACCGGGATGGCGCAGACCAAGGTGTCGCTGCGGCTCGGCACGCGCGCACCGCTGCTCATCGCGCTCGGGCTGTGGCTGACGAACCTCGACACCGGGTACATGATCATCCTCGCCTACTACGGCGTGTGTTTCCTCTTCGCGATCCCTTGGCTCCGCTTCGGCGTGAAAGCCCTGCTGGGCGCGACTCTGGTGGCCGGTGCGGCGTTCCCGCTGGTTTCGTTCCTCATCCGCGGTGAGCTGCTCCCGCGCGGACTCAACTTCCTGCCGCCGGACGTCGACTCGGCGGAGTTCACCTCGGCCGCCGGGCTCTCGCAGTTGATCATCATCCTGCTGTTCACCGGCACGTTTCCCGCGCTGAACCTGATGACGTACATCTTCGCCGGCATGGCGATCGGCCGGATGGACCTGGGTTCGCGCAACGTGTGCCGCCGGCTGTTCTTCGGCGGGACCACGCTCGCCGTGCTGGGCTATCTGGTGTCGTGGGTGGCCACCGACCTGCTCGGCGGCAGGCAGGCCGTCTACAACTCGCTCGCCGGTGAAGCCGCACAAGCGGGGTTGAGTCCGGCGACTTTCCTGAACGAGAACGAAATCTTCATCCACGGCACCCCGCCGACGACCAGTCTCGCGTGGCAGCTGCTGCCGACAGGGAGCTCGTACACCCCGTTCGACTTCGCGATCTCGATCGGTATCGCGGCGGCCGTGATCGGCGCCTGCCAGCTGCTGATGCCCCGGTTCGAGCGGGTGCTGAGCCCGTTGGCAGACCTCGGCGGCCGCGTGCTGAGCGCGTACGTCCTGCACTTCGTGGTGATCTCGCTGATCTGGCCCGAGGGCGGACCGGAGGTGTTCAGCGTGCTGCATTTCGTGGAGTTCTCGGTGGTCGCGCTGGTCGCCGCCGTCGCGTGGCGTCGCTGGATCGGGCGCGGCCCACTGGAATGGGCCATGCACACCCTGTCGAAATGGCCGAACTACGTGCTACCCCAACGCGTCCCCGCCCGCTCGTAGACCGGTCGTGAGTGGCGACAAGTGTTCTAACACTCGTAAACACTCACGACCCCCGCGTGTGCAACTACCGCCATCTGTCGACAGATGGCGGGGTTAGGCGTCGACCTCTTCGAGGGTGGTGGGGACGTGGAAGGGCGGGGTGCTGGTGCCCATGATGCGGTAGCGGCCCCACGGGTCGGGGTCGGAGATCTCGCCCTTGGCGGAGTGGGTCGGAGTGCGGATCTCGACGGGGAGTTTCTTGCCGCCGGACAGCGTCGCGAGCTGCTCGTTCACCGTGATCCGGCCGTACCAGCGGTAGTAGCCGTCGATGGGCTGGAAGTGGCCGCGCAGGTCGACCTCGACCGGGATCTCGGTGGCCTCGACCACGAGGGTCGCCGTGCCGGTGTAGCCGTCTTCGTCGTGCTCGCTCACGTCGATCTCCTTGGGGTCAGGCGGTTTCCGGGGACTCAGCTGCCTTGTTCGCGGCGAGTTGGATGACCTTGTTCTCTTCCAGCGGCAGGCTCGGGTCGATCACGATGCCGTGCTGCCGCGTGAGGCCGTCGATGGCCGCCCAGATGATCTGCGTGAGGTATTCGACGACGCTGTCGCGGCCCATCGAGCGGCGATCCAGCCACCATTCCCCGGTGTTCTGGACCATGCCGACGATGCCGTGGGCCCAGGGTTCGGCCGCGCCGGAGTCCATGTTGAACATGCGCATGTAGTCGCCGAGCAGCGCGGTGAGCGCGGTCGCGATGACCTCTTTGTCCTCGGCGACGACGTCGGAATCCACCGGCTTGTTGTCCTGAAAGGACCCGCGCGCCAGCAGGCGGTACAGGTTGGGGTGCTCCTCGATCACGGTGAAGAACGCGTCGAGGGCCATGCGGATCCTCGGTACCGGCGCGAGTTCGGCGTTGATCGCCGGGATCAGGCGCTGGAAGAGGATCTCCGTGCCGCGTTGGCCGAGTGCCACGTAGAGGTCGGCTTTGTCGTCGAAATGCCGGTACAGCACGGGTTTCGTGACGCCCGCCTCCGCGGCGACGTCTTCCATGCCGAGGTCTGGACCATGCGTGTCCAGCGCGCGCAGGGCCGCCTCCACGAACTCCGCGCGGCGCGCGATGCGGTGCTTGCGCCACCTGTCGCGGCGGGCGTCGCCGGTGGCGGGATCGCCCGCGGAGGGGTGCTTGCTGGGCTGCTTGCTGCGCTTGACATGTTCGACCACGAGCGTCATGCTACCAGAGGTAACTGTTACCTAAGGTTACAGACACTCGTGTCCCGGAAGGTGGTTGTCGGCAATGACGCGGACGCTGAAAGAGACCGATCGCGAAAAGACCGCGGAACGCCTGCTGAAGTCGTCGGCGAACAAGTTCTACGACCCCGACGTCGACATCGACTGGGCCGCACCGCTCGTCGAGGGCAAGCATTTCATCCCGGAGGAACGGTCTTCGCTGTACAAGACCGAACTGTGGGAGAAGCTGACCCCCGAGCAGCGGATCGAACTCGGTAAGCACGAGGTCGCCAGTATCGCCACCACCGGGCTCTGGTTCGAGATCCTGCTGATGCAGATGCTGCTCAAAGAGGTCTACGACGAAGACCCGACGAGTTCGCACGCGCAATACGCCTTGACGGAGATCGCCGACGAATGCCGCCATTCGACGATGTTCGCGCGGATGGCCTCTTCGATCGGCTGCCCGGCTTACGGGCCCGTTCCGTGGCTGCGCAAACTCGCGAAACTCATGCCGACGATCAGCTACGGACCCGCCCGCTACGGCGCGATCCTGGTCGCCGAAGAGGTGCTGGACCGGTTGCAGCGTGAGCAGATGAACGATCCGAACGTCCAGCCGCTCGTGCGGATGGTGAACCGGATCCACGTGCTGGAAGAGGCGCGGCACGTCACTTTCGCGCGGGAAGAAGTCACCCGCGGAATGGCGAAGCTGTCCAAAAAGGAAATCATCTACCAGCAGTTCATCATCGCGCTGATCTCCTATTTCGTGACGCGGGCGTTCATCAATCCCGGCGTTTACAAGGCCGTCGGAATCCGGCCCAAGGAAGGCGTCGAGGCGGCGCTGAACAATCCGCACTGGCAGAACACCATCCGGTACGCCGGTGAGCGGATCATGCCGTTCCTCCAGGAGTCCGGGCTCATCGGCAAACCGGGCATGTTCTTCTGGCGCAGGTCCTTCCTGCTCCCGGCGAAATGACATGACGACTTTTCGGCGCCCGCCCGCGCCCTGGGATCCCTCGACGGCACACCGGTTCCTGACCGACGACGGCGCCGCGCTGCACGTGAACGCGACCGGGCCGGCCGACGCGCCGGTCACGCTGGTGCTCGTGCACGGCTGGACGCAGGACCACCGGACCTGGGACGGCGTGGTCGAGCGCCTGGACCCGTCGCTGCGCGTTCTGCGCTACGACCTGCGCGGACACGGTGGTTCGGCGCCCGCGAAACGCGGCACCGCGACCATCGACAGACTCGCCGACGACCTCGCCGAGCTCATCACCGCCCGCGCCCCGGAAGGCCCGCTCGTGCTCGCCGGGCATTCGATGGGCGGCATGACGATCATGAAGCTCGCCGAACGACACCCGGAGCTGGTCCGGGACCGCGTCGCCGGGGTGGCTTTCGTGGCGACGTCGTCGGGCCAGATGGACCGGATCACCTTGGGGCTGCCCGGAATCGCCGGAAACGGCGCCGCCACGTTCGAACGCCGCTTGGCGAAGATGCTCGCGCGCCAACGTCGGGACGCGTTGCCGCTGCGGCCCGCGATGGTGCGTCCGGGGGCGCGGTTCCTGGTGTTCGGGGAACATCCGCGGCGCGCGGACGTCGATTCGGTGACGGAGCAGTTGTTGTGCGCCCACCCCGCGAGTGTCGCGGGTTTCCAGGACGCGATCTCGCGGCATGACTGCCGGGTCGCGCTGGCGGCTTTGCGGGGGACGCCCGCGGTGGTGCTGGTCGGCGAGCGGGATCGGCTTTGCCCGGTGGCGCACGCCAAGGTGATCGCGGACGAGCTGCCGCACGCCGAGTTCGTCCGCTATCCGGGCGCCGGGCACATGCTCCCGCAGGAGCGTGCCGCCGAAGTCGCTACGCGCCTTCGCGCGCTAACCCGCTCCGCAAGCTTCAGCTCTCTTTAGTGAGATAACGGGAAACCGCCGCCGATGCCTCGCCAGGCGAGGTTGGCGGTGAGGGCGACGGCGTCCTCACGGCTCAGGTTCTGCTGGTGTGCCAACCAGAATCGCGCGCTCACCTGGCTGAGCCCGACGAGTCCGACGGCCAGCAGGCGCGCCTTGTCCTCGTCCAGCCCGGCGTCCGCGGTGATCGTCTCGGTGATGGCGTCCACGCTCGCCGACATCGCGCGGTCGACGGCGTCCTGCACCAGCGGTTCGCCGCGCAGATCGGACTCGAACACCATCCGGAACGCGCCGGCGTCGCCGTTCACGAAGTCGAAGAACGCCCCGACGGTCGCGGGCACGCGCTGGCGGTTGTCGTTGGTGGACGCCAGCGCTTCCTGCACGCGCCGGACGAGCTCGTCGACGTGGCTTTCCAGCAGCGCGATGTAGAGGTCGAGCTTTCCGGGGAAGTGCTGGTAGAGCACCGGTTTGCTGACGCCGGCCTCTTCGGCGATCTCGTCCATCGCGGCGGCGTGGTAGCCGTTTTCGGCGAAGACCCGTTGCGCTGCGGCCAGTAGTTGAGCCCGGCGTTCCGTCCTCGGCAGGCGCACACCTCGTGGCTGCACTCGCGCCATCTCAGTCATCTATCCTCCGATTGCGCGCTGTCTCCGGTCGAGCGGCCCTCCGGCCGTGAGTGGCGGTGACCACCACGCGAAGTTGCCTTGACATTACTCGCCGGTACGCCGGATGCGCCAAGGGTCAGGCATCCTGGAGCCGTGGCCACCAAGTTTTCTCGTCCTCAGCCCGGCCGGGCGCCGATCACCCATGTGCCGTTGACGCGGACCCCGTTGCCGCACCTGGACGGCTCGCGGCCGCCGTGGACAGGCTCGTTCGAAAAGGGCCTGCACGTCCGGCGAACCCCCGGCGAAAAAGGCGCGACGGCAGTCTACGTGCACGGCCTGGGCGGTTCGGCGACCAACTGGACCGACCTCGCCGCGCAGCTCTCGCCGTTCACGGACGGCGTTTCGGTGGATCTGCCCGGGTTCGGCATGTCCGAGCCGCCGCCGGACTTCGACTTCTCGCTGGACTCGCACGCCCGTGTGCTCGGCGACTACATCGCGGGCCTCGACTCCGGCCCGGTGCAGCTGCTCGGCAATTCGATGGGCGGCGCGGTCGCGTTGCTGGTGGCGGCGCGACGGCCCGAGCTGGTCCGCACCCTGACGCTGATCTCCCCGGCGATGCCTGACCTCCGGGTCAACATCAACCGCCTGTCCGATCCGCTGATGGCGTTCGCGTACCTCCCGTTCGTCGGACCAGGAGTGCGTCGACGTCTTGCCGCGCTCGGGCCGCGGGAACGCGCGATGCAGGTCATCAACCTGTGCTTCGCGGAGCCGGCGGCGTTCACGGAGAGCCGGCTCGCGGACCTCACCGAGGAACACAGCGCGCGGGCGGGCTTGGCCTGGGCCGCCCCGGCATTGGCGCGAAGCACCTTCGGCATCTTCCGCACCTGGGCGGCCCGGGGCGCGGCGTCGCTGTGGGCGGTCGCGCCGGCGGTCACCGCGCCCACGTTGGTGGTGTGGGGCATGCGCGACAGAGTGATCTCCGTCCGGCGCGCCGCGAGGACTGCCCGGCTCATCCCGGACGCTCGGCTACTCGTCCTCCCCCGGACCGGGCATGTGGCGCAAATGGAACGTCCGAATGCAGTAGCGAAGGCTGTTTTGGGTATGTGGGAAACCGTGGAAAACGGGAGCTGGTAGCCCATCCGAGTGAACGTGATTCTCCGGGTAATCCGCCAGTCGCTTACTGCATCACGGTCCGGATATGGCACTCTGATCGCGTGGACCGGGTGACGCACGGAGCGCGAGGCGAAGAACGGCGGACGCAGTATCCGTCGTCGGCCGGCCGGACCCCGCCCGCGCAGCCGAAAGGTTCCGCCATCCCGCCGCGAACCGGCCAGTACCGCCCGAGTGGCTCTCCCGCCCCCCGTGTCGCCACGGTGAGGGCGAGCGAAGAGCGCTACCGGCCAGGTGGCAGGCGTACGTCGGGGGAGCCGTTGCGAGCTTCCTGGCAGCCCAAGGCCGGCGACGAAGAGCGCCCGACACGGGGCCGCAAGCAGCCTCCGCCCCGCGGCAAACTCGCCAAGATCTCCAAGACGTACGGCTGGCGCGCCTACGCGGTGCCGATCCTCGTCGTCCTGACGGTGCTGATCGTGTTCAAGACGGCGAACAGCCCGGCGCAGCCGATCGCGGCGGAGCAGCAGCTGCAGGGGGTCGCCACCACGGGCAGCAGCGGCGGCGAACCCGCGGCCGAGGACGGCCCGACGGTGGGCGAGAACCCGGCCAAACCGGTCGACCTGAACATTCCGACGGCCGTGCTCCCCGAAGGCGTGGACTTCACCCAGTCCGCCGCCGGGACGTACCACGTGCTGCCGATGCCCCCGGGCGCCGGAAAGCGGGCCGGTACGACCGGAAAGCTGTACACCTACGTCATCGAGGTCGAGAACGGCATCGACGCGTCGAGCTACGGCGGTGACGACGCGTTCGCCGGAGTCGTCGAGGCGACACTGTCGAGCAAGCAGAGCTGGACGGGCAGCGGCAAGATCTCCTTCCAGCGCGTGGACGCGAACGCCCCGTCGCCGAGTTTCCGGGTGAGCTTGACCACTCCCGAGACCGACCACCGGGCCGACGTCTGCGGCTTCTCGATCAAGTACGAGTCGTCCTGCTACCGCAGCAGCTTCGGCAAGCGCGTGGTGATCAACCTCGCCCGCTGGGTCCGCGGCGCGCTGGCCTTCGGTGCCGAGCTCGGCACCTACCGGCAGTACGCGATCAACCACGAAGTGGGCCACGCCATCGGGAACAAGCACCAGGGCTGCCCCGAGAACGGCGCGTTCGCCCCGGTCATGATGCAGCAGTCCTTCGGGGTCGCCAACGACTACGTGGCGGACCTGAACAAGGTCGACTCCAGCAACTACGGCGCGGTGCCCGCCGACGGCAAGGTCTGCAAGGTCAACCCCTGGCCAAACCCGTAGAACACGCCCTGATCCCAGCATCTGGGCGCGGGAAGTCTCAGCCGCTTGCGTGCGTTAGACATAGTGGTTGCGATAACGCGATCGCGTGAGATGGAGGACCCCTGATGTCAGGCACGCTGCCGCCGCTCGTAGAGCCGGCCGCCGAGCTCACCAAGGAAGAGGTGGCTCGCTACAGCCGTCATTTGATCATCCCGGATGTCGGGATGGCTGGGCAGAAGCGGCTGAAGAACGCGAAGGTCCTGGTGATCGGCGCCGGAGGCCTCGGCAGCCCCGCGCTGCTCTACCTGGCCGCGGCCGGCGTGGGCACGCTCGGCATCGTGGACTTCGACGAGGTCGACGAGTCGAACCTGCACCGCCAGGTCATCCACGGCCAATCCGACATCGGCAAGCTCAAGGCGATCTCCGCGCAGGAGTCCATCGCCGAGATCAACCCGTTCGTCAAGGTCGTCCTGCACACCGAGCGGCTGGAGAGCGCCAACGCGCTCGACATCTTCCGCGACTACGACCTGATCCTCGACGGCACCGACAACTTCGCCACGCGTTACCTGGTGAACGACGCCGCGGTGCTGCTCGGCAAGCCGTACGTGTGGGGCTCGATCTACCGGTTCGAGGGCCAGGCCAGCGTGTTCTGGGAGGACGCGCCGAACGGCAAGGGCCTCAACTACCGCGACCTCTACCCTGAGCCGCCGCCGCCGGGCATGGTCCCGTCGTGCGCCGAGGGTGGCGTGCTGGGCGTGCTCTGCGCGTCCATCGGCTCGATCATGGTGAACGAGGCCATCAAGCTGATCACCGGTATCGGTGAGCCGCTGCTCGGCCGCCTGATCAGCTACGACGCGCTGGAGATGCGCTACCGCGAGGTCAAGATCCGCAAGGATCCCGAGACCCCCAAGATCACCGAGCTCATCGACTACGACGCGTTCTGCGGTGTCGTGTCGGACGAGGCCGCCAACGCCGCCGCCGGTAGCACCATCACCCCGGCGGAGCTCAAGGCCAAGTTCGACAACGGTGACGTCTTCGAACTCATCGATGTCCGCGAGCCGCACGAGTACGAGATCGTGAACATCAAGGGCGCGAAGCTGATCCCGAAGGACAGGATCCTGTCCGGCGAGGCACTGTCCGAGCTGCCGCAGGACAGGCCGATCGTGCTGCATTGCAAGTCGGGCGCGCGCTCGGCCGAGGCGCTGGCCGCGTTGCACCAAGCCGGTTTCAAGGACGCCACCCACCTCGGTGGCGGCGTGCTGGCTTGGGCGCGGCAGATCGACCAGTCGCTGCCGACGTACTGATTCGACCCGATTCAGAGGGCCTCTTCGCCATGAAGAGGTCCTCTGAGTTGCTTTCGCACCCGCGAGTCTTCTCGTTCGTGGCTTTTGTTGCGGGGTAACGTGCTTTGCCGTGCCCTCCAGACAGGAACCGCCGCCGGACCACGTCTGCCTGGCCTTCGGCGCGGACCCTTCCGAAGCCGAACTGCTGCCGGGCGGCCGGAGCTGGCGTTGCGGTGGAACAGTACTGAAACCGGTGGCGGACAAGGCATCCACGATCTGGCAGGCGCAGGCGCTCGACCGGATCGACGCCCCCGAGCTGCGGGTCGCCCGTTCGGTGCGCACCACCGATGGACGCTCGATCCTCGGTGGCTGGTCGGCCAGTCGTTATCTGCCGGGAACGCCCGAATACCGCACCGACGAAACCGTGCTCGCCGCGTTGAAACTGCACTGGGCCACCGCTGAGTTGCCGCGTCCGCCCCTGATCGACGCCCGCACCGACGTCGACGCGGTGGCCGACAGGATCGCGTGGGAAGAGCTCGACGTCCCGCTCGACGAGACCAAGGGCGGCCGCTGGTTCGAGGTGCTCGCCGGCGCGCGCAAGCCGATCCCGCTGCCGGACCAAGTGGTCCACGGCGCGCTGCTGGGCAACGTCCTGTTCGACGGCGAGGCCGCGCCCGGCATCGTCGACTTCGTGCCGTACTACCGCCCGGCGGAGTGGGGTGCGGCGATCGTCGCCGTCGACGCGATGGCGTGGGCGGGCGCCGATATCCAGCTCCTCTACCGGTGGTCCCACCTGCCGGAGTGGTCGCAGCTGCTGCTGCGCGCGATCCTCTTCCGGCTCGCCGCGCACGCGCTGCACCCGAAGTCCACCCGGGCCGCTCTGGACGGTCTTCGCGCCGCGGCGAGGGGCGTCAGCGAGCTGGTGTGACCCCTACCACGGCCTCCGCGTTCTCACCACCATCCGGCGCCGGTGCGGCAGGCAATGTCAACTGCCGGAAACATTCAGGCGTTTTGAGGTAACACGCCCTCCTTAGCGTCGTGCCCGTGACGATGACTGCCGAGCCCCGTACCGCGGTGGAGACCCACTGCCCGTACTGCGCCCTGCAGTGCGGCATGAGCCTGCGCGGGACCGAGGTCGCGCCGCGGCGGTTCCCGACGAACGGCGGTGGCCTGTGCCAGAAGGGCTGGACCTCGGGCGCGCTGCTCGACTCACCGGCCCGCTTGACCAGCCCGCTCATCCGCGTCGACGGTGAACTCAGGCCCGCGAACTGGGCTGAGGCGCTCGACCTCATCGCTGCCAGACTCGTCGCGCTTCAGGCAGCGCACGGCCTCGACTCCGTCGCGATCTTCGGTGGCGGCGGCCTCACCAACGAGAAGGCGTACCAACTCGGCAAGTTCGCGCGGGTGGCACTGCGTACCTCGCAGATCGACTACAACGGCCGGTTCTGCATGTCCTCGGCCGCCGCCGCGGGGAACCGCGCGTTCGGCCTCGATCGCGGCATGCCGTTCCCGGTCACCGATCTCGCCGAGGCCGACGTCGTGCTGCTGGTCGGGGCGAACCCGGCCGAGACGATGCCGCCGTTCACCCAGCACCTGCGTGGCGCGGACCTGATCGTCGTGGATCCCCGGCGGACCCCGACCGCCGAGCTGGCGAGCCTGCATCTCGCGCCTTCACCGGGCACTGATCTGGCATTGGCGTTGGGAATCCTGCACGCCGTGGTCGCCGACGGACACCTCGACCAGTCCTATGTGGACGGCCGGACTTCCGGGTTCGCCGACGCGTGGAGGATCGCGGCGGCGTGGTGGCCGGAGCGCGTTGAGCGCCTCACCGGGGTTTCCGCGGCGGACCAACGCCGTGTGGCCGCGAAGCTCGCGTCCGCGCGCAACGCCTACGTCCTCACCGCGCGCGGCACCGAGCAGCACGCGAGCGGCGCGGCCATGGTCAGCGGCTGGATCAACCTCGCGCTGTCGCTCGGCCTGCCGGGCCGGAAAGGCTCCGGGTTCGGCTGCCTTACCGGGCAAGGGAACGGCCAGGGCGGACGCGAACACGGGCAGAAGGCCGACCAGCTTCCCGGATACCGCAAGATCGACGACCCCGCGGCCCGCGCGCATGTCGCCGGCGTCTGGGGTGTGACGCCGGAATCGCTGCCGGGGCCGGGTCGTTCGGCCTACGAACTCCTCGACGCACTCGCCACGGACAACGGACCCAAGGCGTTGCTGGTCTTCGGCAGCAACGTGGTCGTCTCCGCGCCGCGCTCGTCGCATATCGCCGATCGGCTGGCCGACTTGGATCTGCTGGTCGTCGCGGATCTCGTGCTGTCCGACACCGCCGCGCTCGCCGACGTCGTCCTGCCGGTGACGCAGTGGGCCGAGGAGGACGGCACGATGACCAACCTCGAAGGCCGGGTCCTGCTGCGCAAGCGCGCTGTCGAGCCGCCGGACGGCGTGTGGACGGACCTCGAGGTCATCTCCGCGCTCGCGACTCGGCTCGGGCAGCCCGCCGAGCGGTTTTCGAGCGACGCCGAGACGGTCTTCACCGAACTGCGCGCGGCGTCGCGTGGCGGACTCGCCGATTACTCGGGCATCAGCTACGACCGGCTGCGGTCCGGTGAGGCGCTGTTCTGGCCGGTGCCGGAGGTCGAACACCCTGGTACGCCACGGATGTTCCTCGATCGGTTCGCGCATGCCGACGGTCGCGCGCGGTTCGCCGCCGTCGACCACACCGGCCCGGCCGAGCTGCCAGACGCCGACTTCCCGTTGCAGGCCACCACCGGCCGCGTTCTCCAGCACTACCAATCCGGTGCGCAGACCAGGTTGGTCGCCGAGCTCAACGACGTCGTCCCGGAGGCCTTCGTGGAAGTGCACCCCGACACCGCCGAACGTGCCGGACTCGCCGACGGCGACTGGGCCGTCGTCGCTTCCCGGCGCGGGGAGACCAGCGCGCGCGTCCGCTGTGTGACGTCGATGCGGCCGGACGTCGTGTTCCTGCCGTTCCACTTCGCCGGCGCGCAGCGGGCGAACCTGCTCACGAATCCCGCGCTGGACCCGACCAGCCGCATGCCCGAGTTCAAGGTCTGTGCCGTCCGGCTGGTCAGGAGCCCGGTATGAGCCCCCGGCGCGTGGTCATCCTCGGGTACGGCATGGCCGGTGCCCGGCTCGCCGACGAGATCCGGCGCCGTGATCCGGCGGGGGAGCGGGTCGCGCTGACCGTGCTCGGCGAGGAATCCCATCTGGCGTACAACCGGGTCCTGCTGTCCGCGGTCGTTGCCGGGACCATGCACCCGGATTCGGTTGCGCTGCACGACAAAGCCTGGCCCGAGCGCACGGGCGTCGACCTGCGGACCGGTGCTTGTGCCACGGCGATCGACCGGACGCTGCGCCGGGTCGAGCTGGCAGACGGGTCCTTTGTGGACTACGACGCGCTGGTACTCGCCACCGGCAGCAGGCCGTGGCTGCCCCCGACCGAAGGACTCACCACCGAAAACGGCGAACCGGCCGAAGGCGTCGTGGCGTTCCGGACGCTCGACGACTGCGAGCGCATCCTCGCGGCCGCGAAGATCGGTGCGCCGGTCGCGGTGCTCGGCGGGGGACTTCTCGGTCTTGAGGCAGCGCGTGGGCTCGCCGGGCGAGGAAACATCGTCACAGTCGTGCATCCGATGCAGTCCATTATGGAGCGTCAGCTGGACCCCGGCGCGAGTTCGGTGCTGGTACGCACACTCGGCAAGCTGGGTATCGACTTCCGGCTCGGCACCACGGCCGCGCGGTACCTGCCGGGCGATGGCCTGAAGCTCGACGACGGCAGTCACGTGCCCGCCGATCTGGTCGTGGTTTCGGCCGGGGTGCGGGCAGAAACGAAACTCGCCCTCGCGGCCGGGCTGACCGTCGATCGGGGTGTGGTGATCGACGATTCCCTGCGCACCAGCGACGGCCGGATCCACGCGATCGGCGACTGCGCCCAGCATCCGGACACCGTGTCCGGTCTCGTGCAACCCGCCTGGGAGCAGGCCGAGGTGCTCGCCGATCTGCTGACCGGCTCGGACACTTCGGCGCGGTACCGGGGAACGCCGGTGACCACCCGGCTGAAGGCCAGGGACGTCGACCTCGCCGCGCTCGGCGAAGTCCACACCGGAGCCGACGATTCGACAGCGGAAGTCCTGTCGTTCGCCGACGCTTCTCGTGGGCGGTACGCGAAACTCGTGTTGCGCAACGACAAGGTGGCCGGGGCGATCGTCATCGGCCTCCCGGACGCGGCCGCGACGATCACGCAGTTGTACGACCGCAAGGGTTTCGTGCCCAGTGACCGGCTCGCGTTGCTGCTGGGACGTGCGTTGCCCGCGGGCGCGCCCAACGCGTCCAGCCCGGCTGATCTGCCTGGTACCGCATTGGTCTGCCGGTGCAACTCGGTCAGCAAGAGCAGGCTCGTCGAGGCGTGGAAGGGCGGCGCGACCGACGTGCCGGAGCTGGCACTGGCGACGAGGGCGACCACCGGCTGTGGTGGCTGCGCCGACGCCGTCCGCGGCATAGCTGACTGGCTGAGTGCCCAATGAACCCGGAATCCCCAGTGACCACAACGAAAGAGGAGAACGCGATGACGACGAACACGACACGCCGTGGCTCACACTGGATCGAGCGCTGGGAGCCGGAGAACGAGGAGTTCTGGGCCACCACCGGGAAGAAAGTGGCGAGCCGCAACCTCTGGTTCTCGATCTTCGCCGAGCACATCGGCTTCTCGATCTGGACACTGTGGTCGGTGATGGTCCTGTTCATGGGCCCGCAGTACGGCCTTTCGGCGGCGGACAAGTTCCTGCTGGTCTCCACACCGACGCTGGTCGGCGCGCTGATGCGGCTGCCGTACACCTTCGCCGTGGCCAAGTTCGGCGGCCGTAACTGGACGATCATCAGTGCCGGGCTGCTGCTCATCCCGACGATCATGGCGGCGATCGTGCTGCAGCCGGGGACCTCGCTGACGACGTTCATGATCGTCGCGGCACTCGGCGGCGTCGGCGGTGGCAACTTCGCCTCCTCGATGACCAACATCAACACGTTCTACCCGGAAAAGCACAAGGGCTGGGCGCTCGGACTCAACGCCGGTGGCGGAAACCTCGGGGTGGCGGCGATCCAGCTCATCGGGTTGCTCGTCATCAGTACTGCCGGCGCCACCGCACCCCGGTTGGTGCTCATCGTCTACATCCCGCTGATCGTGATCGCCGCCGTCTGCGCCGCGCTGTACATGGACAACCTCGCCACGGTGAAGGGTGACACCAAGGCGATGCGTGAGGTCCTCAAGGACCCGCACTCCTATGTGATGTCGTTCCTCTACATCGGCACCTTCGGCTCGTTCATCGGGTACAGCTTCGCCTTCGGTCTCGTACTGCAGAACCAGTTCGGCCGGACGCCGTTGCAGGCCGCCGCGGTGACCTTCCTCGGCCCGCTGCTCGGCTCGTTCTCCCGCCCGGCCGGCGGCTGGCTGTCCGACCGGATCGGCGGCGGCAAGGTCACCTTCGCCACGTTCGTCGGCATGGCAGTCGCGACGGTCGTGCTGATCCTCGCGTCGAACAGCAACTCGCTGGCGTTGTTCACCATCGCGTTCATCGTGCTGTTCGTGCTGACCGGGATCGGCAACGGCTCGACGTACAAGATGATCCCGGCGATCTTCCGCGCCAAGGCCAAGGTCTCGATCTCCGAAGGCGCCGACGAAGCGCTGGAACTGCTCCGGGCACGCCGGCTGTCGGGGGCGTTGATCGGTCTTGCCGGTGCGGTCGGCGCGCTGGGCGGCCTGTTCATCAACCTCGCGTTCCGGGAGTCCTTCGCGGCCACCAAGAGCGGAGTGCCCGCGTTCATCGGCTTCCTGGTCTTCTACGGCCTGTGCTTCGTCATCACCTGGGCGGTCTACCTGCGTAAGCCGGCGGCCGAGCCGAGCAAGCGTGGGCTGGCGCTCGCGGGGGCGGAGGTCTGAGCACCATGACCCGCACACTGGTCGTCGCCGGGCACGGCATGGTCGCGCACCGACTCGTCGAAGCGGTCCGCGCCGAAGACCCCGCCGGTACGTGGAAGATCGTCGTACTCGCCGAGGAAGCCCGTCCGGCGTACGACCGGGTCGGCCTGACGTCCTATGTGGACGGCTGGGATCCGGCCAAGCTGGCACTGCCGGGCGCGGACTACGCGGGTGACGACCAGGTCGAGCTCCGGCTCGGTGACCCGGTCGTCGCGATCGACCGCGAACGCCGGACCGTCACCACGCGCGCCGGGTTCGAGCAGAGCTACGACGCGTTGGTGCTGGCCACCGGATCGCGGCCGTTCGTGCCGCCCGTCAAGGGCCACGACCTGCCAGGCGTGTTCGTCTACCGGACCATCGAGGACCTCGACGCGATCCGGGACGCGGCGGGCAAGCCCGGGCGTGGGCGTCGGTCCGCTCTGGTCATCGGTGGCGGGTTGCTGGGGCTCGAAGCCGCGAAAGCACTGCGGGACATGGGTTTGTCACCGCATGTCGTCGAGATGGGCCCGCGGCTCATGCCGCTCCAGATCGACGAGGGCGGCGGTGGCCTGCTGCGCCGGCTGATCACCGGGCTGGACGTCACCGTCCACACGGGAACCTCGACGGAAGCCATCGAAGCCGACGGCGACCGGCTGTTCGTCCGGCTGGGCAACGGAACCGAGCTCGATCTGGACCTGGTCGTGTTCTCAGCCGGTATCCGTCCGCGGGACGAGCTCGCCCGTGAGTCCGGTTTGGACGTCGGCGCGCGGGGTGGGATCGCCGTCGACCTGTCGTGCCGAACAGTGGACGAGAACATCTACGCCATCGGGGAATGCGCCGCTGTCGACGGCCGGGTCTACGGCATCGTCGCGCCGGGATACGCGATGGCCGAGGTGGTCGCCGCGCAACTCACCGGTGGCGAGGCGACCTTCCCCGACCCGGACATGTCGACGAAGCTGAAACTGATGGGCGTCGACGTGGCCAGTTTCGGCGACGCGCACGGCGCCACCGAAGGCTCGCTGGAGGTCGTGTTCAACGACGCCGTCGCCGGGTCGTACAAGAAACTCGTGGTCTCCGACGACTCGCGCACGCTGCTCGGCGGCGTGCTCGTCGGTGACGCGAGTGAGTTCAACACCCTGCGCGCGCTCGTCGGGAGGCGGCTTCCGGCCGACCCCGGCGCGATCCTGGCCCCGGCCGGGGGCGGCGCGGCGGTCGGTGTCGACGCGCTGCCGGACGCGGCGCAGATCTGCTCGTGCAACGGGGTCACCAAGGGCGCGATCACCCACGCGATCACCGGTGAGGGCTGCGACTCGGTCGGGAAGATCAAGGCGTGCACGCGCGCCGGAACCGCTTGCGGCTCTTGTGTTCCGATGCTGAGCAAGCTGCTGACGGCGTGTGGTGTCGAGCAGTCGACGGCGTTGTGCGAGCACTTCACGCATTCCCGTGCCGAGCTGTTCGAGATCGTCCGGGCGACCCGGATCACCACGTTCAGTGAGATCATCCGCAAGCACGGCAAGGGAAGCGGCTGCGCGATCTGCAAGCCCGCGGTGGCCTCGATCCTCGCCACCCTCGGCAACGGGCACATCCTCGGCGGCGAGCAGGCCACCCTGCAGGACACGAACGACAAGTTCCTGGCCAACATGCAGCGCAACGGCACGTACTCGGTCGTCCCGCGGATCCCGGGCGGGGAGATCACCCCGGAAAAACTGCTCGTCATCGCCCAGGTCGCCCTCGATTTCGGGCTGTACACCAAGATCACCGGCGGGCAGCGGATCGATCTGTTCGGCGCGACCGTCGACCAGCTGCCGGACATCTGGCGACGGCTGGTCGACGCGGGCTTCGAGTCGGGGCACGCCTACGGCAAGGCGTTGCGAACCGTCAAGTCGTGCGTCGGCTCGACATGGTGCCGCTACGGCGTGCAGGACAGTGTCGGGCTGGCGATCGAGCTGGAGCTCCGGTACCGCGGCCTGCGTTCGCCACACAAGATCAAGTCCGGGGTTTCCGGCTGTGCGCGGGAATGCGCGGAGGCCAGGAGCAAGGACTTCGGCATCATCGCGACGGAGAACGGCTGGAACCTCTACGTCGGCGGCAACGGCGGTATCACGCCCCGCCACGCGGAACTTCTGGTGTCCGATGTGGACACAGAGAAGCTGATCCGGATCATCGACCGCTTCCTGATGTTCTATGTCCGGACAGCGGATCGCCTGCAACGGACGGCACCGTGGATCGAGGAGATGGAAGGGGGGCTCGATCATCTGCGTGCGGTTATCGTGGACGACAGCCTCGGTATCTGCGCGGATCTGGAGGCGGCGATGGCGAAACACGTCGAGGACTACGCGGACGAGTGGCGAGGGGTGCTCGAAGACCCGGCGAAGCTGGCCCGCTTCAGTTCCTTCGTGAACGCGCCCGGCACGCCGGACCCGAGTATTTCGTTCCGCACCGAACGAGAGCAGAACGTGCCGGTCCTGCTCGGGGTGCCGGAGGTGGTGGGGCGGTGACTTTATCCTTGGAACTGACGTGGACAGCGGTGTGCGCGGTCGAGGACGTGCCGATGGGCGCCGGGGTCGCCGCGCTGCTCGCGGGAGACGTGCAGGTAGCGATCTTCCGCCTGCCCGGCGACGAGTTCCACGCACTGTCCAATATGGACCCGTTCAGTGGTGCGGCGGTACTGGCGCGGGGGATCGTCGGCGACGCGGCAGGCGCGCCCATGGTCACCTCGCCGGTGTACAAGCAGCGGTTCGATCTCCGCACCGGGGCGTGCCTGGACGACGAAGAGGTGAGCGTGCGGACGTTCGCGGTACGGGTGACCAGCGGTGTGGTGCATGTGGGTTCGCCGTGACAGCGTCGCCGGAAGTACTGCCGCTGGCCGGGTTCGTGGTCGGCATCACCGCCGCGCGCCGGGCTGACGAGCTCGGCGCGCTGTTGGTACGCAAGGGGGCCACCGCGCGCTACGGCCCGGCGATCCGGATCGTGCCGCTGTCCGACGACACCGAACTGCACGAGGCGACCGAGAGACTGCTCGAAGACCAGGTGGACGCCGTCGTCGCGACCACAGGGATCGGCTTCCGCGGCTGGATCGAGGCGGCCGAAGACTGGGGACTCGGGCAAGGACTGCTGGACAGGCTCGCCAACGCGTCGGTGCTCGCGCGCGGGCCCAAGGCGAAGGGCGCGATCCGCGCGGCGGGCCTGTCCGAAGACTACTCACCGGCGTCGGAGAGCAACGCCGAGCTACTGCAGCATCTTCTGTCGGCGGGCGTCGACGGCCAGAAGATCGCGGTGCAGCTGCACGGGGAACCGCTGCCGTTCTTCGTGGACGCGTTGCGCGCCGCCGGGGCCGAGGTCATCGAGATCCCGGTGTACCGCTGGGTCGGCCCGGCCGATCCCGCCCCGCTGGACCGGCTGATCGACGCGGTGATCGACGGTTCGATCGACGCGATGCCGTTCACCAGCGCGCCCGCCGCGGCGAGCATGCTCGCGATGGCCAAGCGCACCAGCCGGTTTCCCGGGCTGGTCGACGCGCTCGCGCACCGGGTCGTGGTCGCCTGCGTCGGCCCGATCACCGCCGCGCCCTTCGCGGCGCTGGGCATTCCCACCGTGCAACCGGAACGGTCGAGGATCGGCGCGCTGGCGAGAACGGTGACGCAGTCGCTGACGGCGAGGTCGTCACGGTTGCAGGCGGCGGGGAAGTGCGTCGAGCTGCGTGGGCAAGCGGCCATTGTGGACGGTCAATGGTGCGATGTCGCCCCGGCGCCGATGGCGTTGCTGCGGGTGCTGGCGGCGGAGCCGGGACGGGTGGTCTCCCGGCGGGAGCTGACATCGGCGTTGCCGAGCGGCGGGGAGGAACACGCGGTGGAGACGGCGATCGGCAGGCTCAGGACGTCTTTGGGGGAGGGAAAGCTGGTGCAGACCGTGGTGAAACGCGGCTACCGGCTGGCTGTGGAACGGGAGCACGCATGATCGTCTTGGCCGCACACGGCACGCGCGACCCCGCGGGCGCACGGGTGATCGAAGACCTGGCCGCGCGAGTACGCGCGCGCTCACGCGGTGTCGAAGTCCGCGTCGCGTACGCGGACGTGCGGGCGCCCGATGTAACCAGTGTGCTGGCCGAGGTGCTCGACCGGCCGGTGGTCGTGGTGCCCGCTTTTCTCGCCGCCGGTTACCACGTCCGCGTGGACATCCCGGCGCAGGTGGCCGCGAGCGGGCACGACGACGTCACCATCGCGCGTTCGTTCGGGCCCGCGCCGGAACTTGTCGACGCCATGGCCGAACGGCTCACCGCGGCGGGCTACCGCGGCGGTGACTCCGTGGTGCTCGCGGCGGCCGGTTCGAGCGACCCCCGCGCACTGGCCGACGTCGACACGGCCGCGCACGCGCTGGCGCTGCGTTTGGGGACGCCGGTGCGCGTCGGTTACGCGGCGACGGCATCGCCCACGATCGCGGACATGGTGGGTCGGGCCCGCGGCCGGGTGGCCGTGGCGTCCTGGCTGCTCGCCCCCGGTCTGTTCCAGCGCCGGGTGACCGACTCCGGTGCGGACGTCGTCACCACCCCGCTCGGGACCCATCCGGCGGCGGCCGATCTTGTGCTGAGGCGCTACGCGGCGGCTATCCGCACGTCACGCGCCGCTTGAGAGCGGTGGCCCTCGGTAGTCCTACCGAGGGCCACCCGGCGTCCTACTTGGCGGTGCCGATGGTCGCGTCCACAATGGACATAACTGTGCCGGTGTTCAGTTCCATGTCTTCCTCCCAGTGGTGTTCCCCCGTGTCTCCATAATGCCACCGGGGTACGACATTTTCGGGCCACTTCGCGAACCTCGCGCGCAGCGCGGTGGAATGGGCCGAATGGCTGAACTTGAACCCGGTTTTAGGCGCGGTGCAACAGGAACCGGCCGGCAGCCGTAATGGAGGTGACCTGCTCACTCCTGGAGGCGCCCGTGCGAAAGTATCTACCCCTGCTCGTCACCGTCACGGCCGGATTGGCTGTGCTCACGGTGTCGAGCCCGGCAGCGGCGGAGGTGGCGAACCCGAGACCAGGCACCGCTCTGCTGATCACCGGTGACGTGGTCACCGTCCGGCCCGCGCCCGACGGCAGACCGGCGGCGAACATCACCCCCGCCACCGAAAAGGGCCTGGCCCGGGCGTTGGTACACCTCACGATCGCGGGTAAGGCCTATGAGGTCCCCGCCACCGCGCTGCCGTATCTCGGGCGTGGCCTGGATCCGAGCCTGTTCGACGTCCAGGCGGTGCTCAAGGCACAGAAGAACGGCCGCGTCCCGGTCAAGCTCAGTTCGGACGGCGCCCAGCCCGCGGTGCCGGGTGTTCAAGCCACTACCGCCGGTGACGGATACCTCGATCTGGCTTCCGCCAAGGAGTTCGGCGCCGCGCTCGCACAGCAGTTCGCCGAGGATCGCGCATCGGGCAGTTACGGCGGCAAGGGCTTGTTCGCCGCGAAGACCAGCATCGCGCTGGAGGGCGCGGAACCGGCGCGGGTCAAGCCGGCGTCGGTGATGCGGACGGTCACAGTGAACGCTAACAACGCCGAGGGCCGGCCCGACGAGGGCGGCACCGCGTTGCTGTACAACGTCGACAACGGCGATCTACTGGACTTCGACGAGTCCACCAACTACTTCTTCGGCGGCACCGCGAAGTTCAGCGTGCCCGAAGGCCGCTACAGCGCACTGGGGCTCTTTTTCAGTACCGACGCCGAAAACAACGTGACCGGTGTGCGGTTCTCCGCGCAGCCCGAGTTCACTGTCGCGGCGGACATCACGATCCGCCTGGACGCGCAGCGCGCCACCAGCAAGGTCACCTGGGTGACGCCGAGGCCGGCACTCCCGGCCGGAGGTGGCTTCTTCATCCGTCGCGCCGCGACCGCCGGCAGCGGGTTCACCGTCGACGTCGACGCGGGATCCGGGGTGCCCGTGTGGGTTTCGCCGACGAGCAAACCGGTCAAGGTGGGTCAGCTGCAGTCCTATCCGTACAGCCGGCTGATTTCCGCGCCCGGCCCCGGCACGCCGTACGAGTACCAGTTGCAGAAGGCGGCCTCCGGGATCATCCCGCAGCAGCGGTACGTCGTCGCCGCGAACAGTCTCGCGACGGTGAACGCGAGCTACTTCTCGGAACTGGGCCTGATCGGCCAGCGGCAGCGCGCGGGTGCCTACCCATTCGAGCTTGAGGGAACGGCTCGGCTCAGCCACCCGATGGAAATGCCGCGCAAACAGACGGAGTACGTGTCGGCCGATCCGTCGATCATGTGGTTCGGCGGGATCGCGAAGTACGTCGACGCGGAGTTCGGCGGCTGGCGGGGCGGGCAGTACGAAGCCGGGCGTGGCTACCAGCCGGGTACCACCCTCACCGAGGACTGGAACAAGTTCCCGCTGCACCCGGCGGGCAACGTGAGTCTGCTGGCGCAGACGGACCCGAGGAACCTGACCGTGCCGGCCGCGACCAGGAACGGCGACCAGGTCAAGCTCGAATTGGTCCCGTTCAGCGACAGCCAGCCAGGGCACACCGGGTTCGGTTTCCTGGGTGAGCAGGTGGATTCCGTCTACGGCGGCTACGTGGTCGAGGAGAACGGGATCAAGATCGCCGAAAGCACCGGCCCGATGATCGACGTAGT
Organism: Amycolatopsis sp.; assembly: GCF_036008905.1. GTDB lineage: Bacteria > Actinomycetota > Actinomycetes > Mycobacteriales > Pseudonocardiaceae > Amycolatopsis. Next base: position 70,578 of record NZ_DASYMU010000241.1, on the reverse strand, counting down.
CCCCGAGTTCACGTTGTCCCCAGAGCCTTCCACGGTCCGGCTCGTCGTCGACGCCAACCGCTACGGGCCGATGTACCGGCTGTCCAACGGAAGCAACACCGAGTGGACGTGGAAGTCACAGCACGTCCAGGGAGCTCAACTGCCTGACGCGTTCGTCTGCCGGATCAACCGGGGCGAACCACTGGACCGCGTCTGCGCCGTGGAACCGTTGCTGACACTGGCTTACGGCGTGGGCGGCATGTCGTTGAGCGGCCTGGTGAAGAGCGGACAGCAGACGCTGGACGTGACTGTCGGGCATCTGCAGCAGTCCGCGGCGAGCAAGGTCACCGCGGTGGCCGTGCAGTTCTCCCTCGACGAGGGCGGGACCTGGCAGGACGCCACGACCACCGAACAGGGCGACGGCGTCTACCGCGCCGCCTACACCGCGACCGCCCCGACCTTCCGCGGTGTGCCAGTTTCGCTACGTGTCACGGCGACCGACGAATCGGGCGGCCGGATCGTCGAGACGACCACCGGCGCCTACAAGATCTTCGACTGAGGGGAGTGTCCACTGTGAACCGTCGAATACTGGCCGTCGTCGTGAGCGTGACGGCGGCGATGAGTGCCGTCATCGGCACCGCGCAGGCCGCTCCCGTTGCGGCGAAGATAGCCGCCTGTGCCGAACCCGCTCCGGGATTCACCCGATGCCTGACTTCGTTTACCCCACAGGCGAACGGAGTCCGGGCGAAGGTGAGCGAACTACCGTCGGGGATCGGGGCGAACGATCTCGCGTCCGCCTACCGGATCCCGAAGATCACCGACGCGAACACCCTCATCGGGATCGCGATCGCCTATGACGCCCCGAATCTGGAAGCGGACCTGAACGTCTACCGTGCCCAGTACGGGTTGCCCCCTTGCGCGACCGAGAACGGCTGCTTCCGCAAGGTCAACCAGAACGGGGACGCGGGTCCGCTGCCCGTGACCAACTACGGCTGGTCGGTAGAGTCCACTTTGGACGTCTCGATGGCGTCCGCCGGTTGTCCCACGTGCCCGATCCTGGTCGTCGAGGGCAACAGTCCCTCGTTCCCCGATCTCGCGGCCGCCGTGGACACCGTCGTGCGGCTCGGCGCGAAGGTGGTGTCGAACAGTTACGGTGCCAGGGAAACCGGGATGGCGTTGAGCTATGCCGCTTCCTACGACCACCCCGGCACGACGATCGTGGCCTCGTCCGGGGACATCGGATTCACCTCCGCGTCCTTCCCAGCGGTTTTCGACAACGTCGTCGCCGTCGGCGGCACGACGTTGGTCAGGGACGAAAGCGAGCGGGGCTGGGCGGAATCCGTGTGGCTGTGGGGCGGCAGCGGTTGCTCGGCCTACATCGCGAAGCCCGCATGGCAGCGTGACACGAGCTGCGCGAAGCGGACGACCACGGACATCTCGGCGGTGGCCTCGGGCCTGGCTATCTACAGCACCGAATCCGGTGGCTGGATGACCGTGGACGGCACGAGCGCGTCGGCGCCGTTCATCGCGGGGCTGTACGGCGCGTCTGGTCACGCCGCCACGGCCAAGCCCGCGGATCTGTACCGCTCGGGCGCATCGTTCTTCGACATCACCACGGGCACCAACGATCCGCTCCTGGGCGGAGCCAAGTGTGGCAACGACTATCTGTGTGTCGCCAAGCCCGGTTACGACGCTCCGACAGGTGTCGGCACCCCGAACGGCCTCACGGCCTTCTAGGTCGTGAGGTTACTGATCTCCCGGGGAGCCCGACACTCCCCGGGAGATCGCCATCTGTCGACAGATGGCGAACAAACAGGTGTCAGGCCCAGGTCACGCGGACGTCGGGGAAGCCTCGGCTGGTGGCGAGCCGCTCCGCCTCCGCTTCGGCGAGTTTACGCGCGGCGGGGTCGAACGTCTCAAAAGGACTGATGGTGAAGTCGAGATGCTTGCGGCCACTGGCTTTCGAACGCCAGGTCGCCGCGATGTCGCCGTCGGCGAGGACAACGCCCGGGTTGCCGAGCATCTTCCAGACCTCCTTGCGGCTGGCCTGATCCGGGACCAGCAGCGTCTTGTCCCGTGCCTGTAGGAACGGGTCCAGCGGCGGCAGGAGTCGCACGAAATCGGGCTCCGGCGGGTTTTCGAGTTCGGGAAGCCGTTCCTCCGGAAGGAAAGCGGCCTTCCCGTCGACCCGGACCTCGACCAGTCCGTCCGGCCACATGCCGTTGACGGACGTCTTCGTGGTCCCGACAAAGCCCGCCGCGTCCGACTTGGTCGCCGGGCCGTGGACGCGCAGGTAGTCCGCCACGACCGCGGTCGCGGCCTTGACGTCCGGCTTCGTCTTGATGGCCGATCGGCCTTCGAGCGGGGACAGTGTCGCCGGGGAGACACCGGCCTCCAGCCGAATCCCGCCGTGGACCGCGGCCAGCCGCATCAGCTGTTCGAGGATATGGGTCGCCTGGCAGCCGCGGCACCAGTACGAAAAGGACTCCGGCACGATCTTGGTGACGGCCGTGCTCGCCGTGCCCTTGGGCATCGTCTTGCCGACGGCTTTGCGCATCGCCCGCGCCGCGGTGAACAGGATGTCGGCGGCGGGCATCCCGGCGGCCTCCACCTGCTTGCGCTGCCAGCCCATCCTCGCCATCGCGTCGCTTGCTTCCAGCGGCACGAGCGCGGCGATGACGTCGGAAAGCTCGTCCCGGCGGTGGAAATGCGGCGCGCCGCGGTGGGTCCACGCCAGCACGAACCTGGGATCGTCCACAAGGGACTCTTCGGTGACGCCGGCGTCGAGCCGGGCGACGAGCGCGAGCAGCGCGGTGTCCCGAGGGCTGTCCTGCACGCCGAGGTCGAACACGGCCAGCTTCGCCGCGTCCGGCTCGTCACGGTGCAGTCCCTGCGCGGCGATGCGGTACGCCAGCACCTGCTCGCGATCCACTTCCAGCATCGACACTCCTAGCCGATCTCGTACTCGAACGTGTAGGAAACCGTCTCTTGGCCCATGGTGCCCGCGACCGTGCCTGAGCCGGTCAGGCCGCTCAGCTCGCCCGTGCCGGATCCCGCGACCACGGTGAAGGTGCCCTGGAGCCCGTTGAGGTCGAAACCTACCTCGTGGCGGACGACGAAGCTGCCCTTGCGACCCGCCACGTTGCCCTCGATCCGCTCGAGACCGGGTGACGTGGTGGCGCCGCCGTCGAAGCCTTCGCCGGGGTAGAACAGCAGGAAGTCGCAGGTCGAGTCGCCGTCGATGATCCCGGCGTACCGCATGACCGCGTGGGCGTGGGCGACCCGTGGCGTGCCTTCCTCGCCGCTGACGAGGTGCTCGTCCCAGCTCTTCATGGTGAAGGCGTTGTCGGTCATGATGCGTTCTCCTCGTGTCGGTGCTGGTGGCTCGGTGTTTATGGAGAGCACCTTGCCGGGTATACCTGTCAGCTTGTGTCAGGTATTTGAGAGAGAATCGAAACCATGCGCGCGAGCCGGCTCCTGTCGATCCTTCTCTTGCTGCAGAACCGTGGCCGGATGACGGCCGATGAGCTCGCGTCGGAGCTCGAGGTGTCCGTTCGCACGGTTTACCGGGACATCGACGCGCTGTCGGCGTCGGGCGTGCCGGTCTACGCCGACCGCGGGCGCACCGGCGGCTATCAGCTGGTCGACGGCTACCGGACGCGGCTCACCGGGATGACCGAGGAAGAGGCGCAATCGCTTTCGCTGGCCGGGCTGCCCAGCGCGGCGGCGGAACTGGGACTCGGGACGGTGCTCGCGGCCGCGCAACTGAAGCTGTACGCGGCGCTTCCGACGGAGCAGCGAAGCCGCGCGCGGATGATCGACGAGCGGTTCTACCTGGACGTGCCGGGCTGGCATCGCGGGATCGAGAGCCTGCCGCGGCTGTCCGAGGTCGCGGACGCGGTCTGGCGGAACCAGCGGATCAAGGTGGCTTACGAGCGGTGGGGCGGCTCGGTGGCTTCGCGGATTCTCGAACCGCTGGGTGTGATCCTCAAAGCGGGCAACTGGTACCTCGCCGCGCGGAGCGAAGGCGTCGACCGGACCTATCGCATCTCGCGGATCCTCGAGCTGGAGCCGGCGGGGGAGTTCGAGCGGCCCGCGGACTTCGACCTGGTGGCGTACTGGCGGCAGTGGTCGGAGGAGTTCCAGCGGCGGATGTACCCGCGGACCGCGGTGGTGCTGATGTCTCCGCAGGCCCGGGCGCTCGCGCCGTTCTACCTGGGCGAGGTCGGCGCGGGGGCGGTGCGGGACGCGGGCGAGCCGGACGCCGACGGATGGGCGCGGGTGGAGCTGCCGGTGGAGTCGCACAGTGCCGCGATCGGCGATCTCCTGCGCTTCGGCCCGCACGTCCAGGTCCTGGAGCCACCCGAGCTCCGCGCCCAGATCGCCGAGTCCCTCCTCGCGATGTCCGCCCACTACATGCCCTGACCCCGGGGAAAGTGTCGACATATTCCCCGGGTGGGCGTTTCGCCATCTGTCGACAGGTGGCGATGGTTGCGCATGCTCAGGATCTCGGCGGGAACGCTATGAACGGACCCTTCCTGCCGAAAAACGCGAGGAAGGGTCCGTTCATGGCACGCGGCCACGGGTCATGAGGCGGGGGACCTCTAACGTGGGCGCATGGGTGAGCTGACCGGGGTCACGATCGGGATCACCGCCGAGCGGCGGGCGGAGGAGTTCATCACCGCGCTCGAACGCAATGGCGCGACGGTGTGGCACGCCCCGACGATCCGGATCGTGCCGTTGCCGGACGACGCCCTGCTCCGCGCGGCCACCGAGGACGTCCTCGCCGAGCCGCTCGACTTCACCGCGATCACCACCGGCGCGGGGTTCCGCGGCTGGGTCGAGGCTGCCGACGGCTGGGGCCTCCGCAAACGCTTGCTGACGTCGTTGGGCGACGCACGGCTGTTCGTGCGTGGACCGAAAGGCGTCGGTGCGGTGCGTGGGGCAGGCTTGCGGGAGGAGTTCTCCGCGCCGGAGGAGTCCAACAAACAGCTCTTCCGCGCGCTGGCCGATGCCGGTGTCGAGGGGCGGCGCGTGGCCGTCCAGCTGCACGGGTCGCCGCTGCCGGAGTTCACCGGGGCGTTGCGCGAGGCGGGCGCGCAGGTCGTCGAGGTCCAGCCGTACCGCTGGCACGCACCCGCCGACCCGGCGCTGGTGCACGAGCTCATCGCGGGCACGCTGGACGGCCGCGTCCGGGCGCTCGCGTTCACCAGCGCCCCGGCCGCGACGAACCTGCTCAACCTGGCTCGCGAGGCGGGGACCTACGAGAAGCTGCTGGACGCGCTACGTGGTGACGTCGTGAGCGCCTGCGTCGGCCCGGTCACCGCGGCGCCGCTGGAAGCCGCCGGCATCCGGACGCTGCAGCCCGAACGCCAGCGGCTGGGCGCGCTGGTGAAGCTGATCGTCGCCGAACTAGGACACGACCTGGGTCACCAGAGCCCGCCTTCGTCCTCCTGATCGGGCTCGGTCTGCCAGCGGTAGGTACGCAGATCGATCTTGTCGTTCTTCGCCAGCACGCCTTCCACCCGCAGCAGTTCGAGCTGTTCGTGCTGGAGATGCGGCGCGGGCGTGCCGTTCGCGCGGAGGATGCGATGCCATGGCAGATCGTGACCGTCTTCGGCGAGGATCCGGCCCACCAGCCGCGGTGACGGGGCCCCCGACGCGGCCGCGATATCCCCGTACGTCGCGACCTTGCCCGCCGGTACCGCGGCGATGACCTCCCGCACCCGCTCGTGCAGTTCGTCGTCCATGGAACCACTCTGCCGGACCGGCAGCCCAACACGCTGACCGACCCGCTACCACGATGTGTCGGACGGGCGTGGTTCCATCCAGGGGTGAGCGGGAGGAAAACGGCGAGCCAGGTCGGTGCGCGGCTGGTCCGCGCGCCGCTCGAAGTCGCGCCTCCGCTGCATTGGGACGCCGGCGCGCGCCGCGTTTTGTCCGCTCCCAGCGGGTTTTTGCGGGTGGTCGGTGGTCCCGGCACGGGCAAGACCAAGCTGATCGCGGCCACGGTGGCCCGCCGGATCGCTCAAGGTGGAGTAGAGCCTGAGCGTCTGCTGGTGCTCACGCCGTCCCGCCGATCGGCGGACGCGATGCGCCGGGATATCGCCCGCATGCTGAACTCCGACCCCGAGCTGGACACGGAGATCCCGCGTACCGCGAGCGAACCGCTGGTGCGAACGGTCCACTCGTACGCGTACGGCATCCTCCGGCTCGAAGCCGCCGCGAACGGCACTCCCGCACCGCGGTTGCTGGCCGGCGCCGAGCAGGACGTCGTCGTGCGTGAGCTGCTCGCGGGTGACCTCGACGAAGGTGGCCTGAACTGGCCTGACTCGCTGCGGCCCGCGCTCATGGTTCCGGGGTTCGCCGAGGAGCTGCGCGACCTGCTGATGCGCGCCGCCGAACGCGGTCTCGGCCCCGAGGACCTGGTGAAACTCGGCAAGAGCAGAGGTCGTGAGGAATGGGTCGCGGCCGGTAACTTCTGGCGCCAGTACGAAGAGGTCACGCTGCTGCAGGGCGTCGGCGGCAACGCGCTCGGCATGCCCGTCTCGCCCGCGCTCGACGCCGCCGAGCTGGTCACTTCGGCTCTCCTGGCCCTGGATTCCGACCCCGAGCTGCTCTCTCGCGAGCAGACCCGCGTCCGGCACCTGTTCGTCGACGACGCTCAGCACCTCGACCCGCTGCAGTTCCGCCTGCTGCGCCGGATCGGCTCGACGGCCGAGGAGTTCGTCGTCGCGGGTGACCCCGACCAGTCGGTGTTCTCCTTCCGCGGCGCGGATCCCCGGCTGCACAACGACGCGGACAGTGAGGGCGGGCGGACGGTCCGGCTCACCACCACGCACCGGCTGAGCACGGGCGTGCATACCGTCGTCTCGCGGCTCGCCGGGACGCTCGCCGGCGCGGCTCGACACCGCAAGACCACCACCGCGCCGGACGCGCCCAATGGCCTGGTGCGGGTCCGGCTCATGCCGACCCCGGCCGCCGAGGCGAGCTGGGTGGCCGATCAGCTTCGCCGGGCCCATCTGGTCGACGGTGTGCCGTGGTCGGAGATCGCGGTGCTGGTGCGCTCGCCCGCGCGGACGTTTTTGGTGCTGCAGCGGGCTTTGCGCGCGGCCGGCGTGCCGATCGGCTCGGCTCTCGAAGAGCTGCCGCTGGCCAAGCAGTCCGCTGTCCGGCCGTTGCTGGCCGTGCTGCGGCTCGCCGCGAACCCATCGCTGCTGGACGTCGATCTGGCGGAGATGCTGCTGGCGTCGTCGCTCGGCGGTGCCGACCCGCTGGCGGTGCGGCGGCTGCGCCGAGGCCTGCGGCGGTTGGAAACGGCAGGGGGCGGGCAGCGGTCGAGTGACGAGCTGCTGGTCGAAGTGTTGCGGGACAATGATCTTCTGATCGGGCTGGCGGACGCCGAAGCCGCGCCGATCCGCCGGATCGGTGAGCTGTTGCGAGCGGCACGGGACGCTGTCGTCCGCGGGCTCGGTGTCGAAGAGGTGCTGTGGGAGCTGTGGCAGGCCAGCGGCCTGGAGCAGCGGATGGTGCGGCTGGCGGGGCGCGGTGGTTCGCTGGGCATGCAAGCCGACCGTGATCTCGACGCCGTGGTCGCGTTGTTCGACGCGGCCGGGCGTTATGTCGACAGGTTGCCGCGTGCCGGGGTCGCCGAGTTCGCCGATTACCTTTCCTCGCAACATATCGCGGGCGACAGCCTGGCTCCGGCCGCCGTCCGCGGTGAGGGTGTCTCGCTGCTCACCGCCCATGGCGCGGCGGGTCGCGAATGGACGGTCGTGGCCATCGCCGGTGTCCAGGAAGGCAGCTGGCCGGACCTGCGGTTGCGCGGATCGCTGCTGGGGGTCGAGAAGCTGGTCGACCTTTTGTCCGGTGTGGACAGTGAGAACATGTCGGCCACCGCGCCGATCCTTGCGGAGGAGCGCCGGCTGTTCTTCGTCGCCGCGAGCCGGGCGCGGCGCACGCTGCTGGTCAGCGCGGTCGCCGGTGAGGACGAGCAGCCGTCACGGTTCCTTGACGATCTCGAAGAGGTCGGCGACGAGACGGCCAAGGCCGCGCGGACCCAGCCCGCCGAGCGCGCGCTGGTGCTGGCCGAGCTGGTCGGCGAGCTGCGCCGGGTTTCCTGTGACAGCAAGACGGAACCCGCGAGACGTCGTCGCGCGGTGCGGCAGCTGGCCAAGCTGGCGGCGGCCGGGGTTCCCGGCTCGCACCCCAGCACGTGGTACGGCGTCGCCGAGCCGTCCACGACCGAGCCCCTGCACGGGCCCGGCGACCTGGTCAAGATCTCACCCTCCACTGTGGACATCCTGGCCCGTTGCCCGTTGCGGTGGCTCATCGAGCGGCATGGCGGTAGCGACCCGGCCCAGCTGGCGGCGGTCACCGGAACCCTGGTCCACGGGCTCGCCCAGGCGGTGGCGGCGGGCACCAACGACGAGCAGCTCCAAGCCGCGCTCGACGACGCCTGGGCCCGCGTGGACGCCGGGGCGCCCTGGTTTTCCCGCCGGGAACGCAAACGCGTCGAGCAGATGCTGCGCAACTTCATCACGTGGCTCCGGCAGAGCCGGGCCGAGCTCGCCGAAACCGGTGTGGAACAGGACATCGAGGTCGAACTCCCGGCCGAGGACGGCGAAGCACGCGTGCTGCTGCGCGGCCGGGTCGATCGGGTCGAGATGGACTCCGAGGGCCGGCCGGTGATCATCGACATCAAGACCGGCAAGGTCCCGGTGACAGCGGCCGAAGCCGAGTTGCATCCGCAGCTCGCCGCCTACCAGCTGGCGGTACTGCTCGGCGCGTTCGAAGGCAAGCCGGAGCCCGGTGGCGCGAAGCTGGTGTATGTCGCGAAGTCGAACAACAAGACCGGCTCCACCCAGCGTGAGCAGGCGCCGCTGAACGACGACAGCGGGCGGCAGTGGCTCGAACTGGTCCGCTCGGTCGCGGCTTCGGCGTCGGGCCCGGAGTACCAGGCGAGCGAGAACACCGAGTGTGATCGTTGCCCGGCAAGGGGTTCGTGTCCGATCCGGCCCGAAGGCCGTCAGGTGACGGGTCCATGACCCTGGTCTCGCCCGCCGAAGTCGCCGAGGCCCTTGGCCTGCATCCGCCGACTCCGGAGCAGGCGGACGTGGTCGCCGCGCCGATCGAACCGGCGCTGGTGGTCGCGGGCGCCGGGGCGGGCAAGACGGAAACCATGGCGGCGCGGGTGGTCTGGCTGGTGGCCAACGGGCTCGTCACTCCGGAACGTGTGCTCGGCTTGACGTTCACCCGCAAGGCCGCGCGGCAGCTGGCCGAGCGGGTCCGCGCGCGGCTGCGGCGGCTGGCCGGTTCCGGGCTGCTGGAACAGATCGACCCCGGCGGCCAGCGACGCGCCGCGGTGCTCGCGGGCGAGCCCACCGTGCTGACCTATCACGCCTACGCGGGCAGGCTGCTGTCCGAGCACGGGCTGCGCCTGCCGGTGCAGCCCGGGGTTCGGCTCCTCTCGGAGACCGCTTCTTGGCAGCTGGCACACCGGGTGGTGTCCACTTGGGACAATGACCTCGAGACCGATCGCGTGCCCGCTTCCGTGACGGCGCAGGTGCTTTCGCTCGCCGGTGAGCTGGGCGAGCACCTTGTCGGTGTCAAGGAGCTCGGCGAATACACCAGCTGGCTGTGCGAGGTCATCGAAAACGCGCCGCGCGCCAAAGGGCAGCGCGCCGGGCTGCCGATGAAGCTCAAGGACGTCGTCGAGGCACAGCGGTTCCGGCTCGCGCTGCTGCCCCTGATCGAGGGCTACCAGCAGCGGAAACGGTCCGAAGGTGCGCTGGACTTCGCCGACCAGATGTCGCTCGCCGCGCAGCTCGCGGGGAGCCACGCCGAGGTCGTCGCCGGGGAACGCGAGCGGTACGGCACGGTACTGCTGGACGAATACCAGGACACCGGGCATGCCCAGCGCGTGCTGCTGCGCGCGTTGTTCGGCGGGGTGGAGAACCCGCCGATGCCGGTCACCGCGGTAGGCGATCCCGCGCAGGCCATCTACGGCTGGCGTGGCGCGAGTGCGGCGAACCTGCCGCGGTTCGTCACGGACTTTCCCCGGATGGAAGACAAAAAGCTGGTGCCGGCCGGGAGTTTCGGCCTGCTGACCAGTTTCCGCAACCCGCCGGAGATCCTGACATTGGCGAACGCGATTTCCGAACCGTTGCGCGCCAAAGGACTCGGCGTCGAACGACTGCGCGCGCGGGAGAACGCCGGAGCCGCCGACATCGCGTGCGCGCTGCTGCCGGACGTCCGCGCCGAACGCGAATGGGTGGCCGACGCGCTGGCCTCGCGCTGGTTCGCCGAACTCGACGAGACCGGCACACCGCCGACGGCCGCGGTGCTGGTCCGCAGGCGTGCCGACATGGCACCGCTGGCCGCGGAACTACGCGCACGCGGGCTTCCGGTCGAGGTGGTCGGGCTCGGCGGGCTGCTCGACGAACCCGAAGTCGCCGACCTCGTGAGCACGTTGCGGGTATTGGCCGACCCGCTCGCCGGGACCGCCGCCGCGAGGTTGCTGACCGGCGCTCGCTGGCGGATCGCGAGCGCCGACCTCGCCGCGTTGTGGCGCCGCGCCAACGATCTTTCGAGCCCCGCGGGCGTCGATGAGTCCAAAAAGGACGAGCCGGTGCTGTTCTCCGAGCGCGCCGAGCAGGCCGGTCTGGTGGACGCGCTCGACGACCCGGGCGAGCCGCAGAAGTACAAGTACTCCAGGGACGGCCTCTACCGCATCCGGCGCCTCGGTCGCGAACTCTCCGCGTTGCGCCGACGGCTCGACCAGTCGCTGCCCGAGCTGGTCGCCGACGTCGAACGCACCATGCTGCTCGACGTCGAGTCCCTCGCCCGGCCGAGTTCCGTCGGGCGCGCGCACCTGGACGCCTTCGCCGACGTCGTCACCGACTACGCCGAAGCCGCGCCGACGTCCACTTTGTTGTCCTTTATGGACTATCTGAGCACCGCGGCTCACGCCGAAGATGGCTTGACGCCAGGGGAAGTCGCGGTCGTCCCCGACCGGGTGCAGGTGCTCACCGTGCACTCGGCCAAGGGGCTGGAGTGGAAGGTCGTCGCCGTCCCGCACCTGGTACAGGACGTCTTCCCGAGCAAACGGCGTTCGTCGTCGTGGCTCCGGACCGTGACGGCGTTGCCCGCCGCGCTGCGCGGTGACGCCCAGGACCTGCCCGAGCTGCGTGTCGCCGCCGGGTACGACCGCAAGGAAGTGCTTGAGGGGCTTGAACTCCACGAGGAAGGCTTTGTCGAGCGGGAGGCCGAGGAGGAGCGTCGGCTTTGTTATGTCGCGCTGACCCGGTCCGAGCACGCGCTGCTGGTTTCGGGGTACTGGTGGAACGAGACGAGCACCAAACCCAAGGGCCCGTCGGTGTTCCTCACCGAGATCTCCGAGCTGATCCGGGACTCCGGCGAGGGGATCGGCGCTATCGCGGCCTGGGCCGACGAACCTGGGGCGGACGACGAGAACCCGCTGGTCACCGATTCGCGCACGGCGAAATGGCCGCTCGACCCGTTGGGGGACAGGCGAACCGACGTCATGGAAGGCGTCGAGATGATCTTCGCCGCGATGGAGGAAGCCGAAGAGCCGCCCGACCCGTCCGACGAAGCAGAGGAACCCGAGGAGGACCCGGACGGCTGGATCTCCGACACCGACGTGCTCCTCGCCGAGCGCGCACGCGCCGCCGCGCACACCGAACAGGTCACGCTTCCCGAGCAGCTCTCGGTCAGCCAGCTGGTCGAGCTCGCGGCCGACCCCGAAGCGCTCGCCCGCAAGATCCGGCGCCCGCTTCCCTTGCCGCCCAACAATTTCGCGCGGCGCGGCACGGCGTTCCACGGCTGGCTGGAGTACCGGTTCGGCGGCGAGCAGCTGCTCGAGATCGACGACCTGCCCGGCGCCGCCGACGTCGACGCGGCCCCGGACAGCGACCTCGAAGCACTGCAGGAGGCGTTCGAGCGGAGTGCCTGGGCGGACCGGACTCCGTTCGATGTCGAGGTTTCGTTCTCCGCCGACGTCGACGGGATCGCCGTGCGCGGCCGGATGGACGCCGTCTACCTGGAACCGGACGGTACCTGGACGGTCGTCGACTGGAAGACCGGCTCGGTCCCGGACGCGGACCGGGCACGGCCGCTCGCTGTGCAGCTGACGGCGTATCGGCTCGCCTGGGCGGCGCTGCGGCGCGTTCCGCTGGACCAGGTGCGGGCCGCGTTCCATTACGTGCGCCAGGATCGCACGGTGTGGCCGGAGGACCTCATGGACGCCGACGGCCTGCGCGAGCTGCTGCGAAGTGTCCCGCAGCAGGCGCAGTAAACTCGTCGGTCATGGAGGAGCAGCGGCCGAAGGTCCAGCGCAGGGTGATCGCGGCGGCGGAGGCGGATCTCGCACGCCAGAAGTACGTCGCGCCGATCGATATCCTTTCCCAGCTGGGCTGGCTCCCGGCCAACTTCGTCGACAAGTGGCGTACCGGGCGGAGCGCGCATCTCGAAGGTGTCGCCGTCGACGAAGCCAAGGTCCGGACGGCGTTGGGGTATCTGCGATCTTGGGCGGAGCAGCAAGGACTTCTGGCGAGCGAAATGCCGTACCTCGCGGGGACGCGGGACCGGCGGCCGTTGCGGTTCACCGAGAACGGCGAACCGGAGCTCGAACGCATATTCCACACGCACTGGGTTTCGCCCAACCTGTCCGAGAAGCGGCGCGAACAGCTCGAAGCGCGGCAGAGCAAGGCACCCGACCTCGTGGTGATCTCGCCGGTGAACGACTGGACCTGCCGGGGCTGCGGCGTCCGCGGTGACGCGGGCGAGTTCATGTTCCTGGAGGACGAAGCCCCGCATTGCCTGGACTGCGCGGACTTCGGCCACCTCGTGTTCCTGCCCGCCGGCAACGCGGCGATGTCGCGGCGCGCGAAGAGCGAGAGCGGGCTTTCCGCGCTGGTCATGGCATTCAACCGCCGGCGCAAGCGCTACCAGCGGCTCGGCATCCTCGTCGAGCAGGCCGCGTTGGAGAGCGCCGAGCAGAAATGTCTCGCCGACGAGGACGTCCGTGCGCTGCGCCGGGTGCGCGACGCCGAGCGCCGGGCCGCGGGGGACGTCGAATTCCAGGCGGAGATGGCGGAAGCGATCCGGAAGGCCTTCCCGCGTTGTCCCGGCGAGCGGCCGCAGCGGATCGCCGAGCACGCCGCTGTCCGCGGCAGTGGCCGCGTCGGGCGCTCGGCCGCCGGGCGGGCGCTGGACGACAACGCCGTGCGCGCGGCCGTCGTCGCGTCGGTCCGGCATTTGGACACGCCGTATGACGAACTGTTGATGTCAGGCGTGCCGCGGCCCGTCGCGCGAGACCGGATCCGCGCGGAAATCGATCGGGTACTGGATTCCTGGATGTGACAGCGGCACGAAGCGTCTCCGTTGAGGGTGGCGGGACACGACCTAAGCGGAGTCACGCACCTTCAAGGCCCACAGGACGAGCGGCCACTGGATCGGCAGCCGGACCCACGCGGCCAGCCGCTCCCGGGCGGACTTCTGCTTGCGCTCGGCGTCGAGCGCCATCTTCACGTTGGCCGGGAACACCCCGACGAACAGCAGCGCCGCGGTCAGCCCGCCGAGCCGGCGCGTGCGCGGGGTGACGATGGCGGCGGCCACGGCCAGTTCCGCGATCCCGGACAGCTGCGTCCACTGCCGCCGCGACCCGGGAAGCTGCTTGGGCACCATGCCGTCGAAGAACTTCGGGCGGGCGAAATGCAGCACGCCGGAAGTACCGAGCAGTCCGGCGAGAGCGAGTGCGGGACGCTGTGACGAGCGGAAAGGCTTCGAAACACGGGACATGATCAGAGCTTCGCACAGAAGCCCGGCGGGGTCCGGGAGGTGTGAGCTAGCATCCCCGGCGTGAGTGATGTTGACCACCGGTTCGAGGCCGGGGCATGAAGGGGTTCAAGGGGTTTCCGCGATTCCCCCTCGGCGGCCACCTGAACGATCAGCCGGACCACGAACTCGTCGGCGTCATCCGGATGCCGGAACTGACGGTCAGCCCGCTGCGGGCGATCCTCAAGCGGGTCATCGGCGCGATGCTGGCGCTGCTGGCCACCGTCTTGATCGTCTACCTGGACCGCGACGGCTATCGCGACGCCAACGGCGACGGGCTTTCGCTGCTCGACAGCCTCTATTACGCGACGGTTTCGCTGTCCACGACGGGTTACGGTGACATCGCCCCGGCGACTTCGTCGGCCCGGTTCATCAACGTCATCATCATCACCCCGCTGCGGGTGCTTTTCCTCATCGTCCTGGTCGGTACCACACTGGAAGTGCTCACCGAGCGTTCCCGACAGGCTTTCAAGATCCAAAAGTGGAGGTCGAAGGTGGAAGACCACGTGGTGGTCGTCGGGTTCGGTACGAAAGGCCGGTCCGCGGTGAACACCCTGCTCGGTGACGAGACCGTCGAGCCGGGGCACATCGTGGTGGTCGACACCGACACGCAGGCCCTCGAAGCGGCCAGCGCGCTCGGCCTGGTCACCGTGCACGGCTCCGCGACCCGGTCCGACGTCCTGCGCGTCGCGGGTGTGCAGCGGGCCAAGGCCATCGTCGTCGCCCCGAACCGGGACGACACCGCGGTACTCGTGACGCTGACCGCACGCGAGATCGCGCCCAAGGCGCACATCGTCGCTTCGGTGCGGGAAGCGGAGAACGTCCACCTGCTCAAGCAGTCGGGCGCCAGCCAGGTCGTGGTGTCCAGCGAAACCGCGGGCCGCCTGCTCGGGATGGCGACTACGACCCCGCTCGTCGTCGACATGGTCGAAGACCTGCTGACCCCGGAATCGGGCCTCGCGATCGCCGAACGGCCGGTGGAACCGTCCGAAGAGGGCGGTTCGCCGAGGCATCTCGCGGACATCGTGCTCGGTCTGGTGCGCGACGGCGTCCTGTACCGCGTGGACGCTCCGCAGGCCGATGCCATCGAGCCTGGCGACAGGCTGCTTTTCGTCCGTAAAGTTTCGCAGGTCGACAAGATCGAACGCTGACCCGGGTTCCTGTGCATCGGCGCGGGGATCTGGGACGATTGCCGGTGTGCGGCAGCGAGTGGAACTCCTCAGAAGACAGGTCCAGCTGCACTGGAAGTCCCTCGGCGTGGCCGCCGGCGCCGGAGTCCTCGTCCTGCTGCTCGTCTGGCTGGCCGGACCGGGCCTTTTCGGTGCCGTCCCGGTCGAGCCGGGCACCGTAGTTTCGGCGGAGGTCACCAAGCAGGTGGAGTGCGCGGTGCCGAACGCCGAGGAAACCGTGAAGTTTCCGCTGAACGGGACCGACCGTGAGGGTTCGCTCAGCGCGTGCGGTCACGACAAGGGCGAGCGCGTCGACGTCCTGGTGCCCGCCGGCGCCGGGGACGGGATGATCCAAGTCGAGACGGCGAAGGTCATGGAAGTCGCGGGCAGCGGTGCCAGCCGCCCACTGGGCCTGTTCCTCGTAACCCTCGCGTGCTTCGCCGGCGCCCTCTACGCCGTGATCCTCCTCCGAAACCCGCCGGCTACCCCGGCCGGCGCAACTACGGCTAACGGGACCATCGTCTCTTGATCCCTTGTAAGGCAAACGTGGCAGGCCATCGCAGGTCAGGCGGCCGCGTGGGGTCGTGAGTGTTTACAAGTGTTAGAACACTCGTTGCCACTCACGAGCCACCTGCCCAGCGCAAGCAGCACGTGCGGGCTTTGGAGCGCCCTGGCCACTCAGACGCGTGAGCGCCAAATCAAGACACAGCGCTGGCGGGGGCGGCGAAGGTGTTGCAGTCGACGATGCGGTTGCTCTTCGCGCCGTCGCGCCACCACTGCGCGTAGTGGGCGTTGGTGCCATGGTCGTGGCTGCCGGAGGTGTTGTCGCCGCGGGTTTCCTGGTCGTTCCACGCCTTGTCGAACATCGTCCTGGTCAGCGTGCCGCCCTGGTCGACGTGGGCGCCGAGGAACATCCCGGAGAAGCACTGGGCCTGGAGTTCCTTGCGCCGTGACATCTCGAGCCCGGCGGGGCTGGTCGGGCCGACCTCGTAGATCTTCTGCCACGCGGCGTCCATCAGCCCGGCGACCTCTTGCACGTGGTGGCCGTATTCGTGGGCGAACAGCGCCAGGTAGACCCCGGGGTTATTGCCGTACTGGTCGGTCTGGAGACCCCGAAAGGGCACGTAGAGGTTGTTCTCGCAGTAGTAGGCCGCTGTCGCGATGCCGACCTGGATGGTCCCGCATTCGGTGTCGAAGCTCGCCCCGGTGGGGAAGTGCAGCGCGGGTGGCGTGAACGGCAGCTGGTAGTACTCGAGGAACGGGCCCCACGCCGCGTCGAGGCATTTGCCCGCGGCGGTGAAGAAGGCTTCGGCCGCGGCCTGGTTGCTCTGCCAGGTCGGGAGGGTGCAGACGCGGTTCTTCAGCCCGGCGGCCGGGTCCTGCAGGATCGGGTGGTCGGCGAGCTTGAGGATCTTCTGCGGCCCGGCCGAGCTCGGGGTCGACCGCTCGGTCGAGCTGGGCGCCGACGAGGGCGGTGACGACGAGCCGCTCGGCGGGATCTGCTGCTGGGCCGGCGGATCGGGAGTGCCCTGAAGGCCGGCGCTCGACACGGGCTTGCCGTTGCTGTTCAACGCCACGATCGCGACGCCGCCGAGGACGAGCACGGCGACACAAGCCAGGCAGATGGCGATGATCACGCCGGCGGACTTGCGCCGGGGCGGTGGCGGGAAATGATGTCCCGGCGTCGCCCACTGGCTGTTGTGTGGCGGTGGCTGCACCGGAGCCGGCGACGGCGGCCCGGAGTATCCGCTCATGCCGCCGTATGGGTACCCCGGCTGGCTGCCAGGTCTGGGCGGTTGTGTCATCTGTGCGGTCCCGGTGGGGTCTCGGCGCGGCAAGCTCACCGCGGTCGAACTCGAGCCGGCTGTGTCCGGCTCGCACCCAGCATAACTAGCGTGAAGGGGGTTAAGTGGCAGTCAGGTGGGACAGGTTCCCCACAGTGACCGGCGGTTTGCCCGAAACACCCGCCTCACCCCGCCCGTAGCCGGTGGCCCCAAGCTCTGAAAGAGTGTGCGTAATCGGTCAACACAGGGGCTTAGGGGCTATCGATGACGGACACCAGCGGACCTTCCGGGCCTGTAGAGCCGGACGCTCCGAAACCGGGGCAAAACGTGCCGCCGGACGACCAGCCCACCCCGCCGACGGGCTTCCAGCAGCCCTCACCCACTCCGCCGGGGCAGTGGCAGCAGACGCCGCCTCCCAGCTACCCGCAGCAGGCTCCCCAGAGCCGCCAGTGGCATCCGCAGGGGCTCGGCAAACCGGGCGTCATCGCGCTGCGGCCGCTGAACCTCGGCGACATCCTCGACGGCGCCGTCACCGCGATCCGCAAGTACCCGCTGCTCATCCTGGGTGTCTCCGCGGCGGTCGCGGTGGTCAGCGCGCTGCTGAACCTGGGTTCGAGCCTGTGGCTGCTGCCCGATCTCGAGCGGGCCGCCAGCCTCGACCCCAACACGATGACCCAGGAGCAAGCCCTCGACCAGGCTTTCAGCCTGCTGGGGAGCACCTCGATCGTCCTGGGTGTGACGCTGGTCATCTCGCTGCTGACGCAGACATTCCTCTCCGGCTTCCTGACCGTGGTGATGGGCAAAGCGGTGCTGGGCAGGCCGGTCACCTTCGGCGACGCGATGAAGGAGCTGAAGACACGGTTCCTCCCGCTACTGGGGGTGACGGTCCTCTTCACCCTGGCCGTGGTCGCCGGCACGATCCTCTGCCTCATCCCGGCGGTCCCGGTGTACGTCTTCTTCTCGCTGGCCGGCCCGGCGCTGATCCTCGAGCGTTCCACCGTCGGCCAGGCGTTCGGCCGCTCACGCAAGCTGGTGAGCGGTTCGTTCTGGCGGGTCCTCGGGATCCTGTTGCTGGCCTTGGTGATCAGCATCGTGATCACCATCGTCATCGGCATCCCGTTCAACCTCGGCAGCGGCGCGTTCGGCAGCATCATCAACCCCGGCGATGTCTCCGGCCTTTCGATCGGCTCGCTGCTCCTCCAGTCGATCGGCACGATCATCGCCCAGACGATCGTGACGCCGTTCGTCGCGCTGGTGACCGTGCTCGTCTACATCGACCAGCGGATGCGCACGGAAGGAATGGACATCGAGCTCGCTCGCGCGGCGGGTGTGACCCCGCCGCAGCAGTGGTGATCTCCTTCCTCGCCGACGTCCCGGTCGAAATCGGCCGGGACGACGCGCGCCGCGCGGCCGCGGCCGAGCTGACCGATCCCGGTTACCGCGCGGCCGAGCCGTCCTTGGTGAGCAAGGGCCTCCGCTGGATCGGTGAGCGGCTTTCGGAGTTGCTGGCGGCGGTTTCGAGCAGCGTGCCCGGCGGGATCTTCGGTCTCGTGGTGCTGGTCGTCGTGGTGATCGTGCTCGTGGTCGTGATCCGGTTGAAGGCGGGCAAGCTGGGCCGCGCGGCGCGTCAGGAGTCCCTGGTGTTCGAGGGCCGCGTCCGGTCCGCCGACGAATACCGGAAATCCGCCGAAGCCGCCGCCGCGCGCGGTGACTTCGACGAAGCCGTGCGCGAACGTTTCCGCGCGGTGGTGCGGGCACTCGAACAGCGCGCGCTGCTCGACGCGCGTTCCGGCCGTACCGCCGACGAGGCCGCGGCCGACGCGGGCAGGCTCCTGCCCGGCTGCGCCGACGAACTGCGCCACGGCGCGGCGGCGTTCGACGACGTGCACTACGGCGGCCGGACGGCGTCGGCCGAGGGTTACCAACGGCTCGTGGACCTCGACGCGCGATGCCGGGCCGAACGGCCCGTCGCCCTCGGAGTGTCCCGGTGACTTCGATTTCCCCCGACGCGCGCCGGATCTGGCATGGTCTCCGCGTCCCGTTCGCGATTCTCGCGCTGATCGTCGTGACCGCTTTGGTGATCGTGCTGTCGCGCGGCGATCAGACGTTCGGGGTGCTCGAACCCGGGTCCTATGAGCCGACAGGTAGTCGTGCGGTGGCCGAACTGCTGCGGGGACAAGGGGTTCAGCTCGAGGTCGTGCGGACGGCCGCCGAGGCCCGCCGCGTCGCGTCCGGTGCGACGGTGCTCGTCACAAACCCGGATCTGGTCCTGCCCGACCGGCTCGAAGACCTCCGTACCCAGGCCAAGGACCTCGTACTGGTCGCGCCGACGCAGAAATCCCTCGACCTGGTGCTTCCGGGCGCGCGGAGCGAAGTCACCATCGGTCTCGACGTCCGCTCGCCGGACTGCACGAACGCGGCGGCGGTCGCGGCCGGGGACGCGCGCGTGGGCGGGATCACTTACCGCACAACGATCACCGGCGCGCGATCGTGTTACGCGGGTGCGCTCGTGCATGTGTCCACATCGGACGATCGTTCGGTGACGTTGCTGGGTGACAGCTTGCCGCTGACCAATCAGTACCTCGACGAAGACGGCAACGCGGCACTGAGTCTGCGTCTGCTGGGGGAGAACCCGCGGCTCGTCTGGTACCTGCCGTCGGCGGCCGATCCCGCGCTCGACACCGCCAAGGTTTCCTTCTACGACTTGATTCCGGACGGCTGGCGGTTCGGCGCGATCCAGCTCGCCGTCGCGGCGGCGCTGTTCGCGTTGTGGCGGGCGCGCCGGCTGGGGCCGGTCGTCACCGAGCCGTTGCCGGTCGTGGTGCGGGCGGCCGAAACCGTCGAGGGCCGCGCCCGGCTGTATCGCAAGGCCGGTGCCGCGGACCACGCCGGAACCATCCTGCGCGAAGCGACCTGCGCCCGGCTGAGGCCGACGCTCGGGCTCACTGTCGACGCCGAACCGGCCGCGATCGTCGAAACCGTCGCCGTCCGGTCCGGCCGGGACGCCGAGCGGGTCGGCGCACTGCTTTTCGGGCCACCACCGGCGGACGATCCCGCGCTGGTGCGGCTCGCGAACGAGCTTGACGTTCTTGAAAAGGAAGTAGGGCAGTCGTGACGAGTACCGAACAGTCCGTCAGCGCGGCCGAGGCGCGTGAGGCGTTGATCGCGCTGCGCGCCGAGGTCGGGAAGGCCGTCGTCGGCAACGACGCCGCCGTCACCGGCCTGATCCTCGCGCTGCTGTGCCGGGGCCACGTGCTCATCGAAGGCGTGCCGGGTGTGGCCAAGACGCTGCTCGTGCGCGCTCTCGCCACCGCGCTGGACCTGAAGACCACCCGGATCCAGTTCACCCCGGACCTGATGCCAGGTGACGTCACGGGCTCGATCGTCTACGACGCGCACAGCGGCGAGTTCTCGTTCCGCGAGGGCCCGGTGTTCACGAACCTGTTGCTGGCGGACGAAATCAACCGCACGCCGCCGAAGACGCAGTCGTCGCTGCTCGAAGCGATGGAGGAGCGGCAGGTCTCGCTGGACGGGCGTTCGCGGCCGCTGCCGGACCCGTTCATCGTGATCGCCACCCAGAACCCGGTCGAGTACGAGGGCACGTACCCGTTGCCCGAGGCACAGCTGGACCGGTTCCTGCTGAAGCTGACCATGCCGGCGCCGTCGCGTGAGGACGAAGTCGGCATCCTCGTGCGGCACTCACAGGGCTTCGACCCGCGTGACCTCGTCGCCGCCGGGCTCAAACCGGTGGCCGGTGCGGCGCATCTCGCCGCGGCGAGGGCCGCCGTCAGCACGGTCGTCGTGCGGCCCGAAGTGATCGGGTACGTCGTCGACGTCTGCCGGGCGACCCGCTCGCTGCCGTCGGTGCGGCTCGGTGTTTCCCCGCGTGGGGCCACGGCTTTGCTCGCGGCGACGCGCGCGTGGGCGTGGCTCGCCGGACGCGACTACGCGACGCCGGACGACGTGAAGGCGTTGGCACGACCGGCTTTGCGGCACCGGCTCGATCTCCGGCCGGAAGCCGAACTCGAAGGCGCGACAGCCGACGGCGTGCTGGATCGCGTGCTCGCCTCCGTACCGGTTCCGCGCTGACCCATGGCACTCACCGGAAGACTCGGCGTACTGGCGCTCTTCGGGGTGCTCGTCGTCGGTCTCGTCGCCCCTTCGTGGACCGGGATCTGGCTGATGGGCGCGGTTCTGCTGGTGCTGGTGGTCGTCGACCTGGCGCTGGCGGGCGGTGTGCGAGGGCTGGCTTTCACGCGCGGCAGTGACCCTTCCGTCCGGCTCGGTGAGCCGATGGATGTCACGCTGACCGTCGGCAACGCCGGCCGGCGGGCGGTGCGCGGTGTCCTGCGTGACGCCTGGCCGCCGAGCGCGGGTGCGGAGGAAGACCGGCACAAACTGGTGATCCCCGTCGGAGAGCGCCGGAACTTCGTGACCCGGCTGGTGCCGACCCGGCGTGGTGACCGGCCCGCTTCCCGGGTCACCGTAAGGTCTTTGGGCCCGCTCGGGCTGGCCGGGCGGCAGGGTTCCCATGACGTGCCGTGGTCGGTCCGCGTGCTTCCACCGTTTCACAGCCGCAAGCATCTGCCGTCGCGGCTGGCGCGCCTGCAGCAGATGGACGGCCGCAACGCGGTGCTGATCCGCGGGCAGGGCACGGAGTTCGATTCGTTGCGGGAGTATGTGATCGGCGACGACGTCCGCTCGATCGACTGGCGCGCTTCGGCTCGGGCGTCCGACGTGATGGTGCGGACCTGGCGTCCGGAACGGGACAGGCATGTGGTCCTGGTGCTCGACACCGGCCGCGTTTCGGCTGCGCGCGTCGGAGACACTCCTCGGCTCGACGCCATGTTGGACGCCGCGCTTTTGCTTGCGGTACTGGCATCCCGTGCGGGTGACCGGGTTGATCTCATCGCGTACGACCGGCAGGTGCGTGCCGCGGTGAAGGGCGCGTCGGGCTCGAATCTGTTGCCCGCCTTGGTGAACGCGATGGCGCCACTGGAATCTTCGTTGGTGGAGACCGATTCGCGCGGCATGGTCGCCGAGATCCTGCGCCGGACCCGGCGCCGGTCGCTCGTGGTGCTGCTCACCGGGCTCGACGCCGCGCCGCTGGAGGAGGGCCTCTTCCCGCTGCTGCCGATGCTGACCGCGCGCCACAAACTCGTGCTGGCCTCCGTCGCCGACCCGCGCGTCGCCGAGATGGCACGCGGACGAGGTGACGCCGAAGCGGTTTACGACGCCGCCGCGGCCGAGCGGACCCTCGCCGAGCGCCGGAACGTCACCGCGAGGCTCGGCCGCTACGGCGTCGACGTCGTGGACGCCACCCCGGACAGCCTCCCGCCAGCACTCGCCGACCGGTACCTCGCGCTCAAAGCCGCAGGTCAGCTGTGACTCTCCGAAGTCGGATTTAGCTCTTCTGGGCGACCCGGCGTCACCCTTGAGGCCACGTAGCTTGAACCGCGATGAGGCACTTGAAACGGGTATTGGGGCTGGCACTGGCCGCGGCGCTGCTCACGGGCGGGACAGCCGGGGCCGGGGAAGCCGCCCACCGGCTCGGTGATTTCGTGTGGCTGGACGCGAACCGTGACGGGATCCAGGATCCGGGGGAGAACGGTGTCCCCGGCGTCACCGCGGTGCTGCGGAATTCCGCGGGCTTGCCCGTCGGCAAGCCGCTGGTGACCGATGCCGACGGCCGCTACCTCTTCGACGGCCTGGCGGCGAGCAAGTACACCGTCTGTTTCGACCTTTCGACGGCGCCTTCGCGGTACCGGGGTGCACAGTGGACGATGCCCCACCTGGGTCGCAACCACACCAAGGACTCCGACGTCGACGCGTCTGGTTGTACGGTGCCCACCTCGCCCAGCGCGGGGAAATACGGGAACCAGACCCTGGACGCCGGAATTCTCGCGCCGCTGAACAAGATCGGCGACTCCGTCTGGCGGGATTCCACTGGGGACGGTGTGCAGGACGTCTCGGAGCCCGGTGTCGCGGGTGTTTCCGTCACGCTGCAGGACGGCGCGGGTAAGCCGCTGCGTCCACCAGTGATCACGAACGCCTTGGGCAAGTACGGCTTCGACAGCCTGTCCGACGGCTCTTACCGCCTCTGCTTCGCCAAGCCCAGTGCTCATTGGACTCTCTCCGGTGCCGGCTCGGATCCTTCCGCCGACTCGGACGTCGACGCTTCAGGCTGCACCCGCGTCATCGTCCTGGGCGCCTCGAACCGCTCGGACTCCACTGTGGACGCGGGCCTCCGCTAGCTGGACGTACTTCACAGCGCTAGTTCCGACAGGCGTCCGGCCAAGGGGGTGGGGTGTCTTGGCGGCCGGGGTGCGGGCATGGCGTCGAGTTCGGTGACGCGGTGCAGTATTTCGGTGCCGAGGTCGTAGAAGTCCAGTCCCAGGTCGCGCATTCCCTCGGTGAAGACGTCCGGATCGGACCGTAGGTGGCTGAGGAGCACGGCGCGCTGCGTGAGCGTGCTGTGGAGCTGGAGTACCCGATCGAGGAGCGCCCTGTCTTCAGGATTCATCTCGCGAGCCAGACGTTTTCGCAGTCGAGACAGGTCGGGTCGAACCAGTGACCGCCGAGATCGGGGATGTCCTCGCGTTCCACGGTCACGTCGGTGCCGCAGAGCGCGGTGAAGGCTTCGCCCTCGCCCGGAGCGCGGCCGTCGAGGGCGTGCCGCCTTCCTTCCGCCTGCTGCCATCGCAACATTTGGTTACCTCCGGTGTGTCGTGTTGATCTCAGAGTAATCACTCGTACTCTCAAGACAAGTTCGTTGCATCAACGAGACAGCTCATCGACGGGACAGTGGAGGTTCTCGTGCCGCGTAAAGCTCCTGGCGCCAAAGCGAAAGGCCTGGGCGCGCAGTTGCGCGTCTGCCGTGAGAAGGCGGGGTTGAACCTGCGCGAGGCGGCCGAGGCCGTCGACTGGGACAAGTCGACGCTCTCTCGGCTGGAGACCGGCAAGCGGAAGATGACCGTGGAAGAGGTCGCCCAGCTGCTCGGGGTGTATCGGGTTCGCGGCGCGGCGAAGGACGAGCTGCTGGCGACCGTGCGCACGATGGACGAGCCGGGCTGGTGGGACCAGGGGCTGCAGGGTTTGCCGAAAGAGTCGCTCACACTGGCCGAATACGAGGCTGACGCTGCTCAGATCACGAACTGGGCGCCCTTGCTCATCCCCGGCCTGTTGCAGACGATGGACTACGCGCGGGCCTGGTTGATCGCCACCGGCACGGACCCTGGCGGTGCCGAGCTGCGGCTCACTGCGAGGTTGCGCCGACAGCAGATCCTCAATACCGGCTTGAAGTACACCGCCTTCATCGGAGAACCCGCCTTACGAACTCCCGTCGGTGACGCGGCGACCTCGGCCAGGCAGCTTGCTGCTATTCGTGAGATCGGCAAGCGCCGGAATGTGTCGATTCGTGTGGTGCCTAACGGCACCGGACCGCACGAGGGGCAGCTCGGCTCTTTTGTGGCTTTGGAGTTCACGACGGCGCCTCCGGTGGTTTTGGTCGAACTACTCAGGTCCAGTGTGTTCATGGATGACGACCGGCAAACTGGTCCGTATCTGGAGACCTTGTCCCGGCTCACGCACGTTGCACTGAGTGAGACAGAATCAGCACGACTCATCACCGGGATGCAGGCGAGGTGGAAGACTCATGATGGAGCTGGTGGGCTGGAAGAAGTCCAGCTATAGCGGTAACAACTCGGACTGTGTCGAGGTGGCCCTTGGCGAGACTGTCGGTGTCCGTGACACCAAAGATCGTGACCGCGGTGCTCTCGTCTTGACTTCTCAGGCGTGGTCGGCGCTGCTCGGAGCCGTACGCGGCTGACACGATTTTAAGGCGCTATTGTCGCTCAGGCGTGAGTGCGATGATCTCTAGCCGCCATCTGTCGACAGATGGCGGTCTCTTGCGCGCGAGAGGTCACGACATGTCGACATCTTGTTCTTGGCTGACACGATGGGGTCGGGTTTGGGGCGGGCGCTGGCATAAGGCGTCCGCTGGTGTTTCCCTCCGGTAGGGAGTTCACCGGACAGAGGGGATCGATGCGGGGTGCGCTGGTTGCTGGGTGCGGTGGTTTTGCTGGGTGCGTTGCTCGTCCAACCGGCCGCGGCTCAGCCCGCGGCCTCGCCGATGTATCTGGCGGCCGGTGGCGGCGCCGTTTCGCTCGCCGTCCTCGACGGAAAGCCGGTGCTCGCCGATGCCAAGGACGCCCGGGCACAATGGACGTACGACAAGGAATCCTTGCTGTACAAGAACGTTTCGACGTCCCAGTGCATCGCCGCGCTGAGCCCGGTCGACGGTCTGACGCTCAAGATGGTCGACTGCGACGCCAAGGATCGCTACCAGCAGTGGCGCCGCGCTCCCGGGCAGCCGGGGCTGGTCGTCGTCAGCAACGTCGCCACCGCGCGGTGTCTGACCGCTGAAGGAACCGCGCCGGGCGCGCGGATCTACCAGGAGGTCTGTTCCCTCACCGGGTTGGCGAACTACTGGGCCGCCGGTGGGCGCACGCTCGCGATCATCTCGGGCAACCTCCAGCGGCTGACCCCGCAGTCCGGCGGCGCGCCCTTCGTCATCAAGGTGATCGGCGACAACGGCCAGCCCGCGGCTGGTGTGCCGGTGAACTTCTACGTCCGCTCGGCCCGCGCCAAGAACTACCTCGTCTTCGAAACCGGCGCGGAGACGGCGACAGCGCCGACCGGGGACGACGGTATCGCGAGCAGCCCCAAACTCAAGCTCTCCGAGGCGGGGGAGTTCGACATCCGCTTCGCCGGCAGCGCGAGCCTCGACGACGGCAACAGCGTCGCCTTCGAGGGCAGCTGCCTCTGCTAACCCTTCTCAGGCAGCGCGTCACCGACGAAACGGGCGTCCAGGTCGCCGGTCTCGCCGGTGCGCACCGCGCGCCGTCCGAGCACGAAGACGTACGCCAGGAAAGCCGTCTCGACGACCACGCCGATCCCGATCCGCGCCCAGGTCGGCAGCCCGGACGGCGTCACGAAGCCTTCGATCACGCCGGTGACCAGCAGCACGCACGCCAGCCCCAGCGCCATCACGACCACTGCGCGCCCCTGCTCGGCGAGCGCGACCGCGCGGGAGCGGCGGCCGGGGTCGATCACCGTCCAGCCGAGTTTCAGGCCGGTCCCGGCGGCGACGAACACCGCGGTCAGTTCGAGCAGTCCGTGCGGCAGGATCAGGCCGAGGAAGACGTCGCCGCGCCCGGCGGAGGTCATCAGGCCGCCGCCGATGCCGAGGTTGAGGGTGTTGCTCCACAGCGCGCTGATCACCGGGATGCCGAGCGCGACGCCGAAGAACAGGCAGGTCGCGGCCACCCAGGCGTTGTTGACCCAGACGTGCGCGGCGAACGAACCGGCGGGCCCGGTGGAGTAGTAGGTCTCGTACTCGCCGCCCGGAGCGGTGAGGGCCTGGATCTCGGCGGGCGGCGCGATAGTGGCTCTGACCTGTGGGTTCTTCGCGATCCACGCCGTCAGCAGCCCGGCCATCGCCAGTGAGACGACCATCGTCGGCACCCACCAGCGCCAGCTCAGGTACACCACCGCGGGGAATTTCCTGGCGAAGAACAGCCCGACCTCGCGCCACGCCGGGCTGCTGGACCCGGTCACCGCCGAACGCCCGCGAGCGACCAGCCCGGACAGGTGCGCCAGCAGCGTCGGATCCGGCGCGACCGACCGCAGGATCGACAGGTGGGTGGCGGTGCGCTGATAGAGCGTGACGAGTTCGTCCGCCTCCGAGCCCCGCAACCGCCCGGCGCGCTTGATCAGCTCACCGAGCCGGTCCCACTCGCCGCGGTGCGCGCTGACGAACACGTCCAGATCCACCCGTTACCTCCCGATCCTGGAGTACAGACTATGGGGTCGCGACCGGAAGTTTGTCGGGGATCTCGACGGCCCAGCTTGCCGCACACCCAGCGAAAACCTGGATCCGCCGAATACCCCCAACCCACTTCCGGTCGCAACCACGGAGCTTCCGATAGTCCGGCTCCGCCACTGGGGCCGCTGGGTCAGCGCCGTCGTCATCCTGGCGCTGCTCGGCGCATTGGGCGTGGCGCTTTCCCAGGCACAGATCGACTATCCGTCGGTGCCGGAGTTCCTCTGGTACCGCGTGATGCTGGTGGGCCTGTTCAACACCGTGCTCCTCGCGGTGATCGCGCAGGCCAGCGCGATCGTGATCGGGATCGTCATCGCGCTCATGCGGCGCTCGGCGAACCCGGTCGCGCGGGTGTTCGCCGCGGTCTACATCTGGCTGTTCCGCGGGCTTCCGGTGCTGCTGCAGATCCTGATCTGGTACAACCTCGCGCTGGTCTTCGAGTTCATCTCGATTCCGCTGCCGTTCGGCGGCTTCCTGATCCACGAGCAGACCAACGTCCTCGTCAGCGCGTTCACCGCGGCGCTGCTTGGCTTGGCGCTCAACGAAAGCGCCTACATGGCGGAAATCGTGCGCGCCGGGCTGAACAGTGTCGACAGTGGACAGACAGAAGCGGCGAAGTCGATCGGCATGACCCCGGCGTCGACCCTGCGACGGGTCGTGCTGCCGCAGGCGATGCGGGTGATCATCCCGCCGACCGGCAACGATTTCATCAACATGCTCAAGGGCACGTCGATGGCCTCGGTCATCGGCGTCACCGAGCTGATCCACGCCTCGAACAACATCGCCTCGAACAACCTGAAGGTGATGGAAACCCTGCTGGCGGCGGCGATCTGGTACATGGTCGTGGTCACCATCGCCGGGATCGGGCAGCACTACCTGGAACGCGCGTTCGGCGCGTCCGACCGGATTCCCACGTCCGGGCCGTGGACGCGGGCCGCGCTCGCGTTGCGCACGGCCCCACTGCTGAGGAGGTCCGAGCGTGCCTGACCAGGTAGAACTCAAAGGATTAAAAGAAGAACCGCTTTTACGTGCGGTCAACGTCCGCAAGAGTTTCGGCGGCACCGAGGTGCTGCGGGGGATCGATCTCGAAGTCCGCAAAGGACAGGTGGTCTGCCTGCTCGGCCCGTCCGGTGCCGGGAAGAGCACGTTCCTGCGCTGTGTCAACCATCTCGAGACCATCGACGGTGGTCAGGTGTGGGTCGACGGCGAGCCGATCGGGTTCCGGCTGAAGGGCGGGAAGCTGTACGAACTCCGCGAGCGGGAGGTCGCGCGGCAGCGCCGGGACATCGGCATGGTGTTCCAGCGGTTCAACCTGTTCGCGCACCGGACCGTGCTGGAGAACGTTGTCGAAGGGCCGACGAGGGTACGCGGTGTCAGCCGTGACGAAGCGAAGAAGGCCGGACTCGAGCTGCTCGACCGGGTCGGGCTCGCCCACCGCGCGAAGGACTATCCGGGGCAGCTGTCCGGTGGGCAGCAGCAACGGGTGGCGATCGCGCGGGCGCTGGCGATGAAACCGAAGCTGATGTTGTTCGATGAGCCGACTTCGGCACTCGACCCCGAGCTGGTGGGGGAGGTGCTGGAGGTGATGCGGACGCTGGCCGCCGAGGGGATGACAATGGTCGTCGTGACACATGAGATGGCCTTCGCCAAGGAAGCCGCCGACGAGGTGGTCTTCATGGCCGATGGCGCGGTGGTCGAAACCGGTCCGCCGGGTGAGGTGCTGACCGCACCGAAACACGAGCGGACGAAGCAGTTCCTGGCGAGGGTGCTCGCCCAGTGAACCGCCTCTCCGCCGGTTACCTCGTCCAGTTCGACGAGCCCACCGGGTACCTGGACTTCGCGCGCTTCGGGCCGCCTTCGCACGCGGTGCTCGACACCACGGCGAACCTGCTCGCGCTCTCGACCAAGGCCGGTCCGTCCACTGTGGACGATCTGATGCGGCAGGAGGTCCGGGCGAAGGCCGCCGCGGCCAGGCTTTGCCGCAGCGACACCGATCACACGGTCTTGTTGCCCAACACCAGTCTCGGCTTGTTCCAGGCCGCGTTCAACGCGCCCGGCGGTGAGGTTCTGGTGTCGGGCGCGGAGTTCCCTGCCAACACCTATCCGTGGGCGCGCGCCGAGGAAGCCGGGCGGCTCAAGGTCCGCCGCATGGAGCCCGCCCGCGGTTACGTGACGGCCGATGCCGTCGCCGAGGCGCTGACCCCGGCCACCACGCTGGTCTCGGTCAGCGCGGTCGACTTCCGCACCGGCTACCGTGCGGATCTCGCGGCGATCCGTGAGGTCGTCGGGGACAGGGTGCTGGTGGTCGACGGCATCCAGGGCTTCGGGGTGGTCGACGCGCCCTGGGAGGTCGCCGACGTACTCGTCGTCGGTGGCCAGAAGTGGCTGCGGGCCGGGTGGGGCACCGGGTTCGCGGTGCTGTCCGATCGCGCACTGGAGCGGATGGACCCGCTCCTCTCCGGCTGGACCGGCGCCCGCGACCCGGGCCTGTTCGACGACGAGATCCATCCGCCCGCCGACACCGCGGCCTCCTGGTCGATCAGCAACCTGAGCCCGATCACCTCGGGCGCGTTCGCGGCCGCCCTCGAACTCGTCGAGGAGGCGGGTGTCGCGGCGATCGAAGCTCGGATCGCGGAGCGGGTCGGAGAACTCGAAGAAGTCTTGACTTCGTTCGGTGCCTCGATTGTTTCGGCGACCGAGCGTCGTGCGGGCATCCTCGCGTTCACCTTCCCTGGCCAGTCCGCCGAACAGGTCGGCGCGGCACTGAAATCGGAGGACATCGCCGCGACCGTTCGTCCCGAGCACGTAAGGCTTTCCCCACACGCGTCGACGTCTCCCGCCGCGGCGGAACGGCTGCGCGTGGCGCTCAAGCAGCTCAAGCCGGATCGGTGGAGCTCGGCTCCGCGCCTGACGCAGGCCGCGAGCGAGACGTCACACAGCTTGCTGACGGCGTTGATCCCGGCCGTCAGCGGACTGGCCAAGATGCTCGGCCCCGGCAACGAGGTCGTGCTGCACGACCTGAGCCGGTTGCCGGACTCGATCGTCGCCATCGCGGGTGGCCTCACCGGGCGCAGCACGGGCGGGCCGATGACGGACCTGCTGCTGGGTTTGGTGCGGCGCGGGACCACCCAGGACCTCACCGACTACGAGACGCACACCCCGGACGGCCGCCCGATCCGGTCGTCCACCATGTTCGTCCGGGATTCGGACGGTACGGCCGTGGGCTGCCTGTGTGTCAACAGCGAGCGGCCGGGCGGGGTGAACGGTGCGGGTTCGCACCAGGAGACCTTCCCACCGGACGTCGACAGCCTGCAGCGGTTCCTCATCGACAGGGCGGTCAGCCGGGCAGGCATCCCGGTGGAGCTGATGAAGAAGCGCCACAAGGCCGACGTCGTGCGTGAGCTGGACGAGGCCGGGTTCTTCCTGATCAAGGACGCCGTCGATCACCTGGCGGCGGAACTCGACGTCACCCGCTACACGATCTACAACTACCTCAACGAAACACGAGGGGTTTAGACCTGGGCGAGGGCTTCGCAGCTGCGCACGACGACCTTTGCCGCGCGCCGCTCTTCGACACCCAATGCGGGGTTCTCCGCTTGGCCGCGCCAGCGCGGGAAGATATCCGCCAGGAGGTATTGGACGTCGCTTGTCGACGGTTCCTCTTCGACGCCGAGCCGTGCCGCCGGGTCGGTGCCTTCGCCGCCGACGAGCCGGAGTGCTTCCGCGGCAAGGTCTTCCGGCAGGGCGACCTTGCCGGTGCGCAGGGAAGCGAGCAGGCGCAGTTCGCGGAAGTCGTGGGCGCCGGACAGGGCGCGGTCGATGGTCGCGGCGAGCCCGACGGTGCCGGGGTGGGGTTCCATCCGCAGCAGGACTTCCAGCGCGATCAGCGCGGACCGGGCCTTGAACACCGGGGTGCGGTCGGTGAAGCACTGGCCGATGGCGTCACGCAGTTCGCCGAAACCGCTGCGCTGCACCAGTTGTGCGGCGAGCGTGGGCACGGTGTCCGAGCCCTGCCGGATCAGCATGACGGCCAGCCGGACGCCGAACAGGCCGAACCGGTGCAACAGTAACTGCCGCAGCTCGGGTGAGCCGGGCAGCGGGCTGTCCTTGTGGGCGAACCGGTCCACCGAAAGCAGGTGCGGGTCCAGCTCGGCCTTCGGGATCGCGGCGAGCGCGGCGAGTGCGTCGAACTCGGGCTCTTCGAGGGTGCGTCCGGCGCTGGCGACCAGACCGGCGACCGGGATGACGTCCTGGCACAGCTCGCGGAGTTCGGGCTCGCGCCGGTGCCGCCGGGCGATCTGCCGGGCCGAGATGAGCGCGTCGACGCGGCCCGAGCCGATCTCGTCGGCGCGGGACAGGACCACCAGCGCGTTGACCGGGGTGGCGCCGGCGACCGGGTTGTCGTACAGCGTCCGCAACGGCTGGAGGTCGGCGTTTTGCGGGCGGGGCAACAGATACAGCACCGCGTCGGCGTCGGGGACCTGCCCGGCCGGGGTGTCGATGAGGATCAGGTCGCGCAGCGAACGGCTCGGCCAGTTCACCACGATCCGGTCCGCGGGCGAGACCTCGACCCCGCCCGAGTCGAGGTGCAGCCGGCGGTCCACTCGCGCCATCGGCAGTTCGCGCGGCGGCCCGGACGGCGGGTACACCGTCGCCGAAACCGTGGTGCTGGCCCGGTATTCGGCGATCGCGCGGGCACCGAGCTCGACCTGCTCGCCGACGATCGCGTTCAGCAGCGTCGACTTCCCGGTCCCCTCGGCGCCGACGATGGCCAGTCGCAGGGGTTCGGAAAACCGCGCCAGATGCCGGTGCAGCCAGTGCGTGGCCCGCGGATTGTCTTGGTAGACCTCGAGTGCCTTGTTGAGCGCCCCCCAGGCCGTCTCGGCGAGGTTCATGCGATCAACCCCCTCGGCACCGGCGCCAGCGCGCGCACCCGCTGCCGCAGCGCGCCGAGCTCGGTGATCGCGTTCTTGATCTCGTGCGCCCGCTTGGTGCGCCGCGTGACGTCGTCGTCGATGACCTGCTTGATGGCCTTCGCCGACTCCGAGATCTCGGCCCGCTCCCGCTGCGAGAACCCGGAGAACCGGTCGCGCAGCGCGCGGTGCAGCAGCCGGGCGGTGTCCTTGCTGTCCTTGCCGTAGGACAGGAAGAAGTCGTCGACATGGCGCTGCGCGGCGGTTTTCCCGGCGGCTTGACGGCGTTTGAGCCGGTGGCCGCGTTCCTCGAACACGCTCTTCGCACCGAACGCGGCACCCGCGCCGAGCGAGATCGGGTTGATCAGCGGCAGCCCGGCGAGGCTCGTCGCGAGCCCGAACATCAGCAGGCCGCCGTAGGAGCCGCGCATCCCGACGAACAGTTTCTGGCTGATGCCGAACTTCTCCACGGTGGGCTTGCGCAGCCCGTCGACGTGTTCGAGCGGGGTGTCCGGCGAAAGTGCCTCGCGCAGCACGTCCGGCCTGCCAGGGGCGATCTGCCGCGCGACCTTGGCGGCGATCCACTCGAAACGTTCCAGCTGCCAGCCGAAATTCGTCTCGGCGACCGCGGTGAGCTGGTCGAGGAGCCAGTCCTCGAACTCTTCCCAGGTCCGTGCCGGGTCGGCGGCGTCGAAGTACTCGTCGACCTCACGGATGATCCGCCGCGTCCGGTCGCGGAGATCGAACTCCATATCGGCCATCAGGTCGGCGACCTCGTCGTTGAGCAGCGTCTGCCAGCGCGTCGAGCTGTGCTGGAGCGCCTCCATGCGTTTGCCCGCCGCGTGCCATTTCGCGACGGCTTCACCGGCGTCGGTCTGCTGGGTCGCCGCGAACTCCTTGTGCAGCGGCGTACTGAGCTGCTCGACGGTGATCCCGGCCAGCGCGGCGACCGACCGCCGGCTCAGCAGCTCGGCCTGTTCGAGCCAGTCGTGCCGCAGGCGGTGGACGAGCTCACCGAAGCCGGATTCCGTGTTCAGGTCCCGGTCGCCGGTGCGGGCGGCGGCCAGCCGCAGTGTCGCGGACACCGGGACCACCGTGGCCGGCACCCCGGCTTTCGCCAGGTGGGTGCGGTTTCGCTCGGCGATCCGGCGCCAGTCCGGCGCGAGGTCGATCTTGGTCATTGCCACCAGAACCGTCGGGCAGAGCCGGGTGATCCGGCCCAGCAGCGCGAGTTCGGCGGCGGTCAGTTCGCAGGTGGCGTCCGAGGCCAGCACGACCGCGTCCGCGAGCATGCCGTCCGGTGCGCCGGCGGGGGTGTCGATCAGCACGAGCCCGGTGGCGAGCAGTTCGCGGGGGAGGCCGATCTGGGCGCGGAGGATGTCACCGCGTGGTCCGGAGGCTTCACGGTTCGCCTGTGCCGTCGCGGATTCGACGGGGACGCCGATCCGTTCCGGGGCACTCGCCTCGATCGCCAGCCTGCCGGCGTCGTCGGGGCCGAGGATGATCGACGCCGTCGGCGTTTCGGAGTGTTCGATGATGGCCGGGATCCGGGTCGTCAGGTCGTCGCCGACCGCGCACACCGGGGCGTTGACCAGCGCGTTGATCAGCTGGCTCTTGCCTTGACCGGGCTCACCGACGACCAGGATGCGCAGCTTCCGGTCGAGGAGGTGGTCTCTTCGTTCGCGCAGGCGCCCCATCAGATCTGCGCGATCGTGTTGCGCGCAGAACCTCATGGTGTCGTCCAGAAGATCGAGCCACGACGGAATCATCTGGCGTAGTGTGCCGTAACCCGTTCGAGATATAAAATCGGCGTGGTCCATCCCGAAGGACGGACCACGCCGATACCGGATCGATCAGTGACCGAGAAGCAGGTCAGTGGGCGCGTCGACCAGGTGGGGAAGGGCGAGATGGTCGGGAGACGCCACCTCACCCAGCGGGCTGTGACTCGCCGCGTCGCCGAGGGCGCCGGTAACGGACGAATCACTCAGATCCGGCAGCGGGTTCGCAACCGGAAGATGCGGCAGCTCGACCGGCAGGTGCGGCAGGTCCATCGGGAGCTGCGGAAGGTGCACGGGCAGGTCGTTGAGGTCGGGCACACCCGGGAGGGCGGGCACGGCCGGCAGCTCGGGCACGGCCGGGAGGCCGGGCAACGCGCCGGTGTCGGGGACCGGGAGCGCGCCGGCGTGACCCGCGACGGCGTCGGTGCCGTTGTCGAGCTGGACGGCCCCGGCGTAACCGGCGTCGGAAACGGCCTCGCCGACGGGCGGGACGCCGGTGCCGGTGAGGTAGCTGCCGAGAGTCGCGGAGCTGGTCGACAGGTGATCCGCGAGGACCTCGCCACCGGAGGAGACGTAGCTGGCGACGGTGCCGGCGGAGACGTCGGTGTCGAGCGCGGCGGTCGGGTCGGCGATCGAGTCGAAGCGCGGGACTCCGGGCACGGCCGGCAGAACCGGGAGCCCGGGGAGCGCGGCGGGGATGCCGCTCGACTCGAGGTCGAAGTCACCGAGCGGGGAGACGGAGCTGCCACCGGCCGCGAAGCCGTCGAGGCCGCCGGTGAGGCCACCCTCGGCGCCGACGGTGCCACCGGTCAGGCCGGCTGCGGCCGCGACGCCGGAGTCGGAGAGCTCGGTGCCCACGGAGTAGTCACCGAACGGGGTCTCGCCACCGAACGCGCCACCGTGGGAACCGGCGGACGGCGCCTCGAACTCGGGGAGGCCGTGGATGTCGGCGGCGTGGCAGACAGCCTGGAGCTGCTGGATCACGCTGTCGGCGGCACCGGTGTCCGGCAGCGCGAGGCCGGCCGGGGCGTAGTCGAGAACCAGCGGGATGACTTCCTGAACATCCTGCGGGGTGACGTCGTGCAGACCGGCGCCGGCGAGGGCGGCGGAGGGGTCTGCGCCGAAAGCGGAACGGGCGGTGTCGTTCGACAGGAGATCCAGCACGAAGTCGTGCAGGGTCTGCTCAGCGGAAGTCAACGGAATCTCCTTGGCATACCGGGGGATGGGAACTGGGAAGAAATTTATCGATCTTGATCCCGGGTGCCATCGGGGATCGGCCCGGGTCGTGAAGACCCCCAGCGGGTCCCGATCGTTAGGGGATTAGGGGATTGGTCTCCGGAAGGCCCTGGGGACTCGCTCCCGTGGTCACCCGTTTGGTAGGAAGGGCCACGCCGTATCCGTTCCGAGATCTTCGAAAGACGGAGGACCCGCATTTATGCCCTACGTAGTGGGGATCGACCTCGGCCACACCCGCACCACGGCGGCGGTCTGCCGCCGGGCCCAGGGTGCTTGGGGCGACGCGGACATCGCCGGTTTGGGTGAGGGGACCCGCTGGGCCGATTCGGTGTTGCACGTGGCCAGGGACGGCTCTGCGGCCTTCGGATCGCCTGCCCGGCGCTTGGCATCGGCCGAGCCGGAAGGGCTCGCTACGGGGCTTTTGGCGCGCGTAGGGGACGACGTGCCGATGTTGGTGCAGGGCATGGCCTATCCCGCGGAGATGCTCGCGGCGTCGATGGCGGGCTGGGTCGTCGACGAGGTCGCCGACGCCGAGGGCGGCCCCGCGGACCGGATCGTGCTCACCCACCCGCCCGGCTGGGGCGCGCACCGCCGCGGTGTGTTGCACGCCGCACTCGAAGAAGCCGGTCTGCACGGGGTGCTGCTGCTGCCGAGTCCGGTCGCGGCCGCCGAAAGCCGCGATCCGGTCGAGGTCGGCTCGGTGCTCGCGGTGTGCCGTCTCGGTGGTGAGCATGTGGAGTCCGCGGTGCTGCGGCGCGGACCGGCCGGGTTCGATCTGCTGGCCAGCACCGGGAACACCGCGCCACAGGTCGGCGCCCGCCTCGACGACCTGGTGCTCGAGCACGTCCTCGCGCTGGCCGGGGTGACGATGGCCGATCTCGGGCCCGCGATCGGACTGGTGCGCTCGGCTTGTGGGTACGCGAAGGAACAGTTGTCGCATACGCCGGAAGTGGTCGTCCCGGTCGGTTTGCCGGGAACGGCCATCGAGGTCCGGTTCACGCGTTCGGAGTTCGAACACCTCGCCCGGCCGGTGCTCGCCGCTGCCTTGGCGCAGCTGCGGCAGATCGCGTCGCCGATTCCCGAGGACAGGCTCGCGTCGGTGGTCCTTGTCGGCGGCAGCGCCCGGATCCCGCTGGTCACGGATCTGGCGCACGAGATCTTCGACTGCCCGATCCTGGTCGATCCCGACCCGGGATCGGCGGTCTGCCGGGGCGCGGCACTGGCTGCGCGGCCCCGTCTTCCCGCGCCGGCGCCGTTCGCCGAGACGGCCCAGGAGCAGTCGGCCGAGCTCTCGCTGCGTGAGCAGTACGACGTCGAACCCGACGACGGCGAGTTCGACGAACCCCCGCCACCGAGACCGCCCATCGACATCACCCCGCTAGAGGCGCCCAAGCGCTTCGCGATCCCAGGCCGCAAGGCCAGCCGAGACGAGGACGGTCTGTGAGGTCTGTAAGTGTTTTCTCAAAGCCGGTTTCCGCCGAGCCGGTGCTCACTGCGCCCATTCAAGATGCGCCGACCCGGCAGCTGTGCGCGGAGATCGCGGGCGGCCGCGTCGATCCCGTGCGGCTCGCCGTCGTGGCGCCCGGTGAGTACGGCAAAACGGCGTTGCTCGAACACCTCGCGCGGATCTGCGAAACCCCGGTGGTGCGGTTCGGGCGCGACGAGGTCGACGGACCCGCGCTGGTGCTCGCCGACGCGGCGCATCTGCTGGGCGACGACGAACTCGGCGAGTTGCGGCGGCTGGCGGACGACGACCGGGTCGGGTTGGTGGTCGCGGCGCGCCCGAGTCCCCGGCCCGCCGCGCTGAACGACCTGCTCGGCCGGTTCCGCGGCCAGATCGTGCTGCGGCCGTTCGAGCGCCCGCAGATCGACGCCTACCTCGAGGCCGCCGGCGTGGACAGCGGGCTCGCGGAATTCGTCCACACCCAGACCGGCGGCGTCCCGGGATTGGTGCACCGCCTGGTGAGCGCGCTGGGCTCCACCCCGGAGCTGCCCGAAACCGTGCTGGCCGAGATCGCCGGGATCGTCCACGCACCGGATACCTTGCAGTTCCTGCTCGCCGCCGAAGCGGGCGCCGGACTGGACGTCGACCTGCTGCGCGAGGTGCTGGGCACCGAAGCCGACGGGGTCGCCGAGGTGATCGACGCGGCGCGCGCGACCGGGCTGCTCGGACCGGACGGGAGGCCATTGCCGATCGGCGTGAGCGCGGTCCGTTCGCTGGTCCCGGTCGAGCAGCGGACCGCGATGCGGCGACGGCTCGCCGAGCTGCGGCTGGAAAACGGCGGTTCGATGCTCACGATGGCCAGGAACTGGCTTTCCGACGAGCTCACCGGCGAGAGCGTGGCCAAGGCGTTCGAAGCCGCCGCGCAGGAGGCTTTGCCGACGGACGCGGCACTCGCGGCCCGGCTGTTCGACGCCGCGGTGGCCGCCGGGACACCGGTGACCGCGGTCAGTGCCCGCTGGGCGGAAGCCGCGGCCCGCGAAGGAGACCTCGACACCGCGCTGCGGCTGGCGGACCAGGCGATCGCGGGGGAGGACAAGACGGAGCGGGCGCTGGGCGCGCGCGTCATGGGTGCCGCGCTCGCGCACCGGGGTCAGCTCGCGCGCAGTGCGGAACTGCACCGCTGGGCCGGGGGCGGGCAGGCGAAGGCGTTCGCCGCGATCGCGCTCGTCGGCACCGGACGTCTTGCCGACGCCGAAAAGATCCTCGGTCAGTCCGATGTGGACGAACCGCCGACCCTGCTGACCGGTGCGGTGGAAGCCGCCGCGCGGGGCATCCTCGAATCGGTCACCGGACCGCAGACGAGCGCGTTGTCCACCATGGTCAACGCCGCGGAGATGCTGGAACCGGTCGGCCGGGCCGTGCTGCTGCCCGACAGCCCGGCCGCGCTCGCCGCGGTGATGGCGTTGCACCGCGGCGAACTGGCCATCGCGGAGCAGCTGCTGGAGCGCGCGATCGCCGCGGAAACCGGTGGGGCGACGTTGCTCGCGCGGCACCGGCTGCTGCTGGCGTGGCTCTCGATGGTGCGGGGAGAGCTGGCATTGGCCACGGAAATGCTGGAAGAAGCCGGGAGCGAGCTGGAATCGCGGGACTGGCTCTTCGCGGTCGCGCTGGAGGTCGGGCTCGCCCGGCGCCGGAGCGATCTCGCCGCGCTGCGGCGGATCTGGGGCGAGGCCTGTGAAGCCGTGATCCGGCAACGGGTCGACCTGTTCACCCTGCTGCCGTTCGGCGAGTTCGCGGTGGCCGCGGCGAGGCTCGGCGAGCAGGACAGGCTCGCGCCGCATCTCCGGCAGGCGCGCGAACTCCTCGCCGCGCTCGGCGATCCTCCACTGTGGACGGGACCGCTGCACTGGAGCTGCCTGCACGCGGCGATCATCGCCGAACGTCCGGCCGAAGCCGAGGAACACGTGACGGCGCTGGCCGCGGACGCCGGGCTCGGCGCGTACCCGGCCATGCTGTCGGCGGCGGCAAGTTGTTGGCTGCGGGTGCTTTCCGGCGCTGTCGACGTCGTCGAGGTGGAGACCGCCGCCCGGGGACTGCACGGTGCCGGGCTCTGGTGGGACGCCGGACGGCTGGCGGGACAGGCGGCCATCCGGACGTCGGACCGCAAGGTGATGGTGACCCTGCTCGACTGCGCCAGAACGTTGCGCGGCAAGTCCGATGAGGACGAGTCGGCCATGGCGTCCACAGTGGACAACTCGGCACTGAGCGAGCGTGAGATCCAGGTCGCCGAGCTGGTGCTGGCGGGGATGACCTACAAACAGGCCGGGGCGCAGCTGTTCATCTCGGCGAAGACGGTGGAACACCACGTCGCGCGGATGCGCCAGCGGCTCGGCGCGTCCAGCCGCAGCGATCTCCTCTCCCAGCTCCGAACCCTGCTGGGCTAACTTTCGCCAGCTGTCGACAGATGGCGATAAGCCGGGCGCAGGAGGTCGACGACGTCGTGGCCGCGCAGGGTGATCGGCAGTGGGTCGAGCTGGTCGAGCAGCGCGTCCGGGTTGCCCGCCGGGCGTGACGCGCGGATGACGGGCTCGGCGGGCATGGTCCAGAAGGTGTCCAAGGATTCGGCGAGGGACGGGCCGTCGCTGGGCTCTACTTCCTTGCGCAGGCTCCGGATCCGCGCGAGCAGTTCCGTGCGGGTGCGGCCGCGCCAGGCGAGGATCCGGAACGGATCGGTGTCGAAGGAGTCCGCGAGGACGGCGCAGACCGCGGCCAGGTGGCGGCACGGCATCTCCCAGTTCGGGCAGGTGCAGTCCATCGACAGCTCGCGCAGCGTGGTGGGGAACAGTTCGAGGTCGAGGTCCGCGAACACCTTCTCGATCTCGGGAGGTAGCTCGCCCGCGAGCAGTTTCGCGGTGTACAGCGAACTTTCCGCCAGCGCGGCTTCGACCAGGGACCATTCGCGGGCACTGAGCGCTTTGACGCCGATGCGTGTCCGGTACGTCGTGTCGATGCCGCTCTGGACCTGGCCGACGACCACGCTGGTGGACAGCGACATGCTCAATACCGTGCCCGCGCGGGCGTCGCGGCGGCCGCGGTCCAGGCCGTAGCCCAT
Organism: Amycolatopsis sp.; assembly: GCF_036008905.1. Taxonomy (GTDB): domain Bacteria; phylum Actinomycetota; class Actinomycetes; order Mycobacteriales; family Pseudonocardiaceae; genus Amycolatopsis. The sequence goes on along the minus strand of NZ_DASYMU010000241.1, from coordinate 31,423 downwards.
GCCCAGTGCCTCCAGCACCTGGACGAACCGCCGCGACCACCAAGTCCGCTCACTCACCGGTCAGTCCCGGGGACAAGGCGACGAGGTCGCGGAACTGGCTGGTCGACAGCTCGGTCAGCCAGCTTTCACCGGCGCCGACAACGAGCTGCGCCAAGGCTTTCTTGTCCTGGATCATCGTGTCGATCTTCTCTTCCAGCGTGCCGATGCAGACGAACTTCCGCACCTGGACGTTGCGCTTCTGCCCGATGCGGAACGCCCGGTCCGTGGCCTGGTCCTCGACCGCGGGGTTCCACCAGCGGTCCAGGTGCACGACCTGGTTCGCCGCGGTCAGTGTCAGCCCGGTGCCTCCGGCTTTCAGTGACAGCAGGAAAATCGACGGTCCGCCGGGAGCCTGGAACCGTTCGACCATCGCGTCACGCGCTGCCTTGGTGGTGCCGCCGTGGAGGAACAGCACTTCGGTGTCGAAGCGCGCGGACAGGTGCGGCACGAGCATCTGGCCGAATTCGGTGAACTGCGTGAAGCACAGCACCTTGTCGCCCTCGGCGAGTGCTTCTTCGAGGATCTCCTCCAGCCGCGTCAGCTTGCCGGAGCGCCCGGCCACCCGCGAGCCGTCGCCGAGCAGTTGCGCTGGGTGGTTGCAGACCTGTTTGAGCCTCGACATCGTCGCCAGCACAAGGCCCTTACGCGCGATGCCCTGACTCGCCTCGATTTTGCCGAGCATGTCGTCGAGGACGGCTTGGTAGAGCGACGCCTGTTCGACGGTCAGCGTGCAGAGCTGTTTCATCTCGATCTTTTCGGGCAGATCGGTGATGACCGTCGGGTCGGTTTTGAGCCGCCGCAACAGGAACGGTCCCGTGACGCGCCGCAGTCTCGCGGCCGTGCCGTCGTCGCCGTAGCGCTCGATCGGGACCGCGAACCGCGCGCGGAAGGTGTTCGCGGTGCTCAGAATGCCCGGGTTGAGGAAGTCCATAATGGACCACAGCTCGGCGAGCCGGTTCTCCACCGGGGTCCCGGTCAGGGCGACGCGGTGTCGTGCGGGCAGGGCCCGGACGGCACGGGACTGTTGTGAGCCCGCGTTTTTGATGTTCTGGGCCTCATCGAGCACCACCCGATCCCAGGTGATCGCGCCGAGGATTTCCGCGTCCTTGGCGGCCAAGGCGTAGGTGGTGATGACGAGATCCTTCTCGGCGATCGTCGCGGCCCATTCCTCACCGCTGAGCCGGGCGCTGCCGTGGTGCACGTGGACGGCGAGCTTCGGCGCGAATCGGGCGGCTTCGGTTTCCCAGGTGTTGACGACCGACATCGGGCAAACCACCAGCGTCGGCGGACGTCGTTCGTCAGCGCGGGTCAGCGCCTCCAAAGCCAGCAGCTGCACGGTTTTGCCAAGGCCCATGTCGTCGGCAAGGCAGGCGCCGATGCCGAGCTTGTCCAGGAAAGCCAGCCACGCCAAGCCGCGGCGTTGGTACGGCCGGAGTGTCGTCTTGAAGCCCGGAGGCGGCGGAACGGGCTCGAGATACCGATCCGCTTGCCCGGACAGCAGTTTGCCGACACTGTCCTCACCGCCGGCCGAGATCACCGGCAGCGGGAGCCCGGAATCCTCCGGCGGCAGGCCGATCTGCCGGAACAGGTGGCCGATCGACGCCTGTCCGCCCGGGGTGTGCTTCAGGAACGCGAGCCCGGCCGCCAGGCGCTTCTGGTCGATGTGGACCCATTGACCGCGGACCTGGACCAGCGGCACCTTGGCGTTCGCCAGTTCACCGAGTTCGCCCTCGGTGAGCTGGTCTTCGCCGAGCGCGAGATGCCACCGGAAATCCACCAGCGCCTTCTTCTCGACGCTGACTTCCGTGGTCACCGCGACCGAAGGCGACCTTTTCACCGTAGTCAGCTTCAGCCCGAGCTCGACCGGCCGTCGCCACCAAGTGGGGAGCAGGACACCGAAACCGGCCTGCTCCAAGGAAGTCGCCCGGGTCAGGAATTCGTAGGCCTCCGCCGCGTCGAGATCCAGCCCGACCGGATGGGGCTGATGCAACGCCTCGTCCAGCCCGCGGTACAGGCGGCTCGCCTGGCCGAGTTGGGTGAGCAGCAGTTCGTCGGGCCGATCCACCCAGCGCTGGAGCACACTGCCACCGGCACGCCACACCTGCGACGCGGGCACCAGCACACTCGGGTCGTCGACGGCCTGCAGGAGGAATTCCAGGCGCCAGGCGGGTTCCGGATCCTCGTCGCGGACGTCGAGCTGTCCGGGGGTGCTCAACCGGAAGCAGAGCCGCACCGGTCCTTCGTGGACACCGCTGGCGTGCCACTCCTCGAGCCGGCGCGTGAGCCGGTGCACCTGCACGGGATCCGCCTCGAACCGAGGAGTGCCGGTCAACGCCGTCAGCCAGGCGTCCGTGGCGACGTCGGCCGCGGCGAGCCTCCCGCGTCGAGGCGGGGTGAGCCGCACCTCGGTGAGCCGGAGCCGGACCATGCTGTCCACCAAGGCATCGAGCGCGGCTTTGAGCACAGTGGACGGTCCGCGTTCCGGGGATTCCGCGCGGAAGACCGGAGGCATCGCGTCGCGCAGGGTGGCGAACCTCGCGGAGTCCACTCCGGACAGGCGGGGCAGCCACCGGGCCGTCGGTCCCGCGATGACGGACGGCAGTACGCGGCCGCGGTCGACGAGGTCGCGCGCGAAGGTCACCACGGCGTCGAGGTAGTGGATCGACGCGCCCGAGCGGCAGTCCGGGATGGCCAGACTGTCCAAAAGGGAGGGAACGGCGGCAGGTTCGATCGTGACGACCGGAACCTGCCGCACACTCAGCCGAAGCCGCTCGTCTGGCTCGAGATCCGGGTCACGGGATAGTTCGGGGGACGCGGCGAGTGTCGAAGCGTAGGAGGGGAGTGCCATCGGCGCCATCCCGGTCTTGCCGACACCCGGCGGGAGGAGTTCGAGAAGTGCTTCGGCGGGCACGGCGAACGGATGCACTGTCGCGTCCGGCGTCGGCCCGGCGTGGACCGTGGAATCCTCCGCCCACAAGGCGAGTGCGGGGTTTTCGACGAGGAACAGGCTGTGCAGAACCAGCACCGCCGCTCACCCGTCTCCCGCTCGTCCGAAGGCCCATCTTGACGGCCGTTCCCACGGGAGGGACTCTAACGCCCTCCCGTGGGAACGTCGTCAAGGTGGGCCTTCGGAGCGCCTTCGGCCTCTTCTGTCAGGTCGGGCTTCGGCATGAAGAGCGCGACGACGCCAGCACGAAGACAAGGATGACCATCGCGAGCGCTCGCCTATTCATTTCTTGGTCCTTTCTTGAGTGAGCTCGGATAACGCCCGTATTCGGGCAGGAAAGGGCCATGGAGAAAAGGAGAAAGAATGGCTACGCGCCGGCGGCGACCATTATCCGCACGCCGGTGGGCGCACCCCCGAGAATTCATACATACCTACGTCCTAGACGAATGTACACATCCGGTCCGGGGGACGCGAGCAACAAAAAGGCGAGACCGGAGAACCGGTCCCGCCGCGTAGGAGAGGGGGTCAGGCCGAGGTGGCCGCGGCCTTGTCGCGGTGCACTGTGGCGACGATGGCACGCAGGGCGTCGGCGAGATCCTTGCCGGTCGGCGCGTGCTCCGGATCGACGAGCAGCTGGGCGATCACGCCGGTGACCAGCGCGTGATAGAACGAACCGACGGCTCGCAGTGTGGCCTCGTCGGTGCTCTCCTGGAACATCCCGACCTCTTTGAAGACCTCGACAGCGCCTTCGCGACCCTGCTCCATGCCATCGGCGAGCGCCTCCCGCACGACGGGGACGTGGTCGACCTGGGCGAAGGCCTCGAAGCTGGCCAGCCACAGCTGCCGTTCGTTGGGGAACTGTTCGATCATCCGGGTCCAGACGGTCTCGAACCGCTCCAGCGGCCCCGCGTCGGGCTCGCCTTTGGCCAGTGCCGCGGAGAACTCCAAACCCGATTCACTGATGGCCTCGACAAGGGCCTTGTTGAGCAAGGCATCCTTGGAGCCGTAGTGGTATCCGATGGACGCGAGGTTGGTGCCCGACATGGCCACGATGTCACGCGCTGTCGTCCTGGCGTAACCCTTCTCGATCAGGCAACGCTTGGCGCCGATCATCAGGTCCTCACGATGTCCCATGCTCTGACCTTACTCGGAGTGTCACACATCAGTCTTATACAGTTCACCGGATTGCGCGCCCGGGCAGCGCCGCCGGAGCGAAGCCGACGGAAGGGAACAGCCTTGCTGGAGCGGATCGTCCCGGCCGGGGTCGTCACGTCGGAAGCGTTCGACGACTCCCACGACATCGTCCTGTTTCCCGAAGAAGCCGAGCTCGTCAGCCGCTCGGTGGAGAAGCGGCAGCGCGAGTTCGCCACCGCGCGCTGGTGCGCCCGCCAAGCCCTCGCCGGACTCGGCCTGCCCGCGTCACCGATCCTCCCCGGCAAACACGGCGCGCCCCAATGGCCGGACGGCGTCGTCGGCGCCATCACCCACTGCGCCGGCTACCGCGGCGTCGCCCTCGCCCGCACCCCGGACGTCGCCATGCTCGGCCTGGACGCGGAACCCAACGGCCCGCTTCCCGACGGCGTGCTCGACGCCATCGCGCTGCCCGCCGAGCGGGTCTGGGTGGGCGAACTCCTTGCGGCGGAACCGAAAGTGCGCTGGGACAGGCTGCTGTTCAGTATGAAGGAGAGCGTCTACAAGGCGTGGTACCCGGCGACCGGGGTGCGGCTGGAGTTCGAGGACGCGCTCATCACCGTGGACAGTGCCGCGTCGACGTTCGCGGCGAAGATCCTGGTACCCGGGCGGGTCCGCGACGTCCTCGAGGGCCGATGGCTGGCGGAAGACGGCCTCGTCGTCACCGCCATCACCGTCCCGCGCTGAGGTGCGCTGGGTCATCCATCTGGACATGGACGCGTTCTTCGCCGCGGCCGAACAGCTCACCCGGCCGACGCTCGCGACGCGGCCCGTCGTCGTCGGTGGCACCGGCCCGCGTGGGGTGGTCGCCGGGGCTAGTTACCAGGCGCGTACCCACGGCGTGCATTCCGCGATGCCGATGTCCCAGGCGCGCCGGTTGCTGCCGTCGAACGGCGTGATCCTCCCGCCGCGGTTCCGGTTGTACGAGATCCTGAGCCGCGAGGTCTTCGGCATCGTCGCCCAGTACGCCCCGGTGCTGGAGCGCATCTCGCTCGACGAGGCGTTCGCCGAGCCGACGGCGTTGGCCGGCGCGAGTGTCGAGGAGGTGCGGGCGTTCGGGGAAGCCCTGCGCACGAGGATCCGCGCGGAGACCGGGCTGACGGCGTCGATCGGGGCGGGCGCCGGGAAGCAGGTCGCGAAGATCGCCTCCGGCCAGGCCAAGCCGGACGGGCTTCTGGTGGTACCGCTCGGAACCGAGCGCGAGTACCTCGCCGAGCTGCCGGTGCGCGCGATGTGGGGAATCGGCCCGGTCGCCGAGGGGAAACTCCGCACGATCGGCGTGCAGACGCTCGGCCAGCTCGCGGCGCTGTCCGAGTCCGACGCGGTTTCCGTGCTCGGCGGCAGCGTCGGCCGCGACCTGCGGGTGCTCGCCGCCGGGATCGACGACCGCCCGGTCGCCGAACGCGGTGAGGCCAAACAGATCAGCGCCGAGACCACCTTCGACATCGACATCATCGACCTCGCCCGCCTGCGGGCCGAGGCGCGCAAGATCGCCCGGCACGCGCACACCCGGCTGGTCCGCGCAGAGCGGGTCGCGCGCACTGTGGTCGTCAAGCTGCGGCACACCGATATGAGCATCGTGACGCGGTCCGAGACGGCGGCCTATCCGACCGACGACGTCGACCAGCTGACGGCCATCGCCGAGCGTCTCCTGCTCGACCCGCAGCAGTTCGGCGGTGTCCGGTTGGTCGGTGTCGGTTTCAGCGGACTGTCCGAGCCGCACCAGGATCCGCTCTTCACCCTCAGCGTGCCGTCAGCGCCCGCTGTGCTTGAAACCTCTACTGTGGTCGCCGCGCCCGCGCCGCCCCCGGAGTTCGGCGGCTGGCGGCCCGGCGACGACGTCGTCCACCCCGAGTTCGGCACCGGTTGGGTGCAGGGGGCGGGCCACGGCCGGGTCACCGTGCGGTTCGAAACGCGCCGCAGCGGGCCCGGCGTCGCGCGCACCTTCGCCCAAGCCGATCCGTTGCTGAGCCGGGGCGACCCGGCGGACTGCCTGAAGTGAGCACTCGCCTGGGTGAATGGGCGCGCAGACGGGTGTGGTCGAGCCTTACTGTCGCGCCATGGCCGTAGCTGAGGTAGACGAAACGCCCGCGCTGAGCAGGGGAGCGAAGAACACGATCGTCGCGGCGATCATGCTGGGCATGCTGCTGTCGGCCCTCGATCAGACGATCGTGGCGACGGCGTTGCCCACGATCGTGAGCGACCTCGGCGGCGGGAACCACCTGTCCTGGGTGGTCACCTCGTACCTGCTCGCTGAGACGATCATGACCGCGCTGATCGGCAAGTTCGGTGACCTCTTCGGCCGCAAGAAAGCCTTCATGATCAGCGTTTCGCTGTTCCTGATCGGCTCGTTCTTCTCCGGCTGGGCCGACTCGATGGGCTCACTCATCGCGTTCCGCGCGGTACAGGGCCTCGGCGCCGGCGGCATCATGGTGACCGCCGCGGCCGTTATCGCCGACGTCGTGCCGTTGCGGGAGCGCGGTAAGTACCAGGGCGTCATGGGTTCGGTGTTCGGAGTGTCCACTGTGGTCGGCCCGCTGCTGGGCGGGCTGTTCGTCGATCACCTGAGCTGGCGGTGGGCGTTCTACGTCAACCTGCCGCTCGGGATCATCGTGCTGATCGTGGCGGCGGTCGCGCTGCCCAGTATCCGCAGTGTCGGCAAGCCGAAGATCGACTACCTCGGCATCATCCTGATCGCTTTGGCCGCGACGGGGTTGACCCTCGTCACGAGCTGGGGCGGCACCGAGTACCCGTGGGGTTCGCCGACCATCCTGATCATGGCCGCCGCATCGGTCGTGCTGCTGGTGGCGTTCGTGTTCGTGGAAAACCGGGCCGCCGAGCCGATGTTGCCGATGCGGTTGTTCAAGAGCCCGGTGTTCAGCGTCGCCAGCGTGCTCAGTTTCGTCGTCGGGTTCGCGATGCTCGGCGGGATCACGTTCCTGCCCACGTATCTGCAGTACGTGCAAGGCGCGAGCGCGACCAGTTCGGGCCTGCGCATGTTGCCGATGGTGGTGGGGCTGCTCGTCGCGGCGTTGGTCAGCGGCACGGTGATCAGCAAGACCGGCAAGTACCGGATGTTCCCGATCATCGGCTCGATCCTGATGACACTGGGCCTGTTCCTTCTGTCCTTAATGGATGCTGCGACCAGTTTTTGGGAGACGTCGGCGTTCATGATCGTGCTCGGACTCGGGGTGGGCATGATCATGCAGGTGCCGGTGATCATCGTGCAGAGCACCAGTGACTACAAGGATCTCGGCGTCGCGACCTCCGGGGTGAGTTTCCTGCGGACGCTGGGAAGTTCGTTCGGGGTGGCGCTGTTCGGCACGATCTACGCCAGCGGGCTGCCGGACAGGCTGGCGACGGCGTTCGCCGAACATCCGTTCCCGCCGGGGGTGGATCCGCGCCTCGCGCAGAGCGTTCAGGGCCTGCATTCCCTGCCGCCCGAACTGAAGGCGCCGATCATCGACGCCTACGTCGGGGCGCTGCACCAGGTGTTCCTGGTCGCCGCGCCGGTCGGGCTGCTCTCCTTGCTGGTGGCCCTGTTCCTCAAGGAAGTCCCGCTGCGCGACACCTCACGGGCGGCGGCGTCGGGGAACAGCGGTGTCGGCGAAAGTTTCGCCGTCCCGGCCTCCGGCGACTCCCACCACGAACTGGAACGACTCCTCGCGAACGTGCTCGGCAGGCTCAAGACCGATCCCGGCCCGGCGATCCTGGCGCGCTCGGGCCTGTCGATCAGCTACGCGCAGGGCTGGCTCATCGCGCAGATCTTCCGCACCGGCAAGCAAGGCGGGAACATGACCATGCAGGACATCGGCGCCGAGCACAGGGTCCCCGCGGGCATCTTCGAACCGACCGCGCGCCAGCTCGTCGACGCCGGTTACCTCGTCGAGGTGCACGGGCACTACCGGTTCACCGACGAGGGCATGGAACTGTTCGCGCGGCTCGTCGGCAGCTGGCGGCTGTGGCTGCTCGAACAGCTGGAGGACTGGCAGGAGAGCAAGGACGTCGACTTCACCGCCGACATCGACCGCCTCGCCGAGCGCCTCGTCAGCGACGGCCGCGCCCTCTCCACCGGCAAACACGCCGCCTCGCTCTAACCGTCCCGGGGAATATGTCGACACTTTCCCCGGGGGCAGACGTGGCGAGGAGCTTGCTGAGGGGCGTGTGGGTGAACGAGGGGAGGACGAGGTCGGCGTGGGTGACGTCCAGCGGCAGTTCGTTCCCCGGCTCCCGGAACATCTCCTGCCACGCGAGCAGGATGGCCGACTCGGTGTCCACGAGGAGACCGTCGAAGTCGAAAATGAGCGCTTTGATCGTCACTCGTGCACACTAGCTGTGTGCCGGAACGAGTACTCCGTGTACCGTTCGAGCGAAATCCTGAGCGGCGCCTAAGTTCTGCCTAAGTAAACGTTAAGTCTTCCTCAAGGTGTATTGCCAGCGTGAGACTTCGGGCACAAACTAGTGTTCCTAAAGGCAGTGGATCTCACCACCGCCCTCGCGCACTGAGATCATTAACCTTTTTGCCCGCAACACTTTCAGCGCACGCTCCCGGCTTCCCTTGAGGGGGGAGAGGTCGGGCGGGCCGCCGGTTTGGGGAAACCGGGGGCTTGACTGGGGGAATGGTCGTCTGGGGGCGACCAGCGGTGGTGTAGCCGGTCGGAAACGGCCGGCTACACCCAGTCTTATTACGCCGAGCAGCCAGGCGTAAGCGCCGCTACCTGCTGACCGGCCAGGAGGAACGCACCGACACCGTAAGCCGCGGTGTCAGTGGCCTTGGCCGCCGCGGGTTTGGTGCCTTCCGGCTGGACGTAGCCGAGCAAACCGTTGGGCTGCAACGCCTTCGTCGAGAGTGCCCGCCAGCCCTTGTCCACCACAGGCTTGTACTGACCGGCGTCGAGGATCCCCGCGTTGATGCCCCAAGCGATACCGTAGGTGAAGTACCCGGTGCCACTGCTTTCCGGGCCACCGGCGTTGAACGGGTTGATCAGGTCGGTGTTCCAGAACCCGTCCCAGCGCTGCAACAGCTTCAGGGTGAAGGCCATCTTCTTGAACACCCGCACGTATTCCGCGCGCCGCGAGTCGTTCTCGGGCAGCACCTGCAGGACCTTGGTCAACGCCGAAAGTGCCTCGCCGTTTCCTCGCGCCCAGAACGTCGTGGACGTCGCGTCGCGCCGCCACAAACCGGTGAGCTCGTTGAACAAGCCGTGGCCGCCGGCGACCTTTTCGGTGTAGTGGAATTGTTCCTGCATCGCGTCGAGGTCCGCTTCGCGCTTGTCCAGTACGCCCAATCGGGCGAACGACGGCATGGCCCGGTTCAGCGCTTCGACGTAGTCCCAGGAATCCGTTTTCCCTTGCTGCGCCGAAGCGACGTCCTCGGCGACCCGGGTGCGCAGCGCGGCGACGTCGGACGGTTCCGGGTGGAAGTAGGTGAAGAGGTCGAGATACGCCTCGCCCGCCGAGAGGGCGTCGGGTGACGAGCCGGGCTGCAGTTGGTATTTCGCGGCGTCCGCCCAGGGCAGCGTCTTGTGGTTCGAGACGCCCGTTGTCCGGACCAGTGCCAGGTTGCCGACGTGGAACGTCGCGTTCTGCCAGTTGTTCGGTGCCTGGTCCGGCCCGTTGGCCACCCAGTAGTCACCGGCCGAGATCATCGACTGGGCCACCGGGCAATCCGCCGGCGCCGCCGCCGCTTCCCCGGTGACCAGCACGCCGCTCGTGACCAGTCCGACGGCGAGCACGGTGAAGCCGCGCAATCCTTTAACCGGCATCGTGACGTCCTCCCGGGATGATTAGGTAACAATCTTAACTAATCGACTATGGTCCGCCCGAGTTTGCCGTGTCAATCAAGATGCCGGTGAGTGGTACGGCGACACCGTTTCCAGCAAACGGTGGCACGCGGATTCGGCGCCATCGGCGTTCTTCGCCAGCACCATGGTAAGTAGCCGGGAGTGCAGGACCAGCGCGTGTTCCGAGACGTGATCGGACACTTCGGGCAGATCGGCGCGTGCCCGCAGCGCGGCGACGACCGGTCCTTCCAATTGGGCGATCAGCGCGTTTCCGGACGCCCGCACCAAAGCGGCATGGAATACGCAATCCGCGCTTTCGAACGCGATTCTGTCCTGCCGCTCGACGGCGTCCGCCATCAATTCGTAAGCGGCGGCCAAGGTCGCCAGCTCGTCGGGCCGGCGGTGCTGCGCGGCCATCCGCGCGGCCTGCGGCTCGATCGTCAGCCGCAGCTCGAGGAGTTCCCGCAGATGGTGCGCGCCGTCCGGGCCCTGCACGCGCCACGCGATGACGTCCGGGTCGATCGCGTCCCACTTCTCCGGCGGCAACGTCCACGTCCCGACGCGCGGCCGCGCGGTGACCATGCCCTTGGATTCCAGTACCCGCAAGGCTTCCCGGACGACCGTCCGGGAAGCCTGGAACCGGCGGCCGACGTCCTCGGGGACGATCGGCTGTTCGGCTCCGTAAACACCTTCGACGATGAGCCTGCCGAGTTCGTCGACGATCCGGGCATGCAGATTACGCAGATTGCGACCGCCTGCCCGTGGGGAGGCCATCGGGATCCCTTGTCGCCTCGGCCGGTTACGTCGGCAGGCCGACGCGGCGTTCACCGCTGCGGAGCTGCTGCAGGACCACGGCGACGACGAGGAGCACACCTCGCGCGATGTTCTGCCAGAACGGGTTGATGCCGAGCAGGCTCATCCCGTTGTCCAGCACCCCGAGGATGAACACCGCGAGCACGGTCCCGACGATGGATCCCTTGCCGCCCTTGAGCATGCAGCCACCGAGCGCGGCACCGGTGACGGCCTGTAGCTCCAGGCCTTCTGAGCCGGACACCGGCTGACCGGACCCGGTTCGCGCGGTGATCAGGATCCCGGCGATCGCGGCGACCACGCCGACGAGCGCGTAGACGCCGATGATGTAGCGGTTGATGTTGATCCCGGCGAGCCGGGCGGCGGTGTCGTTGCCGCCGATCGCGTAGATGTTGCGCCCGATGTCGGTGTACTTCAACAGGAAATGCAGCAGCGCCGCGACGATCAGGAACACCCACACCAGCGTCGGCAGACCCGCGATGGAGCCCTTGGCGAGGAAGATGAAGAAGTCGTCCGCGCCGGTGTAGCCCTGCGACTTGCCGTTCGAGATCAGCTGCGCGAGACCCTTGTACGCGGCGAGCGTGCCGAGCGTGGCGACCACGGGGTTCACCCGGCCGAAGATGATGATCATCCCGTTGACCAGCCCGCACACCAGGCCGATGCCGAGCGCGGCGAGCATGCCGATCCCGGCGTTACCGCCCGTCGCCTGGAACACCATCGCCGAGGCGACCGACGCGAGCCCGGCCATCGAGCCGACCGAGATGTCCAGCGCCCCCAGGATGATCACCAGGGTCTGGACCAGCGCCAGCAGCCCCATGATGGTGACCGCGCTGCCGATCAGCAGCAGGTTGTTGGTGAGGAAGAAGTTGCTGTTCTGGCTGCCGATGATCAGCACGAGTACGACCAGCGCGATGATCAGGCTGCTGTTCTGCACGCCGACGGCGTTGAGCACCCGCCGGAACGGGGAGACGCGGCTCGTCTCGGCAACGGGCTCTGCGGACATCGGGTTCTCCTGGCTGGGTTTCTGGGTTTCGAGGCTCATGAGGCCACCTCGGTCACTTCGGGGATGGCGAGGGTGAGCACCCGTTCTTCGGTGGCGTCCTCACGCAGGAGTTCACCGGCGACCCGGCCACCGCGCATGACGACGATCCGGTCGGCCAGGCCGAGCACCTCCGGCAGATCCGACGAGATCACCAGCAGTGCCATGCCTTCCGCGGCGAGCCCGTCGATGATCCGGTAGATCTCCGCCTTCGCGCCGACGTCGACACCGCGCGTCGGCTCGTCGAGGATCAGCAGCTTCGGCCGCCTCGCGAGCCAGCGCGCGAGCACGGTCTTCTGCTGGTTGCCACCGGAGAGCTTGCGGACTTCCTGTTCCATCGACGGCGTCCGCACGCGCAGTTCGCGGATGTACTCCTCGACCAGCGCGCGCTCCTTGGACCGGCGCACCACGCGGAACTTGCTGATCCGGTCGAGGACCGCGATGGAGACGTTGTCGCGCACCGAACGCTGCATGAGCAACGCGTCGGTCTTGCGTTCCTCCGGCGCCAGTCCGATCCCCGCGCGCACGGCGTCGCCGGGATTCCTTGGCTTCAAAGGCTTTCCGTCGAGCTCCATCACGCCGGAGCGCAGCGGCACGTCCCCGCTGATCGCGCGGGCGAGCTCGGAGCGCCCGGCGCCGACGAGCCCGGCCAGGCAGACGACCTCGCCGGAGCGGACCTCGAACGAGATGTCCGTGACGTCGTCGGTGGTGACGTTGTCGAGCCTGAGCATCACGTCGCCCTCGGCGCCGGTTTCGGTGCGCCGCACCAGCTGCGAGAGGTCGCGGCCGATCATCATCCGCACCAGTTCGTTGTCGTCGGTGTCCGCCGCGTTCTGGACGCCGACGAGCTTTCCGTCGCGCAGCACCGCGATCCGGTCGGCGAGCTGGAAGATCTCGTTCATCCGGTGCGACACGTAGACCACGCTGACCCCGGATTCGCGCAGCCGCCTGATGAGCCGGAACAGCGCCTCGACTTCGTGCTCGGACAGCGACGACGTCGGCTCGTCGAAGGCGATCACCTTCGGCGGCGTTTTCGCCGTGAGCACGCGAAGGATCTCGACGACTTGGCGCTGTGCCGGGGAAAGCTTGCCGCCGAGGGTTGTCGGATTGAGGACGCCCTCGAAGCCGTACTCCTTCAGCGCGGCCCGGGTCGCCGTGATCAGCGCGCGGCGGTTGAACACTCGGCCGCGTGCGGGCAACTCGCCGACGAAGACGTTCTCCGCCACCGAAACATGCGGGATGATCTCGGGTTCCTGGTAGATGACCCGGATCCCGGCGGCCATCGCGGCGCGCGGGCTGTCGAAGGTGACTGGTTCGCCGTCGATCGCGAGGGTGCCGTCGTCCGGGGCGTGGTCGCCGGAGAGCACACGCAGCAGGGTCGACTTCCCGGCGCCGTTCTCGCCCATGAGCGCGAGCACTTCGCCGGAGCGGAAGTCGAGGGTGACCTGGTCGAGGGCCGTCACGCCGGAGAATCGCTTGCCGATCCCCTCGACGGTCAGCACCGGCACCGGGGCGGGTGCGGACATGGAACGCCGCCTTCCGTTGGCAGGGTGGGGTCGTGAGTGCGTAACAGTGTTAGAACACTGTTACGCACTCACGAGTGGGGATCAGCTGCAGTTGACGCCGGACTGCTTGTAGTTGTCCTTGTTGACGATCGTGGTCTTGGCGATCGTCTCGGCCGGCAGGTCGGTGCCGCCGCGGACCTTCTTCACCAGCAGGTCGATCGCGGTGCGGCCGACCTCGGCGCCGGAGATGAACAGCGCCGCCTTGTTGCCGGTTTCCTTGCCCGCGGCCCAGTCCTTGCAGGTCAGGTACGCGCCGAGGCCGACGCCGATGGTGTCGGCGGCCGCGACGCCGGCGTTGGCCAGGGCGGTGACCGAGCCGGTCTCGTTCTCGTCGTTGCAGCCCCACACGACCCAGTGCTTGACGCCCGGGTTCGCGCTGAGTGCCGCGCCCGTGCGGTTCTGCGCGTCGACCGGGGAGTTGTCCGTGCCGACCTCGACGACCGGGATCTGCGCGCCCGAGTCGGCGTCGAACGCCTTCTTCGCGGCGGTGACCCGGTCTACGCAGACCGACAGGTCCTGCTTGTACGCGCTCAGGATCTTGGTGTCGGCGGCGTTCCAGCCCGCGGCCTTGAACAGGCGCGCGGCTTCCTTGCCGACCTCGGTGCCCATCGCGGAGCCGTTGAAGCCGACGAACGCCGCGCTCTTGCCGCTGCCGTCCTTGATGACGTCGTCCGAAGCGATGATCGGGATACCGGCGCTCTTCGCCTTGTCGATCACCTGCGGGCCGATGGCCTGGTCCGGGACGACGATCGCGACGCCGTTGGCCTGCTGCGCGACAGCGGCGTCGAGTTCGGTGATCGCCTTGTTCGCGTCCTGGCCGAGGTTGACCACCTTCAGTTCGACGCCGAGTTCCTTGGCCTTCTCCTGCGCGCCCTGGGCCTGCTCGACGAAGTACTGCTGGTCACCCTGCTTCTGCAGGTAGTACAGCGTGATCTTGCCGGAGTTGGGCGCGGCCTGCTGCGCGGGAGCGGTGTCTTTGCCGGACGAGCAGCCGGCCAGTACCGAGCCAGCAATCAAACAACAACCAACAGCACTCAAGACACGCCGCTTGTGCGGGTATGTGGACATTGATGGCTCCCAGGGGACCGAGGATGAGTGTTGCGAGCGCGTGAACGCCGTGTGTCTCGTATTACTAAACAATCCACGGGTCGCCGTCAAGACGGCTTTACCAGGGCATTGGACCACGCAAGGTGACTTTCCGTCACGCTCGGAAACATCACTTGTCGTACTTTTCTCCCCGTTTGACGCCGTCAGCTGGGAATTCTCACCATGCGCGGCTTGGGGGAGTTGATCGAGTGTTCTTGTTTGTTTCAGTTCGGTCTCACTGGACAAAAGGGTGGACAAGAACCGCCCAAGACCCTTGGAAACAACTCAGGGGACCTTCCGCTTGGAAGGTCCCCTGGGCCTGCTGTGAGGTGAAGACGGGATTCGAACCCGTGTGCGAGGCTTTGCAGGCCTCTGCCTATCCTCTCGGCCACTCCACCGTGTGGTGCTACCACCAGGTAACCAACTGACGCGAGCCCCGTCAACGATCTTCGGGCGTGTCCCGCGGATTGGGAACCTGGTGTGCACCAGGGTACAGCTCGCGGTAGGCGGCGATGTGACCCCATGGGGTCGTGACGGATTCCGCAGCCAGGACACCGTGCACCACCGCGCGGGCGGTGGCCGCGGTGGCGGCGGCGAGCAGCGTGTCCAGATCGGTTGTACTGGGAACAGCGCTGGTCGCGACGCTGAAGATCGTGTCGCCGTCGCCGAGGCAGTGCGACGGCTGGATGGCGAGCGGCAGACCGTCCTGCGCGGCGCCGGCCAGTCGGAACGCCTCCGCGTGGGTCAGCACGGCGTTGGTCGCGATCACGCCGATCACGGTGTTCAGCGGCTTGCGGGTGGTGCGGCTGCGCGCTGTCTCCTCGAGCCGCGCGCGCCCGGCGAGCACCTCGTCGGCGTCCGGCGGGGTCAGCGGGAACTCCCGCCTCTCGCCCAGTGCGTGGCCGTACGGCAGGCCGTCGCGCGGATCGACGGCCGAGCCGTGCGCGTTCATCGCGACCAGCGCGGCGACGACGATCCCGCCGGGCAGCACGACGCTGGCTGTGCCGAGTCCGCCCTTCATCTCCGCGGTGATCGCGCCGGTTCCGGCGCCGACGTTGCCCTGCGCCACATGTCCGTCGGACGTCAGCGCGGCCGTCAGGGCTTCGACGCCGACAGCGGGCCCGGGATGCGCGTGGAAGTCACCACCACGGCCCAAATCGAACAGCGCGGCCGCGGGAACCAGTGGCTCCACTTCGGACTCCAGCGCGTCCAGCACGCCGTGCGCTGTGGACAGTCCGTACGAGCTGCCACCGGTCAGGACGATCGCGTCGGGATGCCGGACGCTGTAGCGCGGGTCGAGCGCCGCCGTCTCCCGCGTGCTCGGCGCGCCGCCGCGGCCGTCCACCGCGCATACCGAGCCCGGCGGCACGAGTACGCAGGTGGTGCCGGTCAGCGCGCCTTCGCCGATACGGGTGGCATGGCCGACGCGGATTCCCGGTACGTCGGTGAGCGCGTTGAAGGTACCGGCTGTCATGCGGGCAAGTGTGCCAGGAACTCCAGCAGCACGCGGTAGACGTCGTCGCGGTCGAGTTCGTTGAGGATGTTGTGCCGGTCCAGCGGGAAGACCACCACCCGCCCGTCGGGCAGGCGCTCGGCGGCCCGGCGCGCTCCACCGGCCGGTGCGAGGTCGTCTTCCTCGCCGTGGATGAGCAGCACTGGCAGGGTGAGCACCCTCGACTCGACGACCTTCGTCAGCCGGATGTGGCCGTCCACCAGCGCCCGCAGGGTCGGGAACCGCAGTCCGCCTTGCCAGGTCAGGGGATCGTCGCGGATCTGCCGCGCGTACTCGGTGTTCCGGGTCAGCTCGCCGGGGTCCTTGCGGAAGGTCATCGGGTCGACGCCGGGCCGCAGCGCGGCTTCCAGGCCGGCGCCGTCCTCGGGCAGGCGCGGGACGAGCGACGAACCGGTGAGCACCAGCCCGGTGGGCCGGATCCCGGCCGGGAGCAGCCGGTCCGCGACGAGCAGCGTGACCACGGCGGAACCGAGCGAGTGACCGATCAGCGCGAACGGCAGGACCGGATGCTCGGCTCGGGCCAGTTCGAGCAGGTGCGCGGCGTCGTCGATCAGGTCGTCGATGCGCTCGACGAGCACCCGCTCGCCCTCGCTGCGCCCGTGTCCTGAGTGGTCGGACGCCCACACCGCGATTCCCGCCGCGTTCAACGCTTTCGTGAACGGCTCGTAGGAACCGATGTGCTCGCCAAGGCCGTGGAAGAACACGACGAGCGACGTCGGATCTTCCGGCTCCCAGCGGCCGTAGTGGATCTTCCCGATGCTCCCGGCGAACTCAGGCACTGGCGTTCTCCAATCCTCGCGCGAGATCGGCGATCAGATCCGTGACGCCTTCGAGCCCGACCGAAAGCCGGATCAACCCGGGCGTGACGCCGCTCGCGCGCTGCTGGGCTTCGTCGAGCTGGGCGTGGGTGGTGGACGCCGGGTGGATCACCAGGCTGCGCACGTCCCCGATATTCGCGAGATGACTGAACAGCGTGACGCCGTCGACGAACCGCCGTCCCGCGTCCAGGCTCGGCAGCTCGAACGCCAGTACCGCGCCGACACCGTTCGGCAGGTACTGCTTTCCGGCTTTGTACCAAGGGTTTTCCGGCAACCCCGCGTAGTGCACGTGCTCGACCTGAGGGTGTGCGTCCAGCCATTCCGCGATGGCCTGCGCGTTGGAGACATGCCGTTCCATCCGCAGCGACAGCGTCTCGATGCCTTGCAGCAGCAGGAAACTGTTGAAGGGCGCGACAGCCGGTCCCAGATCGCGGACCAGCTTTGTCCGCAGCCGCAAGGCGTACCCGAGGTTGCCGAACTCCTCGCCGAACACCAGGCCGTGATAGCTCGGATCCGGTTGGTTCAGCTGCGGCCACCGCGAGGGTTCGGCCTGGAAGTCGAAGCCGCCGCCGTCGATGACGACTCCACCGATCCCGTTTCCGTGTCCGGAAAGGAATTTCGTGGTCGAGTGCACCACGATGTCCGCGCCATGGTCGAGCGGGCGCAGGAGATACGGCGTCGGGACGGTGTTGTCCACGACGAGCGGCACCCCGGCATCGTGGGCGATCCCGGCGACCATGGCGATGTCGAGCACCGCGCCGCTCGGGTTTCCGACGGACTCGGCGTAGACGGCCTTGGTGTTGGGGCGCAGTGCCGCCCGCCAAGCCGACGGATCGTCCGGTTCCGTCACGAAGTCGACCGTGATGCCCATGTCGGCGAAGGTGTACGCGAACAGGTTGTACGTGCCGCCGTACAGCGTCGCCGCCGAGACGATGTGGTCGCCCACGCGTGCGATGTTCAGCAACGCCAAGGCCGACGCCGCTTGTCCACTTGCGACAGCCACCGCGGCCAGCCCGTTTTCGAGGTCCGCCAAGCGTTCCTCGACGACCAGGGTGGTCGGATTGGACAGTCGCGTGTAGGCGTGCGACTCCAGATCGCGCAGGGCGAACGCGTCCGCCGCGTGCTCGGCGCTGGTGAAGACGTACGAGCTGGTCTGGTAGATCGGTGTCGCGCGGGCGCCCGTCGCCGGGTCCGGCTGGGCACCTGCGTGGATCTGCCGCGTTTCGAAGGAGTGGCGTGTCACAGGTCAGGCCACCAGCGAGCGGCGACCCGCGGATGCGAGCGCAGCCAGCCGACCACGGCGTTCTCGCCGAACGCCGCGAGCAGCGGGTTGTCCTTGTCCGTGCTGACCCCGCGCGACGCGGAGGCCAGCTCGGGCGGCAGCTGCAGCGGCTCGACGACGGCGTCGAGGCGCGGGCCGAGGAAGAACGGCACCGACAGCCGCTTGACCCCGGTCGGCGGGCTGATCACCCGGTGCCGCGTCGCCGTCAGATAGCCCTGGGTCGCGATTTCCAGCATCTCGCCGATGTTGAACACGAACGCGCCCGGCACCGGCGTCGCGTCGATCCAGCTGCCGTCGGAGGCCTGGACCTGCAGGCCGCCGACGTCGTCCTGCTGCAACAGCGCGAGGTAGCCGTAGTCCTTGTGGACGCCAACGCCCTGCTCGGAATCCTCGGTGGCGCGGCCGGGGTACTGCACGATCTTCACGTGGGTGGACGCCTCGGCGTCGAACCAGCGGTCGAAGTAGTCCTCGGGCTGGCCGAGCGCGGCGGAGAGCGCGCGCAGCACTTCGCGGCTGACGCGCAGCGCCTCGGCCTGCCAGGCGAGCGTCGTCTCGCGCAGCTCGGGGAGCTGGGCGGGCCACTGGTTGGGGCCGATCAGCCGCGTCCACGCCGGGTCGCCGGGCCGGACCTCACGTGCGGGCCGCTCAGGGCCGATGTCGATCTGCTCACGCCAGTCCGGCGCGCCGGCGGTGTGCTCGGTGCCGACGCGGGTGTAGCCGCGGAACTGGGGCGAGTTGAGGTTCTCGATTGCCAGGCGTTGCTCCAGCGGCAGCTCGAAGAACCGCCGGGCGACGTCGAAGATGCCGGTCATCAGCTCTTCGGGGACGCCGTGGCCGACGACGTAGAAGAAACCCACGTCGTGAGCGGCGTGTCTGAGCTCGGCGAGGAACTCCGCACGGCCGGCGCCCGGGGCCCGGAACCGGGAGATGTCGATCAGGGGCAACGTCGTGGTAGTCATCGCTTTCGAGCATAGGTCGTCCGCGGGGGCGCCGGGGCGATCTCGAACGGTGGACGCCGTTAGGGCAGGATGCCGGAATTATGAGGCTTTCCACGAGGGTCGCGGTCCTGTCCGCCACGGCGTTGCTGGCCACCGCCTGCTCGAGCGCTCCCGCTCAGCAGCAGCCGGCGCCGTCTGCTCCGCCGGTGCCGACGAGCTCGGCCGCGCCGGACGGCTCCTTCACCGTGGTCGCGACCGGGGACGTGCTCATCCACCCGGCGATCACCGACCAGGCCGCCGCTGACGCGAAGACCAGCGGCCAGGGCGAGTACGACTACCGCCCGCTGCTGGCCGGGGTCAAGCCGCTGATCTCCGGCGCCGACCTGGCCATCTGCCATCTCGAGACGCCGCTCGCGAAGCAGGGCGGCCCGTACAGCGGCTACCCATCGTTCAGCGCGCCGCCCGAGGTCGCCGACGCGATCAAGGACACCGGGTACGACACCTGCTCGACGTCGTCCAACCACACGCTTGACCAGGGCGAAGCCGGGATCACGCGGACGCTCGACAAACTTGACCAAGCGGGAATTAAGCACACCGGCTCCGCGCGCACCGCGAAGGAAGCCGCGACGCCGCTGATCATGGACGTCAAGGGCGTGAAGGTCGCGCAGGTGTCGTTCGCGTTCGGTTTCAACGGTATCGAGGTGCCGAAGGGCAAGCCGTACCTGGCGAACCGGATCGTCGTCGAAGACGTCATCAAGGACGCGAAAGCGGCGAAGGCCGCCGGTGCCGAGGTCGTCATCGCGAGCCTGCACTGGGGGACCGAGTACCAGCACGAGATCACCAAGGACCAGGAGCAGCAGGCGAAGAAGCTGCTGGCCGACAAGAACATCGACCTCATCATCGGTCACCACGCGCATGTGGTGCAGCCGTTCGAGGAGGTCAACGGCAAGTGGGTCGCCTACGGGCTCGGCAACAGCGTCGCGAAGCACTCCGACCCGCGCGGCTCGACCGAAGAAGGCGCGGCGGCGCGGTTCCGGTTCGTTAAGGGTGCCGACGGCTGGAAGGTCGACAAGGCGGAGTTCCTGCCGACGCTCATGCAGCTCACACCGCAGCTCCGGCTGTTCGACCTGACCGAGAACCCGTCGGGCGAGCGCGGCGCCGAGGCGCTGAAGGCCACGTCCGAGGTCGTGCTGAGCCGGGGCGCGGAGAAGGACGGCTTGACCCGGCCCGGTCAGTAACCGCAGCTCAGGGCCCAATCGGCTGGGTGACCGCGAACCGCCAACACCCGTACGCAGACTGCACTTGAGCGTGCATAACTTGCCCACGAACGCGCACAGACTGCACTCGGCGTGAGTGCAGTCTGTGTACGGGTGAGTGCAGGTTGTGGACGGGTGAACGCGATCTGGGGACGGGGTTAGTGGGTGCGGCGGGTGGCGAGTTTGGCTAGGGCGGCGAGTTCGGCGGCGGCGATGGGGGCGGGGGTTGCGGCGAGGAGGTCGTTGAGGGCGTCGGCGAGGAGGGCGTCGGCGCGGGATTGGCTCCAGGTGCGCGAACCGGCGGTGTCGATGAGTTCCGCGGCGCGCACGAGTTCCGAATCGGACAAGTCGTGCTCCTGCAAGTAGAGCGTGGCGAGTTCGTCACCCGCCGGGGTGCCCGAGTTCAGCGCGGCGACCACGGCGAGCGACTTCTTGCGGTTCTGCAGATCCGAATAGATCGGCTTCCCCGTGACGGCGGAATCGCCCCAGATGCCGAGCAGGTCGTCGACGTGCTGGAACGCCAGACCCAGATTCCGCCCGAACTCGCCGAGCCGCGTGATCTGGTCCTCGGTGCCACCACCGAACATCGCGCCCAGCACACACGAAGCCCCGAGCAGCGCCCCGGTTTTCGCCTCCGCCATCCGCACGCACTCGGCCAGCTCGACGTCGGAACGCTGTTCGAACGTGACGTCCGCGATCTGCCCGTCGACCAGCGCGTTGACCGCGGCGCTGAGGACCCGCATGGCCTTCGGGGTCTCGGCGAGCGTCTCCAGCGCGACGGTCAGCAGCGAGTCACCGGCGAGGATCGCCGTGCCCGTGCCGAACACCGCCCACGCCGTCGGCCGGTGCCGCCTGGTGACGTCTCCATCCATGACGTCGTCGTGCAGCAACGAAAAGTTGTGCACGAACTCGACGGCCACCGCAGCCGGGATGGCGTCCGCCGGATCCGCCCCGACGGCCTCCGCCGCCAGCAGCGTCAACGCCGGGCGGAACAACTTGCCCGTGTCGCCTTCCACCGGTTGCCCGTGTTCGTCCAGCCAGCCGAAGTGGTACCCGGCGATCGGATGGATCGACGCCGGCAGCCGTTCGACGGCCGCGCGCATCGCTGGGTCCACAAAGGACCGGCACCAGTCCAGTACCTCCGGTGCGGACCGGCCCTTGGTCCGTGTGTCCATGACGGTCATCCCAGCTCCCTCACTCAGCGTCCGATTTCGACGTTCTCGAGCACACCGAGCGCGTCGGGAACCAGTACCGCGGCCGAGTAGTAGGCGCTGACCAGGTACGACATGACCGCCTGCTCGTTGATGCCCATGAACCGGACGTTGAGTCCCGGCTCGTACTCGTCCGGGAGACCGGTCTGGCGTAGCCCGATCACCCCATTGTCCTCTTCGCCGGTCCGCAGGACCAGGATCGAGCTGACGCCGGTTTCGCTGATCGGGATCTTGTCGCAGGGCAGCAACGGCACGCCGCGCCACGCCGACACGAGCTTCCCGTTCACCTCGGTGCCCGCCGGGTACAGCCCGCGCGCGTTGAGTTGCCTGCCGAAGGCCGCGATGGTTTTCGGGTGCGCCAGCAGGAACTTCGACTTCCGGCGCCGGCTGATCAGCTCGTCGAGGTCGTCCGGGGTGGGCGGCCCGGTGCGGGTGGAGATGCGCTGTTTGAGGTCGGCGTTGTGCAGCAGGCCGAACTCGCGGTTGTTGACGAGGTCGAATTCCTGCCGCTCCCGCAACGCTTCGATGGTGAGCCGCAGCTGCTGGTCGAGCTGGTTCATCGGCTGGTTGTAGAGGTCGGCGACCCGGGTGTGGACCCGCAGCACGGTCTGCGCCACGGCCAGTTCGTACTCGCGCGGCGAGCCTTCGTAGTCGACGAACGTCCCGGGGAGCAAGATTTCGCCGTCGTGGCCCGACGCCATGTCGATCGCCGCCTCACCCGCCTTGTTCTGCGGTTTCTTCTTGCTGCTCAGCACAGCCAGGATGTGCCGGCGCAGTGCGTCGGACTGCCCGTTCATCGCTTCGAACGACGGCCGCCGCAGCGTCAGCACGGTGACCGGTGTGACGGCTTTCGCGGTGAACTCCCAGGTCCCGGTCTCGCCGCCGAGCAGCCGCTCGCCGAAGTACGCGCCGTCGACGAACGAGCCGAGTGCGGTCTCGTCGCCGAATTCCCCGGTGCCGATCTTGTCGATCTTGCCGTGCGCGATCAGGAAGACCTGTTCCATCGGCGTTCCCGCTTGGACGATCACGTCACCCGCGTCGAACTCCTGCTGCTCGAAGCGGTCAGCCAACGCGACGAGAGCTTCTTGGTCGTCGAATCCGTGCAGCACCGGCAGTTCGCACAGTTCCCGCGGGATGACGCGGACCGTGGTGCCGACGTTGGTGAACGTCACGCGCCCGTCGCCCACGGTGTAACTCAACCGGCGGTTCACCCGGTACGCGCCACCGGCGGCCTCGACCCACGGCAGCATCCGCAACAGCCAGCGTGGCGAAATCCCCTGCATCTGCGGGGCGGATTTCGTTGTCGTGGCGAGGTTCCGCGCCGCCGCCTTGCCCAAGCTCTGTTGCGCTTGGGCGCCCGGCTCGGTCACCGTCATCTGGCGTACCGCCAATCCTGTGCGTGGTGATGTGGTTCAGGTGCGGCCGGTGGGGACCGTTACTAGTGACCGATTTCGGCGAGATCCAGGATCGCGAGCGCGTCGGGGACGAGCACGGCGGTGGAGTAGTAGGCGCTGACCAGGTACGAGATCACGGCCTGCTCGTTGATGCCCATGAACCGGACGTTCAGCCCGGGCTGGTACTCGTCGGGCAGTCCCGTGGTGTGCAGGCCGACGACGCCCTGGTTCTCCTGACCGGTGCGCATCAGCATGATCGAGCTGGTGCGGGTTTCGGTGACCGGGATCTTGTTGCAGGGCAGGATCGGCACCCCGCGCCACGCCGGGACCAGATGCCCGCTGAAGTCGATGCTGTTCGGGTAAACCCCGATCCGGTTGCACTCCCGGCCGAACGCCGCGATGGTCCGCGGGTGCGCGAGGAAGAAGCTGGGATCCTTCCACACCAACGAAAGCAGCTCGTCGAGGTCGTCGGGGGTGGGCGGGCCGGTGCGGGTGTTGATGCGCTGGGAGAAGTCGGCGTTGTGCAGCAGGCCGAATTCGCGGTTGTTGACGAGGTCGTGTTCTTCCCGTTCCCGCAGGGCTTCGATGGTCAGCCGCAGCTGCTGCTCGACCTGGTCCATCGGCTGGTTGTAGAGGTCGGCTATCCGGCTGTGGACACGGAGCACGGTCTGGGCGACGCTCAGTTCGTACTCGCGCGGCGAGGATTCGTAGTCGACGAAGGTGCTCGGCAGCTCGGGCTCGCCGTCGTGCCCGGAAGCGACCTCGATGGTCGCTTCACCGTGGTGGTTCTGCGACTGGCCGCCGGACGCACTGGCGTGCTCGATATGCGCGCTGAGTTCCTCGGACTGTTCGAGGAGCTGTTCGAGCGAGCGCCGCGAAAGGCTGAGCACCGTGCACGGGGTGACGGCCTTGGCGGTGAACTCCCAGATCCCGTCGGCGTTTCCCAGCACCTGCTCGCCGAAGTAGTCGCCGTCGGCGAGCAGGCCGAGGGCGATCTCGTCGCCGTACTCGCCGGCGCCGATCTTCCTGATCTTGCCGTGCGCGATGAGATAGACCTGGTCGGCCTGGTGGCCGAACTCCACGATCACGTCACCCGCTTCGAGCTCGCGCTGCTCGAATCTGTCCGCCAGCGCGTCGAGGACTTCTTCGTCTTCGAAGCCGCGCAACAGCGGCAACTCGCCGAGTTCCGGCGGGATCACGCGGACGCTGGCGCCCGTCTTGGAGAAGGTGACCCGGCCGTCGCCGACCGCGTAGGACAGGCGCCGGTTGACGCGGTACGTGCCGCCGGCGACCTCGATCCAGGGCAGCATCCGCAGCAGCCAGCGGGACGAGATCCCCTGCATCTGCGGAACGGACTTGGTCGTCGTCGCCAGATTGCGGGCCGCCGCGCGCCCGAGGCTCAACTGCGGGTGTTCACCTTCGACTTCTGACTCCGAGGACGTCGTCGAATCCGTCACACTCACAACAACAACCGCCAATCCATGGGTTCGTGATGTTCGTTGCAGATTTGGTATTCGAGGCAAAGGAGAATGATCAACTGTCCGATTTCATTCTTTTTCCAGCGGGCCGCGGAATGAACATAGCAAGCGGCAGGTGATAGACAAGTCCACGAAGGGGTTGCCGATCACGTTCACCTGAATGCCAGCACGCGCACTCTTGACGTGCCGCCAAAAAATGACTGGAGCAGGAATAATCCGGAAATTGCCACCAGGGAGAACGCTGTGACGTCCTGCTGTAAAGATCTTCCCGATCGGCCTAGCAAGATCCACGAACGTGTGACGAATTAGGTTGTAACGCAAGGTTATTTGGGCCGCCAATTGCTCCGGTCGTGCAACATCCGGATCGACGTAAACGGCGTATGCGTGAATTGTGTCCGGCTGGCTTGCCGGGAAGATCGACGCTGACTACTTTTAGCGGGCGGTTCGGCCGGGCGGGAATTGGCGAACGGTTCACAGCCTTATGTTGCCAAGTCCCAGGAAAGGACATGAATGAGTATTTACCTGACCGGAATCCTCTGGGTGATCGGCGCGGCCGCCCTCGGTGCGCTGATCGCTTACCTCGTCCGGCGCCTCGGCGGGGCCGAGGGACGAGAGGCCAACAATGGCGCGGCCGGTCAGGCCTTCACCATTGTCGGCGGATTGCATGCCGTTCTGGTCGCTTTTGTCCTCATCTCCCAGTTCGATCTGGTGAGCCACGCCCAGGACAGTTCTTATTTGGAGGCGGACAGTCTCGTGGCGGCGACCTGGGCGGCCGATTCGCTGCCCGAGCCGACCAAGACGCGGATGCGGGAGATGAGCCGCGCGTACACCGTCACGGTCGCCGAGCAGGAATGGCCGAAGATGCGCGAGGGCGAGACGCCCGCGGACACCGGCTGGACACAGCTCGACAAGATGCGCCGGCTCATCGCGCAGACCGAAGTCGTCGACGACTGGCAGGTCGATCGCAAGAGTGAGGCCGCCAATCAGTTGTGGCAGGTCTATCAAGCCCGGCAGGCGCGGCTGAGCGCCGCGAGCGATGGTGACGTCGAAGGTGTGGTGTGGTTCGCGCTGATCTTCGGCACGCTGATCTCGGTGCTGCTGGTCAACCTCTTCGGCGGCACGCAGCTGCGGGCGCACATCGTCATCGTGTCGGTCCTGGCCGGGACCATCACGTTGCTGCTCTTCGCGATCTACCAGCTGCAGAATCCGTTCGGGGGCGGGGCGCGCGTCGATCCGGTCGCGTTCACCGCCGCGCTGGTCAGACTCGCTTGACGGCCATGACGACCAGGTCGAAACTCCTGCCGCTCGCGATCGCCGGCGTCCTGCTCGGGGCGTCGGCGTCGATCGCGCCCGCGGCGAACGGGCAGAGTGGTGTTTGCACTGTGGTGCGGGCGCAGAACACCCAGACCGACCGGCCGTCCGCGCTGAGCCGGGTCGACCTGCCCGGCGGCGCGACGACTTCGTTGGGGACACCCGGGTTCTGGCTCAACGCCATGGGTTACTCGTCCGCGCAGAACCTGGTCTACGGCGTCGCGGATGGCAGTGACAGCACAGCTTTCCCGGCCGGTGCGCACGTGGTGGCCATCGATCGCGATGGGAACACCACGGATCTCGGGCCGGTGCGGCGAGCCGGGGTCAGCCATGTGCCCTGGAGTGTCGTCACCGGGGCCACGGCCGGGGCGATCCACGGGAACACTTGGTACATAAGGAGAAACAGCACACTGTACACAGTGGACATCACGCCGGGGGATTCGTTCTTGACGGTATTGAAGCTGACGCCGTTGCGGCTCGTCTCGCTGGCCACCGGCGTCGACGACTTCGACTACGACCCGGCGGCCGGCCTGCTGTACGGCGTCTCGATGTCCTCGCGTGGCGCGGGTTCGGTCGTGACGATCAACCCGGCGAACGGGCAGGTCGACGTCGTGCCGAACCTGCAGTTGCCGCGGGGCGAGTCGGCCGGTTCGGTGGTGCTCGGCGCCGATCGCGCGCTGTACGTCACGTCGAACCGGGAGGACAACCGGAGCGTGGTGTACCGGGTCGAGCGGGATTCGGGGGCGGTGACCGAGGTGTCTTCGGGACCGCGGCTGGCGACTTCGGATGTCGCGGGCTGCCTGTCGACGTCCTCGCAACCGCCGGTTGTCCCGGAACCACCGCCGTTGCCGCCGGATGTTCCGCAGCCGCCGGTGATTCCCGCGGTGCCGCCGCGCTCTGACCCGCCGGTGTCGCAGCCGATCGTGCCGACGACTTCCTCGACACCTGCGCCGACCGTCGAACCGTCACCGACGCCGACCACGACGAAGCCGCCCAAGACGTCGAAAAAGCGGCCCACTGAGGCCTTCGTCGCGACCGCGAAACGCGATCACCACACCGACCTCAAGCGCCGCTGGGCCCTGACCACCCTCATCCTGATCCTCGGCGCCTCGGCCGCCGCGCACTCCCTGCGCCGCCGGTAGCTTCCGAATATGTCGACAACTTATCGCGATAAGTTGTCGACATATTCGGGAGTTCAGGCGGGGGTGGATTCGGCGTAGGCCTGGGTGAGGGCTTTGGCGAAGACCTCTTGGGGCTGCGCGCCGGAGACGCCGTAGCGGTTGTCGATAACGAAGAACGGGACGCCGTTGGCGCCCAGGGCGCGGGCTTCGGCGCCATCGGCGGCGACGGCTTCGGCGTACGTGCCGGACTCGAGGACCGAGCGGGCTTCGTCGCCGTCGAGACCGGCGTCGACGGCGAGTTCGACGAGCGAGTCGTGCGTGAAGATGGACCGCTTCTCGGTGAAGTGGGCGCGGTAGAGACGCTCCATGACGGCGTCGGCCAGGCCGTGCTTGGCGCCCAGGTGCAGGATCTGGTGCGCGTCGACGGTGTTGCCCACCTGGATGCCGGTCATGTTGTACTCGAGACCGGCATCGGCGGCACGCTCCTCCATCTCCAGGCCGGACTTCGTGGCCTGCTCCGCGGTCATGCCGTACTTCTCGGTCAGCATCTCGCGCTGATCGAGCACCTGGCCCTTGGGGAAGCTCGGGTCGAGCTGGAACGAGTGGTGCACGACCTCGACGTCCTCGGCGTGCCCGAACTCCGCGAGGGCGTTGTCGAAACGGCGTTTGCCCAGGTAGCACCACGGACAAACCAGATCGGCCCAGACATCTACGCGCACGACTTCTCTCCCTTGACGCCTAACTTGAGGAAACCCTCATGTTCATCGTAGCAAGAGTCGAGAGGAGGCCGCGCCAGCTGGCACGGGGGAGGGCGAGATGACCGTTCGCGGGGGCTTTGGAGTCGCGAACGGCCGTGTGGTGCGGGGTGAAGGCGACCTCGACGCAGTCGCTCGACTCGCTACCGCCGTTGCTGTGGCTGCTCTTGACCCAGGCCAGTTCGGGCATCGTGGCGCTCCTCCAGTCGGTCGTAGTGGTTTGCCAGCTCGGCAAGCCACTCCACCGATTGTGCGCCATCTAGAGCATCTCGATCGAGTCTGTCAAGGAACCCGGAGTAGGTCACCACGTCTGCGGGCTCCTCGATGAATACTCCGGCTGTTGGGGTTGCCACATACGCGGCTGGCCGATGGATGGCGTAATCGAAGACTTTGAATGGGCCGTCCAGGATGTTGTAGGAGCCAGCTGATTCGAGCACTACGCGGACTGAGCAGTGAAGCTGCGAAGCGGCGAAGACCAGTTGAAGGAGTTGTTCATGCATGACCTGTGCGCCACCGATGACCGATCGCAGCGCGCGCTCGTGGACGTAGAACTTGCTGCGAGGCGGATTCCTGCGGCGGAGGAGGCTTTGCCGGGACAGCCGGGAGCTGACCATCCGGTCGATGTCCTTCTCGTCGACGGTGTTCGACCACTGGTAGATCGCGCGGATGTAGTCCTCGGTCTGGAGAAGGCCCGGCACCACAAGGGGTTCGTAGCTGCGGATCATGGCGGCCGAACCCTCCTGGATCATCAGCGACCGCAGCCCGTCGGGCAGCGGCCGGACCCAGTACGGCATATCGACCTCGCGCGCCAATTCCAGCAGCCGCACCAGTTCGTCGCGTTTCACTCCGCAGGCGGTCAAGAACACCGCGACGTCCAATTCGGACGGCGTCCGCTGCCCGCCTTCGTACCGCGAAATCGTGCTGGGCAACCAGCCTACGATCCGCGCGAGGGCGTGTCCGCTCAGTTTCGCTTGCTCTCGCACGAATTTCAGCTCGTTGCCGAGCTCTCGGCGTCTCGCGGTGGAGATGTCGTACTCACCTTTGGCCATGATGCCAAAGTAGAACGCGCGACCCCGGATTCGGTGGTGCGGCGCGGGTACTTCACCTCAACGGAGGGTCGTGGTGCCTGGCAGGCAACGCCGCTCAGTACTTGAACTGGTCCACGTTCGCGGTGGTGATCAACAGTGGATCGCCCAGCAGGAGCGTCTTCTTGGCCGGGTCGAAGCGGACGGCCGGGAGTTCGCCGCTGACCTTGTTGACCTCGGCCGGCGTCTTGCCGTCGGCGAGCTGTTTGGCGGACCACACGGTGAGATAGCCGAGCGACTCGACGTTCCACAGCACCGACGTCGAGCACGAGCCGTCTTCCAGGTACGGCTTGATCGCCTGCGGGGTGCCGATCCCGACGGTGAACACCTGTCCGATCTTCTGCGACTCCCGCACGGCCCTGGCGACGCCGGGTGCGGAGGTGGTGCATTCGCCGACCAGGCCGACGAGATCCGGGTAGGTCTCCATCAGCTTCTTCGCCATCGTTGTCGCGGTCTCCTGGTCTTCGCCGGCGTACACCGTCGAGACGATCTCGGCGTTCGGGTACTTCTGCTTGGTGTACTCCTTCTGCACACTGATCCACGAGTTGAGGTTCATCGCCGTCTCACCGCAGGACACGATGGCGTACTTCCCGCCGCCGTTCGTCTTGGCCATGAGCGCGTCCGTGAGGGCCTGGCCGATGCCGTCGGCGGTCGCCTGGTTCACGAAGAGCTCGCGCTGGGACGCGGGCGCGTCGGTGTCCGAGGTCATCACGTGGATGCCCTGGGCCCTGGCCTCGGCTATCGCGGGCGCCACCGACGCCGGATCGTTCGGCGCGACCACGATGACGTCGACGTGCTTCTGGATGAGGCCTTCGATGATCCTGATCTGCTCGGCCGGGTCGACCGTGGCCGGGCCGATGGAGTCCCACTCCACGCCAAGCTGCTTCGCGGCTTCCTGGGCGCCGGTGTTCATCGCCTCGAAGTACGGGATGCCCCCGACCTTCGGCACGAACGCGATCCTGGTCGGTTTGGCTTCTGAGCCTGTCTTGTCCGAGCAGCCGGAAAGCCCCAGTACCGCACACAGCATCAGCACGGCACCCGTGACGAGTGTCTTCGCCGACGCACGCATCTCCACCAGTCCTTCAGTACTTGTTGTAAGCGCGCCAACACTCGGCGCGTTGGGCGGAGACCTCCGGCGAAGGTAAGTGACACCGATATCCAGGTCAACGGATCTTGGAAAACGGTTGCCGAAGTGAGTTCATGCGTAATCACGCATACTTCGTTCCCGCCGTCGATTATGCAGGTCAGGGCCTTTTGTGTGGTCGCCGGGCGCATGAGCGACTGCGGCAGCGGGTGCCCGTGCGCTTTAGTGGGACAATTTCCCGTGACTTGTCACAAAGGGCGATTCGTTCGGATATGCTCTCGACGTTTTGTTGCGGCGTATAGGGGGTTGACGTGAAGCGCATCATCTGGTCGAGCGTGTTTCTGGTGTTCGGGCTCATGGCCATCGCCGGGGGAATCCTGAAGCTGGACCGGGGAGAGGTCGACTGTGGCGGGCAGACGATGTCCGCCGGGCAGACGTGTGTCAGCACGTCGGTTTCGGGTGAGGAGACGGGCTCGAGTTCGCTGGCGGAGCAGCAGAAGTCGTCGGACTTCGGCAACTACGCGGTCATCGCGGTGGGCGCGCTGATCGTGCTGATCGCGGCGCAGAACCTGAAGATGGGGATCCAGGGTCGTAAGAAGGAGCCCCAGCCGTTGCCCGGTTCGCTGAACCAGCAGTGGGACCAGCCGCAGCCGAACTGGCAGCAGCAAGCGCAGCAGCAGCAGTACCCGCCCCAGCAGGCGCCGCAGCAGCAGTACCCGCCCCAGCAGGCGCCGCAGCACCCGCAACCCCCGCAGCGGCCGCAACACCCGCAGCAGCCTGGTCCGCAGTAGGGCTGGGGTTCGCAAGGCTGAACTTTCGCCCGAGTATACCCATGGGGGGTAAGCTGAGCCCCATGGATGAGGGACAGCACGGCAGCACCTGGTCGATGGCCGCTTCGGCGACGTTGCACTGCCTGACAGGTTGCGCGATCGGTGAAGTACTCGGCATGGTCCTCGGCACCGCGTTCGGCCTGCACAACGCGGCGACCGTGGTGCTCTCCATCGTGCTCGCGTTCTTCTTCGGCTACGCCCTGACGATGCGCGGGGTGCTGAAGGGCGGACTGGGTTTCAAAGCAGCATTGAAGGTCGCGCTCGCCGCCGATACCGTCTCGATCGCGGTGATGGAAATCGTCGATAACGCCGTCATCGTCGTGGTGCCCGGCGCGATGGACGCGGGGCTCGCGAGCCCGCTGTTCTGGGGCTCGCTCGTTTTCTCACTGCTGGTGGCGTTTGTCGTCACCGTGCCGGTCAACAAGTGGATGATCGGCCGCGGGCTGGGCCACGCCGTGATACACGGCCACCACTAGCTGCGGACGAGCCGCGCTATCGCGTCGGAGGCTTCGCGAACCTTGAGTTCGGCCTCCTTGCCGCCGGCGGCGGCCGCGTCGACGACGCAGGTGGAGAGGTGCTCGTCGAGCAGTTGCAGGGAGAACGACTGCAGCGCCTTGGTGGCGGCGGAGACCTGGGTCAGGATGTCGATGCAGTACTTGTCCTGTTCGACCATGCGCTGGAGGCCACGGATCTGCCCTTCGATGCGGCGGAGCCGTTTGAGGTAGGCCTCCTTGTCCTCGCTGTAGCTCGCCATGCGGGCGCCCGTCCTCTCAGTTCGTATCCGCCGATAGTACCCCGTATCGGTATGTCCCCAGGAGAGTCGCGGGGGTGCGAGTGTGGGGGTGGCTCGTGAGTGGCAACAAGTGTTCTAACACTTGTTGCCACTC
>NZ_DASYMU010000240.1:0-6677 GCF_036008905.1 Amycolatopsis sp. | reverse complement strand
ATCTCACGGAGCGTGTCGGCACGAGCGAGTATCTCGCCACTCGAGAAGGACTCGGCTTGCGTGGCACGCCGGGTCAGCTCATCTATCTAGTGACTTATGGTCACCATGCTATCGCTCTCTTCCCCCATGGGACCAGCGTAGGTCGCTCAGGGCTCCAAGTTGACTTACTCGTTTGAGTACTGTGTGTGACGTCGTTGGCTCACTAGTCTTCTCGCCATGCGATATTCACGGAGTCTGGGTTAAAGGTCTTCCGGCCGCGTGGCGTCGGCGAAAGCTTGACTGAGCACAGCGCATCAACAACGTTCCGACGGATCATGAGTGGCGCTGTGTCGAACGCTGCCACGGGGTCGACAGCCGACAGTGTCGAGGCCGCAGCGCTCCGAGTGCTCAGTCGAGCTTGGGTGAGCCGTGCTTCCGCGAGTTTCGCCTTGACCTTCTCCGTCGACACCTTGTAGCGAGGCCCGTCGATGTTGCCCGCGTCGTAGTCCGCTTCGATGAGCTCGAGTCTTCCGTTCAGCTGCTTGACTTTCTCGCTCGCGGCCTTCGCTCGCTCGGACTCTTTTGGTGTGATCAAGCCAGCAAGGTCGGGGCGGCTCAGCCGCTCTCGCATCGTCTTGATCACGAGGGTGTCGATCTGGTGTTGAGAGCGAGTCAGGCAGCCGTTGGGGCAGCGATAGCGGTTGCCGGACCATGAGCGGACCTTCGAGTCGCATTTCGCGCACTCGAACAGGCCGGCGCCGAGATGCTTGCGGTCCGTTCCCTGCTGGGTCTTCCGGCGGGGATCGGCCAGCTTGGCCTCCACCAGCCTGAAGACGTCGTCATCGACGATGGCGTCCCAGGTGCCTTGCTTGCCGTTCGTCTTGCCCTGGTATATCGCATGACCTGCGTATCGCGGGTTCGTCAGGATCGTACGAACGCTCGATGGGTTCCATGGTCGGCCGTGGCGGGTCGCGACTTTGGCTTCGGTGAGCCACATCGCCAGTGCGCGCAGCGAATCTCCGGCGGCGAACCGGTCGAACAGTTGCCGCACGATCGCGGCCTCGTCCTCAATGAGTTCGCCTGCGGGGGAGTAGCCGGTCAGCCGGACGCCGAGTGGTGGCTTGCCTCGTTCGGCACGCTGGAGCGCGGCGGCGCGTTGACGTGCTGCCTTCCGCTCGATCTCGCCGCGGGCGACGGTCGCCTTGATTCGAGCGAACATCCGGCCGCCATCGGTGGACAGGTCGGCTTCGCCGTTCGCCGTGACTAATAGCAGGCCGCGCTCTTGCGCGGCGTCGATCCAGTCTTCGAGCTGGCGAGGCTGGCGGGTGAGCCGATCCAAGTCCCAGCACACCAGGGCGTCGAACTCCCCGGCCTTGTTTGCGGAGACCAGCTCGTCGTACCCGGGGCGTGCCTTGTGCTTGTCAGATGCCGAGATGGAGTTGTCGACGAACTCGCCGATGATTTGCCATCCTCGCTGGTCAGCGATTCGTTGACAGTCCGCTCGCTGCCGTTGAACGGCCAGCTGCTCGCCAGTCGCGTCTAAGCTGACTCGTAGGTAGATGGCGCAGCGACGAGGTCCAGTCACTCATCTAGTGTTGCACGGCGTGGTAATCTGGTCGAGTTCCGCTTCAACGTCTAGCTTGATTTCGGCGCACGGCGCACGGCGACGGGCTTGGCCGCAGGTTTCCGGTGGGCAGGTGGGTCGTGAGTGGCAACAAGTGTTCTAACACTCGTAAACACTCACGACCCACCTGCTCAACGCGACGGTGCAGCATTGCCTCTTCGGCCTAGAAAGCGGCTTCCGAGAGGACGACGCTGGTGTCGACGTCCTGTTTGGCGAAGGTGCCCGCGTAGTTCTGCTGGACCCGGGACTTCTCGCTGGCGTTGGGGTTCGTGTTGGTGCAACTGACGCCGCCGGTGGAGCCGGACATCAGCGACGAGCACGGCCCGGGTTTGATGTCGGGGAGCCCCAGGCTGTGGCCGAGTTCGTGGGCTGCGATCCGGACGGGGCTGTAGCCCTCCTGCACGGCCACCCTGCCTATCCACACGGTGACCGTGCCGTTGGCGCGGACCGGTCCGAGGTTGGCCCGCGGCCAGTCGTTGTCGGCGATGACCCGGATGTTCACCCGCTGACCGGCCGCGGCCTTCACGATGCGGACGTTGGACACGCTGGTGTTCCAGACGTTGACGCCCGAGGCCACGGCGGATTTGAACTCCGCGGCCTGGCTGTCGTCGTAGGTGAGGGTGGTCGCCAACACCCCGGCGGCCCCGGCGGCGGGCGCCGTGACGAGCGTGAGCGAAAGGGCGGCGCCGGTGAGTACGGCGGCCAAAGTTCGTCGAAGCACGTGTTACTCCTCGCGTCTAAGGCATGGATGGGAGCAGTGTCGACACAGCATTGTGGGTGACGGACCAGACCTCTGCGTAGTCCGCCGTTGCCATAGCGTGATGTTAGGGCCTGACCGGGTCGGCGCGGAACCCGCCGATAGTCGCCCTCCTTTCACAGTTGACCACGGCGTCCGCGCGCCCTACTTTCACCGGTGAACAGGTTTGTACAGGCTCGCAGAGACGAGGTTCCATGGCGCGGGCAGTGGATGACCAAGCGGCCGGAAACCAGCAGTTCAAGGTCGAGCTCAACGGCATCAACGTGATCGACGACGCCGACCGCAAAGGCCGTGCCCGCCAGTTGTTCTGGCCTTGGTTCGGCGCCAACGTGTCGGTGCTCGGGCTGAGCTACGGCTCGTTCGCGCTCGGGTTCGGCATCTCGTTCTGGCAGGCGCTCATCGCCGGGATGATCGGGATCGTCTTCTCGTTCCTGCTTTGCGGGTTCGTCGCGGTGGCCGGGAAACGCGGTTCGGCGCCGACGATGGTGTTGAGCCGCGCGGCGTTCGGGGTGCGCGGGAACCGGTTGCCGTCGGCGATCTCCTGGATTTTGACCGTCGGCTGGGAGACGGTGCTGACCGCGCTGGCGACGATGGCGACGGCGACGGTGTTCGACCGGCTCGGCTGGGGCGGCGGCACGTCCACGAAGGTGATCGCGCTGGTGATCGTCGCGATCCTGATCGTCGGCGGCGGGGTGATGGGCTTCGATCTGATCATGCGGATGCAGGCGGTCATCACGGTGATCACCGGTGTCCTCACCGTGGTCTACATCATTTTGGTGGTCGACCACGTGCATTGGGCCGCCGTCACCGCGTTGCCGTCCGGTTCGACGCAGCAGGTCATCGGGGCGCTGGTGTTCCTGATGACCGGGTTCGGGCTCGGCTGGGTGAACGCGTCGGCGGACTACTCCCGTTATCTGCCAAGGGAAACGCGGAGCTCCGGCGTGATCGGCTGGACGACGTTCGGTGCTTCGGTGGCGCCGATCGTGCTGCTCGTGTTCGGGCTGCTGCTCGCCGGGTCGTCCACCGAGCTCAACGGAGCCGTGGCCGCGGACCCGATCGGCTCGCTGACCACGATCCTGCCGATCTGGTTCCTCCTGCCGTTCGCGCTCGTCGCGGTGCTGGGGCTCGTCGGCGGCGCGGTGCTCGACATCTACTCGTCCGGCCTCGCACTCCTGGCCGCGGGCCTGCGGGTGCCGCGGTATGTCGCGGCGCTGATCGACGGCCTGATCATGATCGTGGGCACGGTCTACATCGTGTTTTTCGGCGGCAATTTCCTCGCGCAGTTCCAGGGATTCCTGACCACACTGGGGGTTCCGGTCGCGGCCTGGTGCGGGGTCATGCTCGCCGACGTCGTGCTGCGGCGCCGGGACTACGCCGACGCCGACCTGTTCCGCCCGTCCGGCCGCTACGGCGACGTGCGGTGGCTGCCCATCGCGGTGGTCGTGGTTTCGACGGTGATCGGCTGGGGCCTGGTGACGAACCTGGCCGCGAGCTGGCTCGGCTGGCAGGGCTATCTGCTGGAGGCGTTCGGGCTCGGCGGGAAGACCGGGCAGTGGGCCGGTGCCAACCTCGGCGTGCTTTTGGCGCTGCTGCTCGGTTTTGTGGTCACGGTGTTGTTCAGCCGGGCTCGGGTGCGGGCGCAGGAGGCCGCGGCATGACCCGCTCGCTCGTCGTCATCGATATGCAGAAAGTGTTCGGCGAGCCCGAAAGCCCGTGGTTCACCCCCGGGTTCGCCGATGTGGTCGGGCCGATCCAGAACCTCGTCGAGGCGTTCCAGCCGCGCGTCACGTTCACGCGGTTCATCGCCCCGGCCGTCCCGACCGGCGCGTGGCGGAAGTACTACGAGCAGTGGCCGTTCGCCCTGCAGCCGGCCGACGCCGAAATCTACGACCTGGTCGACGACTTCGCCGGGCCGTCGGTCGACGCGACGACCTTTGGCAAGTGGGGCCCGGAATTGGCGGCCGAGGTCGGCGACGCCGCGATGGTGCTCGCCGGGGTTTCGACCGACTGTTGCGTGCTGTCGACAGCCCTCGCGGCGGCGGACGCGGGGGTCGAGGTGCAGGTGGTCGGCGACGCGTGCGCGGGTGTCTCCGAGGAGAGCCACGAGCAAACGCTTGCGGTGCTGCGGCTTTACAGCCCGCTCATCGAGGTCGTGACCCTCAAGGACGTCCTTCAGCCCGGGTAGGGCGGAGCTTCGCCCCAACCCCAGCGCGGAACCGGTGCGGCGGCCGGGGGTTCGGCACCGGGCTGGGAGTTCTCCATCCCGATCCGCGACCCCCATTCCACGTACGCGACGAACGCGGAGCGGAACTCCGGGTCGGACGGCAGGCCCGCTTCGTCGGCCGCGGCGGCGATCAGCGTGGCCCAGCGGGTGCGCTGTTCCGGGGTGATCGACAGGCCGAGGTGGTGGCCTAGCATCGCCGGGTAGCCGCCGTGATCCGCGGTGTACGTCGCGGGCCCGCCGAACACCTCGCCGAGCCAGATGGCGACGTGGTGGGCGTGGTCGTCACCGGCGTGCGCGAACACGGGAGCCAGGACCGGGTCCTGATGGACGTGTTTGTAGAAGACTTCAGTCAACCGCTCGATGGCCGGTGCACCACCGGCCCACTCGAAGAGCGTCTTCGTCATGATTACATGATTACACGCACGTGACCTGCTAGGCGAACATTCCCAGCACGACGACGGCGAGCAGCGTGATGGCGGTGGCGAACACGCTCACCCAAGCGCGCTGGGTGCTGGTGAGGACGGGGGCGGGGGCGATGCTGTTCATGGCGGGGTCCCAACGGGCTGAGTCGATGCTTTCGCAGGTGAAAGCGTCTTGATCAAGCCTTCCGTTAGCCCGCCGGACGCTTTGTGCCCGATCTCACATATCGGCGACGACTTCGTCGATCTGCCCGGCCAGCGAAGTGTCCTTCGCGGTGAGGCCGCCGTGCGAGTGTGTGCTCAGCCGGAAGGTCAGCGTCCGCCACCGGATGTCGATGTCCGGATGGTGGTTGACGCTCTCGGCGATCTCGGCGACGCGGTTCACCACCGCGATCGCGTGGGGGAAGCTTTCGAGTTCTGTTTTCCGCTCGATCGTGTCCCCGTCGCGCCGCCACTCGGGCAGGTGTTCGAGAGCTTCGCCGATCTGCGCGTCCGTGAGTAGTCCGGTCATCTCCCCATGGTCGCCCGGTCGTGTCCAGGTGTCGACTACGCTGCACCTTTGCCACGGGAGTCCGGTACGCCGGGCTGAGAGGCGGGAACCTACCCGCGACCGTTTCGCACCTGACCCGGATCATGCCGGCGCAGGGAGGCTTCGACTCCTTCTTGCCGGTTAGAGCAGGAGGGTAAATGAATCGCAGTACCCTGCGCGCTGTACCTGTCGCGATGGTGTTCTGCCTGGTGGGGGCCCTGACAGCGGGATGCACGTTGAGCGGCACGGCCGGCGACACGGCGGGTCCGCAGACGGTCACGCTGGTCACGCACGATTCCTGGGCCGCTCCGGCCGAGGTGCTCGACGCGTTCGAGCGGCAGTCCGGCATCAAGATCACCGTGCTCAAAGAGGGTGACGCGGGCGCGCTCACCAACAAACTGGTGCTCACCAAGGCCAACCCGATCGCGGATGTCGCGTACGGCGTGGATTCCACGTTCGCTTCACGCGCGCTGACCGAGGGTGTGTTCGAGCCGTACACCAGCCCCGAGGCCGATCGCGGCCCGCAGCGCTACGCCGTCGACCCGGAACACCGCCTGTCGGCCGTGGATCTCGGCGATGTGTGCGTCAACGTCGACAACGGCTACTTCGCCAGCAACGGGATCCCCGTGCCGAAGTCCTATGAGGACCTGACGAACTCGCAGTACAAGGACCTGATGGTGCTCGAAAGCCCGGCGACCTCCTCGCCGGGGCTGGCGTTCCTGCTCGGCACGGTCTCGAAGTTCGGCGAGGACGGCTGGCAGGAGTACTGGTCGAAGCTGAAGGCCAACGGCGCCAAGTCGGTCAGCGGCTGGACCGAGGCCTACACACAGGACTTTTCCGGCTCGTCGGGCAAGGGCCCGCGCCCGATCGTCGTTTCGTACGCCTCTTCACCGGCCGCCGAGGTCGCCGAAGACGGGAAGCCGCGGACGTCGGCGCTGCTCGACACCTGTTACCGCCAGGTCGAGTACGCCGGGGTGCTGACCGGCTCCAAGCAGCCCGAGCGCGCCCACAAGGTGGTCGACTTCCTGCTGTCGCAACAGTTCCAGGTCACCGTGGCGGCCAACATGTACGTCTACCCCGCGCGCCAGGGCGTCGATCTTCCCGCGGGCTGGGCGCAGGTCGCGCCGCTGCCGGAGAAGCCGGCC
>NZ_DASYMU010000239.1:0-8061 GCF_036008905.1 Amycolatopsis sp. | reverse complement strand
GCCTTGCTCAGCCAAGGGACGTCTGCGTCAGAGGCTGTCGAGGCGTTGGTGGGGGCTCGACTTGGCAGGCAGGCCGTGTTCACCCGGTCACCGCCGCCGCGCACGGTTTTCTTCGTGCACGAGCCCGCGCTAAGAGTCTTGATCGGCGGAGTGGACGTGATGTGCGATCAGGTTCACCATCTGCTCACAATGTCGATCCGGCGCAACCTGGAATTGCGGATCATCCCGAGTGCGGCAGGGCACGCCGCACAGGCCGGATCATTCGCACTCATGGAATCCGGAGAGTTCGATCCTGTCGTGTATCTTTCCGACCGCGCAACGCCTGGCGGTTCTCCCGTCCGTCCCGCGATGCCCTGAACGACGCGTTCATGTCACTCGACGACCACAACGCGTCGTTCAGGGCATCCCGCGACATGCCACCTCAGGGAACTATCTGGGCGTCTTCCCCGTTGTCCTGAGTAAGTCGCAGGTTTCCGTGTGTGCATGTGCTCCCACTGATCGTGTCCGGGCAGCCCCGCGGATCCCCGTTATCGCCTGAGCGCCCCAGACCCCGGCGTCGTGAACAAAGCCACCGGAGAAGAGCGAACAGCATGACGTCCACCTTGCAACCCCCGACGACGCGGGCGCCCCGCGCCGCGCAGCCGATACTGGCCGGCAGGAAGACCGGCACCGAGAATTTCCTCGTCAAACTCTTCGCCATCGTCCCGTTGCTGGCGCTCGCCGCCGCCGTGCCGGTCGCCTGGGGGTGGGGCTTGGGATGGACCGATATCGGCCTGGCCATCGGCTTCTACTTCCTGACCGGCCTCGGCGTGACCATCGGCTTCCACCGGTACTTCACCCACGGCGCCTTCAAGGCCAATCGAGGGCTGCGTGTCGCGCTCGCGGTGACCGGAAGCATGGCCATGCAGGGCCCGGTCATCGGCTGGGTCGCCGACCACCGCCGCCACCACGCCTTCGCCGATCGCGACGGCGATCCCCATTCACCCTGGCGCTTCGGCACCACACCGGCCGCACTGGCCAAGGGGTTCTGGCACGCCCACATGGGCTGGCTGTTCGGCCGCGAGAAGACCAATGCCCAGCGCTTCGCCCCCGATCTGCTGGCCGACACCGACATCGCGCGGATCGACCGCTGGTTTCCCGCGCTCACCGTCGCCACCCTGCTCGCGCCGGCGCTGCTCGGCGGTCTGATCACCCTGTCGTGGTGGGGTGCGCTCACGGCGTTCTTCTGGGCCAGTCTGGTCCGGGTCGCGTTGCTGCATCACGTCACCTGGTCGGTCAACTCGTTGTGCCACATGATCGGTGACCGGCCCTTCACCGCACGGGACAAGTCGACGAACTTCTGGCCGCTGGCCATCGCCTCCATGGGCGAGTCCTGGCACAACTCCCACCACGCCGATCCCACCGGTGCGCGTCACGGTGTCCGCCGTGGACAGCTCGACATGTCCGCCCGTCTCATCTGGGCTTTCGAGCGATTCGGCTGGGCCACCGAGGTTCGCTGGCCCAAGCCCGAACGCCTGGCCCGCAAACTCACCGCGCCCGATCGGCCTTCCCGGCTCCGCGGCCTGGGCCGCGGGCTACTGCCGGACGTTCCCCGCAACTGACCGGCCCCGTCTACTGTGGACGGTCCGGCGAAGTGGGTGGGTCGTGAGTGTTTACGAGTGTTATTAATAGAACACTTGTTGCCACTCACGAGCCCACCGCCTTACGGAACCGGGTATGCCGCTCACCGGGCATCTTCCGTGGTCTGAGGGCAGGGGGCGACCCGGGGTGGCGGAGCGTGGAGGGGCTCAGGTCGTTGCCGGCAAGTTTGCTCCAGCTCGTCAGTCCGTGAAGCTGCCGTTCAGGGTGGCGGTGTTGGTGCTGCCGGGTGAGCCACTGCCCCCTGTCTGCGTCACCAGCTTCCCGTCCACTGTGGCCGTCGCGAACAGGTTTCCACCACTGTGCTGAATGGTGAGATTCCATTCGTGGCGTCCGGTTCCGTAGGGGACCTCGACCGTTTTACGCCAGGGCAGTGCTGTCGCTTTCTCCTCGCTGACCTTGCCGTCGAGCTCGAAGGTGAGCGAAGGGGAGGCGGCCGTGCCGGTCACCTCCAGTTCCAGGTGATGCTGTTCCGGGGCCTGGCTCGACGAAGCCGCCGCGGTGGTCTCCGATACCGGCGTGGAGGTGGCGGGCGGCGCCGGGTTGCCGCACGCGCTGAGCAGACCCATACCCACCAGCGCGACGACGACCGGTCGGATCACGGTGGGCAGCGGACGGGCGAGACGTACCTTGTGCGGCGGGAAACTCATAGCGGCTGACGCTATCGGAAACCCGGCGCGCCTATCCGACGTGGCCCGAACCTGCCACGGGTGACCGAACCGTGTCGCCCCAGCCGAGCTGCCGTGAGATTGCTCCGGCGGCTTGTGCGGTGACGTGTCCGGCGGCGTCGAGGCGGTCACCGAGCCGCTCGGTCGGCGCCGAGATGTTGAGTGCCGCGATCACCCGGCCGCGGAAGTCCCGGATCGGGG
Source organism: Amycolatopsis sp. (assembly GCF_036008905.1). GTDB lineage: Bacteria > Actinomycetota > Actinomycetes > Mycobacteriales > Pseudonocardiaceae > Amycolatopsis. The sequence continues at coordinate 5,554 of NZ_DASYMU010000239.1, read as the reverse complement.
CCGACACGCCGCACAGGCCGTCTTCGAACTCGTCCCGCACGCTCGCGTAGCCGATACGGCGGGCTTCCTGGACCCGCGTCCACAACTCCGGCAGCGACCGTTCGACCCCGAACCGCACGTACAACTCGTCCGGGGTGGCCTCCTGCAGCAGCACGCGCCCGGCCGACGTGCACGCGACGGGCACCCCGCGGCCCTCCCAGCCGTGCATGCGGAACGAGTGCCCGGACACCGACAGCAGGGTGAGGACGTCGGTGTCCCGCAGCACGCACAGGTGGCTCGTCTCTTCGAGCTCGGCCGACAGCGCATGCATGATCGGCTCGGCGACCCGTACCAGGCGGTTTTCCACGGTGGCCGCGACGAGCGAGAACAGGCGCCAGCCCAGGCGGTACTCGAGGGTGTCCGGGTCCCGCTCGACGACACCTTCCGCGGCCAGCGCCTTGAGCGCACGCGAGACCTGGCTCTTCTCCCGGCCCACCAGCTGCGCCAGCCGCACCACACCCAGCCCGCCGGAATGCTGCGCCTCGGCCGAGGCCAGCGACTCCAGGAGATCGAGGTCGCGGCGCAGTCCGTGGCCTGCTCGCAGGGGCCCCGGTTCAGCGCTCGGCGTCATACCGCGAAGCGTAGGCCTTGCCGGAAACCGCTGCCCGGCTTGGGAAGTTGGCACAGGAGCAACTCGGATTGCGATTCCCGCCGCGACCTTGTCATCTCGCGAGGACCGCTCGTAGATTCGGTCGCCTGATGAAGATCACCGAGATCACCCTCGACCGGTTGCGGCTTCGCCTCGACCCGCCCCTGCGTGCCGCCTGGGATCCCGATCCCCGAGGCCAGTTCGATGCCACGATCGTCCGCGTGCACACCGACGAGGGAATCACCGGCATCGGCTCCGGTGACACAATGGACGGTTTCGCCGCTTTCGAGGACCTCTTCCTGGGAGAAGATCCGCTCGACATCGTCCGCCACGTGAAGGCCATCGAGACGGCGAACTTCCACGGCGGGTCCTACTGGCCGCTCGAGGTCGCGCTGTGGGACATCATCGGCAAGGTCGCCGGGCTGCCGATAGCCACGCTGTTCGGCAACGCGGCCCGCGCCGTGCCCGCCTATGCCTCCTTCGCCGAGCTCAAATCGCCAGAGGAGCGAGTGGAGACCGCGGTGCGAGCCCGGGCCGCCGGGTTCCGCGCGGCCAAGATCCGCATCGACCGGGATCGCGTGTCCGAAGGTATCGCCACGGTCGCCGCGGTGCGGGACTCGCTCGGCGGCGACTTCGAGATCATGGTCGACCTCAACCAGTCCTGGCGCATGGCCGGCGACACGGCGAACCCTTCGGACCTGGTGAAGACCAGGAAGATCGTCCGTGCCCTGGCCGAGCTCGACGTCTTCTGGGTCGAGGAGCCGTTGCCCTACAACGATATCGAGGGGTTCAGGACGCTGCGGGCGGACAACCCTGGCGTGCGGATCGCCGCGGGCGAGATGCTCGATTCGGTGCCGGAGCTCCTGCGCTACCTCGAGCGGGACGTGCTCGACGTGTACCAGATGGACGTGGTGCTCGCCCTCGGCATGCATCGCTCGCGGACGTTCGCCGAGCTCGCCCAGCTCAAACACCGGCAGTTCACGCCGCACAGCTGGACCAACGGCATCGGCGTCCTCGCCAACCTGCACGTGTCCGCGGGCGTCGGCGGGGGCCCGTACTTCGAGTTCCCGTACGACCCGCCAGGGTGGACGCCGGAGCGTCGCGACTTCATGCTGCGCGAGCCGGTCATGATCAACGCCAAGGGGGAACTGGAGGTCCCGCGGGTTCCCGGCCTCGGTGCCGAGCTGGACGAAGACGCGGTGGAAAGGTGGAGGATCCGGTGAAGAGTCACGCGGAATGGGTGGCGTCGGCGTCCCGTCTCATCCCCGAGACCCGGTTGTTCATCGACGGCCGCTTCACCGAGGCTGTGTCGGGGGAGACGTTCGAGAGCACAACGCCTCGCGACGGTTCCGTGCTCGCGCGGATCCATGCCGGAGGCGCGGAGGACGTCGACCGCGCGGTGCGAGCGGCTCGCACGGCGTTCGACGACGGCCGCTGGCGGGAGCTTCCGCCCAAGGAACGCAAGCGGATCATGCTGCGCTGGGCCGAACTGATCCGGGCCCACAGCGAGGAACTGGCGCTGCTCGACACCCTGGAAATGGGCAAGCCGATCACGGAGTCGCTGCGGGTCGACGCGGGCGGAGCCGCGGACACCATCGCCTGGTACGCCGAAACGATCGACAAGCGCTACGACGAGGTCGCCCCGGCCCCCGCGGACGCGCTGGCCCTGATCACCCGGGAACCGCTGGGCGTGATCGGCGCGGTCGTGCCGTGGAACTACGCCCTGCTGATCGCCTCGTGGAAGCTCGGCCCGGCGATCGCCACCGGCAACTCGGTGGTGCTCAAACCCGCCGAGCAGACGTCGCTGGCGACGCTGGTGCTGGCCAGGCTGGCCACCGAGGCCGGTTTGCCGGACGGCGTGTTCAACGTCGTACCGGGCCGTGGCGAGGTGGCGGGGCAGGCACTCGGCAGGCATATCGACGTCGACAAGATCGCCTTCACCGGATCGGCCGAGGTCGCGAAGCTGTTCCAGGTGTACGCGGGGGAGTCCAACGGCAAACAGGTCGCGGTCGAAGCCGGTGGCAAATCGCCGCAACTGGTGACGCCCGACGCCGACATCCCGGCCGCCGCGTCCGCCGTCGCCTGGGGCATCTTCTACAACGCGGGGCAGACCTGCAACGCGGGCTCGCGGCTGATCGTGCACGTCAGCGTCAAGGACCGGCTGCTGGCCGAGATCGTCAAGCTCACGCGGGAAACGTTCCGGCTCGGCGACCCGCTCGACCCGGCCACCGTGATGGGCCCGATCGTGGACGCCGCACAGCTGGAGAAGGTGCTCGGCTACATCGCGACCGGCGTCGACGCCGGCGCGACGGTGGTGCTCGGTGGCGAACGCACTGGCGGCAACCATGTCCAGCCGACCATCCTGGACGGAGTCACCAACGACGCCGTCGTCGCGCGGGAGGAGATCTTCGGCCCGGTGCTGGCCGTGATCACCTATGACGGAGACATCGAAGAGGGTGTGCGCCTGGCCAACGACACCGACTACGGCCTGGTGGCGTCGGTGTGGACACGCGACATCGCTGTTGCCCACCGAGCGGCCCGCGGGCTCCGGGCGGGCACGGTGTGGATCAACACCTTCGACGCCAGCGACGTCATCACCCCGTTCGGCGGGTTCAAAGCCACCGGCGCCGGGCGCGACAAATCGTTGCACGCACTCGATTCCTACACCGCGCTCAAAACGACCTGGATCGACCTCAGCCGATGAGCCATCTCTCCATCGAGCCCATCTGCCGCCTCGAATTCGGTCCCGGTGTCGTCCAGCGGCTGCCGGAGTTCGTCGCGGAAGCCGGGGGCCACCGTGTCTTCGTGGTCACCGACAAAGGCTTACGTGCGGCCGGAATCGCCGATAAAGTCCTCAGTGGACTCGACGCGGCGGGAATGGAATCCCACGTCTACGACGGAATCGGTCCCAACCCGTCGACCTCGAACGTCGACGAGGGCGCGGCCGCCGCACGGGTTTTCGGCGACGCCGTCGTCGTCGCGCTCGGTGGCGGTTCGGTCCTCGACGCGGCCAAGGGAATCGCGTTGCTGGCACGCAACACGACCGCGGTCGCCGCCGACGCGGACAGCCTCTGGGATGCCGCGGACGGCCTGCCGCTGGTCGCGGTGCCCACCACATCGGGCACAGGCGCCGAAACCAACGGCTTCGGTGTCATCGAAGACAGCTGCGCCCGCCGCAAGGTCTACCTCGGGCACGCCTCGGTGAAGCCGAGGATCGCCGTGCTGGATCCCGAATTGACCTTGGGGCTGCCCCAGCGCGTGACCGCCGCCACCGGGTTCGACGCTCTGGTGCACGCCATCGAGTCCCTCGCGTCCCGGAGCGCCAATCCAGTGTCGGCCGCATACGCGACGCAAGCCGTGACGATGGTCAGCCAGTGGCTCCCGGTGGCCTACCGCGACGGCGCGGATTTGGCGGCGCGGGCCCAGTTGATGCTCGGTGCGCACCTGGCCGGGCGGGCGCTGACGATCTCGGGACTCGGCCTGGTACACGGGATCGGCCACGCCGTGACCGCGCACACCGGCACCCCACACGGGGTCGCGCTCGCCGCGGTGCTTGAGGAGGTCATGGAATTCACGGCCGAGTCCGCCGGACCGGCCTACGAACAGGCCGGGCGGGCGATGCTGTCGCGAACCGGCGCCGCGATCGACACGGTCCGCGAAATGTCCGGGGTGCTCGACATCAAACGTCCGCTGCGCGAGCTGAACGTCGTCCCCGCCATGCTGCCGTCGATCGCGGCCGCGGCGGTCGCCGACCCCGTCACGCGCAACAGTCCGCTGCTGCCCACCGAAACCGAGGTCGCGGACATTCTCGCGTCGGTGTACTGACTGATCTTCCTTCGGGTTCGACGTCGAACAGTTCGATCATGGCCGAAGTGTTCCGGCACGACAGGCCGTGGGAGCTCATGGGACAACTGGCACTATGGCGACATGCGGCCGCTCCTGTTCCTCGAGTTATTGATGGGTAAGGCAAACGTGGCGTGTCGTGGGCCCGCCTAGCCACGAGATGTCGACATCTCGTGATACCCCGCGTCCGCAACTACCGCCATCTGTCGACAGATGGCAAAGGTCGTTCAGGGCATCCCGCGACACACCAGGTGTGCCGGTCAGCTGATGACGGCGGTCACGCGGACTTCGACGCGCATTTTCGGGGCGCCCAGGGCCGGAACGCCGCCTGCGGATGAGTGAACTGGCTTACCTCGCCAACGGCTCGCTTTCACGCCTCTCGAACGTCGTCAAACGGTTCGAGCAGCGGGGCTGGGTGGAGCGATCGCCCGACCCCGACGACGGCCGCTACACCGTCGCCGCCCTCACCGACGCCGGCTACGAAGTCGTTGCCGCCGCCGCGCCCACCCACGTGCGCGCGGTGCGGCAGCTGGTGCTCGACCCGCTCACCGCCGCCGACCAGCAGGCGCTCGCCCGTATCGCCGCCAAGTTGCGGGTGCGGCCAGTCGACCTGGCCTAGGAGATCAACAAGGGCAGCTTGTTGACGCCGGTCATGTTCGGGCTGGGCCGGAACATCGGTGGTGCCTGCGGATCGGTGCGCAGCGAGGGGAAGCGGTCCAGCAGGATGTTCAGCGCCACCCGGCCTTCCAGCCGGGCCAGCGGCGCGCCGATGCAGAAGTGGATGCCGCGCCCGAAGGCGACATGCGGGTTCGGATCACGGCTCACGTCGAAGACGCCGGGATCGGGGAACTGTCGCGGGTCCCGGTTGGCCGCCGCGATCCACACCAGCAGCAACTCCTCCGCCGGGATCGTCTGCCCGCCGAGCTCGACCTCGGAGTTGGTGATCCGGCCGAGTGCCGCGAACGGGCTGAAGTAGCGCAACGACTCCTCGATCGCGGACGGCACCAGCGACCGGTCGGCGCGCACTCGCCGTGCCTGCTCGGGATGGCGATCCAGGCACAGCACGGTGTTGCCCAGCAGCAT
>NZ_DASYMU010000238.1:0-3146 GCF_036008905.1 Amycolatopsis sp. | reverse complement strand
CCCACCGAACATCCGGCTGACACCTCGGGCAGCTTAAGTCAGTGGCATTGCTGTCGACAGATGGCGAAGGAAACGTTCGGCGTGACCGGCACTAGTTCTGGATCTTATAGCCCTTGTTGACGAGGTCGCCGACCTCCGGATACGTGTGCGGGTGCCGCAGCCCCGTCTCCTTCGGCCGGTGACGGATCTCGTACCACTTCACCAGGACGGCGATCACCGCGGCCACGACCGCGATGCCGGCCGCAACGGACCACAGCAGATCCCGTATTGCCGTGATCGCGCCGACGATGAGCAGCACGACGACCAGGCAGCCCGAACAGCCTGTCACCCCGTAGAAGACGTTGCTGGCCGGCCATGCCCGTCCGCATGGGCGGCACAGGGGAACTACGACCACGGTCTCGAGGTATTGCTTGTCCACTCCGAGGATGGCCGGGCTGTAACCGACGTGTTTGTGTAGCCGTACCCGTGCCGCATAGCCGGGTACGGCCGACCGCCGTTGGCAACTCCAGCAGAGATCTGTCGTCATCAGACGATGATCGTAACGTCCCCTCATCGCCGTCCGGCGGTCTCGGTCGCCGCGGCGCGCAGCTCTCCCCCGCCCAGGAGCGTCCGGGTGGCGGTACGCGGCATTCTCGCGAACGGTGCCGGGCCGCAGCGGGGACTCCTGTTCAGCCGGAGTGGTTCGGCCCTGGAGTGTTTGGCTGGTCACCTCGACTGAAGTCGGGCAACGATATGCCATTCAGAAGTACCTCGGCCACATTCTCGGCGTAGACGCGTACCTGCTTGTCGTCCGCCGAAGCCAGTTCGGGAACCATCAGTGAGACAAGGCCAATCTGGCCAAAGGGAGCCGACCCGCCCGATGTGAGGAGGAAGTAGAAGATCTCGGTCGGGATGTTCTTGATTCTTCCCTGCTCGCGCAGCTGTTCGAAAACCGGCATGAAATGCGATTGCACCGGCTTGATGTAGTTGTCGTAGAGATACTCCGATCGTTCTGTGCGAGCGGCGCCTTCCACCGTGACGATACGAGCAAGGTAAGGTCTCGTGGCGGAATATTCGATAAAGTTCCGAATCAACATGCGAAGCCTTATCATGGGGTCGGCCGATTCATCATCCGCGGTCTCCAGATATTCCAGGAGATTGCTGAAAGCCCAGTCGACGGCAGCGCGCCACAGATTGGCCTTGGAACCGAAGCGCTGATAAAGAAGGTTGCGGCTGACACCCAGCTGGTCATTGACCGTTCTCAATGAAACCCCGTTGTACCCGTGCACGGAGAAAGCCTCGATCGCCGCGGCCATGACCTCGTCTACGGGCGCGAGCTGGGCGTCTTTGCGCGGGCGTCCTCGCGGTCGGGTGACAGGCGTCGGAGTATCAGACATAGGACTACCTTAATGGCGCCTGCTCTTCCGTAGCCCTGGCCGCAGAAGAGCAGGCAGGACGAGCGTGGTCCACCAGCGCAGAGATCGCCGCGCGACACCGACAGCGCCAGTCGCCGTGTCTCCAGCCGGTTCCATGAACGCGGAGTGCCAACTCGTCCCGTCGCATGGTCGCTTGCTGTTGGCGCCCTGCGGGAGGCGGGCCAGTTCGGCGGGGGTGAAGTCGCGATCGTTGATCTGGCAGAGCCGCCGGAGTGGCTCACTGAATACTAGGGCCTGCGCAGGAGTTCACCCGCGAGCGTGAGCGCGGCGTCGGCTCGTTCGTCGCTCGTACCGCCCAGCTGTGTTTCCCTGGCCGCGGCCATCACCAGCGCGCTTACGGCCAAGCGACCGCGCATCCGGCCGTCGATGCTGGCGTCAGGGGCGAGCAGCTGGGTGAGCTCATCGGTGGAGTCGAGCAACTCGGCCGCGGCGGGCAGGCCACGCAGGGCGTGTTCGTTCACCCGCGCGCAGACCAATAGTGGACCGTTCTCGCCCTGGACTAGTGCGGCGAGTCGTTGCAGGACCTCGCTGCGCGCAGCCCAGCTCCCGGGTGCCGAGCGCAGAAATACGACGAGCTCTTCCAATGCCGGCAGGAGCCGACTGTACGAGCTCGTCAGCAGGTCCTCTTTGCTGCGGAAGTGGTGATAGACGGCCGGCCTGGTGATGGCGAGCCGGTCGGCGACCTGCGCCAAGCTGGTCTGTTCGTAGCCCTGCGTCGTGAACATCTCCAGTGCCGTGGCACGGATGCGCTCACGAGTGTCGGTACGCCGCCCGTCGGCGCGTTCAGTCATGGTGCCAGCATCTCACCCGGCAAACTGACTTACATGTAAGTAAGGTACTTTGCGTAGTGGACGATCCAGGCGGCCACAGCTTTCGGCGAAGGAGATCACGCATGGAACTCGACCCCGGTGCGGCTCCGGCTGGTATCGACGAGTCGTTTGCGGGCCTGCGGGTGCTTGTCACCGGGGGCAGCCGGGGGCTTGGCGCGGCGACGGTACGGCGGTTCGCCGCCGCGGGTGCCACCGTCCTGGCCGCCGCCCGCAAGGTGCCCGACGACGATTTGCCGGCCACGTTCTTCCCCGCCGACCTCGCCACGGCCGAGGGCGCTTCGAACCTGGCCCGCCAGGTGATCGACGCCGTGGGCGGAATCGACATCTTGGTCAACAATGCCGGTGCCGGTACCGCACCCGCGGACACGCTGGTCCGGACCGACGAGTCCTGGGAGTCCGACCTGCAAGTCAACCTGCTCAGCGCGGTGCGGCTCGATCGGCAGCTCGTCCCGGGCATGGTCGACCGGGGCCGCGGCGTCGTGGTCCACGTCTCCTCGATCGCCAGTCACCTGCCGCAACCCGGCCAGGTCGCCTACGCGGCAGCGAAGGCCGCGCTCAACACCTACAGTCGTGCGCTGGCCGCCGAAGTCGGCCCGCGCGGCGTGCGGGTGGTGACCGTGTTGCCCGGCTTCATTCCGACGCCGGGAGCGATCGCCCATCACCGCAAGATCGCCGAGAGCCGAGGCGTGAGCCTGGAGCAGGCCCAGCACGACCTCGCCACGAGCCTGAACGTGCCGATGGGCAGACCCGGCACTCCGGAGGACGCGGCCGAATTGATCGCGTTTCTCGCCTCGGGCCGCGCCCGTTGGCTGACCGGGGCCCAGTATCGGGTCGACGGCGGAATCATCCCTGTCGTGTGACCGCGATCAACGTGCAAAGGAGTCGTGAGTGGCAACAAGTG
>NZ_DASYMU010000237.1:0-69278 GCF_036008905.1 Amycolatopsis sp. | reverse complement strand
CGGCCATGCCGACGGCGACGGCACGGTTGAGTTCGACCACCGGCGTCGGCAGGTGTTTGAGCAGCTCGCCGTAGAGCCCCGCGATCTGCGGCCAGTCGGTGCCCTCGGGCGTGTGGCAGGCGGCGATGGCGGCCTGGATCTGATGGCGCCCAGGCTCACCGCGGCGCAGGGCGGCTTCCAGGAGAGCGGTGCCCTCGGTGATCGCGGCGGCGTCCCAGCGGGCGCGGTCCTGCTCGTCGAGCGGGACCAGGTCGCCGCCGGGGGTGACGCGGGTGTCGCGGCGGGCGTGCTGCAGCAGCATCAACGCGAGCAGCCCGGCGGCTTCGGGCTCGTCCGGCATCAGGGTGACGAGCACCCGGGCGAGGCGGATGGCCTCGGCGGCGAGGTCGGGGCGTTGCAGGTCCGGGCCGGCGCTGGCCGAGTAGCCCTCGTTGAACAGCAGGTACAGCACGGCGAGCACGGCCGGGGTGCGTTCCGGCAGCAGATGCGCCGGCGGTACCCGGTAGGGGATCGCGGCGTGGCGGATCTTCTGCTTGGCCCGCACCAGCCGCTTGCTCATCGTCGGCTCCCCGACGAGGAACGCCCTGGCGATCTCGGCCGTGCTCAGTCCGGCCAGCGTGCGCAGGGTCAGTGCGACCTGGGCCTCCAGGCCGAGCGCGGGGTGGCAGCAGGTGAACATCAGCCGCAGCCGGTCGTCCGGGACGTCGACGTCTTCTTCGGGTTCCGGTGCGTACGTCATGACGGCGGCCTCCCGGAGTTTGGCCGCGCCGACTTTCCGGCGGCGCAGGACGTCGGTGGCGCGGTTGCGCGCGGCCGTGGTCAGCCACGCACCAGGCCGTCGCGGGACGCCGTCGCGCGGCCAGTGCCGCAGGGCCAGCGCGAAGGCCTCCTGCGCGCATTCCTCAGCGAGGTCCCAGTCGCCGGTGATCCGGATGAGCGTGGCCACGAGCCGGCCCCACTCGTCGCGAAACGCCGCCGCGACCGCGGTTTCGACGTCGGTCACTGTTTCGATGTCGGTCACTGTTTCGATGTCGGTCACAGCCCGAGCATCGGCCGGATCTCGATCGAGCCGTACCCGGAGGCGGGATGCTTCGACGCGATTTCGATCGCCTCGTCGAGGTCGGCGCAGTCGATCAGGCAGAAGCCGCCGATCTGCTCCTTCGACTCGGCGAACGGGCCGTCGGTGAGCAGCACCGCGTCGTCACGTACACGGACGGTGGTGGCGTCGGCGGGCGGCCGGAGCCCGCCGCCACCCGTCACCACCCCGCGTGCCTCCATCTCCTCGGACCAGCCACCGCAGCCGTCGTTGGCGTGGGCGGCCGCGGATTCGTCCCCGCAGATCAGCAGCATGTACTTCACGAAATCCTCCTGGTGTTCCGGTCTGCCCTCACGACGAACGGGCGCCACTCGGACGGACACACGCTTTACGCGCGGGTGCCGCGGGTTGAGGGTACGGTTCGGGGACTATGAAGGACGACAGCGAAGACCACGCGGACGACGGTTTGCTCGACGCGGAAGACACGCTCGAAGATGGCGATCCCCTGGACGAGGGTTACTCGCCGCCGGAACGCACCCGCGCGACCGAGGACTGGGGCACGACCGAGCGGGAGACTGCGACCGGCGAGAGCTGGGAAGGCCGCCTCGCGCGGGAACTGCCGGACTCCGTCGACTCCGACGGCGACGATCTCGGCGACCTGGTGGGCACCGACGGCGAACTCGTCGACGACGAGGTCGGTGACGAGCGGGCGGGCCGCCTGATCGCGTCGAACGACGGCTCGGGCGCGGATGACGACGAAGAACTCTACGCCTCCGACATCGGCATCGACGGCGGAGCGGCGTCGGCGGAGGAAGCCGCCGTCCACATCGTCAGGCTGGAATAACGGCAGGCGCGCGATCAGGTTTGCGTGTCCAGGGCGTGGCATGACGAGACCGGTTCGGGGGCGCCCTGCTCCCGCGAACCTGGCCTTCGGCGAGCGCGCGCGGTGAAGACTTCCGGCCGTGGCCGGCCGTAAGTCGCTGTGTCTGGGTCTCGGGCAAAAGCCCGCGTGGCTGGGTTTGAGGGTGGGTGCCATCTGTCGACAGGTGGCGATGTCTTAGGTGGTGAGAGATCGCCACCTGTCGACAGATGGCGAGCTGGGTCGGTGGCTTAGGCGTGGAGTTGTACGGGGGGTGTGGGGGCGGGGGAGTTGGCGGTCGCGAGTTCGAGGGTGGCGTGGGCGTCGCGGCCGTCGATGTCGATGGTCATCAGCGCGTTGCCGAAATGCGGGCCCGAGGTACGGGTCCAGTCGAGGGGTGCCGGGGCGACGCCCGCTCGTTCCGACCATCGGCGCGTCAGGCGGGTGAAGGGTCTCGACCAGCCCGCGCGGAAGGCCCAGGTCAGGTACTTCGGCACCGAGTTGTGGATGGGGGAGCAGGTGAGCTGGTGGACGGGCGCGCCGGTCCCGTCCGGGTACTGGGCTTTCGCGACGTAGGCGTGGTGGACGTCGCCCGACAGCACGGACACGGTCGACGGGCCCGCTTGCGAGACTCGCCGGATGAGCGCTGCCAGCCGGTCGAAGGAGGCGCGGAAGGCGGCCCAGTGTTCCAAGTCGGCGGTCTGGCGGATCCATTCGGCCAGGCGACCGCGTTTTCCGGGGCGGAGGCAGGCGCGTTCGTTGATCGACTGGAGGTGCGACACGACGTTCGGGAGAAGCCACGGCAGTGAGGTGCCGATGAGGAGATGGTCGAACTCGCCCGTGGCGTGCTCCTCGATCCAGGCGAACTCCGTCTCGCCGATCATCGACCGCGCGCCCTTGTCGAGGATGCGGCCGGCACGCGAGTCGATCACCAGCAGGCGCACCGGGCCGAAGTCGCGGAAGTAGGACCAGCGGGTTCCCTTGGCGCCGTCGACTTCGCGGTCCGCGCGGTCGGCGAACTCGCGCAGCAGCTTGGCGTTGTCGCCGTCGGAGCCCAGTACTTGTTGGTAGAGCACGTCTTCGGCGAGGTCCGCGGGGCCGAGGTTGCCCAGGTGCTGGTAGATCCAGTACGACACGAGCGCGCCGCGGATCCGGTCCGGCCACCAGGACGCGCGGGCGATCTCGTCCCGCCAGGCCTGGGAGGTGTTCCAGTCGTCGCGGACGTCGTGGTCGTCGAAGATCATCGACGTCGGCAGGGTCGACATCAGCCATCGCACCTGCGGATCGCTCCACGCCTCGACGTAGAGATGGGTGTATTCCTCGAAATCCGCGACCTCTGTGCCGGGTAGGAGTGAGGTGTCCCGGCGCGTGGCGAGCCATTCCCGGGTCGCCTCGGTGGTTTCGTCGGCGTACACCTGGTCACCGAGCAGCAGCAGCGATTCCGGCCATTCCTCCTCGTCGAGCCCGGTCAGCCGGCGCGCGTAGGCCGCCAGCGCGTCGGGGCCGAGCGCGTCCTGTTCCCGCGGCTTGCGGCAGGAACCGAACACCAGGCGGAACCGGGTGTCGTCCGGGGAAAGCGTGCGGATCCGGCTCGGCGGAAGGTCGCTGCCGGACTCCGGCCAGACGAGTTCGCCGTCGAGACGGACTTCGTAGGGCGTGCTCTTGCCCGGCTCCAGTCCTTCGAGCACGACGAGCGCGTAGTGATGCCCTGAGATCTCGAAGGTCCGCGCCGACCCCCCGGCCGCGGTCACCTCGCAGGGACCGTCGGTCTCCACCCAGATCGTCGCCGACGTGGCGTCGACGTGACGGAGCAACGGGCCCAATCGCAGTGCTGTCACAGGTCTCCTCGGTCGTTTGCCGTCCACATCGAGCTACTTTGCCGGGTTTTCGCCCGCTACGCAGATCGCGGGCGTTGCGACTGGCCGGAGGCGGGGGTGTGATGGAGGCAGGGGACCGACGGTGAGGAGAAGGCATGTCCACCCAGTACCGGATGGTCATCGGCGGCGCGCGGGTCGAAGCCCGCTCCGGCGCGCGATTCGACTCGATCGACCCGTACGCCCAGGCGGCGTGGGCGAGTGCCCCGGACGGGGACGCCGCCGACGTCGACGCGGCCGTCGCGGCGGCTCGCGCGGCACTGTCCGGGCCCTGGGGAGAACTGACCGGGTTCGGGCGGGCCGCGCTGCTGCGGCGGCTCGGTGACCTCGTCGCCCGGGACGCCGAACGCCTGGCGCTGCTGGAAACCCGCGACTCCGGCAAGCTGCTGCGCGAGATGGCGGGACAGCTCGCCTATATCCCGCAATGGTTCTACTACTACTCCGGGCTGGCCGACAAACTCGAAGGCTCGTCGATTCCCAGCGACAAACCGAACTTCTTCGCCTACACCCGCCGCGAACCCGTCGGTGTCGTCGCCGCGATCGTGCCGTGGAACTCGCCGTTGCTGTTGCTGACGTGGAAGCTCGCGCCCGCGCTGGCCGCCGGGTGCACATTCGTCGTCAAGCCCAGCGACCACACCCCGGTCACCGCGCTCGAGTTCGCTTCGCTGATCGAGGAGGCCGGGTTCCCGCCGGGCGTCTTCAACGTCGTCACCGGCGCGGGCCCGGCGACCGGCAAGGCGCTCGCCGCGCATCCCGACGTCGACAAGGTCGCGTTCACCGGTTCCACCGCCACGGGGATCAGCGTCGCCCACGCCGCCGCGGACAACCTTTCGCGGGTCACGCTCGAACTCGGCGGCAAATCCGCGCAGGTGGTGTTCCCGGACGCCGACCTCGATGCCGCCGCCAACGGCGTGATCGCCGGGGTGTTCGCCGCGTCGGGGCAGACCTGCATGGCCGGCGCGCGGCTGCTCGTCCACCGTTCGGTGCACGACGAACTGGTCGCCAAGATCGTCACCCGCGCGGAGAAGATCGTGCTCGGCGATCCCGCGGACCCTGCCACCGAGATGGGCCCGATGGCCAACGAACCCCAGTTCCGGAAGGTGCGCGGCATGCTCGAGACCGCGCGGGCCGAGGGCGCGACGGTCGCGTCCGGCGGCGGGCCCGATGCCGGGCTGGGCGGGTTCTTCATCCAGCCGACCGTGCTCACCGGCGTCGCGGCGACCTCCGAAGTCGTCTGTGAGGAGGTGTTCGGGCCGGTGCTCGCCGTGCTGCCCTTCGACACCGAGGAGGAAGCCCTCGCGCTGGCCAACTCTTCGCGCTACGGGCTGGCGGCTTCGGTCTGGACCAAGGACATCCACCGCGGCCACCGGGTCGCCCATCGGTTGCGCGCGGGGACGGTGTGGATCAACGCCTATCGCACGGTTGGGCCCAATGTGCCGTTCGGGGGCGTGAAGTTCAGCGGTATCGGGCGGGAGAACGGCATCGAAGCCGTCCACGAGTACACCGAAACGAAGTCGGTCTGGGTCGAGCTCTCCGGTGACACCCGTGATCCGTTCACGCTCGGGTGAGCTGGTGGGACATTTTCCTGGTTGATCCTGTTCATGTTCCGGTGGCCATGGGGCCACCTCGGCGGTCGAGGATCCTGGCGGACGTGACCGGCGACCTCGCCGAGTTCACCATGCTCGACACCCGCCAGTACCGCGACGACCAGCCCTGCGGCGACGGCACGTCGTCGACCTGCACCGATCGCCTCGACCCGAACCGGACGCTGCTCGGCAGCGCGCAGCGGGAATGGCTGGTCGACGGCTTCTCCCGGTCGCGGGCCCGGTGGCAGGTGATCGGGAACCAGGCGCCGATGGGGCAGACCGACGTCGACCCGACCGACGTCACCTCGGTGTTCCTCGACCCGTGGGACGGCTACGTCGCCGACCGGAACAAGGTGCTCGCCGCGGCGCAGGACCGCGACGTCCGCAACCTCGTGGTGATCACCGGGGACCGGCACCAGAACTACGCCTGGGATCTCAAACGCGACTACGCCGGGTGCCCCGATCAGCACTCGGGCGAGCTATGTCGTGGAGGATGGCCGCCCCGGCGTCCAGCAGGGCTGAGCGGGCGCGGGAAATTCGAACGGGCGGGCGGCGGCGAATCGCGCAAGAATTACATCAGCGCGCTTGCTCGCTACGGAGGGATCTCCTGATGTCCGAATACCCGCAGAACGCACCGTATGACCGAGATGACTACCAGCCCGGGGTGGACGCCGGGCGATTGTGGGCCGGTGGAGTGGCGACGGCCGTCATAGCCGCGCTCACCGCCATCGTCGGCCTGCTCATCGCCCGCGGCATCTTCGCCGTCGAGGTCCTCGCCCCGAAAGGGGAGGGGATCTGGGGTAACGCCAGCACGACGACGTACGCGGTCGTCGCCGCCGGCGTCGCGCTGCTCGCGACCGGGCTGATGCATCTGCTCAGCGTCACCACCCCGGCGCCGGGGCAGTTCTTCGGCTGGATCATGGTGCTGGTGACGGCGATCGCCGTGGTGCTGCCGTTGACACTGACGGTCGCCCTGAGCGCGAAGATCGCGACCGCGCTCATCAACCTGGTGATCGGGCTCGTCATCGCGATGGTCGTCACCAGCATGGCGGCCAGCGCGCGGACACTGCACCGGCGTAAGCGGTCGGCCACCGCCCCGGCGCCGACGCGGCAGTACAACCAGGAACCGCCGCCGACCAACTACTACGACCGCTGAGTCGTGTGTGGGTAACAGTGTTAGAACACTGTTACGCACTCACGACTGGGTCGGGAGGTGGGCGCGGGAGTGGCGCACGATCACGAGGGTGCCCGCCAGGGCGAGGGCGGCCAGGCAGGTGAGCATCATCGGGTAGCTCGCGACGCCGTTCAGCGCGGCGAGCAGGGACGGCAGCAGGAAGCCGACGTAGGCGAGCGCGTAGTAGGCGCCGGTGAGTTCCGCGAGTTCGTCGGGCCGCGCGAGGCGTTGCAGCTCAAGCAATCCCGAGACGACGGCGATCCCGTAGGCCGTGCCCAGGACGAGTGCGGAGCCGAGGGCGAGCCACGGTGAGCGGAACGTCGCGGCCACGGCGCTGAAAGCCAGTCCGGCGCACATCACCGTCATCGCGACGACGACCGCGCGGGCGCTGGTCGTGCGGTCCACTCGCTTGGCGATCGGCTGGATGCCGACTCCCGCGCCGATCGCGCAGACGGTGAGCAGCGTCGAGTACGCGAGCGACCACGAGCCGAGCCGGTCCCCGACGAGCTGCGGCATGATCGCGTACGCCACGCCCAGCGAGCCGAAGATCCACGGCGCCATCGGCAGGATCACCCGCCGGAACCGGGGATGCCGCGTGCCGCTGACCTGCCGGGCGGGAACAGCCTGTGCGGCGTGGGTTTCCGGGCTGCGCGGGAGAAACGGCAGCGCCAGCGCGGTCAGTCCGATGTGGACGGCGTACGGCAGGACCATCGGCCACGGGCCCCACTGCGCGAGCGCGCCCGCGAATCCGGGGCCCAGCCCGAGACCGAGGGTGAGCCACAGCGCCGCCCGCCGCGTGCCGAGATCCGGCGCGCTGAGCGGATCGGCGTCGGCGAGTTCCTTGACCCAGGTGGACCCGACGGCCATGGCCACCGCCACCGCGATACCGGTCACGAACCGGCCTGCCGCGATCCACGCGACGCCGACCTCGCCGAGCGCCAGCATCACACTGGCCACGAGCGACAACACCGTGCCCGCGAGCATGACGGGCTTGCGGCCGAAGCGGTTCGACAGGCCACCGGACAGCAACAGCCCCGGGATGAGCCCGATGACGTACGCGCCGAGCAGGGCGTCGACGGTGAATTCCGAGTAGCCCGCGTCCCGGTACATGATCAGCAGCGGGCTGAACTGGTTGCCGCCCCAGCCGCAGCAGAACATCGCCGCGACCACGGGAAGCCAGGTGCGCGTTGTAGCAGGGGCCCGGAGCAGCGTCATCGGCGGTGGGTCCCGCTCAGGTGGTCCCGCAGCGCCGAGGCGAACGCGACGTCGTCACCCGCGTCGATGATCGCGATCAGCGCCTCGTGCTCGCGAAGGACGATGGGCAACTGTTCGGGTGTCGGGCCGAGCGCGCGGATGCTCATGCGGCGCTGCCGATCGGCGAGCGTGGTGTAGAAGCCGAGCATGAGCTCGTTGCGGCCCGCGGTGACGATCGTGCGGTGGAAGGTTTCGTCGGCTTCGGCGAACGCGGCGAGGTCACCGGCGTCCGCGTGCCCCCGCTGGACGCGCAGCGCGCCCCGCATCTCGTCGAGCGCGGCGGGGACGAGTTCAGGCCGCCTGAGCAAGCGACGGACAGCGGCGCTCTCGATGGTTTCACGAGCGTCGAGGACGTCTTCGGCTTCTCCTGGCGGCACCGGAACCACGACCACGCCGCGTTTCGGGATGAGCTGCAGCAGTCCTTCGGCCTGGAGCCGGAGGAACGCTTCGCGCACCGGCGTGCGGCTCATGTCGAGCCGGGTGGCGATGTCGCCCTCGCTGAAGAGGTGACCGCCGGGGAGTTCGCCGCTGAGCACGAGTTCCTTGGTCACCGCGTACGCGCGATCGGCGGCCGGTTTCGGTTCGCTGTGCTTCACAGGCATAGACGCTAGCATGGATAGATGCTTGTATCTATGTGACGTCGCAGGTCAGCGGCTTTCCGATCATGACCAGGCGTTCTGCGGGTAGCGTTCGTCCCGGAAACGCACGCGAGATCTTTTACGAAACGGGTGGCCAGTGAGTCCGGTCAAGGTTCTGTTCATCGGCGGCACGGGCACGATCAGCTCGGCCTGTGTCCGGCGTGCCCTCGACGTCGGCATGGACGTCTTCGTGCTCAACCGCGGCTCGGGGACGCTCAGGTCCGTGCCGAAGGAAGCGCATCTGCTCCGCGCCGATATCCACGATCCCGAAGCGGTCAAGAAAGCGTTGCGGGACAGGGAGTTCGACGTCGTGGCGAACTTCGTCGCCTTCGAACCGGAGGACGTCCGCGCCGACATCGAACTGTTCGCCGGTCGCGCGAAACAGTACGTCTTCATCAGCTCCGCGTCGGCGTACCAGACCCCGCCCGCCCGGATCCCGGTACTGGAATCGACCCCGCTGCGCAACCCGTTCTCCCGGTACTCACAGAAGAAGATCGAGTGCGAGGACGTCCTCGTCCAGGCGTATCGCGAAAGCGGTTTCCCCGCGACGATCGTGCGGCCGTCGCACACCTACGACCGCACCACCATCCCGACCGTCGGCGGCTGGACCGTCGTCGACAGGATGCGGCGGGGTAAGGAGGTCGTGGTCCACGGTGACGGCACCTCACTGTGGACGCTGACCCACCACGTCGACTTCGCCAAGGCCTTTGTCGGCCTGCTGGGAAATCCGCGCGCGATCGGGGAGAACTACCACATCACCTCGGAGGAGTTCCTGACCTGGAACCAGATCATCGGCCATCTCGCCGACGCGGCCGGGGTTTCCGACCCGAAGATCGTCCACGTGTCCTCGGCCGCCATCGCCGCCGCCGACGAGGGCTGGGGCGGCGCGCTGCTCGGGGACATGAAGCACAGCATGGTCTTCGACAACACGAAAATCCGCACGGCCGTGCCGGAGTTCGTCGCCACCATCCCGTTCGCCACCGGCGCCCGCGAGATGATCGACTGGTACGACGCCGATTCCTCACGCCGTCGCCTCGACGAGAAGTTCATCGCCGCCACGGAATTCCTGCTGGAAACCTACCGGCCCCGACCTCGCTGACGTCCACTTGCTGGGATCGGGAATAGGGGCGCGGTGACGTCGTTGGCACCGGAAACGAAAGGGACACGTCATGAACCTGGTCAGTGACTGGCAGGAGTGGAAGACCAAGCGGGAGCAGGATCTCGCCGGTCCTTACGGCTGGCTCGCGCTCGTGTCGCTCGACTGGCTGGCGGAGACTCCGCGCGAGTATCCGGATCTCCCCGGCCTGTGGTGGCAGGACGCCGACGCGGCCTACCTCGACCCGCAGGGCGCCGACGTCACCCACGAAGGTAAGCCGATCACCGGGGTCCAGCGCTTCGAACTGGTCAACAGCGGCGCCGGCACGCGCGTGGCGGCAGGGGACGTCGAGGTCGAGATCGCGCGCCGCTCCGGCTACCTGATCCGCGTGCACGACCCGAAAGCGCCGGTACTGCGCGAGTTCCACGGCGTGCCCGCCTACGAGCCCGGCCCGGGCTGGGTGCTCACCGGCCGGTTCGAGCCGTTCGACGAGCCGCGGCCGACGACGGTCGGGGCCGTCGTCGAAGGGCTCAGCCACGTCTACACCGCGCCCGGCGTGGTGCGGTTCGAGCACAACGGCGGCGAGCACACGCTCACCGCGTTCAACGGCAAGGACGGCGGGCTGAGCATCCTGTTCAACGACGCCACCAGCGGCGTCACCACCTACGCCGCCAACCGGTCCCTCGCCGTTCCCGCCCCTGACGCGACCGGCACGGTGGTGCTCGACTTCAACCGCGCGGTGAACCTGCCGTGCGCTTTCACCGACTACGCCACCTGCCCGCTGCCCCCAGAAGGCAACCGCCTCGCGTTCGCCGTCGAAGCGGGGGAGAAGCTCCCCTACGAGCGCGCCTAGTCGTGAGTGCGTAACAGTGTTAGAACACTGTTACGCACTCACGACCCGCCCACCTGGCCGATCTGCTTGACGAGGTCGAGGGCTCGGCCCAGGGTGTCGAGTTTGGCGCCGACGGTGTCGCCCGCGGGGTAGAGGCGGACGGTGGTGACCCCGGCCGCCTTCCACACCGCGAGCCGCGCGCGGACCATGGGCTCGGTGCCGATCAACGTCGTCGCCAGCACCATCTCGTCGGTCACCAGTGCGGTCGCGCCGTCCCGGTTCCCGCCCTGCCAGAGCTCGCGGATCTGGGCGGCGACCTCGGCCCAGCCCTGGCGGCTGTAGGCGTTGTTGTAGAAGTTCGTGGCGGCCGAACCCATCCCGCCGAGGCTGAACGCGAGCTCCTTTTTGCGCCCGGCGACCATCGTGCGCAGCTCGTCCTCGTCGGCGGCGAAGGAGACTTCGGCGCCTTGGCAAATGTCGAGGTCTTCGAGCTTCCGGCCCGAGCGCTCCGTTCCTTCGCGCAGGTGACTGAAGTAGGCGTCGGCGCCTTCGGGGACGAAGCTGGTGCCGAGCCAGCCGTCGGCGACCTCTCCGGTCAGCCGCAGCATCTTCGGTGACAGCGTCGCGAGGTAGATCGGGATGTTCTCGTTCGGGGGCATGGTGAGCCGCATCGGCTTGCCGTCGCCGCCGGGACGCGGGATCTGGAACAGCTCGCCCTGGTACGACACCTTTTCCCCGGCGAACACCTGCCGCACGATCTCCACGGTCTCGCGCATCCGCGCCAGCGGCCGCTCGAAACCGACGCCGTGCAGGCCTTCGATGATCTGCGGGCCGGAGCTGCCGAGCCCGAGCAGGAACCGGCCTTCGCTGAGTTCGGACAGCGTCAGCGCGGCCATCGCGACCGCCACCGGGGTCCGCGTGCCCACCTGGAGGATCCCGGAGCCCAGCAGGATCCGGTCGGTCTTGGCCGCGAGGTAGCCCAGCGGCGAGGGCGCGTCGGAACCCCAGGCCTCGGCTACCCAGCAGATGTCGAGACCCAGCTTCTCGGCCTCGACCACGAAGTCCGCGGTCTCGCGCGCGTTGCCCGCGAACTCGACGGTGGTGGCGGTGCGCATCAGTTGCCCGCCCCTTCACTCAGTTTCTTGAACGCGGCCAGGTTCGCTTCGATGGCTTGGCGGAATTCGCGCATCCGCCGCGCCACGATCCGCTCCTCCTTGTCGGGCATGCGATCGATCGCGAAGCTCAGCCCGGATCGCGCCGGTCCCATCTGCATCCATTGCGACAGCACGGTTCCGTCGCCTTCCGGGCGCAGGGTGAACCGCCAGATCGACGACGGGTAGTCGACATCGGACACCGCCCAGCCGAACACCTTCGGCGCTTCGCAGTCGATGATGATCGACGTCGTCTTCCACTCGCCGAAATCCTTGTGGAAGTTGCGGCCGACGAACTTCGTGCCGGGCGCCGGGCCGTCCGCGCCGTCCTGCCATTCGACGTCGAGCACCTCACCGCTCATCTCCGCCATCAGGTGGATGTCGCTCACCAGGCTCCACACCCGCTCGGGCGCGGCGTCGATGTAGGTGTCCACCTCGACGGTCGGGGTGTCGGCGTACCGCATGGTCTTCTCCTTCGCTTTCTCGGCCGCGTGCCGGGCCCGCAGCTCGGCCTTGCGGATCTTCCCGGCGGCGGTCGTCGGGAGTGCGTCCACCACGTCGACGGTGCGAGGGGCCTTGTACCCGGCGATGTACTGCTTGACGTGGTCGCGGACCTCGTCGCGGCTGAGCCGAACGCCGTCGCGCGTGACGATCACCGCGTGCACGCTCTCGCCGAGCCGGTCGTGCGGCACCCCGATCACCGCGCAGCCGGCGATGGCCGGGTGACGCGTGATCGCGTTCTCCACCTCGACCGAGTAGACGTTCTCGCCGCCGCTGAGGATCATGTCCTTGAGCCTGTCGACGAGGTAGAGATAGCCCTCGTCGTCCAGCTTGCCGCAGTCGCCGGTGCGCAACCAGCCGTCGCGCAGGGTTTCGGCGGTTTCCGTTGGTTTACGCCAATAGCCGAGCATTACGCTGCCGCCGCGCAGCTGGATCTCGCCGACCTCGCCGGGTTCGACCGGGTTGTCGTCGAGGCCGACGATCCGGAGTTCGGCGTGCGGCAGCGCGCGGCCCGCCGAACGCAGGCGCTCGCCGTGGTTGTCCTCCGGCCGGAGCATGGTGATCGCCGGGGCGAACTCGGTCATGCCGTAGGCGTTACGCAAACCCGTGGTGGGGAACTGTTCCTGCGCGGTGCGGATCGTCTGTTCACCGGCGGGCGACCCGGCGTAGCTGATCAGCCGCAGGCTCGGGACGTCCTTGTCGCCGGGATCGTCGAGCACCATCTGCAGCATCGACGGCACGAGCAGGACTTCGGTGACCTCGTAGGCCCTGATGGCGTCGAGTACCGCACCCGGCTCGAACTTCGGGAGCGTGACATGAGCTCCGGCGGCGATGGTGTGCGTGATGAGGGTGGCGAAGTCGGCGATGTGGAACATCGGCGCGGTGTGCAGCAGCCGGGTGGTCGCGGCCGGGATCGGCATCTCCGCCAGCCAGCCGAACGCGGCCGTCATCAGGTTGGCGTGACTGAGCATGACGCCCTTCGGCACGCCGGAAGTGCCGCCGGTGTACCAGATCCCGGCGAGCTCCGAGCCACTGCGGCGACTGTCCTCAAGAGTCGCCGCAGTGTCCACAAGGGACTCATAGCCCACCGAGTCCGGGATGTCCGCGTCCCCGATGACGACGATCTTGCGGAGCATCGGGCTATGCGCGCGGATTTCGCCGAGCGCGGGCGCGAAGATCGCGTGCACGACGAGCGTGCCGACTTCGGCGTCGTTGAGCGCGTAGGCGATTTCCGTTGCGCTCCAACGACTGTTGAGCGGCACGAGCACGCCGTCGGCCCAGGGGACGCCGTAGAGGAACTCCACGTACTCGTCACAGTTCGGCGCCAGGATCGCGACCCGGTCACCGGTCGTCACCCCCAGGCCGCGCAACGCTCCCGCGAATTTCGCGACCCGCGTGACGAGTTCGCGCCAGGACCGTGTCCCGGCGGGACCGATGACGGCCGGGGCGTCCGGGTGCTGCTGGACCGCGCGGTGCAGGGCTTGGGTCAGGTACATCGGGCTTCCTCTCGTCAAGCTTCGTCGGCCAGCACGCGCGCGCGTTCCACCAACCGCGTGCGTTCGGCGCGGGTTTCGGCCAGCGGGGTGATGGTCACCGTGGTGACCCCGGCCTCCTTGAACGCGGCGAGCCGTTCGCGGATATGGCCTTCCGGGCCGATCAGCGAAATCCGCTCGAGCAGTTCCCTCGGCAAGGCCGCGGCTTCGTCCTTCTTTCCTGCCAGGTAGAGCTCCTGGATGTCCAGCGGTGGCAGTTCGGTGTCCCGTTTGGCGGCGCAGTCCGAAAATGCCTCGCCCCACACATCGGGATCCGCGGCCGGACGGGGTGGTTGATCAGCTTCAGCGGTTTGCCGAGCCCGGTGCCTTCGCCCGGTGGGAGCGGGATCCGGTAATGCTTTCCATGGTGGACAACACGTTCCCGCCGCCACATCTGGCGGCTGATGTCGACGATCTCGCGGGTGAACCGCCCGCCCGAGACGTAGTCGAGCCCGGCGCCGGTCATCGCCAGCAGGGTCGGCGTCCGGGTGTAGAACGGCACGATGCCCGAACCGAGCTCCAGCCGGTCGGTTTTCGCGGCCAGGTAACCGAGTTGGCTGACGGCGTCGAAGGTGTACACCTCGGGCACGTAGGCGATGGCCGCGCCGGCCTTTTCGTAGGCGACGACGTCCTCCACGGTGGTGAGGAAGTCCTGGCTGTAGCTGGGATGGACCCCGATGCGCATCGCGTTCCTTAGCGGGTGGGTACGGGTTTGGGTTCCTTCGGCAGGCCGAGGACCAGCTCGCCGATGATGTTGCGCTGGATCTGGGACGTCCCGGCGTAGATCGTCCCGGCCCGCGCGTTGAGGTACACGCTCGTCCACGACGCCGAGGAGTTGGCCGCGCCGGGATCGTCGGTGTGGAACCAGTTCGGCGACGTGTCGCCGGTCGGCGCGAGGGCGTCCGCGCCGAGGACGTCGACGGCGAGATCGGTGAGGATCCGGTGGTATTCGCTCCACAGCAGCTTGAACGCGGCGGCCTCGGGGCCGGGAGCGGTGCCCGCCATGAGTTTCGTCGCGGTGCGCAGGCCGTGGCAGCGGAGCTGCTCGACCTGCACATGGCACCACGCGACCCGGCGGCGGATATCCGGATCGCCGGTGAGATTTCGCTCCCGCACCAGTTCGATGAGCCGGTCGAGCTCGTTGCGGAAGCGGATCGGGGCGTGCAAAGCGGTTTCGCCGCGTTCGAACCCGAGCAGTGTCATCGCGACCGGCCAGCCGCCGTCGATCTCGCCGACGACGAGATGCGCGTCGGTCACGGCGTCGTCGAAGAAGACCTCGTTGAAGTCGGTGTCGCCGGTGATGTTGCGGATCGGCCGGACCTCGACGCCCGGCTGGTCGAGCGGCACGAGCAGCATGCTGATGCCGCGGTGCGCGGGCGCGCCGGGATTCGTCCGGGCGAGCACGAACATCCAGTTGGCCTTGTGGGCGCCCGAAGACCACAGCTTCTGTCCATTGAGGACCCAGAGGTCGCCGTCGCGCTGGGCGCGCAGAGCGAGCGAGGCGAGGTCGGATCCGGCGCCGGGCTCGGAAAACCCTTGGGCGAACACGTATTCCCCGGACAGGATCCGGGGGAGGAACCGCTCGGTCAGTTCTTCGCGGGCGCAGCGCAGCATGGTGTTGCCCAGCATGCTGATCCCGAAGGAATCGTTGTCCGAGCCGAACGGGATCCCGGCGCCGGTCAGTTCTTCGACAAGCACGACCAGCTCGGCCGGGCTGAGCCCGCCACCGCCGTAAGCGACCGGCCAGGCGGGGGCGAGCCAGCCGGCGTCGGCGAGTGCGCGGCGGGACCGTGCAGCGAATCCCTGGCGTTCGGCCGCGGGCAGCGCGCCGACACCACGCCAGCCGGGCGGGACGAGATCGGCGATGAAGGCTCGCACTTCGGCGCGGAAACGCTCGGCGTCCTGGCCGTCCCGAAGGTCCATGATCGTCTCACTTCCCCGTGCTGCCACTCCGAGGCACGGCGCTGAAAAGGCTTCTGAGCAGCAGGGTTGCGTAGATAGACTGAATAGTCAATGCTGAATGCCGGACACCCCTCCGTCGTGGAAGCCGGGAGAGCCGATGCAGTTCTCACTGACCGAAGAGCACGATCAGCTCGCCTCGAGCGCGCGGAAACTCCTGGCCGACACCGCCGGGCGCATGTCGCCGGGCGACGGGATCGACCGCGAGTTGCTGGCCACGCTCGGCTCACTCGACCTGCTCGGGCTGTCCGTCGACGAGAGCCTCGGGGGAGCGGGCGCGGGAGTGCTGGAACTGGCTGTCCTCGCCGAGGAGATCGGCGCCGCGCTGCCGCGGGTGCCGTTCGCGGCGAGTTCCGTGGTGAGCACGCTGTTCCTGGCCGCGCACACCGAGCCGGAATCGCAAGCTGTCGTGCGAAGGCTTGTCGACGGCTCGGCGACGTCGACCACCGCGTGGGGTACCTTCCCGGCCGGACTGAACTCGGGAAGCCGGTCGGCCCTGACGCTGCGCCTCGACCACGGCGGCGTCACCGGTGAGATCCCCGCCGTCCCGTTCGGCGCCGACGCCGACTACCTGCTTGTCTTCGTCCACACCGAATACGGCCTCGCCACCGCGCTCGCCGATCTGAGCGGTCACGGGGTGAATCGCCGCAGTGCCAACGGATTCGATCTCAGTGAACCCGTCGCGACGATCGTGCTCGACCAGGCGTGGCCGCTGTTCGTCGGCACCCCGGTGTGCACGGCGACCGTGGTCGAGCGCGTCGCCCCGGGCATTTTCACTGCGCTGGCGGCGGAACTCGTCGGCACCGGGCAGCGGGCGCTGGACAACGCCGTCGCGTACGCCAAGCAGCGCGAACAATTCGGCCGGGTCATCGGCTCATTCCAGGCGATCAAGCATCTGCTCGCCGATCGCCACGTCCAGCTCGACGCCGCGCGGGCGTTGGTGCACTACGCCGCGTGGGCCGCCGACAACGGCGAACCCGGCGCGGAACTCGCCGCCCGCACCGCGCTGGCCGCCGCCTCGGAGGCCGCATTGGCCGCCGCGGCCGACAATCTGCAGACCCACGGCGGCATCGGCTTCACCTGGGAACAGTCCGCGCACCGGTACCTGCGGCGCGCGCGGGCCCGCCGGAGCCTGCTCGGCTCACCGGCCAGGCAGCTCGACCTCGTCGCCGACCATGTCCTGGCCCCGGCATGAGGAATACGATCCCCCCATGAAACGCACGTCGTTCGCGAACTGGCCGTGTTCCGTCGCCCGCACGATGAACCTGCTCGGCGACTGGTGGACACCGCTCGTGCTGCGCGAGGCGTTCTACGGCATCAGCAGGTTCGACCAGTTCCAGGGCGAACTGGGCATCGCGCGCAACACGCTGACCGACCGGCTCAACCGGTTGGTGGAGTACGAGTTGCTGCGCAAGGAGCAGTACCAGGTCGACCCGGTGCGCTACGAATACGTGCTCACGGAGAAGGGCAAGGACTTCTATCCGGTACTGGCCGCGATGTCGGCCTGGGGTGACCGCTGGCTCGACAAGGGCGCCGGGCCGCCGATCGTGTTCCACCACCGGTCCTGCGATCACGACGTCACGGCCGAGGTGGTGTGCTCGCACTGCAAGGAACCGCTGGAAGCCGACGGCGTCGAGCATCGGATAGGGCCGGGGTACCCGGCGAGGATCGCCGAGCTGCCCCAGGTGAAAGCCCGCTTCGACGCCCAGCGCCTCGACTAGTGCGCTAGTCAGAGGGTGGCGGCGTATGCGTCGGCCAGTCGCTCCATGACACTCGGGCCGTCGCGTTCCGGCGCCGGACCGCCCAGATGGGTGGTCCGCAGCTCGGCCATGAACTCGGCCCACAGCTCCGGGCCGCCGGCCGCGAGCAGTTCCGCCCGTACCCGCAGCCGCTTCGTCGTCGGGCGGTGGTGCAGCCCCCACTCGCCGAGCTGTGCGAAAACGGGCACCAGCTGGATCGACGCCTCGGTCAGGCTGTAGGCGGCCCGCCGTCCAGGCCCCACGTCATCGCGGGTCAGCAGGCCGGCGTTCACCAGCCGCTTCAGCCGGTCCGCCAGGATGTTGGAGGCGATCCCCTCCTCCGAGCCGGCGAGCAGTTCCCTGAAGTAGCGCCGATTCCCGAACATCACCTCGCGCAGCACGAGCAGACTCCAGCGGTCACCGAACGCCTCGACCGCGGCGTTGATGGGACAACCCGACCGCGCCGATTCCGTCATCGCGCACCTCTCCTCCGAACTGGTTGCAATCTACCATCGGATGCCTTAGTTTGGGTCCACCGATTGCGAACTGCAATCAGATCGCAGGAGGCGACTCATGACCGATACCGAGCCACAGACCGCAGGCGGGAAGGTGCTCTGGCACTTCACGATGTCGTTGGACGGTTTCGTCGCGGGGCCGAACCACGACATGGGCTGGATGGCCGGGAGCACGGGCCGTCCGGGCCTGGTCGACGAGTACGTCAAGTCCACCGGCGCGGTGCTGGGCGGCCGGGACGGCTGGGACGTCGCGGGAGGTCACCGTCCGTACGGGGGAGCCTGGGATGGATCGATCTTCGTGCTCACCCACCACCCCGAGGACGCGAAGCCCGTCGACGGGGTCACGTTCCTGAGCTGTGACCCGGCCGAGGCGGTGCGGATCGGACTGAAGGCGGCCGGCGAAAAGAACCTTGAGGTGTTCTCGCCCAGTATCGGCCGTCAGCTTCTCGACCTCGGCCTGATCGACGAGATCGACCTGCATATCGCGCCGGTCCTGCTCGGCCAGGGTATCCGGCTGTACGACAACCCCGGCAGTGTGCCGGTCCGTCTCCACAAGGTCGGTGACGGCGATTCCACGGCGGCCGTGAACGTGCGGTTCCGGCCCGTCAAGAACGGCTGAGTGCTGGGACAGTAGTTCGGTGGCGGTTTGGCCCGGTCCGTTTTCGGTTGTGGTGACCAGTTCCGGCTGGTCGCCACCCGTGGAGTCCGCACTACACTGACGGAATTGTCCCGTTTGTTTATGTCCACAGTGGACTCTGCGCGAAAAGAGGGTCCAGCTGGTTGGAATTTCGGCGGGCGAGCGCACTCACGGAGACGACTTCGGCGCCGCACGTGGGCAAGATGTTTACGGTCAGGCGAGGTGCCCTCGCTTCCGTGACTCGATGGGAACGCCGAATGCATGACAAATACGGCCCAAGCCTGCTGCGGGCACGCCACGACCAAGACCACGTCACCGACGAAGCCGCGACGGAAATCTCGTCCTTCAAATCCAAGGCGATCAATTTCAAGATCGCTTTCTGGGACCCGGAAAAGAACGGGCTCCGGTACATGAAGACGTTGATGTACAACCTCGCCGCCGGTCTGAGCGACGAAAACTGGAAACGGCTGCGGCGTATCGAGAACCGGACCGTGGGCGACCCGATCACGATCACCTACGGCGGCGAGCCGGTATGCATGGACTACCTGCGCTCGGTGCTCGAACTGGACTTCATCGCGAGCAACGTCGAGCTCGACGGCGCGCGGGTCCTGGAGATCGGCGCGGGGTATGGGCGTACCGGCCACACTCTGCTGTCCAATCACGACCTGCTCGAGTACCACATCATCGACCTGCCGAATTCACTGAAGCTGGCCGAGGCGTACCTCCGCGCCGTGCTCAGCGAGGAGCAGTTCGTGAAGGTCCGGTTCACCTCGATCGGTGACGTGGACGAGCGGTACGCCGCCACCGACTTCGATCTCACCATCAACATCAGTTCGTTCTCCGAAATGAACGCGGAGACGGTCGACAACTACCTGGCGATGATCGACGCGCGGAGCCGCTACTTCTACATCAGGGACGCGGTCGGGAAATACGTGGACGGCAGCCTCAACGGTCATTCCGAACTACCCGAGGTAATCGAATTCGCGCTGAGCGCGGGCAAACTGCGTGACGTCATCGACATCCACGACAGCCGCGCAGTCGAGTCCCACGGGGCGGAATTCGTCGACGCGTACCGACCCGGGCCGGGGTGGACCTGTGTTGCCGACGGGTGGGCGCCGCCGTGGAGCCACTACTGGCAGGCCCTTTTCGGCAAGGTATAGCCCGCCTGGCGAGAGGCGAAGCGAGTCAGGAGGCCTGGGCGATGACCGGTTCCTCGTACCGGCACCCGGGCTGACCCCAGTTGTGTACCGAGCGATAGGAACCGTTGGCGAACTTGGCGCACATGCAGGCACCGGAATTGGTGGCGGCGCGGCGGGCGAGGGCGCGCTGGGTGCGGCGGCGGGCGGAGAGGCCAATGGCGTTGTTCATGGTGGACTCCTGACAAGCTTTGGGTGTTGCCGAATAAGTGCCCCGGCCTGCGGATTCCCAAACATCCAGCGCGGATTTCCGTTTTCGTGACGGCTCAGACGAGCCAGCCGAGCAGCATCGCGATCTCGGTCGGGCCGGGCTGGGCGGCGATCTCGTCGGCCATGACGGTCGCGGCGGCGGTGTAGGTGTCGTCGCCCAGGACTTCCCAGCAGGCGCGCACGACCGCGGCCGGATTCGTCTCCTCAGGCAGGAGGCGGATACCGGCGCCTGCCTTCACCACGGCGTCGGCGTTGTCGAACTGGTCGTCGAGCTGAGGCAGCACCACCTGGGGACAGGCAGCCGCCAGCGCGGTCAGCGTGGTCCCCTGGCCACCGTGGTGGATCGTCGCGGCGCAGGTGGCCAGTGTCTGTGCCAGCGGCAGCCGGCCGGCGTACCGCACGGCTGGGGGGAGCTCGGGCCAGCCCGCCGCGATCCGGTCGTCGACGGCCACCACGATCTCGGCGTCGAGAACGGTGAGTTCTTCCAGTAGCGGCAACACAAAACCCGTGACGTCACGGGAGCCTAGATGCGGCAGGACGGTGCCGAGTGTGACGCAGATACGGGGCCTCTCCGATTCGGTGAAGAGCCAGCCGGGTAAACGGGCGTCGCCGTTGTAGGAGACGTGCTGGATGCTCTGGTGGATGATCGACCCGGCCGGGCGCAGGCTGGGTGGCCACGGGCTGAGCGAGAGGTCCGCTTGCCCGAGTCCGGTCCACAGTGGATGGTCACTTAGCTCCGAACGCGCGGCGTCGTGATATTCGCTCAGCGGTGCCACCCCCCAATGCAGCTCGACGCGGGGGATGTCCTCGGCGAGCGCCACGATCGGCCCGGCGAGTTCGGCGCGTTCGCTCACCACGAGGTCCGGGGACCAGTCCCGGGCGAGGTTCCGCATCCCCGCCAGGTTGCGGTGCGCGATACGGGCGAACGCCTTGCCGTGCGCTGCCCGCTGGGCGGCTGGGGACGGACCGATGCCCTCGTCGCTCGCAGCCAGGTCGGCCATCCCGCCCGGCGGTCCGAAGGCGTATGCCGGCAGCCCGGTGCGCAGCACCTCGGGAACGGCGTTCTCCGTCGTCGCGACCATCACCTCGTGACCGAGACACCGGCAGGCCCAGGCCAGCGGGACCAACGGGAAGAAATGCCCCGACAGGCCCACAGTGGTGAACAGGATCCGCATGGTGCACTCCTTCGGGTCACGCCTTGCCCCCTGATTGTGCGGCCGGATCCAGGATTCCCTTCTCCTGAACCTGTCGACCGTTTCCCCTTTTGTCCGGCAATCGGGAAGACGTTGCCGCCGGTGCCGCGGTGCGAGGGTTGTCGTAGCCGCAACATCTTTCGAGGAGGACCTGCGAATGGACACGACGCCAGCACCGTCGAGGGCTGCGCTCGCCCGACGCGCTTCCGAGCTTGCCCCACTGCTCAAGAAGAACGCGCTGATCACCGAGGAGAACCGGCGCCTGCCCGAGGACACGGTCGGTGCGCTGCTGGACAACGGCATTCTCAAGATGCGGGTGCCGCACCGCTACGGCGGCTACGAGTCCGACATGAACACCGTCGTCGATGTGATCTCCGAGCTCGCCAGGGGAGACGGGTCGGCCGCGTGGACCGTCGCGGTGTGGTCGATCAGCTCGTGGATGGTCGGGCTGTTCCCGGACGAGGTACAGGACGAGATCTTTTCGACCCCGGACGTGCGGGTCAGCGGCATACTCAGCCCCACCGCGGTCGGCGTGCCCACCGAGGGTGGCATCGTCGTCAACGGGAAGTGGTCGTTCAACACCGGTTCGCAGCAGAGCCACTGGAACACCAATGCCGCCGTGCGGCCGACGCCGGATGGCGGTTTCGAGCCGATCATGGTCGCGATCCCCTTGTCCGACTTGGAGATCGTCGACGACTGGCACACCTCGGGCCTGCGGGGCACCGGCAGTGTCACCACCATCGCGAAGGACGTCTTCGTGCCGGACGCCCGTGTCCTGCCGATGGGCCCGGTGCTGCAGGGGCACCACCGTTCAGTGCTGAACGCGGATTCCGCGCTGTACCGGTCACTGTTCATGCCGACCGCGTGCACGACCGTCACCGCCGTCGCGCTGGGCCTGGCGAAGGCCGCCAAGGACGCGTTCTTCGAGCGCCTCCCCGGTCGCAAGATCACCTACACCGCCTATGAGTCGCAGAAGGACGCGCCCATCACGCATCTTCAGGTGGCCGAGGCGATCACGAAGATCGACGAGGCCGAGTTCCACGCTTACCGCGCCGCGAACCTGGTCGACGCCAAGGGCGCCTCCGGCGAGGAGTGGACCATCGAGGAACGGGCCCGCGTCCGGCTCGACATGGGTGCGGTTTGCCTGCGTGCCAAGGAAGCCGTGGACATCCTCAACACCGCGAGCGGCGGTTCGTCGGTCTACAACAGTGTGCCGATCCAGCGGATCGAGCGCGACATCCAGACGGTGAACCTCCACGCGATCATGCACCCGAACACGAACCTGGAGCTCTACGGCCGGATCCTGTGCGGCCTGGAGCCCAACACGCACTACATCTGAGCGTGAGCTGAGCAAGCGATCGGCCGGGTGGACCCACAAGTCCACCCGGCCGATCGCTGTGTGGACGACCCTCGCCATCTCCTCGACAACAACGCGAAGGGGTCCCTTCCTCCCAAAAAATGGGAGGAAGGGACCCCTTCATAGCGTTGGGGAACCCTGGCACTCAGGGCGTCCGGGGGGCCATGACACCGCCGGTCGGCCGGGGTGCGCAAACCAGGTCGAGTAGGACGAGCCGCGACCGCCAGCGGGAGCCGAGTTCGGTGAACTGGGCTCCCGCTGACGGTCTCAGCTGGTCTCGAACGCCGCCAGGGACGTCACGCCGCCCGGCGGAGATCGGTCTCGACCGGCTGGCTGGTCCGTACCCGTGGCGGCGGGACGGCCGGGCCACCCCGGGAGCCCCACAGCACGCGGAGGATCATGCCCGGCCGCATCAGCGCCTCCGGCCGGTCGATCATGCCCGCCGACCGCATGTAGGCGGTGGTGACCTTGGCGTCCCGGGTCGCGGCGATCTGCACCCGCTTGAGGAACTTCTGGCCTATCCGGACCTTCAGCGTGCGCTTGCCTTCGACGCCGGGGAAGCTCAGGTCGACGGTGTTGGTCATCTCCCATGGCGGGTCGATGACGTCCTTGGCCAGGTCGCGGAAGTACCGCAGTGGCCGGGGTGCGCCCTCGGCGAGGTGATCGCGCAGGGTCAGCGCGGAGAGCGCGGCGACCGTCATGCCCTGGGCGTAGACCGGGTTGAAGCTGGTGACGGCGTCACCGGTGACAAGGAGCCCTTCGGGGAAGCGCTTCATTTTCTCGTAGCGGCGTCGCAACGTCGTCGGGTAGCGGAACGCGACCGGCTCGTCGAGCGGCTCGGCGTGCCGTAGCGCTTCGTGGATGTCCTTGGCCGCCAACGATTCGACGAACTCGTGGAAGCCCTTCTGGTCGGTCGGAGGGTGGTCGCCGAGCAGGCCGTAGGCGGTCAGTTCGACGTTGCCGTGGTCGGTCTTGGTGAAGATCGCGCCGCGCGGCGAGTCCGGGAACGCCACCGGGATGAAGGCGAGGTCACCGTCCCAGGGGTCGTCGTGCAGCCGGTAATGCTGGGTGGTGTAGCCGAGGCCGATCTTCTTGCGCTCCTCTGCGACCCGCGGGTAGCCGAGCTCCTCCAGCCAGACGGGGGTGCGGGAACCGCGGCCGGTCGCGTCGACCACCAGATCGGCGTCGATCACCTCTTCCTCGGTGGCTCCCGCCGCCTGTACGCGCACCCCGGTCACCCGGCTGTTGTCGGCGGTCGTGCGAAGGCCGATGATGTCGCGTTCCTCGGCGAACCGGACGTTGGGCAGTGCCTGGGTCCGTTCGCGGATGTGGCGTTCCATCAACGGCGCGGTGGCCGGGACGGCGATGTAGCCGATGTCCTCACGCTTGAGGGGCACGCCGTTGAAGAACCAGCGGCAGGCGCCGGCGAAGTCACCACTGGGGCAGCCGTCGGCGATGAGCTCGTCGGTGATCCCCGGGAACAGTTCCTCCATGACCACCCGGCCACGGGCGTGCATGGCGTTGATGTGGCGTCCCTGCGGGCGGCTGCGGCGCGGACCGGTCACCCCGACCAGCGCGTCGCGGTCCACCACGACGACCTCGTCGTAGGCTTCCGAGAGCGCCCTGGCCGCGAACAGCCCCGCGATACTGCCGCCGAGCACCACTGCCCGGGTCTTGGGCTCGTTGCCCATGGCCGTCACTCCTTCGAACTTGGGATGAATCCGGGCTGGTGGGTTCAGGCCGCGCCGGCGGCGAACCGCTCGCCGTTGACGCGGGACCGGGTGTACGAGCGGTTTCCTTCTCCGGAGAGGAGAACCCCGAATCCGGTATGGCTGCGGCCGGTGGAGAGATCGCGCCAAACCCGTTCGAGGCGCTCACCGCTGCGCAGGGCGCTCGAACCGGCGGTGGGCAGAATGTGGTTCTCGACCGCCTGCCAGGCGATCGTCGCGGCCTGGCGGCAGATCAGGGCGATCATCAGGTCGCGGTCCGGGGTGTACGCCGCCGCGCCGCCGGCGCAGAGTTCGTCCCACTGCTGGACGGCGTTGAGGAGCGCGGCCTCCCCGGTCGCGATCAGGGCGGAGGCTTCGCCGTACCACAGCTGGTAGTCCGGGTCTTCCGAGCGGACGGCGAACGGTGGCGTGCCGGTGGTCTTCGTGCGGAGCAGCTCTTCGTAGGTGTCGAGCGCGCCCTTGGCCATGCCCACCGCGATGGCCGCGCCTTCCAGCGACATGAAGCCGAGCGGTGACCCGCCGTACTGGGGATTGCCGTGCAACAGGCGGCCCGCTTCGCCGTCGGCCATGGTGACTTCGCTCAGGTGCAGGGGTTTGGTGAAATAGTCGGGAATCCGGCCGTCCCGGATGGTGATGCTGTGTGAACCGCTGCCCTTGAGGCCCAGCTGCTCTCCCCAGTTGTCGAGCATCTCCCATTCGGCGCGCGGAGCGATGAACAGCAGCGGCTCCGGCGGCGCACCGTCCTCTTTGGACACCATGGCGTGCCCGATGAGATGGGTGGCGTACGGCGCGCCGGAACAGTAGTGCCAGGTGCCGTTGAGCACCCAGTGCCCGTCGTCGGTCCGCTCGGCCGTGCCGCCGGGGGCCAGCGGCATGGGCGCGATGAAGTCACCGGCGGCGAACAGTTCGTCCTGCGCGCGCTCGTCGAACAGCGTGGCCGCCAGCAGCGCGTGCGCCGCGCCGAGGCAGTACATCCAGCCGGTCGACGAGCAGCCGCGGGTCAGCGCCATGGTCACCCGGATGAAGGTGTCCGCGCCGAACTCGTAGCCGCCGTAGCGCCGGGGCACCAGGATCCGGTAGAAACCCGCCTTGGTGAATTCCTCGTGGATGTCCTGGGCGTAGAAGGTGCGCTCTTCCACTTCGGCCTGGCGCTCGACCAGCGTCGCCGCGATGGCCTCGGCCCGCGTGACGATCTCGGCCGGGGTCAGCTCCGGCTCGGGTGGCAACCGGTGTCTCTGTCCGGAACCTGTGACTGACATTGTTCGAGATTCCCCTCGCGTCGGCGGGTCAGGCACTGACGGTGCAGAGGCCGCCGTCGACCACGAGTTCCTGACCCGTGATGTAGGAAGCCTTTGACGAGAGCAGGAACGTCACGGCGTCGCCGATGTCCTCCGGCTGTCCAAGCCTGCCGAGCGCGACCTGGGAGCGGAAGAACCCCTGCACCTGCTCGGAGCCGCCGGTGATGGCCTGGAACATGTCGGTCACGATGTGGCCGGGGGTGATCGCGTTGACCCGGATGCCTTCCGCGGCCAGATCTGCGGCGAACGTCCGCGCCAGGTTGAGCACGGCAGCCTTGCTGGCCGCGTACAGCGAAGCGGGTGCCATGCCGCGGTGCACGGTCCACGAGGCGTTCAGCACCACGGAGCTGCCGGGGCGGAGCAGGGGGAGTGCTTTTTGGACGGTGAAGAAGGTGCCCTTCACGTTCGTCCCGATCGCCAGGTCGAAGTCGGCCTCGGTGAGATCGGCGACGCGGCCGGAGACCCCGGCGCCGGCGTTCGCGAACACCCCGTCGAGATGACCGAAGCGGTCGCCCGCTTCGGAGATCAGGTTGTCCAGGTCCGCGATGCTGGACACATCCGCCGGAACGGTCAGGACGCGCTCGCCCGCGTCGAGTTCTTTCGCGGCCACGGCGAGCCTCTCGCGGCTGCGGCCCGCGAGTACCACGTTCGCCCCGGCCGCCACCAGTCGTTGCGCGGTGCCGAGGCCGATGCCACTGCCGCCGCCGGTGATCAGTACGGTCTTACCCTCGAATTCAGCCATACCACTAGATTTGCACCACGCCGGCCGAGCGGACGTCTCCTTGTTTGCGCGGGGGAGACGGCGCCCGTCAGGCTATTCCGGCCCGTGTTCGGCGTTGTAGGCGTTCAGGAGGGCCTGCGCGTCCGCGGTGGCTTCGGCGAAGCGAAGGGCCGGGTCGGCACCCGAGGTCAGCACGTCGTGCATCGCGGCGGCGGTGAGGTTCTGGATCTCGGAGAAGTTGCCGAAGACGGCCGCCCGGGTCGCCGGTGTGTCGGTCGTCGTGCGCAGCTGGTCGATCGCGGTCCGCAGGTGCGGGTTCCGCTCGAACCAGCCTTCGGACTCCAGAAAGGCGATCGACGCCTCGGTGGTCGGGACGAAGCTGCGACCGTGCTCGTAGCGGTTCGCCGCGTTCCGCGCGTTGGTCCAGTACTGCAGGAAGGCGAGCGCACCGTCCTCTGTGGACTTGTCGAGACCGGTCGCCAGCCAGAGGGATTCGCCGGCGACCTGGTTTCCGTAGTACGGGGCGCGGTTGTTGTAGGGCATCGGACCCGCTTCGACGCGGAAACCGCCGTCCTGCCCGGCCTGGACGATGCGCCCGGTCTCCGCCGACGAGCTCAGCAGGAACGCGACCTCCTGCGCCGCGAAGGCGGCGAAGGTTCCCGGCCAGTCGGTGGGTTTGCCGGTGTAGCGGTAGATTCCGCTTTCGTGCAGCCGCCGCCACCACTGGACGTAGGCCAGCATCTCCGGTGACGCGAGGTCGACCTTTCCCGCCCGGCCCGTTCTGCCGTTGTCGTGGTCGGCGAGCAGACCGCCCTGCTGGCCGAGTGACTGCTGGAAGAACCAGCCGAAGTTCGGCCACGTGACGGCGTGCGCCGGGCCGCCGGGCAGCGCGAGGAGCGCCTTGCCCGCCGCCTCGAGTTCGTCCCACGTCTTCGGCACGGATTCGATCCCGGCGGCCTCGAGCAGCGTCAGGTTCGCGTGGAGCAGGATCGTCGAGGTGTTCCTCGGCATCGACGTGAGCTCGCCGTCGAAGGTGTAGTAATGGCGGGCGTTGGTGAGGATGTCGTCAAGGACCACCGGCTCGCCGAGGATCTCCGTCCGGCCACCGACGGCCTTCTCGACGGAGGTGAACAGCGGTGTGCCGTCCGCGGCGACCGCGTCCCTCGCGTTCTGGGTGACCGTGTACTGGTAGGCGGCGATGGTGGGGCCGGCTCCTGCCCGCGCCGCCTTGGCGACTTCGGCCGGCATCGTCGGCATGGTGATGGGGTGGATCTTCACCGTGTACCGGGGGTGTTTCCTCCCGAACTCCGCGGCGTGCTCCCTGGCCACGTCGGTCAACTCCGGCCAGAGCGGCCAGTCGTTGAGCCAGACGTCGAGGACGATCTTGCCGGAATCTTCTTCAGCCATGGGCGTTTCACTCAATTCCGTGAGGGTTCCGGCGGCGGTCGCGGCCACCGGGCGCGGCGTGGTCCGTTGTCCATGCTTCACCTCTACTCCCGATCCGGACATCCTCTTCTTTGTGGTCTATCCGGTGAAGGGCTCCTTTCCCTGCGCTCGGCGCGGGGAAAGGAGCCCTTCACGGCGGTGGCCTTCGGCCGACAGGCATCTCGCCCTTACGCCTCGAGAACGCCTTCGATGTCCAGGGAGACCTCGATCTTGTCGCCGATGACGATCTTGCTGCCGTCGACCGCGAGACCGAAGCCGAACCCGAAGTCCGAGCGCTTGATCGTGGCCCGGCCTTCGAAGCCGATGCGCGTCTCGCCCTGGATGCCGGTGGGGTCGATGCCGAGCAGGCTGAGTTCGATGTCGACCGGCCGGGTGGTCTCGCCGATCGTGAGGTCGCCGGTGAGCACCCAGGCCTCACCGTCGCGCCGCAACCCGGTGGAGGCGAACCGCATGGTCGGGTTCTGCTCGACCTTGAAGATGTCGGACGAGCGCAGGTGGTCGTCGCGCATGGTGACGCCGGTGTCCACCGACGACAGTTCGATCGCCGCGGTGACCGACGACCGGGCGGGGTCGTCCGTGGTCACGATCTGCACGGTGAAGTCGGTGAACCGGCCCCGAACCTTGCTCATCAGGTGACGCACCGAGAAGCCCACCACGGAGTGGGTCGGGTCGACGGTCCAGGTGCCGGCGATCCACCCCGGAATCGTGGTTTCCGCCACGGAGTTCGTCGTGGTCTCGCTCATGAGTTCTCTCTCCCTAAAACCGTTGCCATGCCTGTTATCCGACCTTGGCACGCGCGCCGGGGGCCGGGCATCTCCGTCCGTGCTCTCTTCTTCGGAGTCCGATGTGGACGGTTGGAAATCGTTGTATGACAACGGACGCGCGCAGCTCTTGGCTGCGCGCGTCCGGTGGGTGCTGTCTTGCCGGTGCCGGCGGCTACTCGGCGGTGACGGAGGTGGTGGCTTTTTCCGGGGTTTCGGTGGCGGCGGGTTCCGGTGTGGCCGCACCGGTGGGGGGTGCCTTGCGGAGTGCGACGAGTGCGACGGCGATGAGGAGGATGGCGACACCCGCCGAGACGCCGGAGACGGCGTTCAGCGCCGAGGTGAAGGCGGTTTGGGCGTTGCCGAGCAGGGCCGCACCGAGGTCCGCGGGCAGTCCGTGGGAAGCGGTGGCGGCGCCGGTGATGTTCTCGCGGGCGGTGTCGGCCACCTGCGTGGGGACACCGTCGGGAACGACGAGCAGGGCGGTGTAGACCGCCGTGCCGACGCTGCCGATGACGGCGATGCCCAGTGCGACCCCGAGCTCACCGCCTGTCTCGGACAGTCCGGCGGCGGCACCGGCCTTCTCCGGTGGGGCGGCGGTCATGACCAGTCCGGTGGTCAGGGTCGCGAAGATGCCGGCACCGGTGGAGACGACGGCGACGCCGATGATCGGTACGGCGATTCCCGTGTCGGCGCCGATGGTGGTGAGCATGAAGAACCCGGCCGCGCTGATCGTCAACCCGCCGGCCAGGACGACAGCGGGTCGCAGGCGCTGGGTAAGGCGCGGGGCGATCATGCTGCCGAGGACCATCGTGACCGCCGAGATCACCATCCAGAGTCCGGCCTGCAGGGGGTTGTAGCCCTTGACCAGCTGCAGGAACAGCGTGAAGAACATGGAGACCCCGGCCATCATGACCGAGCCGAGGGTCATGATCGCGACCGCGCCGCTGAACGCGGGGCTCTTGAACAGCTTCAGGTCCAGCAATGGGTCCGGCCGGGTGTGCTGGCGGTGGACGAAGATCACGCCGAAGGCGATCCCGGCGGCGAGCACCAGTACCGGCACCAGCGCCCATCCGTGGCTGGCGAGTTGCTTGAGGCCGTAGATGACCGGGAGGACGGCCGCGAGGGACAGCACGACGCTGACCAGGTCCAGCCGGCCGCCTTCGGGGTCGCGGGACTCCGGCAGCAGGATCGGACCGGTGATCACGAGCAGGAGCATGATGGGGACGTTCAGCAGGAAGACCGAGCCCCACCAGAAGTTCGTCAGCATCGCCCCGCCGACGACGGGGCCCACCGCGGCGCCGCCCATGAAGCAGCTGATGAACACCGCGATGGCGGTGCCCTGCTGTTTGGGGTCGGGGAACATGTTCATGATCAGCGCGAGCGCGGAGGGCATGATGGTCGCGCCGGCGATACCGAGCAGTGCCCTGGCGATGATCAGCATTTCGGGGCTGGTCGAGAAGGCGACCAGTATGGATAGCAGGCCGAAGGCGGTGCCACCGATCAGCAGTAGCCGACGACGTCCGATACGGTCGCCGAGGCTTCCCATGGTGACCAGCATGCCGGCGATCATGAATCCGTAGATGTCGATGATCCACAGCTGCTCGGTGCCGCTCGCGCCGAGATCCGCGCTGAGGTTCGGCAGAGCCAGGAACAATACGGTGATGTCCACCGACAGCAGCAGAGTGGGCAGGGCCAGTACCGCCAGCCCCAGCCAGCTCCGCAGGCCGGCTCTCTGGTCGGCGCCGGGTTGGACGATGCTGTCCATCGACAGCTCCTTTCCGAGTCATGGCTGCGGGCGTGGAACGAGACGAAAGCACGCAGGGATGCAGGCTGCCACGGCACGCTGTACGCGGGCATCTCCCAACGTGCTCAAAGCCCGGCTGAGCACGGTATGCCGACTTTCGCGCCGCGAGACGGTAAGGCCCCGGCGGCGCGAAGGTGGCGCAGGCGCACCATCCATTGTGGATGGACGGTGCCGCGGAGCCTCGCCGGCTATTTGACGCGAAACCTCATCATCGTTCGCGGGCCGCCTTCCGCCACCTCCCGCACGTCGATCTTCTCGACCTGGATGTGCGCGAGATCCGGGTCGTCGAAGAGCCGGCTGCCGGTGCCGAAGAACACCGGCATCACGTCGAGGGTGAGTTCGTCGGCCAGGCCGCTCTTGAGCACCTGCCGGGTCACGTCGGGGCCGCCGACCACCTGGACGACCTTGTCCCCGGCGGCGCGCTTCGCTTGTGCGACCGCCGATTCGATGCCGTCGGTGACGAAGGTGAAGGTCAGGTTCTCGTCCTGTTTCGGCGCCACCTCCGGCGGTTCGTGGGTCAGCACGAAAATCGGCACCTGGAATTCGTAACTGCCGACGTACGAGTCCGGATCACCCATCTCGAAGGTTCTCTTCCCCATGATCACCGCACCGGTTTGCTCGATCATGGACTTCCATTGGGCGGACGCCGCGAGTGTCTCGATATCGGCGAACATCCCATTCATGGTGTCGTCCTGGCCATTGACGAAACCGTCGAGTGACGTGGTCATCCCGATGATCACCTTCGCCGTCATTTTCCTGCTCCTCATCGTGTGAAAGCCGCCCTCGCCGACGGGAGGGTCGCTTCGAGCCTGCCCAAAGGTAGCAACAGCAGGCGATCTCCGCCGAAGGCGCGACAGCCGGCTCCACAAAACCGCACGATCGAAGAAACAGTTTCGCCGATCGCCTCGGTGTGCCTGCGGAATCGATGCTCGCCATCAATTCCGCGAGGATTCAGGTTTTCGATCGGAGATACCGGCAGGGGCAGCCTGCGTCAGGCGGCGAATTGCGGCGTGGGCAGCGCCGCATGATCGAGCTGGCCGTCCACTGTCAACGGGAATTCGTCGACGACGACGACCTCGTCGGGAACCAAGTCGCCGGGAACTCGCTCCCCGACGAACCGGCGCACGTCCGCGGCCAGCAGCGACGCCTTCGGATAGTTCGCGTACCGGGACGCCGCCGCCACCGGTTCCCGTGCCTCGAACACGTCCGTCAACACGCGTTTGCCCGTGTCCGGCGACTGGGCGGGGGCTCCCGGGCCGAGGAAGACCGCGTCCATGCGGTCGGGCTGTGCCGACCAGGTCACCGCGACCGTCAGGCCCAGGCGCTGGGCGAGAAGGTGCAGGTCTTCCGGAAGCCACCCCGCGTCCGTCCGCGTGCCACCGCCCGGCGCGGCCAAGACCGGGATCGGTTGTCCGCGCCGGATGCTCTGTGCCGCGGCGACTTCACCGGCCAGCCCGCCGTGCGGGATGCCCGTGACGCGCAGGCTCGCGTCAGGCTGCTCGCCCAGGATCCGTTCGAGATGGTCGCCGAAGTCCTTGATGTCGCGAGAGGCCAAGTCGGCGAACGCGACCCGGGGCACGTCGGCGAGCGAGGGCGCTTGATGCGGCGCCTTGTGCAGCACCACGTCGTAGCGGTAGCGGGTCAGCTCGTTGACCACGGTGGAACGCTTGAGCTGGATATCGACCCCCGCGATACCGGTCAACTCCTGAGCTGAGGCAAGGAAATACTCCGGGGCGAGCAGCAACTCCTGCTCGGCCGCCACCGCGCGGCGTACCCGGGTGCGGACCTTCCCCGGCTCCGCGGAAGGGTTCCGTGCGAGTTGCACCGCGGTGCGGAACTCCTCGAGCAGACTCAGGTTCCGGACGTCGCCGATGTAGAACGAGCCACCCGGCGCGAGCACTCGCAGCCCCTGCTCGATCACCTTGCGCATGTACGCGTGGCCGGGGAAGGCCTGCACCACCGAGTTGATGATCACCGTGTCGAAGTACTCGTCGGGCATCCCGGTGGTGTCGGTGCCTTCGGCCACGCGCAGGTGGACCCGGTTGGCCCACGGCACATCGGCGTGCTTCAACCGGGCCCGCAGATTGGCGATGGTCACCGGGGAGAAGTCCGTGCCCCGGTACTCTTCGCAATCCGGAGCCAGGTGCGACATCAGCAATCCCGAACCGATACCGATCTCGAGCACTCGGGAAGGCTTCAGTGCCCGGATCCGTTCCACCGTGGCCGCCCGCCACTGCCGCATGTCGTCGATGGGAATCGCCGTCCCGGTGTAACTGCTGTTCCAGCCGGTGAAATCCGATTCGAGCCTGCCGAATTGGGAGTCGTCGGCGAATTCCGTATCGGTGTACATGTCGTCGTACACCCGGCGCCATTGCGCCACCAGATCACCCACCCCGGCGTTCTCGGCGGGTCCGGAATCGCCGTGCGGGACATTGTCCGCCGGGATGACATAGCTCACCAGGCGGCGATCTCCGGCACGGTCCTCGCGGGTGATCACCACGGCACTGTGTACCTGTGGATGCGCGGTGACGACGGCTTCGATCTCGTCGACCTGACCGGCGGACAACTGCGAAACAGATTTGTCTGTCATCTCTCACCAATCCATGATGACCACCGGCCTGGCCGGCGTGGCTTCCTAGGCGGAATTGCGTTTTTTGTGGAATCGGCCCGTTCGGCGGTTTTCCCGGCGACGTTCGTGAACGGCGCCGGGAAACGGTTCAGGCCGCGCGCGTGGCCAGCGCCTGGAGGTCCACCTTCGCGTTGACGGTCAACGGGAACGCGTCGGTGAGCGACCACAGCTCCGGTACCGACCAGGACGGCAGTGCCTCGCCGACCCAGGCCCGCAGCTCGGCCACGGACAGGGCCGGGTCGGTGACGATGACACCGGCGAGCAGTCGCCGGTCGGTGCCGGGAGCACCGTCGCCCGCCACGACCGCGTCCCGTACCTTCGGGTGCTCGCGCAGCCGCCGCGCCACCGCGTCCGGCTCGACGCGGAACCCGCGTACCTTGATCTGGTCGTCGCGCCTGCCGAGGAACACCAGGCACCCGCGTCCGTCCCAGCGCACCAGATCCCCGGTGCGGTACAAGCGCTCACCGGTGTCCGGTGCCCGCCAACCGAACGCGCGGGCTGTCTCCTCGGGTGCGCCGAGGTAGCCGTCGGCAAGACCGGCACCGCCGACGCACAGCTCGCCGACCGCGCCCGGCGGTACCTGCCGGCCGGTCTCGTCGAGCACGAACACCCGTGTGCCGGGGACCGGCTTGCCGATCGGCAGCGGGTCGCTCACTTCGGCCACCGAGTCGACGTGGTGGACGGTGGTGAACGTGGTGTTCTCGGTCGGGCCGTACCCGTTGGTGACCCGCAGCCCGGGGTACTGCTCGAGCAGCTGCCGTACCTGGGCCGCCGGTACCACGTCGCCGCCGGTGAGCACCTGCCGTACGTGCGCGAACGCCTCGGGCCGGTGGTCGGCCACGAGCCGGAACAGCCCGGCGGTCAGCCACAGCACGCTCACCCGGCGTTCGACGAGGAACCGGGCCAGCTCGGTCGGCCCGACCGGCCCGTCCGGGAAGACCTGAAGGCCGGCGCCGGACAGCAATGGCGCGAACAGCTCCAGCGTGGAGGCGTCGAACGCCAGCGGCGCGAGGCGCAGGTACCGCTCGTCCGGGCCGAGGCGGACGTATCCGGCGTCGCGGACCAGGCGGACGACCGCGCGGTGCGGCACCATCACGCCCTTGGGCCGGCCGGTCGAGCCGGACGTGAAGGCGATGTACGCGGTCCGGTCCGGGTCGGCGGGCGCCGGGTCCGGTCCGGGTACCAGCGGGTCGGCCGGTGTCCACAGTGGAACCGCCGGGCAGGAGGCCAACTCGGCCACCTCGGGCGAGCCGATGACCATGCGCGGCGAAACTTGGCGCAGGATCTCGGCGAGGTACTCCCGCGGGGCGGCGGCGTCGACCGCGACATACGCCGCACCCCGGTGCAGGACCGCGAGCACGGCCACCACCTCGGCGGCGCCGCGCGGTGCGGCGAGGACGACCCTGTCGCCAGGGGACACGTCGACGAGTGCGGCCGCGTGAGTACGTGCGGCGGCGAGCAGTTCGGCGTACGTCGACGTCTCGACCGCGACCGCGTCCGGGTGGCGCGCGGCCGTCTCCTCGAACAACTGCCACAGCCCGGCCGCGCAGTCGGTGGCCGGCCCGTCGGACAGCGCGGCCAGCCGCTCCCGCTGCCCCGCCGAGATCGCCCGTACCGACGACAGCGGCGCGTCCGCGTCCGCGACGAGCTCTTCCAGCGCCGCGGTGAACCCTTCGACCAGATCGACAGCCTCGCCCGGACCGAACACCGCCTGCTGGTACTCCAGCCGCATCACC
This sequence comes from Amycolatopsis sp., assembly GCF_036008905.1. GTDB lineage: Bacteria > Actinomycetota > Actinomycetes > Mycobacteriales > Pseudonocardiaceae > Amycolatopsis. The sequence goes on along the minus strand of NZ_DASYMU010000237.1, from coordinate 34,811 downwards.
GGCCGCTCGCCCCACTCGGCGAGGAAGAGGGTGGCCTCCATCATCGAGGCCCCGCAGTACCCCTCGTGCAGGGTCAGCTCCAGCCCGTCCTCCCGCACCGGCTCACCCAGCAGTTCGTCGTGTGCCTCGAACACGGCCTGGATGATCGGCATCCGGTCGGTGACCTCGGCCTGGCCGAGCGCCGGGATGATCAGCTCCAGCGGCAGCTCGGCCCGCTCGGCGGCGCCGGCCCAGGCGGCGCCGCAGGCGCTCAGCTGCTCGGCGACGGTGAGGGTGTCGTCGAGCCGGCACCGTACCGGCACGATGCGCACGCACAACCCGAGGACGTCCTGGAGCTCGGCGACCTGCCGGCCGGACATGGCGACTCCGACGGCGAAGTCCTGTATCCCGGCACGCCGCCCCACCGCCATCGCCCAAGCGGTGAAGAGCACGACGGTGTGGGTCACTCCGAGCTGCCGCGCCGTCGTCATGACCCGGTCCCGCAGTGCGGCGTTGAGCGCGAACGGCAGCCGTACCCCGCTGACGTCCTGGGTCTCCGGCCGGGGCCGGTCGACGGGCAGCTTGACGGTGTCGGGAAGGTCGGTGAGGTCGGCGACCGCGATCCGGGTCAGCTCGGCGAGCTTGCCGCTCTCGGTGAGCTCCTGATACCGGGACGCGATCAGCTCCGGCGACGGGCCTGGCTCGGCGGTACCGGCGGAGTACGCACGGGCGAACGCGCGCCAGAACTGGCACAGCGCCCACCCGTCGAAGATCGCGTGATGGACCAGTATCGAAAGGAGGTCCGGCCCACCGTCGACCCGGCTGTGCACGAACAGCACAGGTGGCTCGGTGAACGGCGCGAGCAGGCCGGGGCTGGCCGCGCTGAGCTGGGTGTGCACGGTCGTCACCGGATCCACGCCGGCAGGCGAGGTCAGCCGCTGTTCGATCAGCCGCGGCTGCCAGGTGTCCAGTACCCGCCTGGCGAAGCCGGTGTCCGTACGAGTGAAAACGGTACGCAGAGCCTCGTGGCTCCCGGTCAGGTCGGCCAGCGTCGCCCGCAGCCGGTCAAGTTCGAACGGGGTGGTGCTCGCGGCGGTGAACAGCACATGCACACCACGGCCACCGAGCAGGCTCTCGGCCATGAGCATGCCGTCCTGGCTCGGCAGCAGCGGTCGATACACCGACGTCGTCGGCGCGCTGGCAGGTACCGGCCGGTATTCGGTCGCCTGCGCCATCGCCTGCGCGAGGGGAACCGGCCCGCGTAGGGCGCGCAGCGGCGCCGAGATGCCCAGCCGGCGCTCGACCCTGGCCGCGAAGTCGGCCGCACGCAACGAGGTACCGCCCAGATCGATGAAGGACTCCGTGTCCGCCTCGTCCCGGACCGTCTCGACCGAGCACCCGATCACCTCCGCCGCCAATGCGATCCATACTTCGCGCATCGCATCAGGGCCGAGCACCGCGCGGTTGATCTCGTTCGTCATCGTGTCTCCTGTCGATTCGCTCGCGGACGTCGGCCGTCAACTTCTGGACGGGTCGCCGATCGTGGGCTCTCCGGGTGGTTCCCGCATCGGTTTCGCCATCTCCGCCTCGGCAATGGGCGACAGCACCTGTTCGATTCATACTGGTTGCCGCTGTCGGCGGTCGCATCTCCGCGCTTGCTGCCTTACCGCACGCCGCGGACCGCCGGCCGCAGCAGTCGAGGAGACGCACCGGCGACACCGCTGCGGCGACGCTGGTTCCCATGGCCGGACCCCCTGTGAAGCGCGCCGCGTCGTCGCGGATTCAGGACGCCAGTTGGTTCATGGACCAACTGGCACCCGGATCGACGGCGCACCTTCTGTGCCGGGCGTACCGTGTCTCCGAGGAACTCGATCTCGGCGCGTTGCGTGCCGCCTGGGGTGAACTCCGCTCCCGGCAAGAGATCCTGCGCACCGTCCTGGTGGCACCGGAGGGTCTGCCGGTGCAGGAGATCCACGCGGAAGGCGGGCCTGGACCGTCCTTTGTGGAATGCGATCTCACCGCGACGGGCACTTCGCCGGAGGAGTTCTTCTCGACCTGGGCGGACACCCCGTTCGTCCTCGGGTGCGGGCCGTTGGCACGACTGGTCTGCGCCCGGCTCGGCCCGGCCGATCACGGCATCGTCGTCGCGGCCCATCGCGCGGTCGTCGACGAGCAGTCGATGTCGATCCTGATGGACGAGCTGTCGACCTGCTATGCCGCGGCGGTCTCCGGCCGTCCGGCCGGAGAGGACCTTCCGCCTCCGCGGGTCCAGTACGCGGATTACGCGCGGTGGCAGCGTGCGCGGGATCAGCGTGACCTGAAGAAGTGGTGGATCTCGGAGCTCAGCCCGGTTCCGTCGCCGCCCGCCTTGCCCGCCGTCCGTTCCCGGCCCGCCGGGTTCCCCGAACACGGCGGTGTGGTGCGGTTCGACTGGGACGGGGCGGTCGCCGATCGCCTCGCCTCACTGTCCGATGTGGAGGGACTACGGCCGTCCGCTGTCCTGCTGGCCGCCTTCCAGTCGCTGTTGTGGCGTTACGGCGACGACGACCGGGTCGCGGTCGTGGTACCCGCCCCGGTACGGCCGAGTCCGGAGTTCGAACGGCTCGTGGGGCCGTGCACCAACCCGTTGGTCCTCTGCGCGGACTTCTCCGGTGGCCAGACGTTCCGCGAAATCGCGGGACAGGTGGCGTCACGGGCGACGGGGGCGTTCGCCCATGGTGAGCTGCCCTTCGGGGATCTGGTCCGTGCCTTGGACGTTTCCCGGCAGCCCGGCAGGCTGCCGGTGTCCGACGTGCTGTTCGACTGCTGGGACCAGCCGGTCACCGAGCTCACCGTCCCCGGCGCCGTCGTTTCGCGGCAGGCTGTCGACAGCGCGGTCTTCGCCGACCTCGCGCTGACGGTGGAGCAGGTCAAGCCCTCGGTCAGTGGAACGCTGCGCTACCGGGCCGACCTGTTCGACCACGGCTCGGTGGAGCACCTCGTCGGCCAGCTGCACACGTTGCTCGGCGCCGCGCTGGCCGAACCGGACACGCTGATCGGCGCACTGGCGCTGGAAAGCCCGGACCGGACCCGCGCCGCGGTGCGGGAAGCGGACCGGGTCGTGACCGCCGCCGAGCCCGCCTTGCCGGTTCACGAGCTGGTGCGCGGGCACGCGGAGAACCGGCCGGAGTCGGACGCGGTCTTGTGGGACGGTGCCTGTCTGTCCTATCGGGACATCGACCGGCACGCGACGTCGATCGCCGAAATGCTGCGAGGGCATGGCGTGGAGGGCCGGGCCGTCGTAGTCCGGGTCGCGCCGGGGCCTGGCCAGTACGCGGCGTTGCTCGGGGTGCTCAAGGCGGGCGCGCACCTTGTCTGGTTCGGGACGGGTGACGCCGGCGAGCGGGGCCACGCCGTCCTCGAGGATCTGCGCCCGGCCTGCCTGCTGCTCGACGGCGATCCCGCGGCGGACGTACTGGCCGAGTGGTACCGCACCGAGCTACACGGCCGGGTACTGGATATCACCGCGGCGGACGAGACCGGGAATCCGTTCCGTGCGAGCACTGACCTCGGCGAGCTCGCCTACATCGCCTACACCTCGGGTTCGACGGGCAAGCCGAAGGGCATCGCCCAGACGCAGGCCGCACTGGCACAGTTCGCCACCTGGATGGCGACGGAGTTCCACATCGGACCGGACGCCCGGGTGGCGCAATGGGTCGCGCCGGAACACGACCCGGCCTTGGCCGAGGTCTTCGCCGCCCTCACTTCGGGCGCGACGCTTTGCCCGCCGCCCCAACGGGTTCGGGCCCACCCCGAGCGGCTGGCCGACTGGCTCCGCGACGAACGGATCACGCATATCCAGCTGGTCCCCAGCTTCGCCAAGGAACTGCTGCGCGTGATCGCGCAGCGCGCCCCGGCCGAACGCCCCGCTTCACTCGGTCACGTGCTGCTGATGGGCGAGGTACTGCCGGCGGGCCTGGCCAACGGTCTGCGCGAAATCCTTCCCGGGGCCCGGCTGGTGAACCTGTACGGCCCGACCGAGACCGTCGCGGCCACCTGGCACGAGATCGACGGCACCGTCCACGGCCCGGCACCCATCGGCAGGCCCATCCCGGGCAGGCAGGTGCTGGTACTCGACGACCTGGACCGTCCCTGCCCGGCCGGGATCACCGGCAACATCGTCGTCCGCAGCCCGTACGTGACGCCCGGCTACACCGGCGCGAGGGCGGGGGACCGCGCGGCCTTCCTGCCGTTGCCGCGGCTACGGGAGTTCGGTGTCGAGGGCGGTGGCTGTTACCGCACCGGTGATCTCGGCCGCCGTCGCCCCGACGGTGTGCTGGAATTCCGTGGGCGTAAGGACTTCCAGGTCAAACTGGCCGGGAACCGGGTCGAGCTGAGCGAGATCGAGACGGTGCTGGCCGCGCACGACTCGGTGGCTGAATGCGCCGTCGTCGCGCTCACCGACGAACAGGGCCTCGCCGCGCGTCTGGTGGTCCACGTCGTCCCGCGACCCACGCCTCCGGGAGAAACCGCCGCGGACGCCCGGGTCTGGCGCGGCCTGCTGCGCCGCAGCTTCGGCACGGTGCGGCTGCCCGCGACCTTCCGGATCCGGCAGACCCCGTTGCCGCGCAACGTCGCGGGCAAGGTGGACCGGCGCCGGCTGCCCGATTCGGGACCGGCGCCCGCCGCCGAGCCCGTCGCGTCGCGGTCCGAGGCGGAACAGCGGATGGCCGCGATCTGGGCGGAGTTGCTCGGCACCGACCGGTTCGGCACCGAGGACACCTTCTTCGCAGCCGGGGGACATTCCCTGCTGATCCCGCTGCTCGCCACGCGGGTCAGAGAGCGGTTCGGCGTCAGGATCCCGCTCGGGGAACTGCTCGCCAACCCCACACTCGCCGGCCTTTCCGTCCGGGCCGGGGAACGCAAGCCGCTTGAGTAACTCAACCCCAACATGACGAGGTGAACGAATTGACTCAGGTCGAGACCGGATCTCCGGTTAACTTCGATGGCGCAAGCCTGGACATCCCGGGTGTTCGGCGAGTCGCCGAGGACCGGGCACAGGTCGGCTTGACCCCGGCGGCGCTGACGAGGGCGGCGGCCAGCCGCGCGATGTTCGAGGACATCGCCAAGCAGAACATCCCGATCTACGGGGTCACCACCGGCTACGGTGAGATGATCTACATGCAGGTCGACATCTCGAAAGAGGTCGAGCTGCAGACGAACCTGGTCCGCAGCCACAGCGCCGGCGTCGGCCCGCTGTTCGCCGAAGACGAGTCGAGGGCGATCGTCGCCGCGCGGCTCAACGCGCTGGCCAAGGGGCATTCGGCCGTCCGCCCGGAGGTGCTGGAGCGCCTGGCGCTGTACCTCAACCTGGGCATCACGCCCGCGATCCCTGAGATCGGCTCGCTCGGCGCCAGTGGCGATCTCGCGCAGCTCTCGCACATCGCCTCGACGATCATCGGCGAGGGCTACATCCTGCGTGACGGCGCGCGGGTGCAGACCGGACAGGTGTTGCGCGAGCACGGGATCGAGCCGCTGGAACTGCGGTTCAAGGAAGGTCTAGCGCTGATCAACGGCACCTCCGCGATGACCGGTCTCGGCGCGCTCGTCGTGGGCCGGGCGCTGAACCAGGTCCGGCAGGCCGAGATCGTCACCGCGCTGGTGATCGAGACCCTGCAGGGCTCCAACAGCCCGTTCCTCGCCGAAGGGCACGACATCGCGAAACCGCACGTCGGCCAGATCGACACCGCGGCCAACATGCGGGCCCTGATGAAGGGCAGTGGCCTCACCGTGGACCACGTCGACCTCCGCCGTCAGGTGCAGGACGGCAAGCAGGGTGAGTCCAGTGTGGAGCGTTCGCAGACCTACCTGCAGAAGGCGTACTCGCTGCGCGCGATCCCGCAGATCGTCGGCGCGGTCCGCGACACCCTGTACCACGCGGTGAGCAAGATCGAGACGGAGCTCAACTCCGCCAACGACAACCCGTTGTTCTTCGAGGGCAAGGAGATCTTCCACGGCGCGAACTTCCACGGCCAGCCGATCGCCTTCGCCATGGACTTCGTGACGATCGCGCTCACCCAGCTCGGTGTGCTGTCCGAGCGGCGGACCAACCGCCTGCTGAACCGGCACCTGAGCTACGGGCTGCCCGAGTTCCTCGTCAAGGGCGAGCCGGGGCTCAACAGCGGGTTCGCCGGGGCGCAGTACCCGGCCACGGCACTGGTCGCGGAGAACCGGACCATCGGCCCGGCCAGCACCCAGAGCGTCCCGTCCAACGGCGACAACCAGGACGTCGTCAGCATGGGGCTCATCTCGGCCCGCAACGCGCGCCGGGTGCTGCAGAACAACAACGTGATCCTCGCGGTGGAGTTCCTCGCCGCAGCACAGGCCGTCGACCTCTCCGGACGTTACGACCGGCTCAGCCCGGTGGCGAAGGCGACCTTCGATCTCATCCGGAAGCAGGTGTCCACATTGGACCAGGACCGGTACATGTCGGACGACATCGAGCGGGTCGCGGCCGCGATCGCGCGGGGGGAGTTCCTCCAGGCCGCGGGCCTCAACGACCTCGAGCTGCGCTGAGGCCCGCCGGGTCCGAACCGGGATCCGCCAGGGATTCGAAAGGGAAAGGTGACGAACATGGCAGGTCTGGCCAGGGTTACGCCCGGCACGGATCTCGGTGAAGTGGTCGAGATCCTGGAGCGGGACGGGGCGGTGATCATCGAGAACTTCGTCGACGACGCCACCCTCGAAGGGCTGAGGAACGACCTCGCGCCAGCGCTGAAAGGCGCCAACCACTGCGAAACCGGCTACGACGGCCACCGGACGCGGCGGGTGAACTCGCTGTTCGCCCGGACCCGCCATCTGACGCCGGTGGTGACCCAGCCGCTCTACCTCGGGGCGGCACGGGCGGTCATGCAGAAACCGGTGCACATGTGGGTCGGGAAATCCCGGATCGAGATCACCCCGACCATCCAGATCAGTGCGACGCAGGCGATCCAGATCGATCCCGGGCAGGGAAAGCAGCCACTGCACCGGGACGACTGGCTCCACCTGCGCCGGCACCCCGGCCCCACCAGCCGAGTGCAGCTGATGCTCTCGCTGACCGACTTCACCGCCGAAAACGGCGCCACACTGGTGATCCCGGGCAGCCACCACTGGGACGACGAGACGCCGCCGAAGTACTCGGACAGCTTCCCGTCGGCGATGCCCGCCGGGTCGGCGCTCATCTGGCTGGGCGGCGTTTATCACAGCGGTGGGGCGAACACCACCGACGAGCCGCGGCTCAGCCTCACCGTGTCGTACGACCTGGGCAACCTGCGCCAGGAGGAGAACCAGTACCTCGCGGTACCCAAGGAGACGGTGCTGGAACTCCCGGAGGAGGTGCGGCGGCTGCTCGGCTACGACAGCTGCCCGCCGGGGCTCGGCTGGTACGAGATGCAGGACCCGCACATGGTCCTGGAGTACGACGACCTGGAGCAGGCGCGCGCCGCGGCCGACCGGCACGGGTCGAGCAGGCTCAACTAGAAACGGTCGAAAATCCGAAAAGGACGGTCGAGGGTCATGAGTATCACCGAAACCGTGGCGCCCGGCGTCACGGACCGAGCTCCGCTTTCCCTGCAACAGGAGTTCCTGTGCCTGTTCGACAAGGGTGACGAGGTGGGCCCGTTCGGTCCCCGCTATCACCACGTCGACGGCTGGCGAATCCGGGGAAGCATCGACATCGAGGCGCTACGGGGGGCGCTGCACGACGTGGTCGTGCGGCACGAAGCGCTCCGTACCACGATCGTCCGCGCCACCGAAGTGCGTTACCAGGACATCCTGCCACCGAGCCCACCCGGGCTCGAGGTGCGCGAGCTCACGGGTATCGCCCCCGACGCCCGTGAGCTCGCCATCCAGGAGTTGCTCAACGAACTGGAGGCCGAAACCTTCGGCAGCGGCGAGAACCCGTTGCTGAAGGCGATTCTCGGCCGTTTCGACGACGAGGACTCAGTGCTGATCCTCGACGCCCATCACGCGGCGATCGACTCGTGGTCGATGCAGCTGATCATCCGCGACCTGGCTACCGGCTACGCGGCGCGGAAAGGACACCTCGGGCAGAGCCTGCCCGAGTTCCGCCAGTACCGGGAATACGCGGCCGACCAGCTGGCAGGCTCGACCGGTGAGAGTGTCCAGGCGGCCCGTGAATACTGGCGGACCAAGCTGAGCGGCGCACGGATCACTTGTGTACCAACGGATCTGCCGTGCTCGGCGGACTCTTGGCCGGACACCTCGTGGTACCGGTTCGCCACCGACGCCGGGCTGCGCGCCAAGACCGAGGAGCTCGCCGCCGCCACCCGCAGCTCGTCGTTCATGGTCCTGCTCGGGGCCTTCACGGTACTGCTGCACCGGATGACGGGCGAGACCGACATCGTCGTGCCGACGTTCATGCCGGGCCGCGACAAGGCACGGTTCCAGGAGACAGTGGGTTCGTTCTTCAACTTCGTCCCGCTGCGGACCGACCTCGCCGGCGCCGAAAGCTTCCGTGACGTCGTCGGCCGGGTCAGGAAGACCTGCCTGGAGGCGTATTCGCGGGAACTGCCGCTCCTGCTGCTCCTGCAGGACGTGCCGGAGCTGATGGCGTCGGCGATGGAGGACGACCGCGCCCCCGTGGTGTTCCAGGTCGTGCAGCCGCCGCTGGTGATGGAGCGGGAGCTCATCGGCGACCTGGAGTACACCGCGATCTGGCGCCGGGAGCTCTCGCAGGACGTGGGCTCCTACGTGCCGGACGGCATGCTGTGGTGCCTGCATCTCGGCCCGGCCGAGGACATCCTGGCGAACCTGGCTTTCACCAGCGGCCTGTTCCGCGACGGCCGGATGAGCGAGATGGCTGGGGAGTTCTTCAAGGTGCTGAACGATATCGTCACCGCACCGGACGCACCGCTGTACTGAGCGTCCCCTTGGTGGGACAACGCTATGAAGGGTCCCTTCCTCTAATTTTCGAGAGGAAGGGACCCTTCATAGCGTTCTTCCCCCATGGCAATGCGCTGAAGGCCACCATGGGGGCATTAGAGTCCCTCGCGTGGGGACGCCGTCATAGTGGCCTTCAGCGCATTGCCGGGAAACGGGGGCCGGTCAGGGTTGGGTGGCGAAGAGCATGTGCATGTCGGTATCGGCGAGCCGGTTCTCCTGGCAGGTGTCGACCCGGAAGCCGTGCCCGCGGAGCATGGTCAACACCTGCGCGAGCCTGCCGTCGATGTCGTGGACCTCGAGCGCGAGCTGCCGGATCTTGGCCCAATCGGCTTTCTCGATGCCGGCCAGGACATCCATCTCGGACTTCTCGACGTCGATCTTCAGCAGGTCCACCCGGTCGACCCCGGTCTCGCGGATCAGTGTCGACAGCGTGACCGTTTCACATTCCACATAGGACAGCCGGTGCCGGTCCTGGGAGAACCGCTCGGCGTCGGACTCGGCGAAACCGCTCTGCAGGAGCAGCTTCTTCGCCAGCGCGGTTTCCCCGGCCTGGTCGGGGTAGAGGCCGGATTCGGCGGAGGCGCCGGGGTAGTAGCCGAACTTGGCGACACCGTCGTGGTCGGCGACCGCGACATTGCGGACCACACCCGACGGCACGTGCTGCTCGATGTTCTGCCGCAGGGCGAGGAAGGTGTCGGGGCCCGGTTCGACGGCGACCACGAGGGCGTCCGGGTAACGCTGCTTGAAGAAGATCGAGGCCAGCCCGATGTTCGCGCCGATGTCGAAGACGACCTCGGGGACCGAGGACGGGAAACCGTTCCACAGATAGGATTCCTCGACGAAGATCTCCCGATAGAGCAGTGCGGCTTCGCCGGGGTCCACTTGGGTCACTTCAAGGCCGTTCGGCAGTCGCCGCCGCACCAGTGCCATCTTCATCTCCTCGGATTGGGGACGCTCACCGCGTCAGGCCGTCCGGCTGTCCGGGATCGCCGAACCCGCCAGCTTCGCCACCACGTCACGGGTGAAGGTAGCCAGGTCGGGGTCTTCGAACAGGTCGCCCATGTCGATCTGCACGCCGAGCTCGTCCTCGATCCGTGCCGCGATCCGGACAGCCGAGATCGACTGTCCCCGCAACTCGAAGAAGGTCGCGTCGGTCGGGATCTCCCGTACCTTGAGCACGTCCTTCCAGATTTGCTCGATGTGCTCGGCCGCGGTGGAGAGGTCGCCTCGCCGATCTTCGTTCGTCATGTCGGAATCCTTTTCCTCGCCGGTTCTTGGGATTTATGATCCCGGCGAAACGTCCGGGCTCACGTCTCTACCTTTGCGGTTCGACGCCGTGTCTTGACAAAGCAAGGCTCAGGCAGCGAAGCCGCCGCCGAGGAGGTCCTCGCGCAGCCGGGTCAGGTCGGGGAAGGTGGCGAGATCCGGCACAGTCCAGCCGTCGAGGTCGTACTCGCCGAGGCATTCGTCGACGAACGCCTTGTACCCGTTGACCTGGCCGCCCGCGATCTGGGAGAAGAGCAGCTCCAGCCGGGTGTTCTCGTGGTTGCCGGAGTAGTTGCGCTCGTACAGTTCGTGCCGGCCGCCGAATTCGGTGCCGACGGCGTCCCACACCAGCTTCATCAGCTTCACCCGGTCGACGGCGGTGGCCCCGCCCGAACCGCGGACGTACTTGTCCAGGTACGGCCGGATCTCCGGGTTCTTGAAGTCCTCGGCGCTGGAATTGAGGTAGATCAGGCCGCTGGCGACGTCCTGCATGATGATCTCGCGGATCCGGGGGTAGCCGATCTGCATGAACCACCGATAGGCGAGCCCGTACTGCGGATTGGGCAGCACCGCGCCGTTGTTCCATTCGATCGGGTTGCGCGCGGACGCGTCGGAAAGCGCCCAGAAGAGGTTGCGCCAGGCCAGCACTTCGCCGAGTCTGCTCTGCACCCCGCGGAAATCCTCGGTGCCGGTGAGCTCCAGTGCCTTGGCCAGCAGCCCGGCGATGAACTCGATCTTCACCGCCAGCCGGGTGCAGCCGTGGAAGGTGAACCGCTCGACGAACCCCGAGCGCCCGGTGAACATCTTCACCTTGCCGAGGTCGCCGTAGATGAACACGTTCTCCCACGGGATGAGGACCTTGTCCAGCACGAGAATGGTGTCGTTCTCGTCCAGCCGGGAGGACAGCGGATAGTCGAATGGGCTGCCCATGACCGCGGCTGTCGCCGAGTAGGAGGTGCGGCAGATCAGCTTCACTCCCGGCGCGCCCATCGGGACCGTGGCCACCAGCGCGAACTTCCGGTCCTTGATCGGCAGACCGTAGTGGGCGATGAAGTTGTAGTGGGTGAGCGCGGACCCGGTCGCGACCACCTTGGCGCCGCTGACGATCAGCCCGGAGTCGGTCTCCTTCTCCACGTGGATGAACACGTCGGCGACCTCGTCCGGCGGACGGTTCCGGTCGACCGGGGGATGCACGATCGCGTGATTCCAGTACAGGACCTTCTCCTGCGATTCGCGGTACCACCGGCGCGCGTTGTCCGCGAACGGCTCGTAGAACTCCGCGTTCGCGCCGAGGGTGCCGAGGAAGGCGGCCTTGTAGTCCGGGCTCCGGCCCATCCAGCCGTAGCTCATCCGCGCCCATTTCGCGATGGCCTGCTGATCGGCCACCAGGTCCTCGGCACTATGTGGGGTCGTGAAGAACCGGTGGGTGTAGCCGCCGGTGCCGGCGTCGGTCCGGGTGGTGAGCACGTCCCGCGTTTCCGGGTCGTGCAGGGCGTCGTAGAGGCGCGCTGTCATGCGGACCGGGTTGTGGAACGCCGGATGGGTGGTGACGTCCTTGACGCGGTCGCCGTAGAGATAGATCTCGCGGTCGTCACGCAGGCTCTCGATGTATTCGGCGCCGTTCAACGGCCGGGTCCCGGCTGGGATGTCCTGTTCGCCCGTCACGAGATTGTTCCCTCATTCCTGCCAACAGCACGCACGTGGAAGTTCCTCGGACGTCCAGCCTTTCACCGCGGCCTCCAGGTGGCATCTCCTCCGGTGCGAAGATGCTTACCCGGAGCGGCGGCCGATATCCTTTGGTGCGAACGGAAAAACGGGGGCGGCGAGGAGTACTCGCCGCCCCCGCGCCGGTTTCACGATCTAGGTCGTGTCTGGCAAATCAAGTTCGCGGTCTCCGCGCCCAGGCGGCCCCTGACGGCACGGACCCGGTACGAGGGCAAATCCCCCGCACCGCCAGGAACCACCTGGATCACGAAGCCCATCGAACAGATTCACCAGACACGACCTAGGGGACGATCTTCATCTGGGCCATCATCCCGACCGAGGAGTGCTCCAGGAAATGGCAGTGGTACACGTATCTCCCGAGGTAGTCGCTGTCGAACGTGGCCTGTAGCCGGACGGATTTGCCCGCCGGGATCGGCACGGTGTCCTTGAGGCCCGCGTCGTCGAGGGTGGGTGGCTGGCTGTCGCGATCCAGTATCCGGAACTGCACGAGATGCAGGTGGAAGTTGTGCTCGAAACCGAAGGAACCATCGCCGTTGGTGACCCGCCAGATTTCCGAAGTGCCCCGCCTGATCACGAAGTCGTCCCGGTCGGGGTCGTACGGCCTGCCGTTCACCAGACCCACCGGGTCGCCCGAGAGGTCGAAACTCAGCGATACCTCCCGGTTGGTCTTCGTGGCCGGGAGCGCGGCCAGCGGGCGGAGCGCGGCGGGCACCCGGCTGTGGTCGGCGACCGGACGTGTCACGTCGAACCGCAGCACCGGCCCGGTTTCGTCGGCGAGCACGAGCTGATCGCCCGGTTTGTTGCGGGAGAAGTCCACCACGATCTCGGTTCGCTCACCGGGCCCGAGCCCGATGTCGCTCCGGATCACCGGGGCCGGCAGCAGACCGCCGTCGGAACCGATCTGGATCATCTCCGCCCCGCCGAGCCGCAACCGGAAGGTCCGTTCGTTGGCGCAGTTGAGAAACCGGAAGCGGTACTTGCGGGCGGCGACCTGGAAGTACGGCTGCGGTTTCCCGTTGGCCAGGATGACGTTGCGCAGCCGTGGGTCCCCGTAGACCAAGGTGCCCCGTTCGTCGAACTGGGCGTCCCGGAGCATGATCGGGACGTCGAACTCCCCGTCCGGCAGGCGCAGCGACGCCTCCGCCGGGTCTTCGATCAGGTAGAAACCGTGCAGGCCACGGTAGACGTGCTCGGCTTCGGTGTGATGGCTGTGATCGTGGTACCACAGCGTGGCGCCCTGCTGTCTGTTCGGATATTCGTAGGTCCGCGACTGGCCGGGCTGGAGCAGGTCCGTCGGGTGGCCGTCACTGGCGGCGGGCACGTGTCCGCCGTGCAGATGGACGTTGACCGGTTCGGTGTGCCGGTTCTGGTAGGTGACCAGCACGCGCCTCCCGGTCCTCGCGCGGATGGTCGGCCCGCCGAACCGGCCGCCGTAACTGAGCATCTGGGTGGTGAGACCGGGCAGGATCTGGACGTTCGCCTGCTCGATGGCGATCCGGTAGATGTCGGTGTTGTCCTTGCTCTCCAACGGGGTCAGTACCTGCGGTACCGGCATCGGCACCGAGTAAGCGGCACCGGTCGATGCGTCGGCACCGGTGTACAGCACCGATCCGTGGTGCTGCTGAAGCAAAGTGCCCTGAGTGGCGTGTCCCGCCGGGCGGATCATCGCCGCCTGGCTCGTCCCGCAGGCAGGCAGGAACAACGCCCCACCGAGCAGACCGCCGCCGAGCGTGAGTGCCTTACGTCTGTTCAGCATTGAAGCCCCCATTCTCCAAATACGCGTGTAATCCAGAAAAAAACCAACGGTGGAGATTTTCCAAACACACGCGAAATCCAGGAGAAGCTCAGGGTGATGCGGCGTGTGTAATGGGTAGTCAGGTAGCGACGTCCACTACAGCCCCAGTGCCGGACATCGTTCCACGAAGTTGCCGCACGCCTTTCGCGTGAGGCCCGTCGATCCTGCCATGGTGGCGGTATGCAGGGCTATCTCTGTTTGTGCTCATTACCCTTTGCGGTTGAAAGGGGACAGTGAGTAAAGAGCATTTCTCGATATTCCCCTTTGTCGTGAAGGCCCGACATGATGGCCGCTCGGCCAATTCGGGGAGCACCCATGCGAACAGCGCACCGTACGTGTCCACTTTGTGAGGCCGCCTGCGGTCTTCGACTGGAACTCGACGATTCCGGGCTGGTTTCGTCGATCCGGGGTGACGAGAAAGATCCATTCTCCCGAGGATTCCTCTGCCCGAAGGGCGCCAGTCTCGGGGCACTCGACGAAGATCCGGACCGGCTGCGCGTTCCGATGGTCCGGGAGAACGGCGAGTGGCGCGAGGCGGACTGGGACGAGGCTTTCCGGCTGGTCGACGAGGGACTGAAGAAGGTCTTCGAAGCCCGCGGCCGTGACGCGGTGGCGGTGTACTTCGGCAACCCGACCTTCCACACGATGGCCGGGTTCGCCTATCGCCGTCCCCTCACCGAAGTGCTGGGCACCCGCAACGTGTACTCCGCCGCCACCATCGACCAGATGCCGAAGCACGTCGCGTCCGGGCTGATGCTCGGCGACCCGATGGCGGTCGCCGTGGCCGACCTCGACCGCACGGATTATCTGCTTGTACTGGGCGCGAATCCGGTGGAATCCAACGGTTCACTGTGCGTGGCCCCCGACTTTCCCAAGCGCCTCAAGGCTTTACGCGCCCGCGGTGGCAAGCTGGTCGTCGTCGACCCGCGCCGGACCAGGACAGCCGCGCTCGCCGACGAGCACCTGTTCGTCCGGCCCGGCACCGACGTCTGCCTGCTGTTCGGCATCGTCCACACCCTGTTCGCCGAGAACCTCACCACCATCGGCATCGACGTGGCGGGTTTGGCGGAGCTGCGGGGTGTCGCCGAGGAGTTCACCCCGGCCGCCGTCGAGCGGGTGTGCGGAGTCCCGGCCGGCGACATCGCGCGGCTGGCGCGTGAGCTCGCGGCCGCGCCCACCGCCGCGGTCTACGCCCGTATCGGTACCAGTACCGTCGAATTCGGCACGCTGGGGCAGTGGCTCGTCGACGTGATCAACATCCTCACCGGCAACTTCGACCGCCCGGGTGGGGTGATGTTCACCAAGACCGCCGCGCTCGAGATCTTCCGCACCGGACAGCCCTACACCCAGGGGAACTGGAAAAGCCGGGTACGCGAGCTCCCGGAGGCGCTCGGCGAGCTGCCGGTGGCCACTCTCGCCGACGAGATCGAGACCCCCGGTGAGGGACAGGTCAGGGCACTGATCACGGTGGCGGGAAACCCCGCGCTGTCGGCACCCAACGGGCCGCGGCTGGAACGGGCGCTGGGCGAGCTCGACTTCATGGTGTGCGTCGATCCCTACCTGAACGAGACGACCCGGCACGCCGACGTCATCCTGCCGCCGCCGCGCATGCTGCAGATGCCGCACTACGACTTTCTGGTGCAGACCATCATGGTGCGCAACTACACCAGGTTCTCCCCACAGATCCTGCCGCTGGGACCGGACCAGCGCTCCGAGGCGGAGATCATGGCGAAGCTCATCCTGATCGCCACCGGTGCCGGCGCGGACGCCGATCCGGCGATGTTCGACGAGATGATGCTGGACCACATCCTGCGCGGGGCGACCGAGGCGCCCGGTTCACCCTTCGAGGGCCGGGACGTCGCCGAGCTGCGGGCTGGTCTCGAAGGCGAAAGCGGACCGGAGCTGTTGCTGGACGCGCTGCTCGAACTGGGCCCCTACGGCCTTTCGCTGGCGCAACTGCGGGCGGAACCGCACGGTATCGACCTCGGCCCGCTGGAACCGCGGGCGAAGGAACTGGTCACCACCGAGTCCGGCCAGGTTGAGCTGGCGCCCGCGGCGCTGATCGAGGACGTCGAACGCCTGCGGCGGCGGATGGCGGACCCCGCGCCCAAGACCGTCCTCATCGGACGGAGACAGCTGCGGTCCAACAACAGCTGGCTGCACAACGTGCCCGCCCTCGTCGGCGGGAGCAATCGGTGCACCCTGCACGTCAATCCGCGGGACGTGGCCGAGTTCGGCCTCGGTGACCGCGTCACCGTCCGGTCCGCCGCCGGTGAGCTCACCGTGCCGGTCGAGCCCACGGACACGATCATGCCCGGCGTCGTGAGCCTGCCGCACGGCTGGGGCCACGCCGGCACCGCGCAGTCCGTCGCGGCGGCGCACGCCGGTGTCAACGCCAACACGCTCACCGACGAAACGGTCGTGGACGTCCCGTCGGGTAACGCGGTGTTCAACGGAGTGGCGGTCACCCTCTTCGCTGTCTCCGACACTGACTGACTCGGCGGTGACGGAGGAGGCCGACGTCCGCGTTCGGAATGGATGGCGGTGCCGGAACACCGAGCATGATTGAGGAATTCGGGTGATCGCCGTTATGACACGCTTGTCCGAGAAGATGAAAACGGAGAACGACCAGGCATCCGCCCGGCTGAAAGGACGCACGATGATCCACATGTTCCAGCCGAGCGTCGGTGCCGAAGAACTCGAAGCCATCGGCGAGGTGTTCGACAGCAACTGGCTGGGATACGGGCCACGGACGCAGGCGTTCGAGAAGGAGTTCGCCGACCATCTCGGCGTGCCGCCGGAATCGGTCCTCTTCATCAACTCCGCCACCTCCGGGCTGCATCTCACGATGGAGCTGCTCGACGTCGGGCCCGGTGACGACGTCCTGCTGCCTTCGGTGAGTTTCGTGGCCAACGCCAACTCCGTCGCCGCCCGCGGCGCGCGCCCCGTCTTCTTCGACGTCGACCCCCACACGCTCAACCCTTCCGTCGCCGACATCGAGGCGGCACTGACGCCGCGGACGAAGGCGGTGACGGTGCTGCACTACGGCGGTCAGCCGGGCGACATCATCGCCATCACCGCGCTGTGCGAGGAGCGCGGGATACCGCTGATCGAGGACGCCGCCTGCTCGGTGGGTTCGAGTGTGGACGGCAAGGCCTGCGGCAGCTTCGGTGACATCGGGATCTGGAGCTTCGACTCGCGCAAGATCATCACCACCGGCGACGGCGGCATGATCTACGTCCGCGACCCCGAGCTGGCGCGCCGGGCCCACCGCCTCGCTTACCACGGCTTAGAGGATCGAGGCGCCTTCGCCACCGCGGCCAAGGACCCGCGCCGGTGGTGGGACCTGACCGTCCACGACCTCGGCCGTCGGCTGATCGGCAACGACGTCACCGCCGCCATCGGCCGCGTCCAGCTCCGCCGCCTGCCCGACTTCATCTCCCGGCGCGGGGCCATCGCGGCCGAGTACAACCGGTTGCTGTCCGGCTGCGAGGGCGTCCTGCTCCCGCCGGAGCCGCCTGACGGCCACGTCTCGACGAACTACTTCTACTGGGTGCGGCTCGACGCCGAAATCCGGGACGCGGTGGCCGAAGACCTGCTGGCGCAAGGCGTCTACACCACTTTCCGCTATCCGCCGCTGCACGAAGTCCCGCTCTACGGAGCGGACGTCGTCCTGCCGGGAACCGACGAGGCCGCGGCCACCATCCTGCTTCTCCCGCTGCATCAGGCGCTGAGCGAAGAGGACGTGCGACGGGTGGCCAGGGAACTCCGGGTCGCCGTGGAGCGCCGCACGCACCGCCGTGCCGCTTGAGCCGCCGCCGGATCAGAACGCCGTAACTGGGAGAAAGCCAATGCGAGTCCTCTTTCTGACCTGTCCGAGCAAGACCCATCTGTACGCGATGGCCCCGTTGGCCTGGGCGCTTCAGACGGCGGGGCACCACGTGCGCGTCGCCGGTCAGCTCGACCCCGTGGGACTGACAGCCGACGACATCGCGGGCACCGGCCTCACCGCGGTGTCGATCGGCGAGGAGCTCGACGTGGGCGCGATGGTGGCCGACGCGGTGGCCGAGAGCACGCAGCCGGTGGCCGTCGACAGTCCGTTCGAGCAGCGTCGGAAATCGGTCCAAAGTGAATACACCGACGCGGATGTGTACACCGAGCTCGAATTGCTGGCGCGCTACCACTTCCTGAGCTTCAGCCCGGATTCCCTGATCGAAGACGCGGTGCGCTACGCGCGCGGCTGGAAACCGGACCTGGTGATCTGGGACGGGATGACCATGGCCTTCGTCGGTCCGCTGGTCGCGCGGGCCTGTGGTGCCGCGCACGCCCGCTTCGTGTTCGGCACGGACGCGCTGGTCCAGCTGCGCACCGCGGCCAGGGAACAGGGTCTCGGCGACCCGATCCGGGACTGCCTGCAGCCGATCCTCGAGCGGTACGGCCTGGACTACGACGAGGAGATGGTGCTGGGCCAGTGGTCGATCAGCGACATGCCGTCGTGGACCTGGCAGCCGCCCGGCATCGATTACCTCAGGATGCGCCCGGTGCCGTACAACGGCCCCGCGATGCTGCCGGCCTGGCTGCTCGAAGAGCCCGAACGCCCGCGCGTCTGCATCACCCTCGGCCTGTCGTACCGGGAGTTGAACGCCGGTCCGTCGGCGGGCAACCTCCTGCAGGCGGTCGCCGATCTGGACGTGGAGGTCGTCGTCACCCTCAGCCAGGAGCAGCTGGCGGCGCTGCCGAGCCTGCCGGACAACGTCCGCGCGATCGACTTCGTCCCGATGACGGCGTTGCTGCCCACCTGTTCGGCCATCGTCCACCACGGCGGCCACGGCACGTTCATCTCGGCGCTCGAACACGGCGTCCCGCAGCTTTTGGTGCCAGGCAAGGTCGGGAAGGACAAGTGGTGGGGCCCGCTGGCTGTCGCCAACGGGCTGGAGGAGCAGGGCGCGGGCGTGTACGTGAGCGATCCGGGGCGGTTGACGCCGGAGGTGCTGCGGGAGAGTCTCCTGCGGGTGCTGAAGGATCCGGAGTTCGGCGAGAACGCCGCTCGCCTTCGTGCGGAGGCCGCTGCGATACCGACGCCGAACGACATCGTCGTGGCCATCGAGAAACTGACCGTCGAACATCGTGGACGCCGCTGATTCGTCCTTGGAGACCTGGTGCGCATACGTGAGCTTTCCGTCGACGGTGCCTTCGAAATCACCCCGGACATTTCCCGCGACGATCGTGGGCTCTTCGTCTCCCCTTTCCAGCAGACCCCCTTTCTGGAGGCGACCGGCCGGCCGTTGTTCGCGGTGGCACAGACCAATCACAGCCGATCCCGCCGGGGCGTGGTCCGGGGCGTCCATTTCACGGTGGCGCCACCGGGCTGCGCCAAATACGTTTACTGCCCGCAGGGGGCGGCGCTCGATATCGTGGTGGATATTCGCGTGGGTTCGCCGACCTTCGGTAAATGGGACGCAGTCGAGGTCGGTCCGCGGCATTTCCGTTCGGTCTACTTCCCGGTCGGCGTCGGACACGCGTTCGTCTCCTACCGGGACGGCACCGTCATGTCCTACATGATTTCGGGGGAGTACATGCCGGAGAACGAGCTCGCGCTCTCCATGCTGGACCCGTATCTCGGACTCCCGCTGCCGAGGGATGTCGAGCCGATAATGTCCGAGCGGGACCGGGTGGCGCCCACTCTCGCCGAGGCCGAAGAACGGGGAATGCTCCCGGTGTACGAGAAGTGCAAAGAAGTGGAAGCGGCTTTGTGGCGCTGACCTCAGGCACGCAATTCAGAAGGTGACCGCGGTCTCGTTCGAGGCCATGCTCAGTAGCGAGTGTCGTCTCGAGTGAGCCGCTGACGTCTCGGGGCCGAACTCGAATGGTAACCAAGCGGAGGCATTGTGACCATCACCGAAGATACGGCCGTCATCGAGTGCACCGAGTGCCGCATTTGCGGGAATCGCGACCTATTGTCCGTGCTGGACCTGGGAACGCAGGCGCTGACCGGTATTTTCCCCCGCCCCGGCCAGAACGTGCCGACCGCGCCGCTGGAACTCGTCAGGTGCGGCCCGGGCGGCTGCGGACTGATTCAGATGCGGCACACCGCCGACCTCTCGCTCATGTACGGCGAACACTACGGCTACCGCTCAAGCGTCCGGCCCTTCATGATCAACCACCTGCGCCGGAAGGTCGAGCAGCTCACCGGCTTGGTCGACCTGGACCGCACCGACCTGGTCCTCGACATCGGCAGCAACGACGCGACCCTGCTGCGCGCGTACCCGGCCGACGGCCTCACCAGGGTGGGCATCGATCCCACCGGGGAGAAGTGGCGCGAGTACTACCCCGACGACATCGGCCTGATCCCGGACTTCTTCTCGAAGGCGGCGTTCGCCGGGGAGTACGGCGAGCGCAAGGCCAAGATCGTCACCTCGATCGCGATGTTCTACGACCTGCCCGACCCACTCGGGTTCATGGCCGAGGTGCGCGACGTCCTCACCGACGACGGTGTGTGGATGATCGAGATGAGCTACGCGCTTCCGCTGCTCCAGATCCCCGCCTACGACGCGGTGTGCCACGAGCATCTCGAGTACTACACGCTGCGCCAGATCGAGTGGATGGCGCAGCGCGTCGGGCTCACCTTGACCACGGCCGAGATCACCGACGTCAACGGCGGCAGCCTGTGCGTCACGCTGGTCAAGGACCCGGCTGGGCACAAGGTCGACACCGCCGAGATCGAGCGGATCCGCCGGCGGGAGGCCGAACTCGAACTGGAGACCCCGGCACCGTACGAGGCGTTCGCCCGCCGCGTCGGCGAACACCGCGACAAGTTGCGCACCTTCCTCGACGATTCGCGCGCGGCCGGCAAGCTGACCGTCGGCTACGGCGCGTCGACCAAGGGCAACGTGATCCTGCAGTACTGCGGGATCACCACCGACGACCTGCCCTGCGTCGGTGAGGTCAGCCGGGAGAAGCACGGGGCCACCACTCCCGGCAGCGGTATCCCGATCGTCTCCGAGGAAGACGCCAAGGCGTTGCGGCCCGACCAGCTGCTGGTGCTGCCGTGGGTCCACAGTGGCGGGTTCGTCGAGCGGGAGCAGGAGTTCCTGGCGGGCGGCGGAAAACTGGTCTTCCCGCTGCCGTCCATCTCCGCGGTCTGACCCCGGATCGCCCACCCGAGGAGAGGAACAGCATGTCAAGTTCGGCAAGCCACGCTGACGACTTCTTGGCATCGGCCTTGGCGGCGATCAGCCCGGAGACCCCTGATCCCGACTTCTTTCTCAAGGAACGGTACGAATCCTCGTCGTACAAGGTGGAGGAAGTCCCGCTGGAGAGCTTGGCCGACTGGCGGGTGGACGATCGTCTCGTCCACTCCTCAGGGCGCTTCTTCACCATCGAGGGGCTGTCCGTTCGAACGAACTTCGGGCCGACCTCGCGGTGGTGCCAGCCGATCATCGTGCAACCCGACATCGGGATACTGGGGATCCTGGTAAAACGGATCAACGGGGTACACCACTTCCTGATGCAGGTGAAGATGGAGCCGGGCAACACCAGCCTGGTCCAGTACGCGGCGACCGTGCAGGCCACCCAGAGCAACTACCAGCGGATCCACGGTGGACGGTCCACGCCGTACCTGGAGTACTTCCTGAAGCCCACCCGCGGACGCGTCCTCGTGGACAGACTGCTTTCGGAGCACGCGTCCTGGTATCTCCACAAGCGGAACCGCAACATGATCGTGGAGCTCCCGCCGGACGAGGAGTTCCCGATCGGGGACGACTTCGCGTGGCTCACTCTCGGCCAGGTGCGGCGTCAACTCGCGCTCGGGAACGTGAACATGAACGCCCGCACCGTGCTGGCGTGCATCTCCTACGCGGGCGCCGAGGTCCCTCAGGGCAACGGCCCGCTGGACGACGAGTTCCACGCCCAGGTCATCGAGTCACACCGCTCGCGGCGTTCGGACGCCGACTTCGCCGCCGAGATGACCTGGATCATCGACCAGAAGGAGAACTTCACGCTGGACGTCAAGCGGATCGGCTTGCGGGAGATGGACGGCTGGGTCTGCGACGGCGGAAGTATCCGGCATCGCGACGGTGACTACTTCCGGATAATCGGCCTCTCCGTGGAGGCGACGAGCCGGGAGGTCGGCACGTGGTCGCAGCCGATGCTCGAACCCGTTCCCGGCAACCTCGTCGCCTTCGTCTGCCAGCGTCGTTCGGGCGTGCTCCAGTTCCTGGTCCAGGCGATGGTCCAGCCGGGCTCCACCGACCGGCTCGAACTCGCCGCGACGATCCAGCTCGCACCGGGCTACACGCGGGGAGTGGCTCTTCCACCGCTCGTGGAGTACCTCACCGCGGCGGTTTCCCGGGTGCGGCTGGAGTCCGTGCAGTCGGAGGACGGCGGCCGGTTCCAGCGGGCGGACACCAGGCATGTCGTGATCGAAATCCCCGAAGGCCACCCCGTCAACGCGCCGGACAACTACCGGTGGATGACGCTCGGTCTGCTCAACCGGCTCACGCATTTCGGCTACTACGTCAACGTCGAGGCGCGGAGCCTCATGGCCTGCCTTCTCTGAGAAGGCCACCAGCGAACCCACGAGAGCCATGGAACTACTTCTGATCGGCCTGTCACGATTCGCGCGGCGCCGGGTGCTGCCCGCTGTCGCGGCCATGGACGAGATCAAGACGATGAACCTCGCGAGCTCTCATGCCGAATCCGCCGGCTCGCTTCCGAAGCTGGGACGGGTACACGCCGAGTGGCGTGCGGCCCTGGACGTCGAGGACCCTTGCCTGGTCTACGTTTCGCTGGTGAACGGCGAACACGCGCCCGCTGTCCGGTACGCGCTCGATCGCGGGCACCACGTGGTCGTGGACAAGCCGGGTTTCCTGAGCCTGGACGCGGCCGAGGAGATGGTGGCACTCGCCCGGTCGCATTCCCGCGTGCTCGCGGAGGCGACGAACTATACGTTCCACCCGATGTTTTCCGCGGCTTCGTCCTTCGTCGAGGATCTCGATACGGAGATCACGAAGGTCGTGGCGGTGTTCACCCCGCCCGTGCCCACCGGCGACTTTCGGCACGATCGCGAGAAAGGCGGGGGCGCCCTGCTCGACACCGGGCCGTACATGGCGTCACTGGGCCGGATTCTGTGGGGCGTGGAGCCGGAACGGGTGGACGTGATCGTGGGAGATCGCACCGCTGACGGTCTTGAGACCTCTTACAGCGTGTTGGCGGGTTATCCGGGAGGGAAGACCATCGTCGGGCAGTTCGGCTTCACGACCCATTATCGGAACTCGCTTCAGTTGCTAGGGCGCGGTGTCGTCGTCGAGTTCGAACGTCCCTTTTCGGCGTTGCCGGACATGATCGTGGACATCCGGGTCGATTCCCGGGGGGAGAGCGAGATCAGGAGTGTGCTCCCCGCCGACAGCATGCGGATATTCCTCTCCGGAGTCGTTCACGCGGTGAACACCGGATCACGGGAGTTCGACGCCCCGTTGCTCAGCGACGCCCGGACCCTCGCCCGTCTCATCCAAGCCGCGTCAAACCACGGGAGTTGAAGATGACGAACGTTTTCGATGACGAGACCGGGACCTTCCTGGTCCTCGTGAACGACGAAGGCCAGCACAGCCTGTGGCCGTCCGCGATCGATGTCCCCACGGGCTGGGCCGTCGCCCACGGCGCGTCCGGCCGGGAGTCCTGTGTGGACTACATCGGCACCCACTGGACCGACCCGCGCCCGCGCTCCCTCTCCGTCCGAATGGACGCCACGCACTATTGATGGCTCGTCTCGGAATGCTGCCCTGAACGGCGCGTTCGTGTCACTCACCAACGCGGTATCAGCACAGTTCACCGACGACACTCTCGTGTCCTGCGCCGGACTGGTCCCCCTGATCCGGCTGACCGAAAACATCGACCTGCCCGACCTGATCAACCACCGCGTCGACCTGGGAATCCCCGTCGGCGCGAACAGCGACGCCAAAGCCCTGTCCATCATCGCGGGCATGGCCGCCGGCGCCGACAGCATCGACGACCTCGACCTCATCCGCCACGGCGCCATGCCACGACTGTTCCACCGACTCCGCGCACCCTCAACCTGCGGATCCTGGCTACGCGGATTCACCCACGGCCACACCCGCCAGCTCACCTCCGTCGCAGGAGAAGCCCTCGTCCGACTCTCACAGCAGATGCCGCTGCTGCCCGGCGCCGACCAGCTCGCGTTCCTCGACATCGACGCCAAAATCACCGAAATCTACGGCCACCACAAAGACGGCGCCGGGTTCGCCTACAACGGGATCCGCAGCCTGAACCACCTCATCGCCACCCTGTCCAGCCCGATCTGCGCCCCGGTGATCCTCACCGCGCAACTGCCGCGGCAACATCACCGCGATCCGCACCGCAGGAGCGTATTTCTCCGTCACCGCCCAGAAAAACACCGCAGTGAACACCGCCATCGCCACGATCGACGAGGACGCGTGGAGCCACGTCGACTACCGCCACCCCATCCCCGACCCGCAGACCGGGGAACTGATCACCCACACCGCGTTCACCAACACCACCGAGAACCCCGGACGGGCCGTCACCGCACGACTGCTGGTGCGCCGCACCCCCCGATTCACCACCAACGACCAAGGCGAACTGTTCCGCACCTGGATCTACCAGGCGGTGTTCACCGACACCGGATTCGACCTGATGACCGCGGACGAACAGCACCGCGGACACGCGATCGTCGAACAGGTCTTCGCCGACCTGCACGACTCCGCGCTGGCGCATTTCCCCTCCGGCCGGTTCGCCGCCAACCAGGCCTGGCTGACCCTCGCGGTCCTCACCCACAACCTGCTGCGCGCCGCAGGCGTGCTGGCCAGCACGTTTCACGCCAAAGCCCGCACCGCGACCCTGCGCCGGCATTTGATCACCGTGCCCGCGCGCGTCACCCGCACCGCCCGCCGGATCACCCTGCGACTACCGACGAACTGGCCCTGGCAACACCACTACCAAGACCTATTCACCGCCACAGCCCGAACAGCCTGACCCACCGCCCCTACGACCCGGAGACCACAGTGGACACCCCGGTGCGACGCCGGGTCACCCACCCACGCCCACACACCCACACAAGATCAACACCACACCAGCAAGACCACCACACAAACCACCGGTGGATCCAGGCTCAATGACCGTAACGCGTCGTTCATGGCAGCTAGCGGCACGCTGGCCTCAGCGGATGCGTTTCAGGGTGGTGGCGATGAGCGGGCCGATCTCCTTGAGCGGGCCCTGGCGCAGCATCTCCGGGTGGGCGCAGTCGACGTGGTGTTCGGTGAAGTCGCCGGTGATATGACGTTGCCACGCCTCGGGTTCCGGCCAGCCGGGCAGGCGCCCGCGGGTCGCGGTGAGGTGGACGGCGTCGCCGTCGAAGTGTCCCGGCTCAGCCTCGGCGATGAGTCGCTGGGTATGCACGGCCGTGTCCACAAGCGACAGCACCAGTGTTTCGTCCATTGTGGACTTCAAGGCGAGCTCCGCGGCGGACGGCTCGTCCAGGTCGACGCCGAGGTCTTCGGCGAGGGTCAGCACGATGTCCTGCCGGTCCAGGTCTTCGGACCGGCAGGACGTGGCGCCGAGCCGGGGATAGGAGTCCAGCAGCGCCAGGAACGACACCTGTTCCCCGCCGGCCTGGAGACGGCAGGCGATGGCGTGGGCGATGTTCCCGCCCGCCGACCAGCCGAGCAGATGGTACGGGCCCTCGGGCTGGGCCTCGCGGATCTGTGCCAGGTAGTCCTCCACGAGCACGTCGAGGTCCTGTGGCCGCTGGTCCGGCCGGGTGGTGCCGCGGGCCTGCAGGGCGAACACCGGACGGTCCGGCAGATACGGCAGCAGGGACGCGTAGCACCAGCCGAGCCCGGAAATGGGGTGCACACAGAACAGCGGGGCCGAGTTCCCGGAGACCCGCAGCGGCAGCAGCACCTCGATGCCGATGTCCGAGCCGGTCGTGCGGTCGAGCTCCGCGGCGAGGCTTCCCGGCGTCGGCGCGGTGAACAGCGTCCGCACCGCGAGTTCGACGCCGAGCACCGAGCGGACCCGGCTCACCAGCCTGGCGGCCAGCAGGGAATGCCCGCCCAGCTCGAAGAAGCCGTCGTCGACGCCGACGCGTTCGAGGCCGAGGACTTCCGCGTACAGACCGCACAGCGCTTCTTCCCGCACGGTCCGCGGTTCGCGGGAAGCGGCCTCCGCGGTGAATTCGGGCGCGGGCAGGGCTTTGCGGTCGAGCTTCCCGCTCGTTGTCAACGGCATGGCCGCCATCGAGACGAACGCGACGGGCACCATGTAGCCGGGCAGGGATTCCCGCGCCGACTCCCGCAGCACACCCGGGGTGACGGTCGCTCCGGTGGTGGGCACCACGTAGGCGACCAGACGCGGATCTCCCGGCCGGTCCTCCCGCACGATCACCGAAACCTGGTCCACCGACGGGTCTCGGGCCAGCACGGCCTCGATCTCGCCGGTTTCGATCCGGAAGCCCCGGATCTTCACCTGGTGATCGGTGCGGCCAAGGTAGTCGAGCGTGCCGCCGTTCTGCCAGCGCACCAGGTCTCCGGTCCGGTACATCCGCGTACCCGGCTCGCCGAACGGATCGGCGACGAACCGCGCGGCGGTGAGCTCCGGGCGGCCGAGGTAGCCGCGGGCCAACCCCGCGCCGGCGAGGTACAGCTCACCGGCCACGCCGGGGGGCACAGGGCGCAGACCGGCGTCGAGGACGTAGGCGGCCGTGTTGAGCAGTGGGGTGCCCAATGAGACCGGGCTTCCCGCGACGATCGGGCTGTACAGCGTGTCGACCGTGCATTCGGTGGGCCCGTAGTAGTTGTACGCCGCGGTTTTCGGCGCGGCGGCAAGGGTTTCCCACAGCTTCGCGTCGATCGCCTCACCACCGACGGAGAGAATCGCCGGCGGACGCCGGTGCTCGTCGAGCAGGCCGGCCGCGATCAGGGGCTCGGCGTAGGACGGGGTCAGGTCGAGGAAGTCGATGCGGTTCTCGGTCACGTAGGTGACGAGCGCGTCGGTGTCGGCCCTGGTGTCCTCGTCGATGACGTGCAGCACGTGCCCGCCCACCAGCCACAGCAGCTCGTCCCACGAGGTGTCGAACGAGAACGAAGCCGTGATGGCGACATGGACCTGCGCCCCGCCCACGGCGGCCGGCTCGAACAGCGTCTGCCGGTGGGCGTGGAACAGGTTGACCACACTGCGGTGCTCGACAACGACCGCCTTGGGGACGCCGGTGGACCCCGAGGTGTAGATCAGGTAAGCCGGGTTCTCCGGGGACAACGGGATGGGCCGCTCGGTGTTCGTGAGATCGTGCGACGCGAGCGCGCCCAGCCGCGAGCCGGTCTCGGCGTCGTCGAGGAACAGCCGCGCCGCGCCTTCGAGCGGAATCCCGCCGGACGAAGCGGCGGTGGTGACGACCAGCACGGGGGAGGCGTCGCCGATCATGTGGGCGATGCGGTCCGCTGGGAGGTCCGGGTCGATCGGCAGGTAGGCGGCCCCGGTCTTCAGCACGGCCATGATCGCCACGACGAAGTCCGCCGAGCGCGGCAAAGCCAGCGCCACACACCGCTCCGCCCGTGCCCCTTTGGAGACGAGCAACCGGGCGAGCCGGTTCGCCCGGTCGTCGAGCTCCCGGAAGGTCAGCGTCGCGTCCTTGGCGACGACGGCGAGCGCGGACGGCGTCTGCCGGGCTTGCCACTCGAACAGCTCCACCACGGTGCCGGTCGGCAGGTCGGCGGCGGTGTCGTTCCAGCCGATCAGGAGCTGGTGGCGGTCGGCGGCCGAGAGCAGATCGGCCTGGCCGATGGGCTGCCCGGGCGCCGCGGCGAAGGCCGACAGCAGGGTCTCGAGATGCCGGAGGAACCGGTCCGCGGTCTCGCCGTCGAACAGGTCGGTGTTGTACTCCAGCCGGCAGTCCAGGCCGCGGGGGGTGTCGTGGACGTCGAGCGCCAGGTCCAGCTGCGACGCGCTGGTCCCCAGCTGCGGGAATTCCACGTCCAGCCCGTCCATGCGCAGTTCGTGGTCTGGCATGTTCAGCAGGTTGAACATCACCTGGAACAGCGGGTTTCGGCTGGGGTCACGCGGCGGGTTGAGCTCCTCGACCAGCCGGTCGAACGGCAGGTCCTGGTGCGCGAAGGCGCCGGACGCCGTCTCCCGCACCCGGGCGAGCAGCTCGGTGAACGGCGTGCCGCCGTCGAGTCCGGTCCGCAGCACCAGGGTGTTCACGAAGAACCCGACCAGGTTCTCGAGCTCGACCTGCGTGCGCCCGGCCACCGGCGTGCCGACGCAGATGTCCTCCGCGCCGCTGTAGCGGTGCAGCAGGGCCTGCAACCCGCCGAGCAGGGTCATGTAGAGCGTGACGTGGTTCTCCCGGCTGAGCTCTCGCAGCCGCTCGGCCAGCTCCGGGGGGAGCAGCCGCGTGGCCGCCGCCCCGGCGTAGGTCTGCACGCGGGGCCGGGGCCGGTCGGCAGGCAGGTCGAGACTCGGCGGCGCACCGGCCAGCCGGGTGCGCCAGTAGTCGATGTCCGAGTCGATCGCGGACGCCAGTTGTTCGTGCTGCCACACCGCGAAGTCGCCGTACTGCAGGGGAAGCTCACCGAGGGGTGACGGCAGGCCGTGCTTGAAGCTCTCGTAGAGCGCGCTGAGCTCCGAGCTGATGACGTCGAGCGACCAGCCGTCGAAGACGATGTGGTGCCCGCACATCAGCAGGATGTGGTGGGTCGCGTCGAGCCGGAACAGGTTGACCCGGAACAGCGGTCCGCCCGCGAGATCGAACGGCCGCGCCAGGTCTTCGTCGACCAGTCGCCACAACGCCTCCTCGCTCCCGCCGGGAACCTCGGCCACCGGCAGCTCCACCGGCGCGGCGGGCAGCACCACCTGGACCGGGCCTCCGTCCACCTCCGGCAGGGCGGTCCGGAGCACCTCATGCCGACGGACGATCTCGGTGAACGCCGCGGCCATCGCATGCTCGTCGAGCTCGCCGGTCAGCCGCAACGCGAGCGGGACCAGGTACGCCGACTGGGAATCCACCTGATCGAGGAACCAGAGCCGCCGCTGCACGAACGCGACGGGCAACGGAGCCTCGGACACGGGTCGCGCGACGATCGTGGTCCGTCCGGTGACGGTGTTGTCGAGCACCGCGACGGCCATCTCGGCCACGGTCGGGTTGTCCAGGACGGCGTCGATCGGGATCTCGGTGTCGAACCGCGCCCGCAGCCGCGCCGCGAGCTGGGTGGCGAGCAGTGAATGACCGCCCAGCTCGAAGAAGTTGTCGTGGATCCCGATCCGCGCTATGCCGAGGAGCTCCTGCCAGAGCCCGGCGATCTCCGCTTCGGCGTCGTTCCGCGGCGCCGAATAGGTGTCGTCCAAGTCCTCGCCGGGTTCTTCCGCGGCGAGGATTTCGGTGATATACGCGGCTTCCTCTTCTTCGAGCGCCCACCACCGGCCGCCGGTCCAGGCGTGCACCCCGCCTCGCGCCGGTATCGCCGGCGGCCGCTCGGGTGAGGGCCCGGCACCGACGTCGAGCACGGTGACCCCGGGTGCGCGCAGCTGTCCGGCCAAGCCGGATTCGGCACCGATCAGGACAAGCCGTACCCCGTGGGAGCCGCAGCGTTCGGTCAGCCGTGCCAGAGCCGCGGCGAAGTCTTCACCGGGGCTGTCCGGAACCACGACCGCGATGCCCGGCGCCAGAGCCGCGTCCTGGACGACTTCGTCGACCGCATTGTCCATTTCGGACTGGGCAACCGACACGACTTCGACGCCGTCCTCCGCCAGCCGCGAAGTCCAGCCTTCGGCCGCGCCGATCGTGACCAGCGCGTCGAACTTCCGGCCGTCACCGGTGGATCGCGGGTTCCGGCGTGGCTGCGAGCAGTCGGTCTTGGCGAAGGGATGGGTGGGCAGCGCGCAGCGTCGCGGGGTGCCGGTGGTCAGGTTTTCGAGGCCGACGTCGATCCCGCGCTCCCACAACCGTCCCAGCGCCGCGAGCAAGCCGGCCTCTTCGGTCTCCCCGGTGCGTCCCGCGAGCGGCACGGCGAGATGCTCCGCGGTCCACGCCCGGTGGCCACGCAGCATCCGTGTCATCGTCTGGCCCGGCCCGAGCTCCAGGAACACGCGCGCCGAACCGTCGAGCAGCGTGTCGATGCACCGGGACAGCCAGACGGTGCTGCTGGCGTGGTCGACCCAGTAGCCGGGTTCGACGACCCGGTCGGGATTCGCCCAGCCACCGGTGAAATTGGACAGGAACGGCAATACCGGCCGGGTGTTCGGGGTCGCGCGGACAACGTGGCCCAGCTGTTCGGCGGCCGGGCGGACCGCCGCGGTGTGGTAGGCGCCGTCCAGGTCGAGCAGCCTGTCGCTGATCCCCTCGGCACGCAGCTCCTCGATGGTCTCGGCGGGCCCGGCGACCACCGAATAACTTGGTGTCTCAATGGCGAGCGCGAGATCCGCCCGCTCGGCGAGCAGTTCGCGGACCTCCTCCGGCGCGCCCGGCACGGCCAGCATCAGCCCCGGAGCGACCGCCTTGAGCAGCTGTCCTCGTTCGTGGGTCAGCATGAGCGCGTCCGACGGGGTCCACAGCCCGGCCACGGTCGCCGCGACGAGTTCGCCCGCGCTGTGCCCGAGCATGCCGACCGGTTCGAGGCCGAACTCCCAGAACTGCCGGGAAAGGGCGTATCCCAGCGCGAACAGGCTCAGCTGCTGGTGGGTCATCTCCTTCAGCCAGGCGGGATCGGCGTCCGGGCGCAGCACGGTGGACAGGTCGATCCCGAGCCGGCTTCGCGCCTCCGCGGCGAGTTCGTCGAAGACCTCGCGGAAGACCGGGAGCAGCCGGTGTGCCGCGCCGCCGAAACCGGACTTGAGCACACTCGTGCCGGGGAACAGGAACGCGACGTCGTTGCCGGTCGCCACCCGTGTCGCCGGAGTGCCGGCGCGTAATGCCTCCACGGCTTCGGCCCGGTCGGTGGCGACGACCGTGCTGCGGTGGGGGAAACGCCTTCGTCCGGCGGCCAGCGTCCACGCGACGTCGTCGAGCGGGATGGCGTCACCGCTGTCCTCGAGGTGGGTGGCCAGGTTCTCCTTCAGTTCGCGCAGCGCGACGGGGGTGGCCGCCGAAACGCAGAAGACACGCGGCCCGCTCCTGTCTCTGTCCACAGTGGATGAAGGGGGTGATTCCAGTACCGCGTGGGCGTTCGTGCCGCCGACGCCGAACGAGCTGACCCCGGCCAGCAACGGGCCTTCCGGTGTCCAGTGCCGCAGTTCGGTGGCGATCCGGAACGGCGAGGTCTCCAGCTCCAGCCCGGGGTTGGGCGTTTCGTAGTGCAGGGTCGGGACGAGCTCCCGGTGCCGCAGCATCAGCGCGGTCTTGATCACCCCGGCGACGCCCGCCGCCGAGCCGGTGTGCCCGATATTGCTCTTCACCGCGCCGAGCAGGCAGAAACCGGTGCGCTCGGTGGACTCGCGGAAGGCCGCGGTGAGGGCGGCGACCTCGATGGGGTCGCCCACCTTCGTCCCGGTGCCGTGCGCTTCCACATAGCCGATGTCCGCCGCGTCGACCCCGGCCTGGGCGTGCGCGAACTGGATGACCTCACGCTGGCCCGCGATCGACGGCGCGCTGTAGCCGATCTTCTCGCGGCCGTCGTTGTTCAGGGCCGAGCCGCGCAGCACCGCGACGATCCGGTCACCGTCGCGTACCGCGTCTTCCAAGCGCCGCAACACGATCACGCCGACCCCGCTGCTGCCGACGGTCCCGGTCGCGCGCGCGTCGAACGGGCGGCAGTGTCCGTCCTCGGACTGGATGTAGCCCTCTTCGTAGAGGTAGCCGGTGGCTTGCGGGAGCCACAACGCGACACCGCCCGCCAGCGCGGCGTCACACTCGTAGCCGAGCAGGCTCTGCGCCGCCTGATGGATCGCGACCAGCGACGTCGAACAGGCGGACTGGACGGTCATCGCCGGTCCGCGCAGCCCGAGCTTGTAGGCGACCCGGGTGGCGAGGAAATCCTTGTCGTAGCCCACCAGCCGGGCGAATTCGTCCCCACCGGGCGCGGGAAGTTCGGGGTTCACGATGTCGCAGCCCGCGAAGACCCCGATCCACCCGCCGAACCGGTCCGGATCCACGCCCGCGTCGTCGAGCGCGGTCGAGCAGGACTCGAGGAAGACCCGTTGCTGCGGGTCCATGTTGACCGCCTCGGCGGGGCTGTAGCCGAAGAAGGCCCGGTCGAAGAGCTCGCCGTTTTCGATGATCCCCCTGGCGGGCACGTACCGCGGGTGGCGCACCAGCGCGGGCTCCACCCCGGCCGCGACGAGCTGTTCCGGCGCGAACCGGCTGATGCCCTCGACGCCGCCGCGCAGGTTCCGCCAGTACTCGCCGACGTTGTTCGCGCCGGGCAGCCGGCAAGCCATGCCGACGATCGCCACCGCCGTGCTGTCGTTGTCACTCATCGCTCGTCCCCATCTTCGCCGAACGTGTCGGCCGCGCTTTACGTGCCCGCGAACGTGAAGCACGATCCTTGGCGTCGGCCGCGGTGGACTTCTCCTCGCGCAGTGGCGAACCGAGCGCCTTGGCGAGGGCCTGCACCGTCGGGTATTCGAACAGCTCCCGGATGGGCAGCGACACCGACAGCTCTTCCTGCAGCCGCGAATGCAGTGTGGCCAGCAGCAGGGAGTTGCCGCCGAGGTCGAAGAAGTTGTCGTGTGCGCCGACCGAACCGATCCCGAGCACCCGGGCCCACACCCCGGCGATCCGTTGTTCGAGCCCGGCTTCCGGGGCCTGGAAAGCGGTCCGGCCCGCCATGTCGTCGCGGCCGGGCCGCGGCAGGCGGCCGGTGTCGAGCTTGCCACGGGAGTTCATCGGCAGCTCGGGCAGCCAGACCAGCGCGTCGGGCACCATGAACTCCGGCAGCTGCTGCTTGATCCTGGCGAGCACCACCGACGAATCGGCCTGCGCGCTGTCCTCGGCGACCAGGTACGCCACGAGCTGCGCGGTGTCGTCGGGGAAGGTGCGCACGACGGCTTGGCGGATCAGGGGATCGCGCCGCAGCTGAGACTCGATCTCCTGGGGCTCCACCCGGTAGCCACGGACCTTGAGCTGGCGGTCGAGCCGTCCGAGGTACTCGACCGTGCCGTCCGGCAGCCAGCGGCCGCGGTCGCCGGTGCGGTACATCCAGGCGGGCTCGCCGTCGGGTCCCAGTGCCGAGAAGCGTTGCCGTGTCAGGTCTTCGCGCCGCCAGTAACCCTGCGACACGGTGGCGCCGTCCACCTGGATCTCGCCCGGAATGCCGATGGGACAACGGTTTCCCGCACTGTCCAGAACGTAGAGCCGGACGCCGTCGACCGGACGGCCGACACAGTTGAGCGCGGTCGCCGTCGAGCGGTCCAGGACATGGGTCGTGGTGATGTAGGTTTCCGTCGGCCCGTAGGCGTCACAGATCCCGTAGCCGGTGGCCGGTGGCTGCCCGGTGAGCGGCGAACCCGCGAAGATCAGCCAGCGCAGCGAAGGCAGCGCGGTGCCGTCGGCCCACAGCGTCTCGGCCAGCGGGGTCGGGGTGAAGAACATGGTGACGTCCTGCTCGCCGAGCCACGCGACGAGCTCGGGCACGACCAGCGGCGGTTCGTACGGCAGGAGTTCCGCGCCGGAGCACAGCGCCGGCCAAATCTCGTACTCGGCCATGTCGAAGGCGACACTGTGGATCTGGCTGATCCGATCGGCGGGCCCGACGCCGAAGGTGTCGATATGCCACCGGGTCACGTGCCCGAGGCTGCGGTGGCTGTACGCCACGCCTTTCGGCTCCCCGGTGGTGCCCGAGGTGTAGAGCACGTACGCGGTCGACTCGGGATCGGGCAGCGCGGCCGGGGCCGACCCGTGCCCGGCGGGAATCCCGGCGACGTCGATCACCGCGACACCACCGGGATTCGCCTCGCGCAGTGCCGCCGGATCGTCGGTGACCACCGCGCAGGCTTCGAGGTCATCGAGGATGAACCGGACGCGCGCGGCCGGGTACACCGGGTCCAGCGGGCAGAACACGCACCCGGCCTTCCACGCGGCGAGCATCGCGACCACGAGCTCCGGGCCGCGGGGCAGCAGCAGAGCCACGACCGGGCGTTCGCCGCGGACGTGAGTCCGTATCGCCGCCGCCATCGTCTCCGCGCGCTGGTCCAGTTCGGCGTAGCTGATGACGCCGTGGGCGTGACGGATCGCCGGGGCGCCGGGTGTGGCCGCGACCGACTGGGCGAACATGGCCGGAGCCGAGGTCACCGCCCCGGCGGGGGCGATCTGCTCAAAGCGGGTGAGCTCGGCGAGCTCACCCGGGCCGACCAGGTCGAGGGTCCGCACCGGCTGGTCGGCGACCTCGGCGAAGGAGTCGACCAGCTTGCCGAGCCAGCCTGCCATCCGCTGGACCTCGCCGCCGGTGAAACGGTCGCCCCGGTGGAGGATCGTGCCGCGCAGCTGCCCGTCGCTCTCTTCGAAGCCGACGGTCAGCGCGAACTTGGCGGCGTACCCGGCACCGTCGTGGTCGAGGGGGATCGGGCTGAGGTCCAACCCGCCCACTTCCGCGGTCTCGTTGGCCGCGGAGGTGGCCGCCAAGGTGACGTCGGCGTACGGGATCCAGCCGGGACGGCGTGGCGGCCTCAGCCGGTCGACGACGTCCTCGAAGGGCACACGCTGGTGGTCGAAGGCGTCCAGCACGGTGCCCCGCATCGCGCGCAGGAGATCGGTGAGCGTGGCGCCCTCGTCGTGTTCCGAGCGCACCACGACGGTGTTCAGGCACGGGCCCAGCACGTCGGCGAATCCGTCGCGGTTGGCCACCGGCAGGCCGAAGGTGACGTCCGGCTGCCCGGTCCAGCGGTGGAGCAACGCCGCCAGCGCGGTCGCCGCCACCATGAACCAGGACACGCCGTGTTCGATCTGGACACTCCGGAGCCGCTCGAGCGCGCCGGGCGCCAGCGGGATCGGGACGGACCCCGGCGGACCGCTCCGCAGCGGCGGGGTCAGCGGCAGGAAGGCCGGCGCGCCGTCGAGCGCCCTCGCCCATTTTTCGACACCCTCGCCGTGCGCGGTGCTCGCCCGCTCGGCGACCTGGGCACGGGCGAAGGCGGAATACTGCGCGCTGGGGGAGTCCTG
>NZ_DASYMU010000236.1:0-35292 GCF_036008905.1 Amycolatopsis sp. | reverse complement strand
CATCGACTTCAGGAACACCGACTTGCCGGTACCCGACGGGCCGAGCATGACGGAGACTTCCCCCGGTGGGAGTGTCAGCGACACATCCCTCCAGATGGTCTGCTTACCGAAGGACTTCGTCAGACCTTCGATGACCACCTCGGCACCCATCGCACCTCCCGGAGCTGTACAAGCGTCGTCGTGCGCCACGCGTCAACCTGGTGCAACGAGCTGAGAGCGAACAGGTTACTCACCAGTTTGCTTAGCCGTCGCGGTCGCGGGCACCGTGATTCGGGCGTAACCCGGTCGGTGACCGCTGCGTGCACGGTAGTGCACCCGGCGCTAGGCCGCATGCCCTAGGTCTTAGGCCGATCGGGGGACAAACCCGGGTTGCGAGGGGCACTTTCTCCCCTAAATGCCCGTCTTTCCGGTTTCACCTGGGCATACGAAAGGGGCGACACCCAGTGGGTGCCGCCCCTTTTGAGGTAAAGCGGTGAAGCAGAGAGAACTACTTGACGGAAACCTTCGCGCCAGCGGCCTCGAGCTTCTCCTTGGCCGCGTTGGCGGCGTCCTTGTCGATCTTCTCGAGGATGGCCTTGGGGGCGCTCTCGACGAGGTCCTTGGCCTCCTTCAGACCCAGACCGGAGACGACCTCACGGACGACCTTGATGACCTGGATCTTCTTGTCACCGGCGGACTCGAGGACGACGTCGAACTCGTCCTGCTCCTCGGCGGCGGCGGGGCCGGCGCCGGCGGGGCCGGCAGCGGCGACGGCGACCGGGGCGGCCGCGGTGACGTCGAAGGTCTCTTCGAACTGCTTCACGAACTCGGACAGCTCAAGCAGCGTGAGCTCCTTGAAAGCGTCGAGCAGTTCGTTGGTGCTGAGCTTAGCCATGGTGGCTGTTCCTCTCTAATGCGAACGCGACGTTCGGGGTGGGGTTGGTTCAGCTCTCGGCTGGTGCTTCGGCAGCCTCGGCGACAACATCGCCGGATTCGGCCGTTTCGCCGGATTCGGCCTCGCGCTTTTCGATGAGCGCGGCGGCCAAGCGAGCGACCTGGGACAGCGGCGCCTGGAAGAGCGCTGCGGCCTGGGAGGTCTTCGCCTTGAACGCACCTGCGGCCTTGGCCAGCAGGACCTCACGGCTGTCGAGATCGGCGATCCGGGTGATCTCGTCAACACTGAGGGGGCGGCCATCCATATAGCCGCCCTTGATCACAAGCGCGTTGTTTTCCTTTGCGAAGTCACGAAGAGCCTTCGCGGCGTCAACCGCCTCGCCTTCAACGAAAGCGATTGCGGTGGGGCCGATGAAGAGGTCGTCAAGACCCTCGACGCCGGCGTCCTTCGCAGCAAGCTGAACGAGGGTGTTCTTCGCAACCCGGTATTTGGCACTGGTGCCGAGAGCACGGCGCAGCTTGGTCAGCTGGGCCACAGAGAGGCCGTCGTACTTGGTGATGACTGTTGCCGAGCTGGTGCGGAAGCTCTCCGCGATCTCGGCGACGGCCGCCACCTTGTCGGGCTTCGCCATGGGTCGCCTCCTCTCTTGGCTAGGGACCACTGGCCAAGAGCCCTGAAACGACGAAACGCCCCAGCGCAGGTGGGCGCGGGGCGTCAGAGTGCACGGACGAACCGTGCGGGCGAGCCTCGTTCCTCCTACGCGGGCCGCCCCATACAGGGCCTTCGTTCTCCCCTCCAGGTGGAAGGAAGAAAACCAGCGGTCTTCGGTAGAACCATTGACCAGCATACGTGACCCCTTTCCGCTCCCGCGCCCACCCCCTCCCACCTGCGTTTAGCGGGCTAATCGTCGCGCTTCGGCAGGTCCACGGCCACAGATCGGGCGGGAGCGGGCATCATGGTTGCCGTGGCAGAACAGCGCGGAAACGACCGGCACGACGGCCAAGACGAGCCCGGCACGGACGTGCAGCGGAACTCGCCTGCCCAGCCTCCGGCGCAGCCGATGGACGAAGAACAGCTGCGCCAGTTCCAGCAGTTTCAGCAGTTCCAGGACTATCTGAAGTTCTCGGAAGCACAGCGTCAGGGCGGTGGCGGCCTGACTCCGGTGGAGCCGCCCCCCGGCCCGCCTATCCCGCAGCAGAACTGGCAACCGCCCACGACCGGCGGTTCGCACGACCTCGTCACCACCCAGCCGCCCAAGATCAAGGCGCCTCGCTGGCTGAAGCGGCTCGCCGGCAAGATCCTCGGCTGGATCATCTTTCTGGTCATCCTCGGACTCGCGCTGAACTGGGGGTACAACCGCCTGTTCCCCAGCACCGCGAACGACGACCGGCCCGCCGCGGAGACCGGCGGCGGCAAGTACCACACGAATCACGTGTTCTCGAAGCAGCCGTTCGAGGCCGTCCGGATGGTCTATCAGAACGTCGCCAATGGCCAGGTACAGGACGGCTGCGGCCGGTTCGAGGAGAGGGTCCAGCAGAAGTTCGCCGACGACCTCGGGTTCGCCGACTGCCGGGAGGCCATCCTCGGCCTGCATGCCAAGGTCACCGCGAAGAACGCTTACGCCGAGTCGATGCCGTCCAGCATCTCCGAGCCGATCCCGGGCGACGTGTTCGTCATCAGCTCGTGCCGCTTCGGCATCAGGGGTGGCCCGGCACTGGGCGCCTTCCAGGTCAGCAAGGTCGAAGGCGGCCAATGGCTGATCACCGGCCACTCCAACGAACCCGACCCCTGCCCGGCCCCCAGCATCACCCCGACGCCCTGACCTGCGTTTAGCGGGCTAATCGCGCTCGCTCCCCATAACCACGGCCACGCCGCTCCCTCGGGCTCAGTTGTCAGCGCCCGGTTACTTGCGCGAGCTAACGAGCGCGATTAGCCCGCGAAAGGCAACTCGGTGGGGTGGGGACGATTAGCCCGTGAAAGGCGCGTGAGGTGGTCGGCGTCTCCGGCCAGGACCAGGGTGGGGACGGCGATGGCGGCCAGGTCCACCTGAGTGTTGCGGACGGAGCGGGCGACGGCGGCCAGGGCGACGCGGTCGCCGCCTAGGGTGTCGGCGAGTAGGCGGAAGGGGGCGCCGGCGGGTGGGGCGTCTGCGGGGTTCTCGGTCAGCAGGGCCGCGCTGATGTCCTCGGGGGTGACGGCGCGGGTGTCGATGCCGCCCAGGTCGACGACGCCGGAGCCGACGCCGCCGATGGCCAGCCGCCGGACGCGCTTGTCGGTCGAAGCGACGGACAGCGCGATGATCGAGCCCATTGAGTAGCCGACAAGCGAAACCTCGTCCAGGCTGAGTTCGTCCAGGAGCGCGGAGACGTCTCGCGCCATCGTGTCGTCCTGGTAGCGCGCTTCGTCGTGCGGCTTCTCGGAGCGGCCGTGGCCGCGGGCGTCCAGCGAGATCACGGTGAGCCCGGCGGCCCGAAGCGCCGCGACGACACCGGGGCCGATCCAGTTCGCGTTCGTGTCCGCCGCGAAACCGTGCTGGAGGACGACCGGCAACGCGTCGCTGGTGCCTTCCCAGCGGGTGTAGTTGAGCTGGAGTCCGTCGAACGAAGCAAAGGTCGGCATGCGCCGATCAAATCAAGAAGGGCGGCCCCACGTGTACGGGGCCGCCCTGTCTCAACGCTTGGCTATCAGTTCTCGTCAGCCGAGAGCAGGTTCCGCGTCCGCTGCGGGTCGACC
Organism: Amycolatopsis sp.; assembly: GCF_036008905.1. Classification (GTDB taxonomy): domain Bacteria; phylum Actinomycetota; class Actinomycetes; order Mycobacteriales; family Pseudonocardiaceae; genus Amycolatopsis. The sequence continues at coordinate 31,685 of NZ_DASYMU010000236.1, read as the reverse complement.
TGGATGCCCGGGCCCATCGTGGAGGAGAAGGTGACCTTCTTGAGGTAGCGTCCCTTGGCCGAAGACGGCTTGGCGCGCAGGACCTCGTCGAGGGCGGCGGCGTAGTTCTCCACCAGCTTCTCGGTGTCGAACGACGCCTTGCCGATCACCATGTGCAGGTTGGCCTGCTTGTCGACGCGGAAGTTGATCTTTCCGCCCTTGATGTCGGCAACGGCCTTGGCGACCAGCGGGGTGACGGTGCCGGTCTTCGGGTTCGGCATCAGGCCACGCGGGCCGAGGATCCGGGCGATACGCCCGACCTTCGCCATCTGGTCCGGCGTCGCGATCGCGGCGTCGAAGTCGAGCCAGCCACCCTGGATGCGCTCGATCAAGTCGTCGCTGCCCACCACGTCGGCGCCGGCGGCTTCAGCTTCAGCAGCCTTGTCGCCGGTGGCGAAAACGATGACGCGGGCGGTCTTACCGGTACCGTGCGGCAGGTTCACGGTGCCGCGGACCATCTGGTCGGCCTTACGAGGGTCGACACCGAGGCGCATCGAGACCTCGACGGTGGCGTCCATCTTGACCTTGTTCGTCTCTTTGGCGAGCTTCGCCGCGTCGAGCGGGGCGTACAGCCGCTCGCGGTCGATCAGCTCGGCGGCCTCACGATAGGCCTTGCTGCGCTTGGTCATGCTCTGTCCTTACAACTAGAAAGAAATCGGATCAGTTGTGGTGACGGGCCAGCGCGGCCCTCCCACGTACTGCGGTGGAGCGAAAAGCAAAAGCAGATCAGTCGACGACCGTGATGCCCATGGACCGAGCAGTACCGGCGATGATCTTCGCGGCCTGGTCGATGTCGTGGGCGTTGAGGTCGCTCTTCTTGGTCTCGGCGATGTCCTTGACCTGGGCCCAAGTGACCTTGGCGACCTTGGTCTTGTGGGGCTCGCCAGAGCCCTTTTCGACACCCGCGGCCTTCAGCAGCAGACGCGCTGCCGGCGGGGTCTTGAGCTTGAAGTCGAACGTGCGGTCTTCGTACACGGAGATCTCGACCGGCACGACATCGCCGCGCTGGGACTCAGTCGCCGCGTTGTACTGCTTGCAGAACTCCATGATGTTGACGCCGTGCTGACCCAGCGCGGGGCCGACCGGCGGCGCGGGGTTGGCCGCGCCGGCCTTGATCTGCAGCTTGATGATCGCCGCAAGCTTCTTTTTCTTGGGTGGCATTTCTTTGTGTCCTTCTAACTAACCATTCGAGTCCCCCGCACACCTGCCAGTACGCGGGGACTGCCAGCCGTCGTTTAACGACCGTCAGATCTTGGAGACCTGGTTGAACGACAGCTCGACCGGGGTCTCCCGGCCGAAGATCGACACCAGGACCTTCAGCTTCTGCCCGTCCGCGTTGACCTCGCTGATCGTCGCGGGCAGGGTGGCGAACGGCCCGTCCATGACGGTGACCGACTCGCCGACCTCGAAGTCGACCTCGATCGCCGGTCCGCCGAGCGGAGACTGCGTGGTGCCGGACTCGCCCTTGCCGGACTTGGCCGGAGCCGCCTCGACCTTGGGCGCGAGGAACTTCAACACGTCCTCGACCGTCAGCGGCGACGGGCGCGAAGTGGCGCCAACGAAACCGGTGACGCCGGGGGTGTTGCGGACCGCGCTCCAGGAAGCGTCGTTCAGTTCCATCCGGACCAGGATGTAGCCCGGGAGAACCTTCCGCTGTACCAGCTTACGCTGCCCGTTCTTGATCTCGGTGACCTCTTCGGTCGGCACCTCGATCTGGAAGATGAAGTCCTCGACGTCCAGGGTGGTGGTACGGGTCTCGAGGTTCGTCTTGACCTTGTTCTCGTAACCGGCGTACGAGTGCACGACGTACCACTCGCCGGGTGCCGCGTTCAGCTCGGCGCGCAGCTTGGCGACCGGGTCCGCTTCTTCGGCTTCGGCCTCGGGTGCTTCGTCTGCCTCGACGGAGGCGGTGTCGTCGACCTCGTCGGTGGCTTCGGGCGCCACCTCGACGGGCTCAGTGTGCTCGGACTGCTCGTCGCCGGCTGCCTCGTGCACCTGCTCGTCAGAAAGCTCAGTCAGCTCTTGACCGGCTGCTGTGCCGTTCTCGGAGGTCATTCCGTCCTCTCAATTGATCGCTTGCCGTGTTCGTGGCGGGTTCGCCCGCGGGGCCTCCTCCGGCGCCGCGAGCTACCTCACGCGCCGAATACGACTTCGATGACCTTGCCGAAAGCGAGATCGAGCCCGCTCACCAAGGCCACCATGAAGACCACGAACACCAGCACAACGGTGGTGTAGGTGATCATCTGCTTCTGGGTCGGCCAGATCACCTTGCGGAGCTCGGCCCACACCTCGCGGATGAATCGCACGAGACGGCTGAAGACGGACGCCTTCTTTTCCTTGCGATCCCGCTTGGGGGTCGGGCGGTCCTTCGCGTCCTTGGCCTTGCCCGCGGGCCGTGTCTTGTCGGCGTCCGCCTTCGCGTCACCGGACGCGGAGGCACGGCGCTCACGCCGGGCAGCGGCGGTGACCGGGCGTGAAGGGCTCTTGGGCTCCTTCTCCGGGTCCTTCTCGCCGCCGGCGTCGCTGGCGTCGTTGTCGCTCACGACCACTCCTCCGCTATTGCCAAGTGGAAATCACAGGCCAGTTGCTTAACGCAGGGGTGACAAGACTTGAACTTGCAACCTGCGGTTTTGGAGACCGCTGCTCTGCCAGTTGAGCTACACCCCTATTGGTTCCTCAGAACAGCCTAGATCAGACCGCTCCAAGGACGTCTTCCAGCCTCCCCGCAACCAGGCGGGGATCGCCGTCGTCCGTTCCAAGTTCGGGAGTCTACGGCAAGGCGACCACCACGTTGCAACCGCGTTGCGTATGCGGTCCCAAGATCACCTACCAAGGTCCCGTATCCCCTCGGAAGACTTGACACGAACCGTGGAAACATGGCGGGCATGGTCACCCTCGCACCCCGCTCCCGCGTCTCGCACCGGATTGCGAGCATCACGCCGTCCGCGACCCTGGCCGTCGACGCGAAGGCGAAGGCACTCAAGGCCGAGGGCCGTCCGGTCATCGGCTTCGGTGCTAGCCAGCCCGACTTCCCGATGCCGGACCACGTGGTCGAGGGCGTCACGCGGGTCGGAAAGCTTCTCGCGGAGGCGAAGTAGCCACATGCGACTCGGCTTGGCGCTCCCCCAGTACGGACCGCAGGCGGATCCGACCGGGATCGCCAGGTTCGCGACGGCCGCCGAAGCGCTCGGCTACGAGTCGCTGTGGACGGGCGACCGCGTGCTGACGCCCGTCGCGCCGTCGGACCTGTATCCCGGCGGCACGCCCGAACAGCCGTACCCGCCGGAGTTCACCACGTTCGCCGACCCGCTGGTCGTGCTGACCGTCGCGGCGACGGCGACCACCTCGGCCCGGCTGGGCACCAGCACGCTGATCGGCACGCTCTATTCGCCGGTGCTGCTCGCACGGACGTTGACGACGCTGGACCTCGTCAGCGGCGGCAGGTTGGACGCCGGGCTCGGCATCGGCTGGATGCGGGACGAATACACCGCTGCGGGCGTGCCGTGGGCCGCGCGCGGCGACAGGCTCGAAGAACTGCTCGACGTCCTCGACGCCTTCTGGACGTCGTCCCCGGTCGAGCACGACGGCAAGCTGTGGCGGATCCCGCGGTCCCACGTCGGCCTGCGCCCGGCTCAACGACCGCGCCCGCCGGTGCTGCTCGGTGGGCATTCGGCGGCCGCGATCGACCGGGTCGGGCGCCGCGCGGACGGCTGGCTACCCGGCGGAATTCCGGCGGAAATGCTGCGCCACCAGTGGGACATCATCCGCGCCACGGCCGAGCGGGCCGGCCGGAATCCCGACGAACTCCGCCGGGTGATGCGGCTCAACCCCCGCGCCGGCACAACGCTGGAGACCGTGGCCGCGCAGTTGGCGGGCGCGCTGGACGTCGGCATCACCGAGGCCTTCGTCGACCTGCACTACCTCGCGGACGACGTCGAGCACGCCTTGAACCTCGCCGACGACCTGTGGAATCTCACGCACAGTGACTCACCCGGTTCGCTCCGGTAATCACCGGCGGAATCGCGTAGAAACGGACGGGTGGCGAAAAAGAGCGGCGGCGGCTGCATGCTCGTGATCGTGGTGGCCGCCTGTTTGCTCGGGTTCGGCTACTACCGCTCGCAAAGCGGCTCGTCCGCGGCACCACCGGAAGAGGGCCCGGGAACCGGCGGCGGATCGGGTCGCTACGTCGCGCTCGGCGATTCGTACACGTCCGCGCCGAACACCGGCGAACAGTCGGGCACGCCGGCCGGCTGCGACCGGTCCAACAACAACTATCCGAGCCTGGTCTCCGCGACGATCAAGCCCGCCGAGTTCGTCGACGTCAGCTGCAGCGGCGCGGTGACGGCCAGCATGAGCGGGCAGCAGCAGACCCACAACGGCACCAATCCGCCGCAGCTCAACGCGGTCAACGCCGACACCACGCTGGTCACCGTGGGCATCGGCGGCAACGACGTGGGCTTCATCGGGCTGGCGAAGGACTGTGCGACGGCCCGCCCGAGCAGCTCGCCGTGCCGGGACAAGCTCACCGCCGGCGGAAACGACCAGCTGGCCGAGCGCATCGCCACGACGTCGACGCGGGTCGCCGAACTACTGGACAAGATCCACGCGAAGGCGCCGAAAGCCCGGATCGTCGTCGTGGGCTATCCGACGGTCCTGCCGGACGGCAACGGCTGCTGGCCGTCCCTGCCCGTGGGTGCCGGAGACGTCATCTACCTGCGCGAGACCCTCGGCAAGCTCAACGACGTCCTTGCCGAGCAAGCGAAGGCCCACAAAGCCGGGTTCGCCGACACCGCGGCGCCAACCAAGGGCCATGACGTCTGCACGGCGTCCGACACCCGCTGGGTCGAAGGGATCGTGCCGACGTCGAAGGCCATCGCGCTGCACCCCAACGCGAAGGGTGAACAGGCGATGGCCGACGCCGTCGAAAAGCTGGTCAGCTGACGCGGACGACCGACTGGGCCTTGCCGAGCACGGCTTTGCCGTCGAACTTCGCGACGATGTCGATGCGGGCGGTGCCGTCTTCGCGGACCTGGCCGACCTTGGCGGTGAACTCGACGAGCGCGCCTTCGTCGCCGTACGGCACCACGACCGGCCGGGTGAAGCGCACGCTGTAGTCGATCAGCTGGCCCGGGTCGTCGAGCCAGTCGGTGACCACGCGGCCGCCCAGAGCCATGGTGAGCATGCCGTGGCCGATGACGTCGGGCAGGCCGACCTCCTTGGCGAAATGCTCGTTCCAGTGGATCGGGTTGAAGTCCAGCGAAGCGCCCGCGTACCGGACGAGCATGTCGCGGGTGACATGAACCTGGATCGGCGGCAATTCGGTACCGACCTCGAAGTTGCTCACGCTTCGTCTCCCCTTCGGACCACGAGCTGCGCGCTGGTGGTGCAGATCAGCTCGCCGTCGGCGGCGTTCACCTCGGCGCGGACGGTCAGGAAGTCGTTGCCCGCCCGGTCCATGATGTCGTCGATGGTGACCGTGAGCGCCAGCACGTCGCCCGCGCGGACCGGCCGGACGTAGGTGAAGGACTGGAGGCCGTGGACCATCCGTGAGTAGTCGAGCCCCAGTGCGGGATCGGCGACGACCTTGTTGACCGCGGGGATGTTGACCACGGTGATGAACGTCGGCGGCGCGATCACGTCCGGATGCCCGGCCGCACGGGCCGCTTCCTGGTCGCGGTAGACGGGGTTGGTGTCACCGATCGCGTCGGCGAACTCCCTGATCTTCTCCCGGCTTACCTCGTAGGTACTGGTCGGCGGGTAACTCCGCCCGATGAACGACTGATCCAAGGCCACCCGAGCAGGCTACCGGGCGCCCAAGACGCCGCTCGACACTCCGGCTGAGTGGGGTGGCTCCCCAAGTCCGGACGAGGACGCTCGTCCCCAGGCACCTTCTCGCCTAAGTGCCCTCCCTCACCCCGGGTACAGCAAGAAGCCGCCCCGGGGTTACCGGGACGGCTTCTGGAAAAGCTGGGTAGAACCGCTTACGTCAGCGGGTCTCTTTGTGAGTCCGGTGCGTACCGCAGTTCGGGCAGAACTTCTTCATCTCAAGACGGTCCGGGTCGTTGCGCCGGTTCTTCTTGGTGATGTAGTTGCGGTGCTTGCACTCTTCGCACGCCAGCGTGATCTTCGGTCGCACGTCAGTGGAAGCCACAGCATTTCCTTCTCTCTAAAAAAACAATGGTTCCCCTGCAACGGTACGTGAGTACCGCAGCGGGGGTCCAGGGGGCTTGCCCCCTGGCGGGGGTCCGGGGGTTCGACCCCCGGTGTAACTGCGGAGCGAGACCGGCTTGCGCTCACCGCAAGCAGTGCTCGCCCACTCGCGTAGCGATGGCCGGACTTGAACCGGCGACACAACGATTATGAGTCGTTTGCTCTACCAGCTGAGCTACACCGCCTTACATGACCCAAGCCGCGACACTGTTCAGTGTCGCGGCTTGTATCACCGAGCCCCTTTACGGAATCGAACCGTAGACCTTTTCCTTACCATGGAAACGCTCTACCGACTGAGCTAAAGGGGCGTTGCTCAACTTCAAGCCTCTAAGAGATTACACAGAGGCTGAAGACGCTCTGAAACCGGGGTCCCCTAACGGAAAACCTCAGCTCAGAAGGGTCAAGACGGTCTCCTGGTGCCGTCCGAGCGAGCGAGCCGTCCGCGCTTGGAGCCATGCCTCCAAGCGATCTTCGGGCAGCGGCCGGGAGATCAAATAGCCCTGGGCCACATCGCAGCCCATCGCCTCGAGTTGATCCCGCGCGACATCTTCCTCGACGCCCTCGGCGACGACCGTGAGGCCGAGCGAGTGCCCGAGTTCGACGATGGAGCGCACCACGGCCAGATCGCCGAGATCGGTGCCCATCCCGAGCACGAAACTCTTGTCGATCTTGACCTGGTCGACCGGCAGCTGCCGCAGGTACGCCAGCGACGAGTACCCGGTGCCAAAGTCGTCCACCGCGAGCACGACGCCGAGCGCGTGCAGCTCGCGCAGGATCGGCAGCGCCTTCTGCGGGTCGGACATCACACCGGACTCGGTGAGCTCGAAGGTGACGAGCTCAGGCGGCACACCGAAGCGGTCCAGCGCCGCGGCGACCTGTGAGGGGAACTCCTCGTCGGCGAGGTTGCGCACCGAGATGTTCACCGCGGCGGAGATCCGCAGGCCTTCGTCGAGCCACTTGCGGACGCGGATCAGCGACTGCTCGAGCACGAACTCGGTCAGCACCCCGATGAGCCCCGCGGCCTCGATCGCCGGGACGAACTCGTCCGGGCTGAGCTTGCCGAACTCCGGGTGCTGCCAGCGCACCAGCGCCTCGACCCCGGCGACCTGCCGGTTCGGCAGTGAGATCTTCGGCTGGTAGTGCACGCTGACCTGGCCGTCTTCGAGCGACTGCCGGAACTGCGTGACCATCTGGAAGCGGCGCATGAAGATCTGGCCCATGCTCGGCACGTAACCGCGGACCTCTTCGCCGCCACGGGTGGCCCGCACGGCGACGTCGGCGCGCTGAAGCAGGCCGTCGATGTCGACCGGTTCGCCGTTGTCCTCCGGGATGGGCGTCGCGTAACCGACCATCGCATTGGCTTCGACGGCGAGCCTGTCCACCGGGTACGGCTGGGAAAGTTCCAGCCGCAGGCGTTCGGCGGCTTCGTGGGCGAACTCCGGCGGGCAATCGATCAGCATCGCGGCGAAGGACGCGCCTTCGAGCCTGGCGAGCGGCACTTCCTCGCCGAGCGCGTCACGAATGCGCTGGCCGGCGGCGACGACCATGCGGTCCGCCCAGGTGTAGCCGAGCGCGTCGCTGACTGTGGAGAACACGTCGAGATCCACTCGCAGGACGACGCAGTTGGCGCGTTCCCGCAGCGGTTCGCGGGCGACCTGCCGGAAGCCTTGCCGGTTGAGCAAGCCGGTCAGCGGGTCGTGATAGGCGTCGTGGCGCAGGGTCGCGAGCAGGCGCCGGTTGTCGAGCGACGTCGCGAGGTGGCTGGCCATGGTGCCGAGGAGCTGGACATCGTACTTGCCGAAACCGCGCCAGCGGGACAGCCTGTCGTGCGCCTCGACGACGCCGAGCAGCTGGTTCGCGCTGCGCAGCGGGACGACGAGCGCTTCCTGGGCGCCGCGGTCGAGCAGCGCGGCGCGGACGTCGGGGTTGGCCTCGGTGATGCGGAAGTGCCGGACGTGCGCGCCGGGCAGGCGCAGCAGCGGGTCGTCGTTGGCCACTTCGTCGACCGGGAGGGGGTCACCGGCGACGACGACGCGCATGGCGTCCTTCGGTTCAAGCCGGAGGCGCAACACCACCCGGCCCGCCGACAGCTGGTCCTTGATGCGCTCGGCGATCGTGGCCCATTCACGGACGTCGACGGAGCCGACGAGGTCTTCGGCGCGGCTGGCCGGCCTCGCGGCGGCCTGCTGCCCCGAGCGGGCGACCATCAGGCTGACGTCGGACAACGCCTCCATGTCCCGTTGCTCGCGCAGCAGGTCGGAGTACGCCCAGTACAGCGCGGTGAGACCGAGGAAGACGGCGAGTACGAGCGGCCACGCCTTGGGCGTCCCGGAGATCACCAGGTAACCGGAGAGACCGACCGACGCGTTCACGAAGCCGACCACGAGGATGCGGCCGGTGAGCCGCAACGCGGTGCTCACACGCATGCGGCGGCGCAGCACGCGGACGGCGGCGAGCGCGAGCAGCGTGCTGACCAGCGGTGCGGTCAGTGTTCCCGCGAGTGCGGCGACCCAAGGCATGCCTTCGCCACCGACCAGCTGCTTGACCAGCCCGGCGACGGCGAACGCGCCGGTGATCTCGAGCAGGAAGGCGCCGGCGTTGTAGAGGACACGGCCCGCGACCTTGCGGGCGAGCAGGGTGGTGATCCCGGCGACCACGTGTGCGGCGAGCACGACCTCGAACGGGGCCACGAAGAAGCCGATGACCAGCGGAATCTCGGTGAACGAGATGGTCCAGGAGATACCGCTGCGGACGTCGACGTTGATCCCGAGCTGTTCGGCGAGCAGGAACGCGAGCGCCAGCACGGCGCCGATCCACCAGAGCTTCGGCGACCCCTCGAAGGGCAGCCACGACGCGACGGCCGCGGCGGTGACCACCCCGAAAGTGAGGACGAAGATGGTGTAGATGCGGAATCGCAGTTCGTCGGTGCGCGCCCCGCCTGAAACGGCTCCACTCTTGCCCGGCTGTGCCGGTTGACCTGTCACCACCACGGGGGTGGCCTCAGGTCTGCCGTTCAAGTCCGGCATGCGACCTCCTAACGAGGGCAAAACGGTGCCTTACCCCGGAGGGCGTACTCGAGTCCCTTTCGAGACTGTATGAGATCACCCGAGGGTTAACAATGGGCCAGACGTGACGAGCTCCATGGGCCAGAGGGTGAAACTGACGCGTTATTCGCGTTAAGCCGGTAGCACCGGGTAGCCGACTCGAATCTTCTAAGCATCCTCCTCAGGGGTGAGTGGTAGGGGCCTGGCGCGGATGCCGCGAAGGGTTTTCAATTGCCCCTATGAATGTCGACGCGATCGCCGAGGAGCACGCCTCCCGGCTCACCGGAGTGGACCCGCTGTTGCCTGAGCTGCCGGTTTTGCGCTTGGAGGGCGACGGGGAGCTCTTGTCCGTCGTCTCCGGCGACTCCGTCGGCACCGGATTGGCCCGCCGGGACGAGGTCGCCGCGGATTCGAGGCTGGCCGCGTGGCAGGCCCGCGTCCAGCACCGGCTGGACGTCCGATTGGCCGGTCCGGCACCGGAAGCGGCGTTGGATGAACTTCTTACCCGATGGGATGAACATCTCGGGAAAGTCGCCGATCATGGCGACACGGAAACCGCGGCGGTCATCGCGCGGCCGAGCCGGGACGCGACGGGTTCGGCCGAGCTGCTGACCCACGGCTTCGCGCCGGTGGTCGGGATCGCGGTGCGCCCGGCCGAGCGGATGGCGGCCGGGCCCGCGACGACGCCGGGGGTCTGCATCCGCGCCGCCGAGCTCGACGATCTGGCGACAGCCGTCCGCCTCCAGCTGGAGCTCACGCGCTACGACGCGCAGTTCGGCATGGCCTCGGTGCGCCCGGACGCCGAAGACGTCGTCACCCGTGAACTGAAGGAACTGCTCGAAGCCGACGAGCCGACGGTCTGGATCGCCGAGCTGTACGGAGAGCCGCTCGGCATGGTCCAGGTGCAGCTGCCGGGACAGGCAGGCTGGATCGAGCCTTACACGACCGCGAAGCGCGTCGGCTATCTGTCGTCGCTGGCCGTGGCCGGGGCGGCCCGCTCGTCCGGTGTCGGCACCGCGCTCGCCGGACACGCGCACCAGGTGTTCGACGACGCGGGCGCGGATGTCGTCCTGCTGCACCACGCGCTGGCGAATCCGCTGTCCACGCCGTTCTGGTACGCGCAGGGCTACCGTCCATTGTGGACATACTGGCAGCGACGTCCCGCCGTCCGTCAGTAGTCCTGGTAATCGGAACTCACTCGGCGATACTCTTCACAAATGGCCCAAATCGAAGGCGCCGCGCCGATCGCCCCGGCGGGAGTCGACACCGAAAAGCCGTCCGCGGCACGTATCTACGACTGGTACCTCGGCGGGGACCAGAACTGGGCAGTGGACCGGGAATTCGGCCGGAAGGCCGAACAGCTGTGGCCGTTGATCAAACCGATCGCGCGGCACAACCGGGCCTGGATGAACCGGGTGGTGGAGGCCGCGCTGGACGCGGGGATCCGCCAGTTCCTCGACCTCGGTTCCGGCGTGCCGACGGTCGGCAACGTGCACGAGATCATCAAGCGGCGCCTGCCGGAGGGCGAAAACGCGACAGTCGTTTACGTCGACTACGAGCCGGTCGCCGCCGCGCATTCCACGCTGATTCTCGAGCGTGACGAAGCCACCGACTGGGCCGGCCTGGTGCAGCGTGACCTCCGCGACCCGCGGGCCATCTTCCGTGACGAGGAAACCGAGCGTCTGCTCGACTTCGACGAGCCCGTCTGTGTGCTGATCGTGTCGGTGCTGCATTTCATCGGACCCGACGACGACCCGGCCAAGATCGTCGAGGCGTACAAGTCGCATGTCGTACCGGGCAGCTGGCTAGCGCTGTCGCACGTCTGCTGCGAGGACGCTCCGGAGGAAGGCGCGGCCGATGTCCAGCGCTTCGTCGCCGCGTACAAGAACACGAGCAACCCGGCCTGGCTGCGAACCCGCGCCGAGATCACGCCGTGGTTCGAGGGCTGGGAAATGGTCGATCCGGGCCTGGTCCGCCTGCACGAGTGGCACCCCGACCACGAGGCGACCGAACCGGAGATCAAGGCGAGCCCGTTCGCGTGGTGTGGCGTGGGTAAGAAGCCGTAAATATTCCCTGGAGATGCTCGCTACCAGCGAACACCCTTCCGGAAACAAACCCGCCCTTCGGAGAGTTGAGCTAGATGCACTCAACCTTGAAGGAGCGCACTGATGAGCGAAACCCGCCTCCTACCCGTACTCCCCTTGGATGACGACGTCGTGCTGCCCGGCATGGTCGTCCCACTCGACCTTTCCGACAGCGAGACCCGGGCGGCGGTGGAATCCGCGCAGGCCAAGGCGCCGAGCACGGCTTCCTTCCCCGGCATCCGGTCGACGTCGGCGGGCAAGGCCGAGGTGCTGATCGTCAGCCGCGTCGACGGTGAGTACGCCGAACTGGGCACCATCGCGACCGTCGAGCGCATCGGGCGCGTGCCCGGTGGCAAGTCGGCCGTCCTGCTGCGCGGCACCGGTCGCGCGGCCGTCGGCCGGATGGCGGACGGCCCGGGCGCGGCCCGCTGGGTCCACGCCGATGAGGCCCCCGAAATCTCCGACGAGCGCGCGCAGAAGCTCGCCGGGGAGTACAAGTCCATGGTCATCTCCACCCTGCAGCAACGCGGGGGCTGGCAGATGATCGACGCGGTGCAGCAGGTCGAAGACGCCTCGTCGATCGCCGACCTGGCAGGCAACGCGCCTTACCTGAACACCGAGCAGAAGCTCGAGCTGCTGACCACGCTCGACGTGGCGACGCGGCTCGAGAAGGCCCTCGAGTGGACCCGCGAGCACATCGCGGAACAAGAGGTCAGCGACACCATCCGCAAGGACGTCGCCGAGGGCATGGAGAAGCAGCAGAAGGAGTTCCTGCTGCGCCGCCAGCTCGAAGCGATCCGCAAGGAACTCAACGAACTGGACCCGAGCAGCGCCGAGGACGACGACTACCGGGCCCGCGTCGAGGCGGCCGACCTGCCGGACAACGTCCGCAAGGCCGCGCTGGCCGAGGTCGACAAGCTGGAGCGGACCTCCGAGCAGTCCCCCGAGGGCGGCTGGATCCGCACCTGGCTGGACACCGTCCTCGACATGCCGTGGAGCAACCGCACCGAGGACAGCTACGACATCTCGGGCGCGCGGGCGGTGCTGGACGCCGACCACACGGGCCTTGATGACGTCAAGGAACGGATCATCGAGTACTTGGCCGTGCGCAAGCGCCGCGCGGAGCGCGATCAGGGCCAGGTCGGTGGCGGCGTGGAATCCGGTACAGCGCGCAGCTCCGTTGAGGGTGGTGGTGGGCGACGGGTGGGCGCTGTGCTGGCGTTGGTCGGGCCTCCGGGTGTCGGTAAGACCTCGCTCGGCGCGTCCGTCGCGAAGGCGATGGGCCGCGAGTTCGTCCGCGTCGCCCTCGGTGGCGTCCGCGACGAAGCCGAGATCCGCGGGCACCGGCGTACCTACGTCGGCGCGCTGCCGGGCCGGATCGTGCGGGCCATCAAGGACGCGGGCTCGATGAACCCGGTCGTGCTGCTCGACGAGGTCGACAAGGTGGGCGCGGACTACCGCGGCGACCCGACGGCCGCGCTGCTGGAGGTGCTGGACCCGGAGCAGAACCACACGTTCCGCGACCACTACCTCGAGGTCGAGCTGGACCTGTCGGACGTCGTGTTCCTCGCGACGGCCAACGCGCTCGACACCATCCCCGGCCCGCTGCTGGACCGGATGGAGCTCGTCACCCTCGACGGATACACCGAGCACGAAAAGGTGACCATCGGCCGCGACCACCTGCTCCCCCGCGAGCTGGAGCGGGCGGGCCTGGGCGTCGACGACGTCACGGTGACCGACGCCGCGCTGACCCGCATCGCCGGTGAGTACACCCGTGAAGCCGGGGTGCGTGACACCAACCGGACCATCGCGAAGGTGCTCCGCAAGGTCGCCACGAAGGTCGCGATGGAGCAGGCCGAATTGCCGGTGACGGTGGACGCGGCCGACCTCGACGACTACCTCGGCCGGCCACGGCACCTGCCGGAGTCCTCGCTGCCCGCGTCGACCCAGCGGACGTCGATCCCCGGCGTGGCAACGGGTCTCGCGGTGACCGGCGCCGGTGGTGACGTCCTCTACATCGAGGCGTCGCTGGCGGACCCGGAGTCCGGCGCGACCGGGCTGACCCTGACCGGTCAGCTGGGCGAGGTCATGAAGGAGTCCGTGCAGATCGCGCTCTCCTACCTGCGTTCGCACGGTGCCGAACTGGAACTGCCGGTCGGTGACCTGAAGGATCGCGGGATCCACGTGCACGTGCCCGCCGGTGGCATCCCGAAGGACGGGCCGTCGGCCGGGGTCACGATGACCACGGCGCTCGCGTCGCTGCTGTCCGGGCGGGTCGTCCGCGCGGACGTCGCGATGACCGGTGAGGTCTCGCTGACCGGGCGGGTCCTGCCGATCGGTGGCGTGAAGCAGAAGCTGCTCGCCGCGCACCGCGCCGGGATGAAGACCGTTGTCATCCCGAAGCGGAACGAGCCGGATCTCGACGACGTGCCCGCCGAGGTGCTCTCGCAGCTCGACGTGCACGCGGTGTCGAACGTCCGTGAGGTGCTGGACATCGCGCTGGCCCCGGCGAACGCCCCGGTGGCGCAGGCCGCGTGACCGACGGCCGTGAGCGGCTAGGAAACCTCTAGCCGCTCACGGCCCGGTCGCTTCGAAAGCTTTCTGACGTAGTAGAAACCGCTCGACCCGAGCAGCATCGCCAGTAGCGGCCAGGAGATGAGCAGTGGTGAATTCGCCACTGTCATCTCCTGGTCGTCTTTGACGATGTCCCCGAGCGGCGGAACGTAACTGACCTGCACGTGGTCACCGGGCCTGCGCTGGGGAACGGCCGGTTTGACCACCGCCGCCACCTCGCGCTCGCCGTCGGGAGTGGTGAACTCGACGAGGTACGACCCGTCGCCGTTGAACGTCTCGAGAACTTCTCCCGCGGTGACAACCGGCGCGGCGCGGAACCAGATGACGTAAACCATGGTTCCCGCGACGGCCAGCCCCGCCAGGGTGACAAGCGCGGTGACGAAGATGAGTCCGTTGAGCACGAGCCGACGGACCGGTTCGCGCCGATCGGCAAACCCACTGGGTCTCATACAGCGTTAAATCGGAACAGGCGCGTGGGCGTTACCTGCCGGTGTTGCCCGAACGTTCATTTTTGCGCCTGTTACGGGCGATCTGTCCTGAGTACTCTCTGTTCTGCTCCCACCACCCCCCGCATTCGGAGGATCTCGTGGACAGAAGGAACTTCTTGCGCGCGGCCATGATCGGCGCCGGCGTCACCGCGTTCGGCAACACCCTCACGCCGTCGGCGATGGCGGCGCCCGCGCAAAACGGCCCGAGCCCGTACGGCGCGCTGCAACCCGCTGATGCCAACGGCGTCCTGCTGCCGTCCGGCTTCACCAGCCGGATCGTCGCACGCTCCGGCCAGCAGGTCGCGAGCACCGGTTACACCTGGCACAGCGCCCCGGACGGCGGTGCGGTGTTCGCCGACGGGACCGGCTGGATCTACGTCTCCAACTCGGAAATCGACCCCGGCGGCGGCGTCAGCGCGATCAAGTTCAGCTCGGCCGGAGCGATCACCGCCGCCTACCGGATTCTGAGCAACACCAGGCAGAACTGCGCCGGCGGCGCGATGCCGTGGAAGAAATGGCTGTCCTGCGAGGAAGTCGACCGCGGTTTCGTCTACGAATGCGACCCGCTCGGCCCGGCGTCGGCCGCGATCCAGCGTCCGGCCATGGGTCGCTTCAAGCACGAGGCGACCGCCGCCGACCCGGTGCGGAAAGCCATCTACCTCACCGAAGACGTCACCGACGGCTGCCTGTACCGCTTCGTCCCGACCACCTGGGGCAACCTCGAGTCCGGCACGCTGCAGGTGTTGAGGGCCGGCACGGCGACGTCAGGCAGCTTCACCTGGGCCACTGTGCCGGACCCCGACGGCTCGCCGACGGCGACGCGCAACCAGGTGTCCGGCGCGAAGCGGTTCAACGGCGGCGAAGGCCTCCACTACGCCAACGACACCGCCTGGTTCACCACCAAGGGTGACAACCGCGTGTGGCAGCTGAACCTCGCGAACAGCACCTACGAGCTGGCCTACGACGACTCGCTGGTCAGCCCGGGAACCGCGCCTCTGAGCGGGGTGGACAACGTCACGGGCACCGCGTCCGGTGATCTCTACGTCGCCGAGGACGGTGGCAACATGGAGATCTGCATCATCACGCCGAACGACATCGTCGCGCCGTTCCTGCGGCTGAGCGGGCAAAGCGCGTCGGAGATCACCGGGCCCGCCTTCACCCCTGCCGGGAACCGGCTGTACTTCTCGTCGCAGCGCGGGACGTCCGGCTCGTCGAGCGGCGGCATCACCTACGAGGTCACCGGCCCGTTCCGGAGTTAGTTTTCGAGCGGAGGCGGGTTACCACGAACGCGATGACGGCGACAGCGACCAAGCCCAGCACGACGTACTGGAACAGGCTGGCGTAGTCACCGACGATGTGCCAGTTGTCGCCAAGCAGGTAACCCGCCCCCACGAACACGCTGTTCCAGATCAGGCTGCCCAGTGTG
Organism: Amycolatopsis sp.; assembly: GCF_036008905.1. GTDB lineage: Bacteria > Actinomycetota > Actinomycetes > Mycobacteriales > Pseudonocardiaceae > Amycolatopsis. The sequence continues at coordinate 15,820 of NZ_DASYMU010000236.1, read as the reverse complement.
GTCAGCGAAAGGAACTTCCAGAACGGCATCCGCTCGATGCCCGCCGGGAGCGAGATCAGGCTCCGGAACAGCGGCACCATCCGGCCGAAGAACACGGCTTTGGTGCCGTACTTGGTGAACCACGCTTCCGTGCGGTCGAAGTCGGATGTCTTCACGAGCGGGATCTTCGCCATCAGCGCGCGGGTGCGTTCGCGGCCGAGCCACAGGCCGAGGAAGTAGACGATCACCGCGCCGGCCACCGAGCCCAGTGTGGTCCAGGCCAGCGCGCTCATCAGGCTGAACGTGCCCTGGCTCGCGGAGAATCCGGCCAGTGGCAGGACGAGTTCGCTCGGGATCGGCGGGAACAGGTTGTCCAGCCCGACGATCACCGCGGCGCCGAGGCCGCCGAGCGAGTCCATCAGCCCGACAGCCCATCCGGCCAGTCCTCCCATCGGTTCGGTTTGTGTCTGGGCTAGGTACAGGTTCATGGCGGCCTTTCATGGTCGTCTTCGGATACAACGAACCTATGAACGGCCGAAGTTCCGGACCATGAGGCAAGACACCCGCCGCCCTGCGGAAAGCCGCAGTACCTTCCGTGAGGTGCCCCATTAACCTGGTGTTATGCCCGAGACGATGATCCGTTGGCTGCGCGAGACCGCCGGACTCGCGCTGGGCGCCGCCACCGCTTTCGCCGAACTCGCGTACGTCCTGCTCGGCGGCCTGGCCCTGCTCGTCCCGGCCGCGCGGCCCCGGGTCTTCGCCGGTGCGCTCACGCTGTCGGAGCTGGAACGCCGACGCCTGGAGCGCTGGCTGAGCAGCGGAAACGCCACCGATTACACCGGCAGGCGCGCGTTCGACTACCTGACCGTGCGCTGTGTCGTCGGGCTGCTCGGCGCCGGGATCCTGCTGCTCATCGGCTACGGCGCGGTGACGGGCGTGATCATCGGTGTCCAGGTCGCTTCGGGACAGCCCGCGGGTGGCGGTGGCGAACCGATGGAGTGGTACGACCCGATCGGCATCGCCCTGTTCGGCGTGCTGCTCGTTTTCCTTTGCCTGCAAGGCTTGTCCAGCGTCGCGACGCTGGATCGCAAACTGGCGCAGCGCTTTTTGGGCCCCAGCCCACAGGAATTGTTGCGGCGCAGGGTAACCGCCCTGTCGGTGAGCCGCGCGGAAATGGTCGAAGCCGTCAACGACGAACGCCGCCGCATCGAACGCGACCTGCACGACGGTGTCCAGCAACGCCTGGTGGCCCTCGGCATGCTGCTCGGCCGCGCGCGGCGCACGAACGACGTCGACCACTCGGCGAACCTGCTCCGGCAAGCGCATGAGGCAGCGCAGGAAGCCCTGCAGGACCTGAGGGAAGTCACCTGGCGGGTCTACCCGATCGCATTGGACGAAGGCGGCCTGCACACCGCGCTGGAAGCCCTCGCCGAACGCTCGAACGTGCCGGTGGTCCTGCGGTACGGCTTGGCTGCCCGGCCCGAGGTGGCGGTCGAAACCGTCGCGTATTTCGTGGCGTCCGAAGCCGTCACGAACACCATCAAGCACGCTCAGGCTTCTTCGCTCACCATCGATGTCGAGCTTGCTTCGGGCTCGGTGGTCATCCGGATCTCCGACGACGGCACCGGCGGCGCTCAGCTTTCGGGCGGTGGCCTGTCCGGCCTCTCCCGGCGGGTCGCGGCCGCGGACGGGGAGTTCACTGTGGACAGTCCACCCGGCGGCCCGACGACGGTCACGGCGGTGCTCCCGTGCGCGTGATCCTCGCCGAAGACTCGACACTCCTGCGCGAAGGCCTCGTCCGGCTGCTCGCCGAAGAAGGTCACGACGTCGTCGCCGCTGTCGGAGACGGCAGCGCGCTGCTCTCGACAACCGCCGCCTACCAGCCCGACGTCGTCGTCACAGACGTCCGGATGCCGCCGACACACACCGACGAAGGCCTGCGGGCGGCGCTGGAAATCCGGCGGAAGTGGCCGCGGATCGGGGTGCTGGTGCTCTCGCAGTACGTGGAGAAGCGGTACGCGACCGAACTGATCACCGGGGACGCCGGGCACGTGGGCTACCTGCTGAAGGACCGGGTCGTGCAGGTCGGTGAGTTCCTCGACGCACTGAACCGGGTCGCGGCGGGCGGGGCGGCTTTTGATCCCGAGGTGGTGCGGCGGCTGCTGGCACGGACTTCGCACGCGGACCCGCTGTCGCGGCTGACCGGGCGGGAGCGGGAGGTGCTGGAGAAGATGGCGGAGGGTCACACAAACGCCGGGATCGCCGGGCTGCTGCATGTGTCGTCGAGTGCGGTGGAGAAGCACGTGAACGCGATCTTCGACAAGCTGGAACTGGCCGGGGTCGCCGGCTACAGCAAACGAGTGCTCGCCGTCCTCCGCTACCTGGGATCCTGACGCCGACGGTTTTCGCGGCCGCTGACGCCCAGGGCTGGTCGACGAAAACGCCCTGCTGGTCTGCGGCGATTGTGCGGTGACGAAAAACGCCCCGCTGGTCTGCGAGTGCAGGTCAGCGGGGCGTTTACGTGGTGTGGCGAGTGAGGGATTCGAACCCCCGTAGGCTAAGCCGTCTGGTTTACAGCCAGATCCCTTTGGCCGCTCGGGCAACTCGCCAAGACCGGGCGAACCGGCCGACTGAAAGACTACCTAACGCCGCGGGGGGCCGGTCAACAGGGTTAGGGTTGAGGCCCCAACCGGCGAGTATGAGTACGAGGTGTGACGTAACGTGGCCGATCCGTCTTTCGACGTGGTGAGCAAGGTCGACCGCCAGGAGGTGGACAACGCGCTGAACCAGGCTTCCAAGGAGCTGGGCACCAGGTTCGACTTCCGCGGGACCGGGACCAAGATCGACTGGTCCGGCGAGGAAGGCATCCTCATCGAGTCGGAGACCGAGGAGCGGGCGCTGGCGGCGGTGGAGGTGTTCAAGGAGAAGCTGATCAAGCGCAGCATCTCCTTGAAGGCGTTCGAGGCCGACGAGCCCGCGCTGTCGGGGAAGATCTACAAGCTCACGGGCAAGATCGTGCAGGGCATCACGTCCGAGAAGGCCAAGCAGATCGCGAAGTGCGTCCGCGATGAGGGACCCAAGGGTGTGCAGGCACAGATCCAGGGCGACCAGCTGCGGGTTTCGGCGAAGAAGAAAGACCACCTGCAGGACGTCATCGCGTTGCTGCGGGGGCACGACTTCGAGATCGCGCTTCAGTTCACGAACTATCGCTGAGGCGGCATCGAAGCCGCGCCGTCCTGCATAAGTACTGCGCACGAACCCGCGTCGCGAGTTCATCCGACGGACAACTCAGTCACTCGATCGATTGTAATCGCGCCCAACTGCTCTGTTGGCTCGTTCGCCTCGTGGTGTGATCGCCCGATCACCACGAGGAAGGTCCGTATGCGTCGTCTCGGCAAAAGGCTTGTGCTCGTCTTGTCGCTGGCGCTGACCGCGGCTCTGCTCGTCCCGGTATCCGCGCAGGGTGCCGAGCGGCAGCGGTTGATGCCCGGGTTCGCCGCGTATCCCCGGCTCATCCGGCTCGAGCACACGCCGGGAGCGCGGGGGCGGATCCTGGCGGCGGTGACGTCGGCGGACGGGAGCGGGAAGATCGCGCCGGTGCTGGAAAGCACGGACGAGGGCGCGAGTTTCCGCCAGATCAGTGTGATCCGTGATCCCGAGGGCGCGGGCGGGCTGTGCTGCGGCACGCTGTACGAGTTGCCGCAGCGCGTCGGCCGGTTGCGGGCGGGGACGTTGCTGTGGGCGGCTAGTTACCGGACGGACGCGGGCAGCAGCCGCCGCGTCGGGATCCGGGTGTGGGCCAGCAAGGACGCCGGGCACAGCTGGAGTTTCCTCGCCGAGCCCGCCAGGTCGCACAACCACGACGGTCTCTACGAGCCGGAGTTCAACGTCGACGCGGGCGGCACGCTCTGGATGCATTACGCCGACGAGAGCGAAGCGCCGCAGTACAGCCAGGTCATGAACCGGGTGGCGTCGGCGGACGGGATCACCTGGGGCGCCAAGCAGTCGACGCTGGCGATGTCGCCGTCGCGGGTGCGGCCCGGGATGCCGATCGTCCGCAAACTGCCCGACGGCCGCTACTACCTCGCGTACGAGATCTGCAATTACGCCGAGCGCTACTGCGACCCGTACTTCAAGATCTCCCCTGACGGCGCGAACTGGGGCGACCCGAGCCAGCCCGGCACCAGGGCGCAGGGGCCGAATGGCGCGCATTTCGAGCACGCACAGACAATCGCGTTGTTTCCCGGCGGCGCCAACGGGACACGGATCCTGATGGTCGGGCAGATCTACACCACCGCCACCGGCGACCCGCTGCCGCAGAACGGGCAGGTGCTGCTCGCGAACGACAACTTCGGCTCCGGCGACTGGTACGAGCTGCCCGCGCCGGTACACATCAGTGGTGTCTTCAACAACTACTGCCCGAACTACAGCTCTTCGCTGCTGCCCGTGGACGACGGCAAGAACGTGCTGGAGATCGCCACCGAGTACACCAACGGCGTCTGCACGGCGTACTTCGGGAAGGGCCCGGCGTCCTAGCCTGCCAGCAGCCCGGCCAGCCAAGTCCCAAGCGCCTGCTCGCAGTTCGCCCGCGCCGCCGCGGGGTCTTCGGCGTTCGCGATCAGCAGCGCGGCCTCGATGACGGCGCTCAGCACCAGCTGCGCGAGCACCTCGACCGGTTGCGGCGTCAGCACTCCCTCGTCGACGGCCTGGTTCAGTGACCGGACGATGAGGCCAAGACCGTAGCGGGCGTCGAGCTCGCGCCAGGTCGCCCAGCCGAGCACGGCGGGGGCGTCGGTCAGCGAGATCCGCCGGACTTCCGGGCGTCCGCACGCGTCCAGGAACGCGCCGAGCGCCAGCAGCAGACTTGTCGCGGTGTCGGGCGCGCCCGCCATCGCGGCTTCGACCTCTTGCGTGAGTTCACGCTCGACCTGCTCGAACACCGCGCGGAAAAGACCCTGTTTGTCGCCGTAGTGGTGGTAGAGCGCACCTCGGGTGACGCCGGCCGCGCGCACGATCTCGTCGGCGGGGACGGCCGCGTAACCCCGCGTGGAGAACAGTTCGCGTGCCGCGGCCATCAATCTGGACTTCGTGGTGGCCGAACGGTCTTCCTGGGTGCGTCGCATCGCCCCCTAATCTGCCACGCCGCCCGCGAACCCGATGATGTGCTTCACCAACTCGGCAGGCTGGTCTTCCGGGACGAACGTGTACGAGTCGTGGATCTCGACCACCGTCGCGCGGGGCAGCACGTCGGCGAGCCGGTGGGCCAGCGAAATCCGGAACAGCCTGTCCTCGGGAGCCCACGCCAGCAGGACGGGCTTGTCGAAGTCACGCAGCCCGCGCGCCGCTGTCAGCGTGTGCCGCTTGTGCACGCCGACGAGGAACTTGCGCAGGTCACGGCGGATTTCAGCACTCCGCCACGCCGGGTCCAGATAGGACGCCACGACTTCGGGAGCGATCGGGCGTTTGCTCAGCAGGCCGAAGGTGATCGGCAGCCGGTGCGTGATCCGCGGCCGCATCGCGGCGGCCAGCAGCCGCATCGCGCCCGGTATCCGCGCCAGCGTGGGCAGGTAGGCGAACATCGGCGGGAAGAAGCACTCGAAGCAGTCGGACGGCGTGAGCACGACCCGCGCGACGCGCTCGGGACGCGACGCCATCACGATCTGCGTCAGCGCGCCGCCGGTGTCGTTCGCGACGAGCGTGACGTCACGCAGGTCCAGCTTTTCGAGGAAGTCGGCGATCAGTTTCGCCTGCCCTGGCGGGGTGAGGTCGGCGTCCGGGGCCATCGGCGTCGAGTGCGAGCCGAGCGGCCAATCCGGGGCGAGACAACGAAAGCCCGCGTCGGCGACGTCCGGGACGACCGATCGCCACAGCTCGGCGTTGACCAAGAGCCCGTGCACGAACACCACCGGTTCGCCCGTGCCGCGCTCGAAGTAGCGCACCTCCCCCTGCGGTAGCCGGACCCGTTTCTCCTGTCCCAAAGCCATGCCCATCACGCCCTCCTCCAGTCCCTTCCAAAGTTACATACATACGGTGTGTATGTAAACTCCCGAATATGTCGACATCTTCTGGAGTTCTGGGGACTTAGCGGCGCGCCATTTCTTCGAGGCGGCGGATGCGATCGGCCATCGGCGGGTGCGTGGCGAACATCTTCGACAGGTTCTCGCCCGGCCGGAACGGGTTGGCGATCATCAGGTGCGCCTGCGAAACCAGCTGCGGCTCCGGCGCGAGCGGCGCCGCACGAGTACCCGCGTCGAGCTTGCGCAACGCCGACGCGAGGCCGAGCGGGTCCCCGGTGAGTTCCGCCCCGGAGGCGTCGGCCTGATATTCACGCGATCGGCTGACAGCCAACTTCACCACACCGGCCGCGATCGGGCCGATGAGCACCACCAGCAACGCGACCAGGGGGTTCCCGCCCTCGCGGTTGTTGCCGCCGAACAGGCCCGCGATCATCGCGACCACGCCGATCGCGCTGGCCAGCGCCCCCGCCACACACGAAATCAAAATGTCCCGGTTGTACACATGGGACAGCTCGTGGCCGAGCACCGCGCGCAGCTCACGCTCGTCCAGGATGCCGAGGATCCCGACGGTGCAGCACACCGCGGCGTGACGAGGGCTGCGCCCGGTGGCGAAGGCGTTCGGGGCCTGGGTCGGGCTGACGTAGAGCCGCGGCATGGGCTGACGGGCCGTCGTCGCCAGTTCTCGCACGATCCGGTACATCGCGGGCTGCTCGGCCACCGACACCGGACGCGCGTGCATCGCCCGCAGCGCGAGCTTGTCGGAGTTGAAGTAGGCATACGCGTTGACACCGAGCGCGACCACCAGCCCGACGACCAGCGCACCGCGCCCGAAGATCGAACTGATGGCGACGATTGCCGCGCTGAGCAGGCCGAGAAGCAGCACCGTCTTCAGCCCGTTGCGATGCCTGTGCACTTGTCCCGCCCCTCTTCTGTTGGTACCGGCGCTACCTGCGGTTACCCACTGGAAACAACGCGATCGGGGGACGCGGAGTTCCTGCCGGGTCGCGTTGGGACGGTTAGGGTCGAACGGTAGACGACCGGTAGGAGCGAATAACCAACCCTTGACGAGGCCCCATGCGCGTGCCTGGACAGACCCGCCCGAAGTGGGCCGTTCGTGCCCTGATCCCGCTGGCGGCCGCCGTGCTCGGAGCCGGTCTGGCCGCCTCGCCCGCCGTCGCGGCGCCGCAGGTCGTGACCATCGACGTCGGCGGTGAGCCGACCTCGGTGGCGGTGAATTCCGTCACCGCCACCGCCTACGTGGCCGACGGCGCCACGGGCACCGTGTCGGTGATCGACTCCCGCAGCGGTGAGATCACCGCGCTCGTCGTGGTGGGCGGGGTCCCCAGCGACATCGCCGTCGACGAGGTGACCAACCGGATCTACGTGGCCAATCCCGACGGCGGCACGGTGGCCGTCGTCGACGGGTCCAGCAACCTGGTGATCAACGTGATCAGCGCCGGGCCAGGCGCGTCAGTGCTCGACGTCGACCCGGCCGTGAACCGCATCTACGTCGGCAGCCGGTCCACCGGCGAGGTCGCCGTGCTCGACGGGATCAGCTCCACCTTGATCGCGCTGGTCCAGAGCAACGCCCGGAATTTGTCGGGCGTCACCGTCGACTCGGGCCGGAAGCTGGCGTACTTCAGCAGTGTGGAAACGAACACCGTGGAGTTCTTCGACACCGCCGCGATGAAGTTCACCGGGAGCACGGGCGTGGGCCGCAACCCCGCGGGCATCGCGGTCCAGCTCGCCACCGGCACGGTTTACGTCGCCAACTCCGGTATCCACCACATGTCCCTTCTCGACGGACCGGCGAAGGTCGAACGCAAGACGATCCTGCTGCGCAGCGAGGCTTCGTCGGTCGCGGTCCGCGAGGCGACGAACGTCGCCTACACCAACGGCGGGCCGAACGGGCTGGTGAAGATCGACGGGGAGACCGGCACGATTTCGGGCGAACTCCCGCTCGGCATCAACCCCGGCGCGGTGGCCGCCGATCAGCGGGCCAACGACGTCTACGTCACCGATCCGTTACATGGCAAGATTTTCCTCGTACGGAACTTTTAGACTGGGCAGATGGAGTAACTCCGGGTATAGCGTCGAAAATATGAAACTCGGTATCCAGATTCCCTCTTTCACCTGGCCCAACGGACCCGCGAAACTTGGCGCGGAATTGGCCGAAGTCGCGCACGCTTCGGACGAAGCCGGTTTCGAGTACATCGCGGTGATGGACCACTTCTTCCAGATCAGCGCAGTCGGCCCGGTCGAACACGACATGCTCGAGGCGTACACGACGCTCGGCTACCTCGCCGCGCACACCGAACGCGCCAAGCTGCTGACGGTGATCACCGGCGTCCTTTACCGGCACCCCGGCCTGCTGGCCAAGGCGATCACCACGCTCGACGTGCTTTCGGGCGGCCGCGCGATCCTCGGTGTCGGGGCCGGCTGGAACGAGGAGGAGTCCCGCGGGCTCGGCTTCCCGTTCCCCAGCACGGCCGAGCGGTTCGAACTGCTCGAAGACGCGCTGCAGTACGTGCTGAAGATGTGGTCCGAAGACGACGGTCCCTTCACCGGAAAGCACGTGCGGGCCGAGCGGCTGCTCAACGTTCCGCAGGCGCTGTCCCGGCCGCACCCGCCGATCATGATCGGCGGCGGTGGCGAGAAGAAGACCCTGCGGTTCGTGGCGAAGTACGGCCAGGCGTGCAACCTGTTCAACAGCCCCGAATTGGCGCACAAGCTCGACGTGCTCAAGCAGCACTGCGAGACCGAAGGCCGGGACTACAGCGAGATCACGAAGACGGTGTACCACGGCATCGACATCGGCACGGACGGCGAGAAGACCGGCGAACTGCTCGACGAGCTACGCCGGCTTTCGGGACTCGGCGTCGACGCGGCGATCGGCTACGTGCCCGGAGTGCCGGACACCAAGGTGATCGAGCGCATCGGCAAAGACGTCATCCCGGCAGCCGAGGCGTTCTGATGTGACAGGATGGCGGCATGGACAGCGCGTACCAGCTCCGCGGGGGACAGCAGCCGGACGTCGCCGCCATCACGAATGTCCTTGCGCACCACGAAATCCACGGACCCGGCGACGAGCCGCTGAGCGAAGCGCTGGTGTTCGTGGTCTCGGGTGGCATCGGGGCGGGGTACATCCTCTTCGAGTTCGCGCAGGAGGCCTCCTCGGCACTGGGGCTCGGCTTCCGGTCGCGGTGGCAGTATCCGCAGGCGTGGCTCAAGTCCACTGTGGACAGGCTGGGCCTGAAAGCCGATGTGCACACCAACGGCGGTAAACGCGGTGCGGCGAAACGGCTGACGGCCGAGCTCGCCGACGGGAACCCGGTGATCGTGCAGCCGGATCGCCAGCCGCTCGGATACTGGCACCTGCCGAAGAAGCTCGAGGGCGGTGGCGGGCATTTCGTCGTCGCCTATGCCGAAGAAGACGGCAAGATCTTCGTCGACGATCGCAACCTGGCGCCGCTGACCGTCGACAGGTTGGCCTTCGACGCGGCACGCGCCCGGGTCGGGTCGTACAAGAACCTGCTGGTGTCGATCAAGCCCGGCGAAGTCAAGGATCTCGAGAACGCCGTGCGCGAAGGCCTGGCCGACTGCGCGCGGCGACTCTCCGAGCCCTCGGAGTCGTTTTCGCTGCCCGCTTGGAGCCGCTGGGCGAAACGGCTCACCGACGACCGCAATCCCAAGGGCTGGCCGACGGTGTTCGCCGAGCGCCGCGGCCTGATCGGCGCGCTGCTTTCGGTGTGGGAGAACGCGACCCCGGCTGGGATGACCGGCGGGCATCTGCGTGGCCTCTTCGCGGACGGCCTCGACGAGGCCGCGGCGTTGCTGGAGAAACCGGACCTCGGTGAGCAGGCCACGAATTGGCGCGCCATCGCGGGAAAATGGGACGAGCTCGCCGAAGTCGCGCTGAGCGCGGACACCCCGGAGTTCGGGTGGATCCGCGGGCTCACGGCAACGGTGTCGAAGGGCGTGTGGGGCGGAGACGACGCCCAGGAAGGCGCGGCGGAGGCGGGCAAGGAGCTTTGGCGCCTGCGCGCGCACTACGACTCGGAAGTGCCTTTCACCGACGCTGAGGTCAGTGTGTTGTACACCGACCTCAGCTCACGGCTGCGAGAGATTCACGCCGCCGAGACCGACGCCATCCGGTCGCTTGCAAGCCACGGGTAAGACACCGGAACTTTAGGACGCCGAGGCTCTCCCCGTCATCGTCGCCGCCCACCGCGGTCCGAATTTGCCACAGAGGTCGGGCCGTTCACGGGTGAAATACCCCGGTAACGGCCAGGTCTCGTGTAACAGCCGCGCCGGGAACAGCGAATCAACGGACGTCGCGGCCGTTCGTGCCCGCGGAAACGGGGAGTGACGTGGAACCCATCGGCCTCGCGGTCATTGGTGCCGGCTATTGGGGACCAAACCTGGTTCGCAATGCGCAGGCGACTCCAGGACTGCGCCTTGAATATCTTTGCGATCTGGACGCGGAACGCGCGCATCACGTTCTCGGTGGCTATTCGACCGTGCGAGTGTCCAGCTCGCTCGACGAAGTGCTCGCCGACCCGGCGGTGCAAGCTGTGGCCATCGCCACCCCGGCCGCGACCCACCTGCCCGTGGCGATGGCCGCACTCGAAGCCGGCAAGCACGTGCTGGTGGAAAAGCCACTGGCCGCCACATTTTCCGATGGCCGGAAGCTGGTCGAGGCCGCCGAAAGCCGGGGCCTGACCCTGATGCTCGACCACACCTTCTGCTACACCCCGGCGGTACAGCACCTGCGCGAACTGGTCCGCAGCGGTGAGCTCGGCAGCATCCAGTACCTCGACTCGGTGCGAATCAACCTCGGCCTGGTCCAGCCGGACGTCGACGTCCTTTGGGACCTCGCCCCGCACGACCTGTCGATCTTCGACGCGATCCTCCCCGACGACGTGCGCGTGGTGGAGGTCGCCGCGCATGGATCCGATCCGATCGGTGCCGGTCGGGCTTGCGTGGCACACCTCACTCTGCGACTTTCCGACGGCGTGATGGCCCATGTCCACGTGAACTGGCTGTCCCCCACTAAAATCCGCACGATGGTGATCGGCGGTTCCAGCAAGACCGTGGTCTGGGATGATCTCAATATCGTCCAGCGACTGTCAGTCCACGACCGCGGGGTCGAGCGGACCGACGCGGTCGATCTTGGAGCCGAAGCGCGTAAGCAGGCCATCGTCTCCTATCGCACCGGCGACACCGTCGCACCGGCTTTGCCCGAACGGGAGGCTCTGCGCGCTGTCATGGCAGAGTTCTCGGCATCGATCTCGGAAAAGCGGGCCCCACTCACCGACGGCCGATCCGGACTTCGCGTGCTCGCCACGCTCGAAGCCGCATCGGAAAGCCTCGCCAACGGTGGATCTTTCGTAGCAGTGCAAGCACAGGAGGCGGTGGCGTGACCGCCGTTCTCGAGACCAGCGAAACCAGCAAGGATGTCGGCATGGACATGACGGTGAAGCCGACGGAGCTTGACGGGATACTGGTGATCCAGCCCGAATGGTTCTCCGACGAGCGTGGGTTCTTCTTCGAGAGTTACAACGCGAGGCGCTGGGAAAAGCACGGCCTCTCGCTGAACTTCGTTCAGGACAACCATTCCCGCTCCAGCAAGGGCGTGCTGCGGGGATTCCACTTCCAGAACTCGGACGCACCGCAGCACCGATTGATTCGCTGTACGGTCGGCTCGGTCTACGACGTCGTCGTAGACATACGCGTCGGATCGCCGACATTCGGCAAGTGGTTTGGCATCGAACTGACCGCTGAAAACCGGACGCAGCTGCTGATGGGACCGGAATTCGCGCACGGGTTCGCTGTACTTTCCGACGTCGCCGAAGTCCAGTACAAGACCACTGGCTTCCATACCGCAGGCACCGAAGGCCTGCTCGCCTGGAACGATCCGGACGTCGGTGTCGAGTGGCCGATCCAAAACCCGGTTCTGTCGGCAAAGGACAGCGCAAACCCGAGTTTGGCCGAGTACCTGAAGAACCCCGCTTTCACCCAGGGAGAAAAAGCGTGAACCTCCGCGACGCACGCGTACTCATCACCGGCGGGGCCGGCCTGATCGGTTCCACGATCGCCGACCAGCTCCTCGACGAGGAAGTCGGCGAGATTGTCGTTCTAGACAATCTCGTGCGAGGCCGGGTCGAGAACCTGGCCGGACCATTGAATGCGGGCAAGATCCGCCTGATCGAGGGCGACATCCGGGATGTCGAAACCGTCGCGGCCGCGATGGACGGGATCGACCTCCTGTTCCACCAGGCTGCGATCCGGATCACCCAGTGCGCGGAAGAGCCGCGGCTGGCACTGGACGTCCTGTCCACCGGCACCTTCAACGTGCTCGAAGCCGCAGTGAACGCAAAGGTCAAGAAGGTCGTTGCGGCGTCATCCGCCTCGGTCTACGGCCTGGCCGAAGAGTTTCCGACCACGGAAAAGCATCATCCATACGCGAACCGCACCCTTTACGGCGCCGCGAAGGTCTTCAATGAGGGCCTGCTCCGCAGTTTTAACGAGATGTACGGCCTCGACTACGTCGCGCTGCGGTACTTCAATGTCTACGGCCCGCGAATGGACGTTTACGGCGTGTACACCGAGGTACTGGTGCGCTGGATGGAACGCATAGCCGCAGGGCAGCCGCCGCTGATCCTCGGCGACGGCAAGCAGACGATGGACTTCATCTATAGCGTGGACATCGCACGGGCGAACATCCTCGCCGCCAAGAGTGACGTGAGCGACGATGTCTTCAACATCGCCTCAGGCGAGGAGACCAGCCTGCTGGGTTTGGCCGACGCGCTCCTCGATGTCATGGGTTCGGATCTGCACCCGGAGCATGGCCCGGAGCGAAAGGTCAACGCCGTCCCGCGGCGGCTCGCGGCCACATCGCGGGCGAAGGACGCCTTCGGCTTCGAGGCTGAAGTTTCGCTGAAGCAGGGGCTCACCGAGCTAGTCGCGTGGACCCAGGCCGAACTGGCAGGAGCGCAGTCTTGATTCCCATCACCCGTCTGTACGTCGGCCAAGAAGAAGCCGACGCCGCCGCCGAGGCCGTCAAGTCCGGTTGGCTGTCGGTCGGTCCTCGCGCCGCCAAGTTCGAAGAACTCGTCGCCGCCAAGGTGGGCGCAGGCTACGGGGTCTCGGTCAACAGCTGCACCACCGCGCTGCACCTGGCGTTGGCGGCACTCGACATCGGCCCCGGTGACGAAGTCATCTGCCCGTCGTTCACCTTCATCGCGACACCGAACTCCATCAGGTATACCGGTGCCACCCCTGTCTTCGCGGACATCGATCCGCTCACCTACAACATCGACCCTGCACACGTCGAAACGCTGATCACCTCACGCACCAGGGCGATCATGCCGGCCAGCCAGATCGGCCTGCCCGCAGATCTCACCGCGCTCCGCAAGATCGCGGCAGCACACGGACTGCATCTCGTCGAAGACGCGGCTCCTGCGTTCGGAGCGACACTCGACGGCGTCCCGCTCGGCGCGATCAGCGACGTGACGTGCTTCAGCTTCGACGCGCGCAAGATCCTCACCACCGGTGAGGGTGGTGTGATCACCACGAACGACGAGGTACTTGCCAAGAGAATGAAGGCACTGCGTGCGAACGCGGCATCAGTGTCCACCTTGACCAGGCACACCACCACGGCAGTGATCCAGGAGAGCTACGACGAAATCGGCTTCAACTACAAGATGACCGACATCCAAGCCGCGGTCGGCATCGTGCAGCTAGGCAAACTCGACCACGTCGTCTCCACCCGCCGGGCACTGGCCGCACGGTACAACGAACTGCTGGCCGGCAACGACGCCGTTACTACACCGTATGAACCAGCGGGCTACGGCCACGTCTACCAGTCCTACTCGATCCGACTGACCCGCCACACCCAGCTGGAGGTCATGACGGCGATGGCGGAACGCGGGGTGGCCACCCGCCGTATCACCGCTTGTCATCTCCAGCCCGCATATTTCGATACGAACGCCCCGGAATTGCCCGAGTCGGCGAAGGCTGCGGAAAACCACCTACTGCTGCCGCATTTCGTGGGGCTGACCGAGCAGGAACAGGACGAGGTCGTCGACGCGTTACACGCCGCGACACATTAAGCACTCAACGGTCATTTCGCGATAAGCACTGTTACCAAAAGCACAGAAAAAACACAGATTTGGCACCGAATTTCCCACTCGGCGCCGAGTCTATTTTTGGCTAACAAGTACAGATTCACCCAAATAGCACTAGCGAAGGATGGTTTCTTTCCTTTGCAATAGACCGAAACCTACCTGTGACCTTAATGGGTAACGTCCGGCGCCCTCGAATCGACGTTCGGAGCAACGGGTGCCGCCGCTTGTAGCAGTGGCCGGTTCATCACCCAGGGTCGCGGACAAAGGTGGAGTATTATGTCGGTCCAGCCGGTGCGGGTATCGCTGCTCTTCGTGAACCGCCTGTCACGGCTCTTCGTGGTCATAGCGATGGTGGCCGCTTCCTTTGTCGTGATCGGCGGCTTCAACCCGCCCGCCGCCTTAGCGGCGCCCTGTGACGCACCGGTGGTGAACAAGGTTGCGTGCGAGAACCTCCAGCCGGGTTCAGACGACTGGAAGGTGCAGTCGAAAGACGAAGCCATCGTCGGTTTCACGACCGACATCAGCACTACGCCAGGCTCGCAGGTCGACTTCAAGATCCGCACCGCGGCCAAGAAGTATCACATTGACATCTACCGGCTCGGTTACTACCAGAATAAAGGCGCCCGCTACATGGGCACCGTGTACCGCACCCAGCCCCAGAACCAGCCCGAGTGCCTCCGCGACGCCGCGACGGCACTGATCGACTGCGGAAACTGGGCAGTATCCGTCAGTTGGACGGTACCCCCGACAGCGGTTTCCGGCGTGTACTACGCAAAACTGCACGACGACGACCTCGCCGCCGGCAACGACCCCAACGATCCCAACGCTTCCGAGAAGTGGATCGAGCACGAGATCGTCTTCATCGTGCGCGACGACGCCAGCAACTCGAAGATCCTGTTCCAGACTTCCGACTCCACCTGGGCGGCCTACAACCGCTATGGCGGCAACAGTCTCTATTTCGGTGACGGCCCCGGCCAAGGAGGCCAGGCGTACAAGGTCAGCTACAACCGGCCGTTCACCGGCGGGGACGGTCCCGAAGACTTCGTCTTCAACGCCGAGTACCCGATGCTCAAATTCATGGAGCGCAATGGGTATGACATGAGTTACACCACTGACGCCGACTCGGCCCGGCGCGGAAATCTGATCAAGAACCACAAGGTGTTCCTGGCCGTCGGACACGACGAGTACTGGTCTTCGGAACAACGCAACAACGTCGAAGCCGCCCGCGACGCCGGGGTACACATGGCGTTCATGACCGGCAACGAAATCTTCTGGAAGACCAAATGGGAACCGAGCACCGCCAGCGGCACGTCCACGGACTGGCGCACGGTCGTCTGCTACAAGGAGACCAAGGGCACCCAGAACGACGGGACGAACACCTGGACCGGCACCTGGCGTGACCCCAGGTACAGTCCGCCGCAGGACGGTGGCAGGCCGGAAAATTCCTTGCTGGGCAACATCTTCACCGTCAACGGACATCGCAATGACTCGCTAGAGGTGCCCTCGGCCTTTGGTAAGACGCGACTGTGGCGAAACACCGCGGTCGCGAACCTGGCGGCCGGAGCCAAGTACACTTTCCAGCCTGGGACCCTCGGTTATGAGTGGAACACCGTGCCGGACAACGGCTTCCAGCCCGCGGGTGTGATGCAGATGTCACAAACGACGGTAGGTCTCGACGGAGCGTATGCCCTGCAC
>NZ_DASYMU010000235.1:0-7322 GCF_036008905.1 Amycolatopsis sp. | reverse complement strand
CGTCGATGAATATCGTGACGACGATCCCCAATACCGCGTGGTTCGCGATTGGCTCGTTCGACGTTGCACAGACCACGATCGGCGACACCTTCGTGGGCAGGCTGAAGGTCGGGGGCGCAGCGGAAGCCGATCAGGCCATCTGCAACGTCCTGCGCGCGTGCGTCAGTCAGCACTGGTCGGGAGTGATCGCGTCTCCAGGGACGACAGTGTTCAAGCTGACCTCGAACGTCACCGGCGGAACCGACACGTCCACTCAGGCCGGGCACACGAAGCTGACGGTCATCCAGTTCGCGCTCTAAAGCCCCTCGTGCCAGTGCTCGCAGCGCCACGCGTACCCGGTGTTGATGTAGGTCACCTTGCAGTGAAAACACGTCCTGACCTCGACCTCGACCGCCGTCCACGTGCGTACGTCCTTGGGCTCTGCGCGGCCCTTGCGCGCCGACTCCGGCGCCCTCACCCGAGCTAGGTCCTTCGGAGTGGTCATCCCAAACCTCCTGCGCCGCGCGGAACCGAATATGCCCAGTTCACGATAGGACATCCACAGACGTCTGTGGACATCGGCGGGAGTAGGGGGCTGTCTAAGTCGGCATAGCGTCGATCAAGTGAGCTGGGGTGACCGATCCGCGCGGATCGACAGAAGCGGGCCGGACCTGGTGTGGAAACAGGTTGCGGATGACCTGCGCGCGGACATCGAATCCGGCGATCTGCCTGCGGGTTCCAAGCTTCCGAACGAGTTCGAGCTGGCCGAGATCTATGGCGTTGCGCGGGCGACCATGCGTACCGCGATCTTGTCCCTGCGCAGTGCTGGGCTCATCACAGTCACCAAGGGACGCGGAACGTACGTCACCCGATCGGGCTAGCCCGCAGTGGGGGTTCCTGGGCAATAGAGGGCCCCGACCAGCGCCGATGCGACGTCACGCCGTGAGAGTTATGAAACCTTGATCGTGCCACGAGAACTACGCGCATACCGGTCGCTCGTGAACAGGTAAAACCGCAGGTCGCACACCGGTTAGATCGCTGATAACCAATAGTTCTCTTCGGCGATGCCCGGCACGGTCCGTTCTCCGGTCAGGTGCAGCGCTTCGGCGCGGGCAGGCGTGGTCATCGCGCGACCCTATCCCGGCCCGCTCAGGCGACCGGCGACACCGTGATCCCGAGACTGCCGGGGCCGAGATGCGCGCCGAGGACCATGCTCGCTTCGACGAGCAACGGCTCGGAGGCCTGCGGCAAGCGTTTGCGCAGCTGGTTCGCGATCCAGACGACGTGCTCGTCTTCGCCGAACTGCGAGACGGCGAGGTCCACCATCCGCCCGCGGGCCTGTTTGACGGCGAGGTCGACCATCTTGGCCACCGCGCGTCTGGTCCCGGCGACCTTGGCCAGCGGGCTCACTTCGCCGTTGGCCAAGGTCAGCAGGGGCTTGATCGAGAACGCGGTGCCCAGCAACGCCTGTGCGCCGCCGATCCGGCCGCCGCGCCGCAGGTACTCGAGGGTGTCGACGTAGATCAGCTCGCGGCTGGTGGCGTACCGGTATTCGGCGGCGGTGACCACCCTGGCCGCCGGGGCACCCGCGGCGGCGGCCCTGGCGGCGGAGATCGCGGCGAAACCCACGCTCATGTTGGCCGTCCCGGTGTCCATGACGTAGACCGGGATCTGGATCTGCTGGGAGGCTTCGCGCGCGGCGTCGACGGTGGCCGACATCTTGCCGGACAGGTGCAGGCTGACGATCGCGGTCGCCCCCGCGGAGACGGCGTCCTGGTAGGTCCAGAAGAACGCGCCGACCTCAGGGGGCGTGGTGGACACCGCCGCACCGGACTTGAGCGACTCGATCAGTTCGGCGCGGTCGTATCTGTTTTCGTCATCGATCTGCCCGCGCACCTGCAGCTGGATCTGGATTACCCGGATACCCCAGCGGGCGGCGAGTTCGGGCGGGAGGCCCGCTGTTGAGTCTGTAACGACGGCGACACGGTCCGGCATGGTCGCTGACGTTAACCCCTAACGACGTGCCGGAACAGACCGGCGTTAGCCCGACCGGCCTAAGCCCAGTTCAGGGCCGTTCGGCCTCGGATCGGCCCAGGCGAAAACTTTCGGGACCATCGTCCCGGTAAAAGCCTCATCCAGGTGAATGGCGTCACCTCAGCGCGCCTAGGCTGGGATTTGGCCCTAATCTACCGACGAGT
The DNA here is from genome assembly GCF_036008905.1 of Amycolatopsis sp. GTDB lineage: Bacteria > Actinomycetota > Actinomycetes > Mycobacteriales > Pseudonocardiaceae > Amycolatopsis. The sequence continues at coordinate 5,145 of NZ_DASYMU010000235.1, read as the reverse complement.
AGAGCCCTGTCCGGCCGCGGACGGACGCGCCAACAGCGGGAGGTCGAAGAAGACCCATGACGAATATTGTTGTCCTGGTCAAGCAGGTGCCCGACACCTATTCGGAGCGCAAGCTCTCCGGATCCGACCACACACTGGACCGTGAGTCCGCTGACGCGGTGCTCGACGAGATCAACGAGCGCGCCGTGGAAGAGGCGCTCAAGATCAAGGAAGCCGGCGAAGGCGAAGTGACCGTGCTCGCGGTCGGCCCGTCGCGGGCGACCGACGCGATCCGCAAGGCGCTGTCGATGGGGGCCGACAAGGCCATCCACGTCACCGACGACGCGCTGCACGGCTCCGACCTGCTGGCCACGGCCAAGGTCATCGCCGCCGCGATCGGCAAGGTCGAGGGCGTCGACCTGGTCATCGCCGGTAACGAGGCTTCCGACGGCCGCGGTGGCGCCGTTCCCGCGATCGTGGCGGAGCTGCTGGGCTTCCCGCAGCTGACCCACGCCCGTCAGGTGACCGTCGAGGGCACGACCGTGAAGGTCGACCGCGAGACCGCCGACGAGGGCCTCACGCATCTCGAAGCGAGCCTCCCGGCGCTCATCAGCGTCACCGAGAAGATCAACGAGCCGCGCTACCCGTCCTTCAAGGGCATCATGGCCGCGAAGAAGAAGCCGGTCGAGACGTTTTCGGTCGCCGACCTCGGAATCGACGCCGGTGAAGTCGGCCTCGGCAACGCCTGGTCGACCGTCGTCGAAGCCGCCCCGAAGCCCCCGCGCACCGCGGGCCAGCGGGTCGAAGACGAGGGAGACGGTGGCGACAAGGTCGCCGAGTACCTCGTTGGCCAGAAGCTCATCTGAGAGTAGGAGACGCGAATGTCTGAAGTACTCGTTCTCGTCGACCACGTCGACGGTGCGGTCAAGAAGGTCACCCTGGAACTGCTCACGGCCGCCCGTGCGCTCGGCGAGCCGTCCGCGGTCGTCGTCGGCACGCCCGGCACCGCGGGCAAGCTTAAGGAGTCGCTGGCGGCTTACGGCGCCGCGAAGGTCTACGTCGCGGAGTCCGATGACGCCGCCGCGTACCTCGTGACCCCGAAGGTCGACGCGCTCGCCGCCCTCGTGGCGTCGGCGTCCCCGGCCGCGGTACTGGTCGCCGCGACCGCCGAGGGCAAGGAGGTGTCCGGCCGGCTCGCCGCCAGGCTCGACTCCGGCCTGCTGATCGACGTCGTCGGCGTGAACTCCGACGGCACGGTCGAGCAGTCCGTCTTCGGTGGCGCGTTCTCGGTCAAGGCGAAGTCCGCCAAGGGAACGCCGATCATCTCGGTGCGTCCCGGTGGCGTCGAGGCGGAGGCTTCCGAGGGCGCCGCTGCCGAAGAGGCCATCGAACTGCCCGCGATCGACCCGGCGAAGTCCGCGAAGATCACCGGCGTCGAGCCGATCGTCGGTGGCGACCGCCCCGAGCTCACCGAGGCGTCGATCGTCGTCTCCGGTGGCCGTGGTGTCGGTTCGGCGGAGAAGTTCGACGTCATCGAGAAGCTGGCCGACTCGCTCGGTGCCGCTGTCGGCGCGTCGCGCGCGGCTGTCGACTCCGGTTACTACCCGGCGCAGTTCCAGGTCGGCCAGACCGGTAAGACGGTCTCGCCGCAGCTGTACATCGCGCTCGGCATCTCCGGTGCGATCCAGCACCGCGCCGGCATGCAGACGTCGAAGACGATCATCGCCATCAACAAGGACGCGGAGGCGCCGATCTTCGAGATCGCCGACTTCGGTGTCGTCGGCGACCTGTTCAACGTCGCCCCGCAGCTGACCGAAGCCGTCGCCAAGCGCAAGGGCTGAGCTCCGCTGTAGTGCCACCATGGCCACCTTGGTCGCGTCCAGATTTGATTCGGGCGCAACCAAGGTGGCCATGGTGGTTTCGCGGCCAGGTGAACCTGAGAAGACCCTGAGAACCCGCAATTAACTGAACGTGCACTAATCGGTCATCGGATCGCACTCTCCTCGGTTTCTTTTCGGCGAGTACACCTATGGCATGACGTCGTCACAGGTCCTCGTCAGCACCGATCAGGCCGGTGTCGCGCTCCCCTCGGGCGCGCCCCGGTACTCCCTGCTCGTAGCCAACGACAACGCAGAAGTCCTTGCCGCACAACGGCTTCGATACCAGGTTTTCGCCGAGGAAATGGGCGCGACCCTGAATTCGGACCAGCCGGGCCTGGACGTCGACTACTTCGACCAGTTCTGTGATCATCTCGTGGTCCGCGACGACAACAGCGGTGAAATCGTCGGCACCTACCGGATGCTGCCGCCCGGCCGGGCCGTGCATTCGGGACGGTTGTATTCGGACAGCGAGTTCGATCTGAGCGCCATCGCGGGCTTGCGCGGCTCGCTCGTCGAGACCGGCCGCTCGTGCGTGCACCCCGACCACCGCAGCGGCGCCGTCGTCAGCCTGGTGTGGGCCGGGATCGCGCGGTACATGCTGCTTTCCGGTCACCGGTACCTCGCCGGGTGCGCCTCCGTGCCGCTCGCCGACGGCGGCAGCTTCGCCGCGGGCGTCTGGGATGTGTTGCGCGCCAAGCACTACGCGCCCGATTCCGAACGCGTCACGCCACTGCACCCCTGGGTGACTGACGGTGTCGAACGCCCTTCGCGCTCGACGCTGCCGCCGCTCATCAAGGGCTACGTGCGGCTCGGCGCCCAGGTCTGCGGCCCGCCCGCGCACGACCCGGACTTCGGTGTCGCGGACTTCTTCGTGTTGCTGGACCTGCAGAAGATCGACGAGCGATACCTGAAGTTCTTCCTCGGGGTTCAGTCGTGAGCGCAGTCGTGAGCCACGCCTGGATGCCGGCCTCACCCTGCGGCGACGGCTGCCTGACCACCGGCGCGCCGACGGTTTCCGCGCCCCGGCGGACCCTGCGCATCACTTTGGCGGGGCTGGTCGTCCTGCTCGCGCTGGTCCTCGCGCCGGCGCTTTTTGCCTTGCGTGGCAAGGCGAAGGAGCACTTCCTGCGTTCGATCTTCGTCGCGGTCCTGCGAGCTTTCGGCGTCAAACTGGTCGTGCACGGCTCCCGGGACTTCCAGGCCTCCGGCCGAGGTGCGCTGGTGGTCAACAACCACATCTCGTGGCTGGACATCATCGCCGTCAACGCCGTCCGCCCGATGCGCGCGCTGGCGAAGAAGGAAATCGCGAGCTGGCCGATCCTCGGCACGCTCGTTTCCCGGGGCGGCAGTATTTTCCTGGACCGGGAACACCTTTCGACCTTGCCGGGCACCATGGCCGAACTCGCGGATTCGTTGCGCGCGGGGTCGCTGGTCAGCGTCACACCCGAAGGCACCACGTGGTGTGGCCTGGCCTCCGGTCATTTCACCACCGCTACCTTCCAGGCGGCCATCGACGGTGGTGTTCCGGTGCGTCCCATCGCCCTGCGCTACCGCCTCGCCGACGGCCGGGAAACGAGCCAGCCCGCGTTCATCGGGCCGGAGTCTTTGATCGCTTCGCTGCGTCGGGTCGCTTCGCTTCGGGGTCTGGTGCTGGAGGTCTACATCTGCCCGGAGATCGCCCCCGGTTTGCGGACGCGTCGGGAACTCGCGTCGCTTGCCGAGTCGGCCGTGCACTCGGCGCTGGGAACGGTCAACATCCCGGCGCAGGCCCGGCGTCGTGTCCGGGTGTCCCACACGGCCGAGGTAAGTCTCGAGGTACCGCAGTAACGCAGGTGGTTCGCCATCTGTCGACAGCAATGCCGGTAAGTTAGCGTCCCTGGTTTCAGTCGTGCGCCGAGCTCGGCTGGGGGTTGGGTGTGGTCGGTGGCGGCGAGTCTCGGGCCGGTCGTGGTGTCGTGGTGCTTAGATTCGCGGCATGGGAGAAGTTTCTCGTCGTGTGGGCGATCGGCTGACGGATCGGATTGGTATCGGCGTTCTCACTCGTGTCTTTCATCGTGATCTTGTGGACGAGGTACTGATTACGACACGAAAGAACGAACGACGTGTGCGGTTACTGCCCGCTCGGGTGGTCGTGTATTACGTTCTCGCGTTGACGCTGTTCTTCGGTGATTCCTACGAAGAAGTGATGCGTAAGATGGTGAACGGTCTCCGGTTCGCCCGTACGTGGCGACAGGAATGGACCGTCCCATCGTCGAGTGCGCTCACGCAGGCACGGACACGGCTGGGTCCCGAGCCACTGCGGGAATTGTTTCTCCGCGCGGCTGTTCCTCTCGCCGCACCGGGTTCGACCGGAGCGTGGTACAACGGACTTCGGGTGATGGCCATCGACGGAGTCGTACTCGACACCCCAGACACACCGGACAACGTCGACCGGTTCGGCAAAAGGGGCCACAAAGACGGCGAGAGCGCCTATCCGCAGATCCGTGTCGTGGGACTCGTCGAATGCGGCACCCACGCCATGGTCGGTGCGGTCCTGGATTCCTGGCGGGTCTACGAACGCGAACTCACCGAGCGTCTCCTCGACCAGGTCGAACCCGACATGCTGATCACGGCTGATCGTGGATTCTTCAGCTACGACCTGTGGAAACAGGCGTGCGCCACCAGCGCCCATCTCCTATGGCGGGTATCCGCACCCCTGGCGCTGCCCGTACTGACAGAACTACCGGACGGTTCCTACCTCTCCGAACTGCTCCCCAAAAACCTGAAAGCAGCGCTGAACGCCGGGAAGAAACGCACTATCCCCGACGGCGCCAGAATCCCGGTCCGTGTCATCGAATACCAGGTATCGAACCGTCCCGGCTCAGAAACAATACGACTCATCACCACCCTGACAGACCACGAGGAAGCACCCGGTCTGGAGTTGGCGGCGCTGTACGCCGAGCGGTGGGAGTTCGAGATCACCCTCGACGAGATCGAAACCCATCAACTCGGAGGCTACCGGGTTCTGCGATCAAAAAAGCCGGACCTGATCGAGCAGGAAGTGTGGGGCATGCTCCTCACCCACTACGCGATACGGCACCTCATGCACGAAGCAGCCGACAACATCGACATCGACGAAGACAGACTGTCCTTCCTCCGCAGCCTCCGCGTCGTCCGGCGAAGCATCGCCAGCGACGCGGATTTTCCCCCCAAATAAGGCAAAGAAAACCCACTACGAAGTACTACAGGAAATCTCCTCACGACCCAACCCACCCCGACGCCCCCGGAGCTACCCCAGAGCCGTCAA
>NZ_DASYMU010000234.1:0-1534 GCF_036008905.1 Amycolatopsis sp. | reverse complement strand
ACCGTCGCCGACGGTCGGTCATCGCCGCTGACGCCGGACGCTGCTGCTGACGGGTTTCGTGCGTCTGCCCGCGTCGAGGGCACATGTGTGTGGCTGATGAACTCGGTCGGCTTCGTCAGCCGGGTGGGCGCCACACCTTGTCGATCATGAACAACACATCGGTGTCGAGGGCGGCTTCGGGGTCGGCGAGGAGACCACGACCGAGATCGACGAGTACGTCAAGGGCTACTTCCGCTGACGCCGCACCCTGGCTGGCATCTTCCACTGGTCAGCCCACGAGAAGGTCCGGATCAGACGTGGGTGACCAGGAGGGTCACACCCGCTTCGCCGCCGCAGTCGACGAAGACGGGGCCGACGCCGTTGCCGAGCCCACGAGCGAGGGTCGCCTTCGCCACGAATCCGTGCGGGTCGTCGTTGATGATGCGCACGTTTTCCAGCACCGGCTTGCCGTCGAACCCGCTGAGCACGGCGTTGAGCTTCTCCCCTCCGCCGCAGTGGCCGGTGATGGTCACCTCTTCGCCTCGCTCGGCGGGGGGGTTGGGGCTGACCTGGACGACCGCCCTGGCGCCCTTCGGTGGCTGCGGCGCAGTCGCCTCGACTGCGACCTTATCGATCGTGGTGACCTTGCCGTCGGCGAACGCGCCGCCGGCGCCCAGTCCGAGCACTCCGGCCGTCAGGCCCACTCCGGCGATCGCGGCGATCATCTTCTTGTTCATGGTGGTTCCCTTTGTGAAAGTCCTCTTAGGACTGTTTGGACAAATGTGATGATCCCTTGTCGTGCTGGGGATCTATTCGGTAAGTCGTCGACCGGGCGGCCACGGGTTCTCGTTCGGTGGATTGAGACGCGAGTCACGACCGGGTGCGGCGCGGGCCGAACGTGAGATAGCTCAGCAGCCCGGCGTTGACCGCGGCGGCCGCGGTGACCGTCGCTGAAACCGTGTCGGCCGGTTGCACCAGCCACCCCGCGACGGGCACGTCCGACATTCCCGGCACTTGCGCCAGCACCATGAACAAAAAGGGCAGGCACCAGCCGAACGAGCCGCCGATGAGCGCTACCCCGAGGCCCAGCAACCCCACCTGGCCTGCCACGTCACGGAGGATCACGCCGGCGGGAAGGCCGGAGTCCAGTGTCGCGTTGATCGCGAGGGAAAGTCCGGTGATCACCACACCGAGACCGATCAGATGCGTCGCCCGCCGGGGTGGCCACGAGAAGGACGCCGTGCGATCCAGGTCGTGGTCGGAGCCCGCGAGGCCGGGCGAGGCCGCGGCCAGCCCCAGGGTCATCACGATGATCATCGACGGGATGCCGACGCGGCCGTCCCAGAGCCATCGGCTGAGCCCCAGTAGCAGCGCCGTGCCGAACACCAGTGCCGATATCGGGACAGCGACCTGCCGGCTGCGCGCGTAGAGCGCGAGCCATCTCATCGTGCGCCGGTTCCACGGGTCAGGATGTCCCACTGGTCGCCCTCGCAGGTCAGGCCCGCCTGACGGAGGGCGGCAACCCGGCGTACCTGCTCGTCACGCGGTAGTGCGA
>NZ_DASYMU010000233.1:0-5332 GCF_036008905.1 Amycolatopsis sp. | reverse complement strand
CCCACCCGTCTGACCGCGGGCGCCACCACCGGAGAACCGCGGGGTTCTCAGCGTGTCGATAGTGGACTTGCGGGCTACTCCCCTTCGGAACGAAACCGACGATCCCACCGGGTTTCGTGTTACCGCAACCGTTGTGACAGACACCGGAGCAGCGAGAAAAGCGTTGCGGGATAAGGGCGTTCCAAGATCGTCATGCCGAAATCCGCAGGATGGGCCCCCGTAGAACCCACCCAGAACAGCCAAGATCTCGAACGTGTTCTCCTGCGGAAGCCTTCCTCGGCCGCGGCTCAGGTGGTCTCGCGGACGATGAGCTGGGGCGCGAGCAGGGTTCGTGCGGCGGCGTGCCCCGGCGACTGGATCAGCGAGCGCAGCAGTTCGGCGGCATGGCGGCCGGATTCGGCGAACGGCTGCCGGACGGTGGTGAGGGCCAAGCCTTCGGCGAGCGGGCCATCGTCGATGCCCGTGACGGCGACCTGGGCGGGGACCTCGGCACCGGCTGCGCGCAGCCCGGCGAGGAAGCCTGCGGCGAGGACGTCGTGGTGGCAGATGACGGCGGCCGGCCGGTGTTCACGGCCGAGGAACTCGGCGGCGAACACGCGGGCGGCGACCAGGTCGTTCGCGGCCAGTTCGAGGTCCTCGAGGGCACCGGCTGTGCGCAGTGCGTGGTTCATTCCGTTGCGCCGGAGCATGCCGGGCGAGACGTAGGACAGCGAGCGTTGAGGCTTGTGCAGGTAGCCGATGTGCCGGTGGCCGCGGTCGCGTAGATGGCTCGCGAGCAGGAACCCGGCCTGCTCGTCATCGAAGGTGACGCTGGTGAACGCCGGGTGCGCGGAGTCGACCAGTACGGTCGGCGGTCCCCAGCGGCGCAGGCGGTCCGCGCCCTCCTCGGCGAGCGGGATTCCCATGATCACCAGGCCGTCGACGTCGCCGCGCACCGGCAGCGTCTCCAGCAGCGGCGATCCGGCCGGCGCGGCGCCGGGCCCGCGCGGAGGGCGTCGCACCGGCGTGAGCGGGGTCGCACTCGCCGTGATCACCGGTCAGGGAGCGCTTGCGATCTGCACTATCACTTGCTCAGTGTTGTAGGAGTATCCGGCGTAACTGAACGACAGCCCGGTTCGCTCGGCGTATTCAGTCCATGCCCGGTACTCGCCTTCCTTCCAGGCCGCAAAGTTAAAGAACTCGTCAAATACAATTATCGAACCCGGCTTGAGACGCGGGCCCACCAGATCGAGAACCGTCTTGGTGGAACTGTAAAGATCGCAGTCAATGTGCAGGAAGTCCACTGGTCCGTCTTGCTCAGCCAGGAAGCCGGGCACAGTCTCGTCGAACCAGCCGATGACGAGTTCGGCCCCGGGAATCTCAGGCGGTTCAGCGACAGCGAAGGCGCCGGCCGGAAAGTCGACTCCCCACTCCTCCGGTAGCCCCTTGAACGAGTCAAAACCGTAGACGCCACCGGTTTCACGAGCTGCGGTGATGATCTCGAGGCTGGCGCCGGTGAACACGCCGAACTCCAGCGCCATGCCGCGTACCGGAGCCAACGTCAGCGCGTATTTGAGTAGTGCGAAACGCTCAGAGAACCGCGGCACGTTCGGCATGTTCCCGGCCACGAACTGGGCCGCCTCGAGCGCGGCCCGCTGGTCCGCAGCGTAGACAATGTCGCGGCGTGAACGGATCTCGAATTCGACAACTCGATCGTATGCCCGCCGCACATCGTCCCGCAATTCGGCGATCTGCCGCTCAAATTGTTCAGACTGCTCCGCCAGCAATGGTTTGACAGCATCCCTGATGGCACGCATGAGCCGGTCGCGAAGCGCACGCCGAACAGATATTGTCACGGAATTCTTCCTTATTCTTCAGTCCAGCTTCGAACGCCTCGTACTCGACACAACCGGCGGCGCCTGAAGTCCTGACGGTTGCCACCGTAGTTGTTGCCGCCACGGCCGACAACAGTAACTCAGTCGGAGTCACGCTCGTCGGGAACGCGCCCTGACGGTTGTGCGAACGGTCAGTCCGGGTGGGCCGGAATCCGCATTCGCATCCGGTAGCCACCGTATTTTGTCGGACCGGACTCGATGGTGCCGTGCAGGATGTCGGCGCGCTCCTTCAGGCCGATCAATCCCTGGCGGGCGCTCGGAAGAGCGAGGGCAGGGCGCGACGGTGGGGTGTTCGTGACCGTGACGACGACGGCGCCGTCCTGACACAGCTCGACAGTGGCCGTGGCTCCGGGAGCATGCTTACGGACGTTTGCCAGGGCCTCCTGTACCGCGCGGTACAGGGCGCGCTGCGCCGGCGTACCCACGGTGGGCAGCACATGACCGTCCGTCAGCTCCGCCTCGATACCGCTGGACGCCATGAGACGCGGCAAATCAGCCGGTGTCGGCTGCGGTGCCAGTTCCGTCGCGTCGCCGCCGGAGGCGCGCAGCAACCTGACCATCGTTCGCAGTTCGTCGAGTGTTCCGACGCTCAGGCGGCTGGAAGTCTGCGGGCGCCGATTTTCCGGGTGCCCGAGCGGGCTCGATACCGGTTAACCCGACATTTCGCCGATGCAGCCCGTCATCTACCGAAAGTCTTATTCAGATTGGCACGCGTTCCCGCGCAGTTTCGCGGATGCTCGCTCCGTCGACCGGCGGGGGTGCAACCGCTGGTCGGCGGATAGGAAATTCGGTATCGGGTCGGCTTATCTGGGTGGTGCGCGCGACGAATGCGCATACCACCCATGTTATTGAAGGGTTTAAGCGAATATGGAACGCAACCGCCATCTGGTCAGCCGTCGTGGCGTCCTCATCGGTACCGCCGCCGCTGCCCTCGCGGCCGGCACCCTCGCCGCGTGCGCGACGGGAGAAAGCCGGGCAACCGACGACTACGAGTTCGATGTCGTCGTGATCGGCGCGGGTGCCTCCGGTCTGGGCGCCGCCAGGGACCTCGTCGACGCCGGGAAGAAGATCATGGTCGTCGAGGCCAGGGATCGCGTCTGTGGCCGCATGTTCACCGATCGGACCTCGATGCCCGTCCCGATCGAACTCGGGTGTGACCTGGGGCCTGGTCAAGAAGTTCAACCTGAAGACCCACTTCTCGGCCCGCCATATCTCACGTACCGAACTGGGCGGCCCGTGGGAGTTGACCGACCAATCCGGTGTGCCGGGCGAAGCCAAAAACTTCCAGGTCGTCGGCGGCTACAACAAGATCCTCGTCCCACTCGCCGAAAACCTGCCACTCCAGCTCAACACCGTGGTGGGGCGCATCGAACACTCGGCTTCCGGAGTCGTCGTCCACGGCGTGCAGCAGGGACGCGCCGTCACCTACCGGGCTCGCTACGCGATCGTGACCGTGCCCGTCGCCGTACTGGCCGCCAACGCCATCGAATTTTCCCCAGCCCTGCCTTCGGACAAGGTCGAGGCCTTCAAGGCCGTGCCACAGTCCCCGACCACGAAGGTGCTCTGGCAGTTCGACCACCCCGTGCTGCCCGAGGACGCCGACTGGATCCGTGAGGCCGGCATGTCGGATTCGACGTTCGTGTGGAGGTCCTCCCCGGAGTTGCCCGACTTCAAGGGACAGGTTGTCGGTACCGCGGCGGACCAAGAGGAGGCCGTTCGTCTGCTGGCCCTGCCCCGCGAACGCCGCCATGCGGAATTCCTCGAACTGGTCCGGGGGGTCGTCGGCGATCCCAAGCTCGAACCAACGTCGTCGAGCACGAATGGGCAACGGACCCGTTCGCCCGCGCGGCCTTGACAGACTCGGAGCTCGTCACCGAACAGATGTCCGAAGCGGTCTTCCGCCCAGTCAACGACAGCCTGTACTGGGCCGGTGTCATCACCGACCAGGTCGACTACTCCCGCGACTCCGGTAAGCAGGTCGCCGCCGAACTGCTCGCCCGGCTCCCAAGGTAGGGCTCCATGGTGAATGCCCGCTCGGGTGACGAACGCAGCGACGGGCTTGGCCGCAGGTTTCCGCTGGGCACGCACGCGCCCGTTCGCCAGTCGTGATCACGGGGCTGGGAAAGGATTGGACGGGGTGATGCTCGGGCTTGTAGCTTGCACTGGACCGTGACACCGCCCGAGGAGGTGAGACCCATGAACGCTGTATCGATGTGGGTGCTCCCCCTTCCCGTCACGGCCGGGCGATTGACGTAGGTGTCGCCGGGAGCGCCTCGACAACAAGGCACTCCCGAAAGGCAACACCTATGGACTCTCCGTTCACCGCCGAGCCGTCGTCGAACGATACGGTCGAGCGCGACTTCACCGTGGGCGACGTCCCCGGACTCCGGTCGCCGGCCTCCGGCGCCGATCGCGCGCCCCTCATGTTCGACGTGATCATTGCCGGGTGCGGGCCGACTGGCGCGATGCTGGCCGCCGAACTGCGGCTGCACGATGTGCGGGTACTCGTTCTGGAGAAGGAAACCGAGCCCGTGTCGTTCGTCCGCATAGTCGGCCTGCATATTCGCAGTCTCGAGCTGATGGCCATGCGCGGACTGCTGGACCGCATTCTCGGACACGGAAGACAGCGTCCGGCCGGCGGATTCTTCGCCGCCATCACCAAACCCGCGCCCAAGGGCCTGGATTCCGCGCACGCCTATCTGCTGGGCATCCCGCAGCCGGCCATCGTTCACCTGCTTGAAGAACATGCGATCCAACTGGGTGCGCAAGTCCGGCACGGTTGCGCGGTCGCCGGTTTCGAGCAGGACGACGAGGGTGTGACCGTCGAGCTGGCCGGCGGGGGAGGGGAACAGCTGCGTTCGCGCTATCTCGTCGGCTGTGACGGCGGGCGCAGTACGGTGCGCAAACTGCTCGGCGTCGGCTTCCCCGGCGAGCCATCACGGACCGAGACGCTGATGGGCGAGATGGAAGTGGGTGTGCCGCAGGAGGAGATCACCGCCAAGGTGACCGAAATCAGCGAGACCCATAAGCCATTCTGGCTCCGGCCCTTCGGCGAAGGGGTCTATAGCGTCGTAGTCCCCGCCGCGGGAGTCAGCGACCGCGCGGAACCGCCCACCCTCGAGGATTTCAAACACCAGCTGCGCACCATCGCCGGAACCGATTTCGGCGTGCACTCCCCGCGCTGGCTGTCCCGCTTCGGGGATGCCACCCGGCTGGCCGAACGTTATCGGGTCGGGCGGGTGCTGCTGGCCGGCGATGCGGCACACATCCATCCACCCACCGGCGGACAGGGCCTCAACCTGGGCGTTCAGGACGCATTCAACCTCGGCTGGAAACTGGCCGCACAGATCCGCGGCTGGGCGCCGGAAACACTGCTGGACACCTACCAGGCCGAACGTCATCCGGTCGCCGAGGACGTGCTGGACAACACCCGCGCCCAGATGGAACTGCTGTCCACC
>NZ_DASYMU010000232.1:0-1919 GCF_036008905.1 Amycolatopsis sp. | reverse complement strand
CGGTGGGGGAGGTCCGCCGCTTCCTGCGTGACGTGCTCGGCGCCGATCATCCTGCGCTGGACCGGGTCGAGGTGTGCGCCAGTGAGCTGGTCACCAACTGCATCCTCCACACCGATTCGGGCAAGGGTGGTCACGTCCTGGTCGCCGTCCACGTACGTGCGGATCGGCTCCGCGTCTACGTGGTGGACGAGGGCGGCGCGAGCACCGAGCCGGAGGTACGGCGGAGCGGCTTCAGGGAGAGCGGCCACGGCCTGCACATCGTCGAAGAACTCGCCGATGGCTGGCGTACGCAACTCGAGGATGAGGGCCGGACCACCTGGTTCGACATCGCGCTGTAAAGCATTCGGCCGTACGCGTGGCCACTGGTCAGTACGTACACAATCGCGGCCGACACAGCCTCGTCAGTTCAGCATCCGAGGCTGTCGGCGAGTTCACGGAATCCGGAGACGGCGAGATCACTGGTGACGTCGGCCGCGCGGTCGGCGGTGCGGTGCGGGCCCTTCTCCCGTGGCCGCTCGAGGAACGCGGTGCGCAGTCCGGCATTGCGGGCTCCGTCGATGTCCCATGCGTGAGCGGCGACCATGAGGATGCGGGCAGGCTCGACGTCGAGGAGTTCGGCGGCGGTCAGGTAGGCGCGCGCCGCGGGTTTGTAGGCGCGGGCCAGCTCGGCGGACAGAACGGCGTCGAACGGCAGCCGGGCGGCCTTGACGAGGTGCGTCAGCAGCGCGAACCCGCCGTTGGACAGAGCGACCAGGACATGGCGATCCCGCAGCCGCGACAGTCCCTCGACCGCGTCCTCCCAGGCGGGGAGCCGATGCCAGGTGTGGACGAGCTCCTGGCGTGCGAGATCGTCGAAGGCATGGGCGACACCGTGCTCGTCGAGCAGTTCGTCCAGTGACTCCCGGTGCAGGGTGTCGAGGTAGGCCCAGTCGCGTTCGGCGCGGTTGACACGCTGCATGGACGGCGGGTAGCGGTCACGCCAGGCGTCGGCGAACCCGCCGGCGTCCAGATCCACACCTCGGGCCGCGGCGATCTCGGCCACCTGCTCGGCGACACCCGTACGCCAGTCGACGGTCGTACCGAAAATGTCGCAGGCCACCACGCGTATCGCCTCAGGATCGAACTCCGCCATCGACGCATCATCCTCCCGGTCAAGCGTCCATCAAGGTTATTCGTTGCCGATCTCCTTGCGGAGCGAAGCGGTGAACGCACGCAGTGCCATGACGGGGCGAACGTTGCCTGACGGGGCACCTAGACTTGGATTATTCGTTCTCTTGGATCGTTCGCATTTATGAAGATAGGTTTAGCGCCATGACCGCACCCAAGAGCCCGACCATCGCCGAGGAGCTGCGCGGTGCCGGCCTGCGGGTGACGGCCGCCCGCGTCGCACTGCTCGAGACCGTCCGGGACGGTGACCACCTCGGCGTCGAGGCGCTCGCCTCCGGGGTGCGCGATCGCGTAGGGCATATCTCCCTTCAAGCCGTGTACGAGGCCCTTCACGCGCTCACTGCGGCGGGACTCGTACGCCGCATCGAACCGGCCGGCAGCCCGGCCCGGTTCGAGGGACGCGTCGGGGACAACCACCACCATGTCGTGTGCCGGTCGTGCGGTGTCGTCGCTGACGTCGACTGCGCGGTCGGCGAGGCGCCCTGCCTGACCGCGTCCAACGACCACGGCTTCGTGATCGACGAGGCCGAGGTCATCTACTGGGGCCTGTGCCCCGGCTGCTCCACCGCAATCAGTTCCTGAGCACACGCTCTGATCCCGGAAGGACCCCTGTGTCTGACAGCCATGACACCCGCGTCGGTGAGATGAATGAGGAAAGCGCGGGCGGGTGCCCGGTCTCGGCCGGGCGCTTCAACCACCCGACCGAGGGTGGGACCAACCGTGACTGGTGGCCGAACCAGCTCAACCTGAAG
>NZ_DASYMU010000231.1:0-5227 GCF_036008905.1 Amycolatopsis sp. | reverse complement strand
ACCCTAACCGGGCCGCCTGGAGCTCGCCGAGGAGCTTGGTCAGCTCAGCGCGCTCGCCGGCGTCGAGTTCGGAGTCGATCAGTTCGTCCATCCGGGCGTCGGTCAACGCCTGGGCCTGACGCCAGCGCTCGTCGAGGTCCGACTTGGCCCGCGCGGCCGCGACAAGCGCGTCCGCGGCGTCCGGGGCCCACGCGGTGCGCAGCAGACGACCACGGCCACCCTCGGGGTCCGCGACGACCGCCTCGGGCACGGTGAGGCCGACGGCGCGCAGCGCGGCGAAGTGCAGGCCGCCGCGATACTCGCGCAGGACGGTGAGGCCGAGGCCGACGCGTTCGACAGCGCCTTCCGGGCGTTCAGCCCGCTGCCAACCGGCGAACAGCGCGAGACCGCCGGCGTCGGCGGCGTCGATCAGCCGGAAAAGCAGCTCGGCGAGCCGGTCCGCGTCCACCAGGCCGGAGAGGTGCGCACGGGACCAGCGGGCCGACGCCTCCACGTAGGCCGACACCGCGGCCGGCGCATCCAGCGCCTGGGTCGCCGCGGGCAGGACGACGTCGAACAGCCAGCCGGGAAAGATCCCGAAGAGCTCGGCCACGACCTTCGGCGGCGTCTCCCCCAGTACCGCCGCGCGCCCCCACAGGTAGAGCGAGCGCTGCCCGAGCCCGACTTCGGCTTCGACCTCCGCCAGCTCGGGCGAAGTCATGAACTTCCCGCCCCACAACTGCACGACCGGCCCGATCGCAGCGGCAACACCCATGACCAACTCCCCAAGTTAAATAACAGTGTTTTCATTCAAGCACAAAAAAGCCGCTTGGTCGAGATTCCGCGACCAAGCGGCGTCACGGCCGCATCATCGCTGCACAGGCGCCTGCCCGTCGTCGTCGAGTGTCAGGCCGAGCATGTCGAGCAGCTGGACGCAGTCCTCGACCCCTGCGGCGCCATTGGCGACCGCGAGCCTGGCACGTCGAACCTGATCATCGGACACCCGCTGGGATTCGGACTGGCTCGTGCGCTGGGCCGGCAGGGCAGCGGTCAAGCCGGGCGTCGCGGTATCAGCGCCCTCGTACCGAACGAGGAACTGTCGAACTTCAAGAGACCCGCTCATTAGCTCCTCCATTGCGGTTTTACGGATTGCTTGGCCGCGAGGCTAGCCAGCGAATGGCTCCGCACACAGCCCCCCGCAGAGTGAACCTGCAAATACACACTGTTCGACCCGCTGTGACGAACCAACATGAACTGGCGGCAACGTGTAAGTGACACAGCGACAGGTTTTTTCGCTTTCACCACTCGCCGCGAGCGCCCGGTCGTGCAACAATCAGGGAGCTGACACACCCCCGGTCAGCGCCTGTGGAGATCCCCTCCGGCCCCCGCGTTCCTCCCCCTGGCGCGGGGGCCTCTCCATGTCCGCACACCCATTGTTGTCGAATTCGAACAATTCGCGACGGGCCTTGCGCTGGGAGTCTTACCCGGGGTGAAGATCAGGTTGGTCCATTCGATGATCACATTGCGCCGATCGGGAAAATAATCGGTGTGTCGCGGACCACAGAGGTATCTTTGCCGAGACCTAACCGTTATCGTGGCCGGGTGCCTCTTCCCTCACTTGGTCGCCTCAGTACCCGTAGCAACCTCAAGCCGGTCAACCCCGGCCGTCACCGCAACGCCGCCGCCAAGGAGGCGGAACCCGCGGTCGAGGACCACGAACTGACGAGCTACCTCGCCGCACTCGCCCCGGACTCCGACAAGGAGAGCACGGGGACCGGCAAGCGCTTCGGTGAAGCGCAGGTCTTCCAGCTCCGCGTCAACGTCATCGCCAGCGAGCAGCTCAAGGACATCGCGGCCGAGCGCGGCACCTCCCCGCACGCGCTGGCGCAGGAATGGATCCTCGAGCGCCTCTCCTGGGAAGGCCAGGCTTCGTCCGCGCAGCAGCGCCGCCACGAAGAGGCGCACACCGAGGAACTCCACCTCGATCTGCACTGAGCATAAGAGCAGGCTTGACCTGCCGTTATAGCAAGTGAGCCCCCAGCGGGGTCATCCACTGAGGGCTCACTCGTCTTACGAATAGTCGCGTTAAGGACCGGCCCTACAGCGGGCGAACCTTCTGAGCCTGCGGCCCCTTCTGGCCCTGACCGACCTCGAACTCCACTCGCTGATTTTCCTCGAGGGTCCGGAAACCGCGACCGTCGATCTCCGAGTAGTGAACGAATACGTCGCCTTCGCCGCCGTCCTGCGCGATGAAGCCGAAGCCCTTCTCCGCGTTGAACCACTTCACAGTGCCTTGCGCCACCGCTTTACTCCTCGTTACAGAGCCGCTTCGAGTGTCACCGAAGTGGCACCCAGACCGTCCCGGGCGGTTCCAACGAGTCGAGTGAAGAGCGCGTCTCCCGCTCCACAGCTCGCGTCAGAAGTTCCGCGAGTGTGAAGCCACGAACACGCAAAACGACGGCCTACAAGGAGAGTACCGGGATCTGGGCAAATCTGAACCCCATGAACAACAGATGGACCAATGGCGGCAGCAAGGTCACCGGAACGCCGTAGGCGACCTTCGTCACTCTGAGTTCTGTCGGACCCCGCCCTCAAGCTCCGTGCATACCTGCCCCCAAAGCGGACGTGACGCTCATCACGTTGCTTTGGATCAACGTTCAGCCTCGGTCAGGCGTCACATGGGGGGTACAAGGGGAGAATAGGGGCATTCGGGTGACAGTGAAGAACACCTCCAGGCGTCGGTGGGCACCGGGCGTGGTAGTCGGCATCGTGGCAGCTCTCGCGCTCAGCGCCTGCAGCAGCGATCCGGCGCCGACGAACACCGCGGGTACCGGAGGACAACAGCCACCCGCGGACAGCAGCCAGATCAACGCGCTGCCCGCGAAACTCACCATCACACCGGCCGCCGGCGCGCAGGACGTCGCGCCGGGCGAACCGGTCCAGATCCAGGTCACCGGCGGCACCGTCGGTTCGGTGACGCTGACCAACGCCGAGGGCAAACCGGTCGCGGGGGCGCCGGCCTCGGACAAGCACAGCTGGACGACCACCGAGCCACTCGGCTACGGCAAGTCCTACACCTGGGCGGGTGACGCCGTCGGCGCCGACGGCAAGAGCGTGCCGATCTCCGGGTCGTTCACCACGGTCAAGCCGAAGAAGCAGGTTTCCGGCCACCTCAACGTCGGCGACAACCAGACGTACGGCATCGCGATGCCGATCGTCGTCACCTTCCCCAGCCGGGTCGCCGACAAGGCTTCGGTCGAGCGGGCGCTGAAGGTCGAGACCACGCCGAAGACCGAGGGTTCCTGGGCCTGGCTGGAGGGCGACACCGCGGCGCACTGGCGGCCCAAGGAGTACTTCAAGCCCGGCACCACGGTGAAGGTCGAGGCGAAGCTCTACGGCGTCAAGATGGGCGACGGCGTGTACGGCAAGGAAGACATCACCTCGAGCTTCAGCATCGGCCGTTCGCAGATCGTGAAGGGCAACACGCAGTCCCACCGGATGCAGGTCATCCGGGACGGCCAGCAGGTCGCGGACTACCCGGTGAGCTACGGGCTCGACTCCGATCCCGGCCGGGTCACGCACAGCGGCACGCACGTGGTGATGTCGAAGAGCGCGACGTATTCGATGAGCAACCCGCGCTACAACTACACCGACGTCAACGTCCCCTGGGCGGTGCGGATCTCCAACAACGGCGAGTTCATCCACGGCCTCGCGGCCTCGATTTGGGCGCAGGGCAAGAAGAACATCTCGCACGGCTGCCTGAACCTGTCGCCGGCGAACGCGAAGGAGTACTTCGACGGCGTCCTCACCGGTGACCCGGTGGAGATCGAAGGCAGCACCCAGCAGCTGAGTTCCAAGGACGGCGACTACAGCGACTGGACGTACGCCTGGGCCGACTGGACCAAGCTTTCGGCGCTGAACAGCTGACCTGCCCGCGTATGCGAACGGCCGGGAAGCCCATCTTCCCGGCCGTTCGTTTTTTCTCCGAAAGTCGATGCAACCCGCCGGGCACCCGGGTGCATGTCTAACGGCACAGGCGCCGCCGCGAGATGACGGCGCCCGCAACCGAGGAGCCGAATTGCGTATTCGAATCGCACTGTCACTGGGCGCTTTTCTGCTGGCAGGCGGTGCCGTGATGGGCACGGCGATGGCCACCGCCGCGCCCGCCCAGGTCCAGCAGCCGACCAGCACCACCGCCCCGGCGCCGTCGCAGGTGCCCACGTCCACGCGCCCGGCGCCTTCCGAGGCTCCGACGACCCGGAAGCCCGAGACCGCCCCGACCCGGGACAACGCGCCGGGCGTCGTCCGAGTGCCGCGTGCGATCCCCGCCGGCCCGACCGGCGACCTGCACCTGCCTGCCATTACGGAAGCCAACTGATCGAGTGATCCTGAGCCGCCCGCCGTCGGCCGGGCCGGGCTCGCCGTGGGACGGCGAGTTCGCCCGGTACTTCGGCGAGCGCGCGCACAGCCTCAGGTCCACAGCGTTCCTGCTGTGCGGTGACTGGCACCATGCCGAGGACATCGCGCAGGCAGCGCTGCTGAAGCTGTATCTGGCCTGGCCACGGTTGGCCCGCCATGACGCCTTGGACGCCTACGCCCGCAAGATCGTGCTGCGCACGTTCCTCTCGGAGCACCGGCGGACCTGGCGCAAGCGGGAACGGCTGACGGACACGCCACCGGAACTCGCCGCGGAGCAGCCCGGCACCGAACACGAGATATTGGTCCGCCACGCGCTGGCCGGCGTCGCCCCGAAACAGCGGGCGGTGCTGGTCCTGCGGTACTTCGAGGACCTCAGTGTCGAGGAGACGGCGGCGGCGCTGGGCTGCTCCACGGGCACGGTCAAGAGCCAGAGCGCGCGGGGCCTCGACACCCTGCGCAAACGACTGGGACCGCATTTCACCGAGCTTTCGTTCACGACGGCAGGCACCGATGGGAGGTGAGCAGATGGATTCCGGCGACGACGTCAAGGTGGTCTTCTCCGACGTGGGTGACGGGCCCCCGCTGGGTTTCGACGCGCACGCCATCATCGAGCGCGGCGGCAGGATCCGCCGACGACGCAAGCGGATGGCGGTTCTCGGGACCTCGGTGACCACGGCCGCCGCGATCGTGGCCATCGCGCTCGCCTCCGGTCAGCGGCCGCCGGAGCCCGTGCCCGTCGAGCCGGCGGGCACGGGTATTTCCCTGGAGACGGCGCCGCCCAGCACGCCCACGGAGGTTCCTCCGAGAGGCCTGCCGCCCGAGCCCTCCA
>NZ_DASYMU010000230.1:0-10384 GCF_036008905.1 Amycolatopsis sp. | reverse complement strand
CCACCCACCCTGCCGCGCCCGGGCACCCGGTAGCCTGCGCGGTGACCTACCTCGCCGAGCCCGCGATGGCGGCCGCGTACGCCCGCATCGAGCGGCTGCTCGGCGATTCTCCCGCCACCACCTGAGCCCGCGGCACATCGGCCACATGGGGCACATCTCGTCAGCGGCCGATTACATATCGTGTATGAAAAGTCGCCCCGGGTAGTACATTTCGGCAGCTTTGGCGAGCGTGGCTTGCTTGGGTGCCCGGGCGTACTGGACTCTGTCGTCTGCCCGTCCACAGGTGGGGGATGGCGATAGGGACCCGATGCGCCCGAACGACCCGAACGTCCGCCGTGAGGCGACCAAGCTCGTCCAGTACCTCCGTGACATGGCCGCCCCCGCGCGTGCGGACGTCGTCGACCTCGGCGAGTTCGAGCGATGCTGGTGGCTGGCCGGGCTGCCCGACGGCGTGCGCTCGCGCGCCCGGCCCGGCCGCGACGGCGATCTCCTGACCGTCGACCAGGTCCGCCTGCCCGCGCCACCGCCTTGTCCGTGGCCGCTTCACGAGCACGTCGACGAGCGGCAGTGGACCGACCACCTGGTCGCCGAGGTGACGTTGTCGCCGGACCTGCTGGCCGTCGTCGTCGATCCCGCCGCCGGTACGCCGCTGAAGCGGACCTATCTGGAGGCCGCGGCGGCCCGCCGTGAGTGGCTGGGGAGGGTCGACGTGCTCCTCCCCCGCCGGGACTTCTACGACGAGTTCCGGCGGCTCGCCCGCCGACTGTCCACACAGGACGACGAGTACGAGCTCGTGCTGTGCTCCGGCCTGGTTTCCGGCGTCGACGACCGCGGGCGGCGGATCCGGCGGCACCTGCTCGTCAAACGGCTGTTCGTCCGCATCGACGCCGCGCGGTCCGCGGTGACGATCGGTCCCGACGACGACTCCCCGCCGCGGCTGGAGGACCGCCGGTTCCTCATGGGCGTGCTCGGGGAGAGACTCGGGCTCGCCGACGCCATCCGCGGCGACGTCGAGAACTCCGAACTGGTGCCCACGGAAGACGGCGTCCACAAATGGCTCTCCGAGTGGACGAGCCTGCTCCTCCCCGAAGCGCCGCCGTTCGACCCCGCCGTCGTACCGCCTGACGCCGGGGAAACGGGACCGCTCCGGGTTTCCGCGTCCCCCGCGCTGATCCTGCGGCGGCGCGACCGGTCCGGCGTCGCCAGGTTCTACGACCGGATCCTCGACCAGCTCCGTGACCCCGACACCGCGGTGCCGCAGGGCATGGCGCAGATCGTGCGCACGCTCACCCCTGACGAGCGGCGAGGCTGGCTCGAAGCGGCGACCGGACGGCGGACGGACGTGCTCAGCGAGGATCCGCTGTTCCCGCGCGAACACAACGCCGAGCAGCGACGGGTACTCGGCGTCGTGCGCGCGGACAACGGCGCGGTGGTGCAGGGCCCGCCCGGCACCGGCAAGACCCACACGATCGCGAATCTCACCGTGGCACTGCTCGCCGACGGCCTGCGGGTACTGGTGGTCAGCCAGCGGGAACAGCCGCTACGAGTACTGCGGGGCATGCTGCCGCCCGGTATCCGGGACCTGTGTGTCTCGCTGGTCGGCGCCGAACACGACGGGACCAGCGAGCTGGAGGCGAGTGTGCGGGCGATGGCCGCACGCGTCGTGGACACCGATCCCGGCGAGGCCACCGCGGCCATGGAACGGCGTATCGGCGCCCAGCGCGCGGTCGCGGAGATCGAAATCGAGCTGGCCTTGGTGCGCCAGACCGAGCACACCGACCATCCGCCGGTCGCACCCGGCTACCAGGGCCGGCTCGCGCAGATCGCGCAGCAGGTTTCGGCACGGCGGGACCGGTTCGGCTGGTTCCCGGCCTTGCCGCCGTCCGCCGCCGTGCGGTGCCCGCTCTCGGTGACAGAGCTCCGTCAGTTGCTGTCGCTGGTCAACGAGCATCCGAGCGGTCCGGTACGGGCCGACGAGTTCGTGCCCCGCGCCGAACGGATCGACTCCCCCGCCGACATCGAGACGATCCTGAGCGCGATGGTCGAACCCGCCGCCGGTCCGGAGGTCGACAAGCTCGCCAGGGCGCTGGCCGCGGTGCCGCCGCCCGAACTCGACGGCTGGCGCGAGACGACCGCCCAGGTGCTCAAGTTCGCCCACTACTTCAACCAGATCGCCGCCACCGCCGCCACCGGTCACCCCACGCGAGCGTGGCTCGGCCGGGTGGTCGAAGACCTGCTCGCCGGGCGCAACGCGGGTGCCTGGCGCGACCTGCGGGGTACCGCCCACACCGCCGACGGGTTGTCGGCCCGGTCCCGTAACCCGGTGCTCCAGGACGTGCGGGTCATCGATCGCGACCTCGTCTCCGTGAAGTCCCTGCGGGACCAGGCCGCGACCCTGGTGCAGGGCCTGCGGGACGGCCGGTCGGTGCGCCGCCGCTTCCTCGGCACCGACACCGGCTTCGGCCGCGCCACCCAGCTGGTGCGGGAACGCTGCCGGTACCGCCACGACGAGCCCCGCACCCAGGCCGCCGCGGAGGCGGTGCACGAACTCCTCGACGTCCTCGCCGGCGTCGTCGAACTCGATCACATCTGGGGTTTCGTCGCGCCCACCCGGAAGGTGAGCTCCGCGCCGGGACAGCTGCTGAACTGGCTGATCGAGGCCGAGCGGCATCTGCCGCGGCTACTGAAGCTGGACAACTGTGTCTCCGCGATGTCCGCCGCGCTGGCCACCCGCGGGGTACTGGCCGTTCTGTCCACTTTGGAGCATTGGCAGACCCTGTCGGACGCGATCGAGCTGACCCAGCACCGGATCCGGGCCGGTCAGCACGAGCAGCACCACACCGCGGTGCTCCGGCGGTGGGAGAGCGCCGAGGGCCGCCCGGACGCCGCGCCGGAGGTCGCCGCGATCCGCCGGGCGCTTCACGAGCGCGACATCGACGCGTACCGGGCCGCCGCGCACGATCTCACCCGTGCGCGGGTGACGGTGGCGAGCCACCGGACACTGTGGACACTGCAGAACCGGCTGCGCGCCGAGCATCCCGGACTCGACGACCAGCTCCGCGCCACCGCCGGCGACACGGCGTGGGACAGGCGGCTTTCGGAGATCGAGCAGGCCTGGTCGTGGGCGGTCGCCGAGCGGTTCGTCCGGCGGCAGTACCGGCCCGGGCTGGACACGCAGCGCGAAGCCGATCTCGCCGCGGCGAAAACGGCGTTGCGGACCGCGACCGGTGAGTTCGCCACCGCACTAGCCTGGCAGCACTGCCTGCGCACGATGACACCCGGGGCGCGGCGTGCTTTGGCGAGCTTCGAGTACTTCGCCCGGAAAAAGGGCGGTGCCCACACCGCGGAGTACCGCAGAGCCGCGCGCTCGGCGATCGCCCAAGCCAAGACCGCGGTCCCGGCCTGGGTACTGCCGATCGGCCGGGTCGCCGAGCTGTTTTCCGCCGCTCCCAACAGTTTCGACGTCGTGATCGTCGACGAAGCCAGCCAGGCCGGGCTGACGTCGTTGTTCCTGCTGTGGCTGGCGCCGCGGGTCATCGTCGTCGGCGACGACAAGCAGTGCACGCCCACCAGCAGCCCGCGCAACCTCGTCGACGCGCTGGCGCGGCTGCGCGCGGACTTCCCCGCCGTGCCCGACCACGTGCGGAAGTTCCTGCTGCCCAACGGGAATCTGTACAGCATCCTCGGCAGCGCCTTCCCGTCCGTCATCCGCCTGCGGGAGCACTTCCGCTGTATGCCGGAGATCATTTCCTGGCCGTCGAGGGAGTTCTACGACAACGAACTGGTCCCGCTGCGGCAGCACGGCGTGGACCGGCTGGCCCCCGTGCGGATCGGGCAGGTGCCCGGCGGAGGCGTGGAAGGGGCGAACGACGGCCTGACCAACCGGATCGAAGCCGAGCACATCGTCGACACGCTCGCCGCCTGCCTGGAGGATCCGGCCTACGACGGCAAGACGTTCGGCATCATCGCGCTGCAGAGCCGCGCGCAGGTCGACCTGATCGAAAAGCTGGTGCTGCGGCGGATTCCCGACGAGGAGATCGACCGCCGGGACATCGCGGTCGGGCTGGCGCCGAACTTCCAGGGCGACGAGCGGCACGTCATGTTCGTCTCCACCGTCGTCGCCGGGCGGGTCCGCCAGATGCGGCAGAGCACCAGCTACAAGCAGCGGCTCAACGTGGCCGTCAGCCGGGCGCGCGACCAGCTCTGGGTCATCACCTCCTTGGCGCCGGAAGACCTCGGCAGCGACGACCTGCGGCACCGGATGCTCAGCCACTACCGCGACGGCGAGGAGCGGCGGCGTCCGGCTCTTCCCGTCGACCAGATTCCCACCACCGTGCTGCGCGAGCCGTTCACTTCCCTGTTCG
This sequence comes from Amycolatopsis sp., assembly GCF_036008905.1. Classification (GTDB taxonomy): domain Bacteria; phylum Actinomycetota; class Actinomycetes; order Mycobacteriales; family Pseudonocardiaceae; genus Amycolatopsis. The sequence continues at coordinate 6,020 of NZ_DASYMU010000230.1, read as the reverse complement.
CCCAACAGGTCTACCGCGCGATCCGGGCCCGCGGCTACGACGCCGACGCGCGGGTCACCGTCGGGAACCGGCGGCTCGACATCGTCGTACGCGGCAGTGAAAGCTCCGTCGCGGTCGTGTGTGACGAGTTCACCGGCCTGAGCGCGCGGCACCAGCACGCCCAGGACAGGGCGCTGCGCGAACTGCGGCGCGCGCACTGGCCGTTCTGCCGGGTCGCGCACAGCCAGTTCGTCCTGGATCCCGAGGACGCGCTGACGCCGGTGTGGCAGACCCTCGCCGAACACGGCATCCAGCCCGCGGACACCACCGCCGAGACCGAGCCGAAAGGCGCCTGAAAAACCGGAGGCGGACGGGCCCGCGACGCTGCTACCGTCCGCCACATGGGTGTCTTCGCCATGATCAGGATCCGCTGCAGCTAGCGGCGGTCCTGACCACTTTCGTTCAGCGCCACCGCATCCCGGTCCTCAGCCGGTGCGGCGCTTCGTGCTGCCCGGCTCCTCACCGCAGCAGTGGAGCACACCCATGTATCCCCATCCGACCGGTGGCCGGCACGAGCTCGGCCAGAACTTCCTCACCGACCGCGCCACCATCGCGGCCATCTGCGCGGCCGCCGGCAACGGCCCTGGAGCGATCGTCGAGCTCGGGTCCGGCGACGGAGCGCTCACCCTCCCGCTGAGCCGGCTCGGCAGGCCGATCACCGCCGTCGAACTCGACCGGCGGCGCGCCGACCGGCTCGACCGACGGACCGGCGAAGACGTCACCGTGGTCCACGGCGACCTCCTGCGCCACGAACTCCCCCGCGTGCCGCACACCATCGTCGGCAACATCCCCTTCCACCTCACCACCGCGACCCTGCGGCGGATCCTCGGGCAGTCGCACTGGCACACCGCCGTCCTGGTGGTGCAGTGGGAGGTCGCCCGGCGCCGGGCGGGTATCGGCGGAGCGTCGCAGCTCACCGCCGCGTGGTGGCCGTGGTACGACTTCGAAGTCCTGTCCCGGGTGCCCGCCCGCGCGTTCCGGCCCGTGCCGTCGGTCGACGGCGGGGTACTCGCGATCACCCGCCGGGCCGAGCCGCTGGTCCGCGAACGCGCCCGCTACCAGGATTTCGTCAGACAGGTGTTCACCGGACGCGGTCACGGACTCGGCCAGATCCTGCCTCGCACCGGGCGGATCGGCCGGGCGGACGCGGCAACCTGGTTGCGCGCCAACGGAATCCGGGCCGACGCGCTGCCCAAGCAGCTCACCGCCGAGCACTGGGCGTCGTTGTGGACCGTGACCGCGCTCAGCCGGAGATAGTCGCCGGCTCCCTTGGTGGGGGTCGTGAGTGGCAACGAGTGTTAGAACACTCGTTGCCACTCACGAGGGCGTCAGCAGGATCCGCCCGCCGACCGACCCGTTTTCGAGGCGGCGGTGGGCCTCGACGGCTTCGGCCAGCGGCAGGGTCTGGGTGTGAAGGTCGACCAGGCCCTGTCCGATGACTTTCAGCGCGGCTTCGACGGCGGGACGGACCTGTTCGGGGTGGGCGGGCAGGTAGTACCCGATCGAGAAGCCGAGCAGGGCGAGATTGCCGCCCCACAGGGCGTTGGTGTCCACAGTGTGCTGCCAGTCACCGCTGCCGTTGCCCACCAGCAGCATCCGGCCCAGCGGCGCCATCACCCGGAGGCTGTCGGTGCGCACCTGGCCGCCGACCGGGTCGATGACCACGTCGAAGCGCTGGTCGCCGAGCGCGTCGACAAGGTCTTCGCTCGCCACGACCTCGTCGTACGGCACCGAAGAGGCTCGCGCGGCGGCCAGCGAGCCACGGCGCGCGGTACCGACCACGCTCGAGGCACCGAGACTGCGGGCCACGCCCGGGAACACCGAGGCCAGCCCGCCCAAGGCGCCGTGCACCAGCACCCGTTCGCCCGGTTGCAGGTGGGCCACCCCGGTGAGCGCCAGATAGGCGGTGACGGCGTTGGGCAGTGCCGCCACGGCCAGCGCCGGATCCACCCCGGTGCCCTCCAGGCTCGCGGTCATCGCCGCGTCGACGACGGCCACGGAGGCGTACGCGCCTTCCGCGCCGGTGCCCGAAGTCGTCACCACCGGCTCCCCGATCCGGAACCCGTCCACTCCTTCGCCCAGCGCGCGGATGGTGCCCGCCACTTCGAGGCCGGGCACATACGGCGGCTGCGGCAGGCCCGCCCGATCCTTGTACAGGCCTTGCCGGATGTAGACGTCGATCAGGCCGACGGCGGCATGACTGACGTCGATCGCCACCTGACCGGGCCCGGGAACGGGATCCGGCAACTCGGTGAGTTCGAAAACCTCAGGCTCCCCGAAACGCGTGACCACTGCGGCGTGCATGACTGCTTCCCCCCTTCGTCATTAACGCATTGTGATTGCGTTAGGGCCACGCTAGCACGCTTCGGGATTTAACGCACGCAGGGTGCGCTACGATGGGGTATGCACCAGCGAGCCCGCTCCCAGGAGGCCAAGCTCCGCCGCGCCGAAGACCTCCTCGACGCCGCGCGGGTACTGGCCACCGAACTCGGCGGGGTCCGCCATCTGACCCTCGCGGCCGTGACCGAAGCCGCCGGCCTGCACCCGTCCGCGGTCCGGCGCTACTTCGCCAGCAAGGAAGAACTCCTGCTCGAGCTCGCCGAGCGTGGCTGGAACCAATGGCGCGACGCCCTCTCCGCGCGTCTCGCCGGCACCCGCGATCTCGGGCCGCGTGAGGTCGCCGCCGAAGTGAGCACGACCATCGCCGGGCTGCCGTTGTTCTGCGACCTGCTCACGCACGTACCGCTGAGCCTCGAAGGCGACGTCGGCATCGAGCGCGCGCGGCGGTACAAGACCAACTCGTTCGCGGCCTTCGACGTCATCGTCGACACTCTCGTCACCGCCGGCGCCATGACCGCCGGGCAGGTGCAGGACCTGCTCGCGGCGGCACTGGGCCTCACCGCCAACCTCTGGCAGCTGTCCCACCCCACCGCCACGCTCGCCGAGCTCTACGTCCAGGAACCCCGCTGGGGTCATGCCGCGCTCGACTTCGAAGGCCGCCTTACCCGCCTCCTGCAGGCCACCGCCGTCGGCCTCACCGCCGCTGCCGTCCCGGTCGGCGAACGGTCAGCCTGAGCCGTCCTGAGCCGCCGCCTCGGGCTGGCGGTGAACGTGACCGGGTGCCACACCGCGTGGAACCTTCCTTGTCCTCGTCTGGGTGACCGCCTGACCCTGCTGTGACGGTAGGGTGGCCGGAAACCGAGGGGGTGGGATGGAAGAGCGGCGCGGGCCAGTGCGGGTGATGATGGCGCTGCTGCTCGCCGTCCTGTTGTCCACCTCCCTCGTGCCCGCGCAGCTGGCGACGCATGAGAACTCGATGTCGGTGGCGGAAAACCACCATGCCGACTGGTATTCGACCGACCTCGACGGCGTCGAGAGCACTCCCCCGGCGACCTCCCATCGGTGGGTGGGTTCCAGCCTGCCCGCTCAGCCGTTCGCGTTGCTGCCGCCCGAAAACGCGACTCCCGCACCGGCTGTCGCCGTCGAGCGGCGCAACGATGGGGCACCTGTTCCCGTCGCGCACCAAAGCAGGCCCGCTCAAGGCCGCGCTCCCCCGTCCCAGCAGACGGATCGGTAACCACCAGCCCGCGTTTCGCTGTGCTGTCACCACTTCCCGCGCGCGGGAAGATCCCTGCTGAGGAGAACGTCTTTGTCGCGCCCTGAAAGAAGAAGAGGAATGCTCGCCCAGGTGCTGGTCTGCCTGGGCATGGCCATCGCGTGCGCTTATCTGCTGCTGACCACCGCGCCCCGGCTGGGCCTGGATCTGCGCGGCGGCACGCAGATCGTGTTGCAGGCCAAGGATTCGCCGACTGTCACCGCCGACGCCGAGGCGACCGATCGGGCGCTGGAAGTACTGCGCCGACGAGTCGACGCGCTGGGCGTCTCGGAACCGATGCTGGCCCGGTCCGGGGAGAACCGGATCGTCGTCGAACTGCCCGGGGTGCAGGATCCCCAGGAAGCCGTCGAGGTGATCGGAAAGACCGCCCAGCTCACCTTCCACAACGTCGAAGGGGTCGAAACCCCTGGCGCCCCACCACCGAGCGGGAACCAACGGATTCTGCCGGACGAAGCCGGAACCCAGTTGCGCCTCGGGCCGCCCGCGCTCACCGGCGACGGCGTCGAGCAGGCACGGCACGGGACCAACCCGCAGGTCGGGCCGGGCTGGTTCGTCTCGGTCGAGTTCACCGGTCCGGCCGCGAGCAGCTGGGAACAGCTGACCGGGCGCGCCGCCTGTGCCGCACCGGGTGCGCCGGAACGGCGGGTGGCGATCGTGCTCGACGACCGCGTGGTTTCCTCGCCCCAGGTAGACCGGCAGATCCGGTGCGGGGTGGGCATCACCGGCGGCAGCACCAACATCACCGGGCAGTTCAGCCAAGCCGAGGCCAAGGACCTGGTGCTGCTGATCAGCGCGGGCGCCCTGCCGGTGCCGGTCGAGATCATCGAGCAGCGGACCGTCGGGCCGACGCTGGGTTCCGACGCGATCGAGGCCAGCGCCTGGGCGTCGATCATCGGGCTGGCGCTCACCGCGCTGTTCCTGCTGGTCGTCTACCGGTTCGCCGGGCTCATCTCGGTCCTCGCGCTGCTCGGGTACGCGGTGATCTCCTACGCCGCACTGCTCGCCGTCGGCGCCACCCTCACCATGCCCGGGCTCGCCGGGTTCGTGCTCGCCATCGGCATGGCAGTCGACGCGACCGTGCTGGTTTTCGAGCGGACACGCGAAGAACACGCGAAGAATCCCCACGGTTCGATGGTCCGGGCCGTCGACCGCGGCTACCGGGGCGCGATGTCGGCGATCGTCGACTCCAACATCACCACCCTGCTCGCCGCCGGCCTGCTGTTCTGGCTGGCTTCCGGCCCGGTGCGCGGGTTCGGTGTCACACTCACGATCGGTGTGCTCGCGGCGTTGCTGACTTCGCTGGTGGTGACGCGGCTCCTGCTGCGCATCGGTCTCCGGGGTACCTCGCCACGGTGGATCCGGGCGAGCGGGCTCGCCCGCGACGGACGGGTGCGACGCTGGGTCGACCGCCGGAATCCCGGTTTCCTGTCACGTCCCGGTCGCTGGCTTGCGGCGGCGGCGCTGACGGTCGGCATCGGCGCGGCCGGGGTCGCGCTCGTGGGCCCGGACTTCGGCGTGGAGTTCACCGGCGGCCAGGTGCTCGAGTACCGCACTTCGTCCACAGTGGACATCGGTGAGATCCGGACCGCGGTGGGGGACGCGGGTTTCCCGCGGGCGGTCGTGCAGTCGTCGGGCGACGCGCTGGTGTCGGTCCGCACCGAACCAGTCGATCAGGCGGGCGTCGAACGCATCCGGACGGCCGTCGCCGACGTCGCCGGCCAGGCGCAACAGGTGCGCGACGAGCGGATCGGGCCGAGCCTGGGCGCCGAACTGCGGGCGAAGGCGTTCCTCGCGCTCGGACTCGCGGTGCTGGCGCAGCTGCTGTACCTGGCGATCCGGTTCGACTGGCGGCTCGGTGTCGCCACGGTGGTCGCGCTGGCGCAGGACGTCGTCATCGTGCTGGGCGTGTTCACCTGGCTCGGGAAATCGTTCGACGGCGTGTTCCTCGCCGCGCTGCTCACGGTGATCGGCTACTCGGTCAACGACTCCGTGGTGGTGTTCGACCGCGTTCGGGAGCTTCGCCACGAGAAGCCGCGGGAACCGTTCGCGCGGGTCGTCGGATCGGCGGTCCTGCAGACGTTGCCGCGCACGGTGAACACCGGTATCGGCGTGCTGCTCGTGTTGGGAGCGCTGCTGTTCCTCGGCGACGGTTCGCTCGCCGACTTCGCCCTGGCGCTCATCCTGGGCCTGGTCGCCGGCACCGTGTCCACTGTGGCCACCGCGGGCCCGGTGGCGATCCTGCTCGACAACCGCTGGCCCGGCGCCGGGAAATCCCGTCGCCGTCGTGCGGCACCGAGTAAGGCGCGCAACGACCACGGAGCCGTGGTCTAGGAGTTGTGGTCTAGGAGTTGTGGGGGGGGGGGGG
>NZ_DASYMU010000229.1:0-11550 GCF_036008905.1 Amycolatopsis sp. | reverse complement strand
CGCGTCGGCCGACCGGCGTGTTACTCCTCCGCGCTGGTCCACACGGCGAGTTCGTTGCCGCCCGGCTCGCGGAAGTGGAACCGGCGCCCACCCGGGAAGTCGTACGGCTCCTTGGTGATGACGCCGCCCGCCGCCACGACGTCGGCGACGGCTTTCTTGAGGTCCGTGGTCTGGATGACCGCCAGCGGTTCGGCGCCGCGCTCGGCCGCGGAATGGATCCCGACGCCGATACCGGCATCGTCGATCGCCGCGTATTCCGGCCCGTAGCTGGTCATCGACCAGCCGAACGCCTCCGCGAAGAACTTCTGCGATCCCTGCCCGTCACCACTGGAAAACTCGAGGTAGTCAAGCGTGTAAGTCATCCCCACACCCTAACCGGGACACACGCCTGCACAGACGGGAAACACGACTACCCAGCCGGGGAACACGCTGGGCTCGGGTGGTTCCCGTTCGCGTAGCTGTGTTTCCCGTCTGGGTAGGCGTGTTTCCCCGCGGTGTAGGCGTGTGTCCCGGCTGTGAGTGTCAGTGCACCAGGGTGGCGAGGTGGCGCCATTCGGGGAGGGGGATGCGGTCGTCGTCGGTGATGACCTGGAGGCAGACGTGGTCGGCGCCGGCGTCGAGGTGGGCTTGGACGCGGTCGGCGACGGACTGGTCGCCGCGGTAGGCGACGATAGCGTCGACCAGGCGGTCGCTGATGGTGGACAGGTCGTGGTCGGTGAAGCCGAGGCGGCGCAGGTTGAGCTGCTGGTGCGGCGCGTTCTTGGCGTAGAAGGCGACGTGTTCGCGTGCCAGTTCGTGGCCGCGTGAACCATCCAAGACAACAGCTTGCTCGACGGCCAGGAAAGCTTTCGGGCCAAGGGTTTCCCGCGCCAGGGCGGTGTGTTCGACGGGTACGAAGTACGGGTGCGCGCCGTCGGCGTTGTCACGGGAAAGTTCGAGCATGCGCGGGCCGAGCGCGGCGAGGAGCCGTTGCGGACGCGGACCGGGCAGGGCTTCGTCCATCGCGGCGAGGTAGTCGCGCACGGCGTTCACCGGGTTCGCGCCGACGCGCTGGCCGCCGAGGCCGTGCACGAACCGGCCGGGGTAGGCCCGGTTCAGCAGTTGTTCGGCGCCCGCGGCGGCGAGCGGGTCCCGGCGGGCGATGTTGGCGATGCCGGTGGCGACGCGCAGAGTCCGGGTGGCGGCCAGCAGGACGCCGGCGTGGGTGTACGCCTCGCGGCCCATGGCCTCGCCGAACCACAGGGTGTCGAACCCGAGCTCTTCGACGTCCGCGGCGGCTTCGCGGACCGCGCTGATTTCCTTGTCCTCGAAGGAGAAAGTCCAGATTCCGACGCTCATCGGGTCACCTCCGCGAGGGCTGGCGCGAGGCGCTCCAGCTGTTCCACAATGGACTCCAGGCTGTCTCCCATGGGCGAGACGAGGACGTGGTCCGCGCCCGCGTCGAGCAGGTCCCGCACCCGCTTGACGACGGCTTCCTCATCGCCCCACGCGGTGAGCCCGTCGACGAGCCGGTCGCTGACGTCGTCGATATCGGAATCGGTGTAGCCCAAGCGTTTCCAGCCCATCAGGTAGTGCGGAATGTCCACACGGCGCATCATCGCGATGGTCTGACGGTGGTTCGCCCTGGCCTGTTCGCGGTCGCCCAGCAGTACCGATTGCGTCGGGATCAGCAGCTTGTCCGGGCCGAGGATTTCCCGGGCGTACGGCGTGTGCTCGAAAGGCTGCGCGAACGGGTGCGCGCCGTCGGCGAGTTCCCCGGAAAGCTCCAGCATGCGCGGCCCGACGGCGGCCAGCACCCGCGGAAACGCCACCCGGGGCGGGTTTTCGGTGGCGGCTTCGTCCATTGCGGACAGATAGGCTCGCGCCTGTTCCATCGGCCGGTAGTCCGAGCCCGCCTTCGCGGCTTGGAAGGAATGGCCGATGCCGACACCGAGCACGAACCGGCCGGGATGCGCCTCGGCGAGGGTGGTGCCGCCGCCCTGCATCGTCCGCGCGGGGCGGGCCCAGAGGTTCGCGATCCCGGTGCCGAGCACGATCCGGCCGGTCGATGCGAGCAGGGTTCCGTTGAGTGCGAACGCTTCCCGTGCGCGACCGCCTTCGCCGCTCCACACCGACGCGTAGCCGAGCTCCTCGATCCGCCGCGTCGCCCATAGTTCGACGTCCGCGGGTGGCGCGAGCGGCGCGGACGGAAGCCAGACACCCACCGGTCCGAGCTTGGTCCGGGTTTCTTCGATCAGGTCCATCAGTTCTCCCAGGTAACATGAGGCTGCCTCCGGTTAATCTACGGAGGCAGCCTCCGTTTGGCTACCCCTAATCCCACCCGTCGCCCACCGCCACCCTCAACGGAGACGCTTCGCGTCGCGTTTTAACCTCAGGGACAAGATGGACACCGCGAAGCCGATGCGTGCCGACGCCCGCCGCAACTACGAACGCCTGGTCGAAGAGGCCAAGCTGGCTTTCGGCCGCCACGGCGTCGACGCGTCGCTCGAGGACATCGCGCGTAACGCCGGTGTCGGCATCGGCACGCTGTACCGCCATTTCCCGACGCGGGAAGCGCTGCTCGAGACGCTCCTCAGAGACAAGTTCGACAGTCAGGCCGCCACCGCGCGCGAACTGCTGGACGACCCCTCGCCCGTCGACGCGCTGCGCACCTGGCTGCTCGACATCGGCCGCACATCGGCTCAGTACCGCGGCCTGTCGGAGTCGATGATGACCGCGCTGACCGACGAAACCTCCCGGCTTTACGCTTCCTGCCACGCCATGCGGACCGGTCTATCCCACCTAGTGGAACGGGCGAGGGAGGCTGGAGAGCTCCGCGAGGACGTCACGACCCAGGAATTGCTCCTCCTCGCGCACGCCGTGGCCTGGGCGAGTGAGCACGTCGGGAGTGAGAACGCCGTCGACCGGCTTTTCGATCTTGTTTTCGGCGGGTTGCGCGCGAGTTAACACCTTGCGTGCACGCAAGTAAGGCGCGGGACTAAACTGCTGCTCATCCGGGCACAACGTCGTGCGCGTCAGAGCGTCCTCGATTTCGTGACCAATTAGTGGGAGCCGCATCGTGACCAAGCCAAACCTGCCCGTCGTCCTCATCGCGGAGAAGCTCGCGCCCTCCGTGCTGAGTGTGTTCGGGGACGAGGTGGAGGTCCAGCATGTGGACGGCACCGATCGTCCCGCGTTGCTCGAGGCCGTCAAGGGTGCCGACGCGCTTCTCGTGCGTTCCGCCACCAAGGTCGACGCCGAGGTGTTCGCCGCGACGACCAAGCTGAAGGTCGTCGCCCGCGCCGGTGTCGGACTGGACAACGTCGAGGTCCCCGCCGCCACCGCCCGCGGTGTGCTGGTGGTCAACGCGCCGACGTCGAACATCGTCTCCGCCGCCGAGCACGCCGTCGCGCTGCTGCTCTCGGTCGCGCGCCGCGTTCCCGCCGCCGACCAGAGCCTGCAGGCCGGGCAGTGGAAGCGCAGCTCGTTCTCCGGGATCGAGATCCAGGGCAAGACCGTCGGTGTAGTCGGGCTCGGCAAGATCGGCCAGCTGTTCGCGCAGCGCCTCGCCGCCTTCGACGCCAAGATCATCGCTTACGACCCCTACGTCTCGGCCGCACGCGCCGCGCAGCTCGGCATCGAGCTCGTGACGCTCGACGAGCTCCTCGGGCGCGCCGACGCGATCTCCATCCACCTCCCGAAGACCCCTGAGACCAAGGGGCTCATCGACGCCGAGGCGCTGAAGAAGACCAAGCCGGGCGTCATCATCGTCAACGCCGCGCGCGGTGGCCTCATCGTCGAGGAAGACCTCGCCGACGCCATCGGATCCGGGCACGTCGGCGGTGCGGGCATCGATGTGTTCGTCACCGAGCCCACCACGTCCAGCCCGCTGTTCGGCCTGCCCAACGTCGTCGTCACGCCGCACCTCGGCGCGTCGACCACTGAGGCGCAGGACCGCGCGGGCACCGACGTCGCCCGTTCCGTGCTGCTCGCGCTGCGCGGCGACTTCGTCCCGGACGCGGTCAACGTCTCCGGCGGCGGCACGGTCGGCGAGCACGTCCGCCCGTACCTCTCGCTGACCCAGAAGCTTGGCACCGTTCTCGCCGCGCTGAGCACCAAGGCGCCCGCGTCGGTCACCGTCGTGGTCAAGGGCGAGCTGGCTTCCGAGGACGTCAGCATCCTGAAGCTCGCCGCGCTGCGTGGCGTGTTCTCCAGTGTCGTCGAGGACCAGGTCACCTTCGTCAACGCGCAGAGCCTCGCGAAGGAGCTCGGCGTCGAGGTCGAGCTCGAGACCGAGTCGGAGAGCCCGAAGTTCCGCAGCCTGGTGACGGTGCGCGCGGTGCACACCGACGGTGCCGTTCTTTCGGTGTCGGGTTCGGTGACGGGCAAGGCCGAGGACGAGAAGATCGTCGAGGTCAACGGCCGCCATTTCGACCTGCGCGCCGAGGGCAGCGTGCTGCTCGTCGAGTACCCCGACCGCCCCGGCATCATGGGCCGCGTCGGCACCCTGCTCGGCGAGGCCGGCATCAACATCGAGGCCGCGCAGATCAGCCAGACCGTCGACGGTGACGACGCCGTCATGCTGCTCCGTGTCGACCGCCCGGTGGACTCGCACCTGCTCGAGCCGATCGGCGCCTCCGTCGGCGCCCACACCATCCGCGCGGTGCAGTTCAACTAGCTAGGTATCTGCCTGAAAACTGACATGAACGGACCCTTCATCTCGAAAATTGAGATGAAGGGTCCGTTCATGTCACGGGGTAGGTGTTCACGAGGTGTCACATTCGGGTAACGCGGCGTCCGGCAGTCCCAGGTAGACGGTGTAGCCCGATCGACTGATCCACGATTGCTACTTCCAGCTGTAGCGATGTGGGCTGTTCGTGCTGTTAAGTCGCGTCGGCGAGGTTGAACCGCGCGCCGTCGAGGGCACGGCGCGGCGCCGGGCGCTCACCTGTCGGGGGTGTGTTCGAGCGGCGGCAGGTTTTCACACACACCTCGAGTGAGGGCACGAACTCATGAGAATTCGCGTACCCAAGTGGGCCGCGCGGTCGTCGGCCGCGGTTTTCGCCGCGATGCTGGCGACCACTGTCATCGGGACATCCACCGCCACCGCGCAGGATGCCCCGCTCGCCGACGGGGTCGGCACGGCGAAGATCGACGCCGCCAAGTTCCAGGGCAAGCTTTCGCCGCGGCTGAACGCCGTCGAAGGCAAGATCACCGTTTTCGTGGAACTCGCGAAGAAGCCGGCTGTCGACGCCTTCAACGCCGAACAGAACAGGGGCGGCGGCAAGGAGCAGGCGAAGCGCGCCGCGAAGGCCGCCAAGGCCGAAACCGACAGCGCCGTCAACTCCGTGGTGGGCCAGCTGAAGGCCGCGGACTCCAGCACACAGCTCGTGGCGCGGACGTCGAACGCCGTCGCCGGCGCTGTCGTGACAGCCGACGCGGCCAAGGTCCGCGAGCTGGCGAAGCGCGCTGACGTCGTTTCCGTGCGCACTGTCGTGCCGAAGAAGCGCACCAACGCGAGCGCGGACCAGCTGACCAACACGCTCACCGCGTGGCAGCAGACCGGCAAGTTCGGTGACGGCATCCGCGTCGGCGTGATCGACGACGGGATCGACTACACGCACGCCGACTTCGGCGGCCCCGGCACGCCCGCCGCCTACGAGGCCGTCGACCGCACCAAGGTCGAGCCGTCGTACTTCCCGACCGACAAGGTCGTCGGCGGGATCGACCTCGTGGGTGACGACTACGACTCCGCGGGCAACACCGGTTCCCCGACGCCCCAGCCGGACCCCAACCCGCTGGCCTGTGGCGAGCACGGCACGCACGTGGCCGGCAGCATCGCCGGGTTCGGCGTCAACGCCGACGGCAGCACCTTCAAGGGTGACTACTCGAAGCTCAACGCCAAGAAGATCAACGCGCTGAAGATCGGCCCCGGCACCGCGCCGAAGGCCTCACTCTACGCGATCAAGGTGTTCGGCTGCGAGGGCTCGACCAGCGTCACCTCACTGGCGCTCGACTGGTCGCTCGACCCGGACGGCGACGGCGACTTCACCGACCACCTCGACCTGGTCAACCTCTCGCTCGGTAGCGACTTCGGCGCGCCGGACGACCCCGACTCGCTGTTCGTCCGCAAGCTCGCCGCCAACAACGTGCTCCCGGTGTTCTCCGCGGGCAACGGTGGCGACCTCTACGACATCGCCGGCTCCCCTGGCAACACCCCCGAGGCGCTGACCGTCGCGAGCAGCCGGGACGCCTCGATCCTGCGTGACGCCATCGACGTGACCGCCCCGGCGAACGTCGCCGGCAAGAAGGGCGGCCAGTTCAGCCAGAGCTACGCCGGTTACACCACCCTCGACATCACGAAGCCGGTCGCCAAGCTCTCGGCCGAGAACGCCGACGGCTGCGCGCCTTACTCCGCCGCGGACAAGACGGCCGTGACGGGCAAGCTCGCCTGGCTCGAATGGGACGACAACGACTCCACGCGGGCCTGTGGCTCCGCGGTGCGGGCGAACAACGCCCAGGCCGCCGGCGCTGTCGGCGTACTGCTTTCGTCCACTTTGGAGAACTTCGCGGCGGGAATCGCCGGCAACGCGGGCATCCCGATGTTCCAGCTCACCGGTTCGGCCACCGCGCCGCTCCGCCCGGCGCTGACCGCGGGCACACTGCAGGTGCACCTCACCGGTACCGGGCGCGCCAGCCTGCAGACCTACGACCAGTCCATTGTGGACAGCCCGAGTTCGTTCACCTCGCGTGGCGTCCGCGGCCCGGCCGTGAAGCCGGACGTCTCCGCGCCCGGTGACACCATCGCGTCGGCGTTCCGCGGCAGCGGCAACGACCGGACCGTGCTGTCCGGTACCTCGATGGCGGCGCCGCACACCTCGGGCATCACCGCGCTGATCCGGGAAACGCACCCGGACTGGTCGGTCGAAGAGGTCAAGGCGTCGGTGATCAACACCGCCGGGCACGACCTGAAGAACGCGGCAGGCCAGACCTACGCGCCGCAGCGGGTCGGCAGCGGCCGGATCGACGCGAAGGCCGCGCTGGACAACTCCGTCCTCGCGTACGTCGTCGACGACCCGGGTGCGGTCAGCGTCAACTTCGGCACCGTCGAAGCCGCCGGACCGGTGACCTTGAGCAAGACGATCAAGGTCGTCAACAAGGGCACGAAGGCCGCCGAGTACTCCGTGGCCTACCAGGGCATCGACCAGCTGCCCGGCGTCACCTACGAGCTCGACAAGTCCTCGGTCAAGCTCAGCCCGCGCGGTATCGCGACGGTCAAGGTGACCCTGAAGATCGCCGACCCGAAGGCGCTGCGCAAGGTCATCGACCCGACGATGGACGCCGAGCAGGCGGGCCTGGCCCGTCAGTTCCTCGCCGACGCTTCGGGCCGGGTCGCGCTGACCCCGACCAAGGGCGCCACCGTGGGCCTGCGGGTGCCGGTCTACGCCGCGCCCAAGCCGGTCTCGGCGATCAGCACTTCAACGTCGATCAACTTCCCGGCCGGCGCCACCCAATCGGTGCTTAATCTCACCGGAAAGGGTGTCGATCAGGGTGCTGGTGCCCAGCGGTACCGCTCGCTGATCAGCGTGTTCGAGCTGCAGGCCTCTTCCGGTCAGCTGCCCGAGTGCGACGGCAGCACCACCGCCGACTGCACGCTCAACAACACCGCGAAGGGCGGCGACCTGCAGTACGTCGGCGCCGCGTCCACGGCCCCGCTGGCCAAGGTGCAGGGTGAACCGGAGAACGCGCTGCTGGCGTTCGGCCTGACCACCTGGAGCGACTGGGCCAACCTCGGCAGCAACACCGTGCCGTTCGTGGACATCGACACCACCGGCGACGGCGTCGCGGACTTCGAGTCGTTCGTGACCAAGGCGACCGCGACGGACGTGCTGCTCGTCAACACCGTCGCGCTCAAGCCGGGCTTCCCGACCGTCGACATCCAGGCCGTCAACGGCCAGCTCGGGGACGTCGACACCAACGTGTTCGACACCAACGTCGTCGTCCTGCCGGTGAGCATCGCCGCGCTGGGCATCGACCCGAACGCGGCTTCGCACCGCATCAGCTACACGGTCGGTACCACCGGGTACTACACCGCACCGGGCAGCACGAACGGGTTGATCGACGAGGTCGGCACACCCCTTTCGTTCGACGCGCTGGCGCCGGGCTACTCGGTCCAGGGCGGCGGCGACGCGGCACTGGGCTACACCGCCAAGCCGGGCACCGCGCTCGTGGTGAACCGCGACGCCGCTTCGGCGTCGAAGGACACCGTGCTGGGCCTGCTCGCGATCGAGCACCACAACGCCGCGGGCAACCGTGCCGCCGTGGTGAAGGTCAACGCGACGCAGGCGGGCTCCGAGGCGGGCGCCGGGCGACCGGGCCGCCACGTGGGCAGGCAGCCCATCGGGGTTGGCTAGTTTCGACATACGGTGCCCCGGCGTGGACTTTCTCCGCGTCGGGGCACCTTTTTTTCACCTGATTTCTCGCCCGATGAACCCGCGACGCGATCGCGTCGCCAGGGCGCTCTCTGGCAGGTCAACTTCACGTTCGCGAGCATGGCGCCCTGCCGCCCCGATAGCGTGCCTTCGGCTCAAGCGGGTTCGTTTTAGGCAGCTCGTGCGGGGCGGATCAGCTACTTTTTCACCTGGAAGAGTGTCTCGGCATGCGGGATGCCTCGGCATAAGGGTGGTGCGGCTACAGCTGGTTGCCTACGGCCGGTAACCTGCCGCTGCTGGTGTTTTCTTGCGAATGGGCCATCCGGGGCACCGGAGGTCTGGTCAACGGAGGTGTGTTGGATGCGGCTCGCTGTGATCCCAGGTGACGGGATCGGACCCGAAGTGGTCGCCGAGGCGCTCAAGGTGCTCGGTGAAGTCGTACCCACGGCTGAGACCACCAACTACGACCTCGGAGCCGCCCGGTGGCATTCCACCGGTGAGCTGCTCCCCGAGTCGGTGCTCGGTGAGCTCCGGCAGCACGACGCGATTCTGCTCGGCGCTGTCGGTGATCCGAGTGTGCCCAGTGGCATCCTCGAGCGCGGTCTGCTGCTGAGACTCCGCTTCGAGATGGACCACCACGTGAACCTCCGCCCCGCGCGGTTGTATCCGGGTGTCCGCGGCCCGCTGTCCGACAACAGCGAGATCGACATGGTCGTCGTCCGGGAAGGCACCGAGGGCCCGTACGCGGGCAACGGCGGCCTGCTCCGCAAGGACACCGAGCACGAGATCGCCACCGAGGTCAGCGTCAACACGGCGTTCGGCATCCGGCGAGTGGTCGCGGACGCGTTCAACCGCGCCGAGGCCCGCCCCCGCAAGCACCTGACGCTCCTGCACAAGACCAACGTGCTCGAGTACGCCGGTGGCCTGTGGTCGCGGATCGTCGAAGAGGTTTCGCTGGAGCACCCGGACGTCACGGTCGCGTACTCCCACGTGGACGCCGCGACGATCCACCTGGTGACCGACCCGTCCCGCTTCGACGTGATCGTCACCGACAACCTGTTCGGCGACATCATCACCGACCTCGCGGCCGCCGTGACCGGTGGCATCGGGCTCGCGGCGAGCGGAAACCTCGACATCACCCGCAAGAACCCGAGCATGTTCGAGCCGGTGCACGGAAGCGCGCCGGACATCGCGGGCCAGGGCCTGGCGGACCCGACGGCGGCAGTGCTGTCCGTCGCGTTGCTGCTGGACCACCTCGGCCTCAAGGAACCGGCTCGCCGGATCGAGGCCTCCGTGGCCTTTGATCTCGCAACCCGTGACCAGGCATCCCCGGGCGCGACACACGCGATCGGTGATCGGTTGGCGGCGCTGGTTTCCTCGAACGTCCGTACCGCTTAAGACTTAAACGGCTGGGCAGGTGGGGTCGTGAGTGCGTAACAGTGTTAGAACACTCGTTGCCACTCACGACCCCACGCGGCCGCCTGCCTCGTCGAAGGCCCGCGCAACCCCGCGCCCTCGCCGATTTCCTCACCAAGGGATGAGCGCCCAGATCGTGGGAAGTTCGGACCAAGGCTTGGAAGGTGGGGGAGGGGTGTGGCATAGTCGCGGTATGGCTTCCTTCTCGATCATTATTGCGCAGCGCGCCGGATAGGTGCTCCACAAGAGCATCCGGCGCGCAAACCTCTCGCATCCATCGCGAGGGGTTTTTTTGTGCCCTTTGGCCTGAATGACTTTCTCAAGGAGACCGACCGTGAATCGCACGGAGCCTGCCGGCACCCCGCTCGGCGACGATTTCCACCTCTACGACACGACTTTGCGCGACGGTGCGCAGCGTGAGGGGATCTCCTACTCCGTCACGGACAAGCTCGCCGTGGCGCGGCTGCTCGACGAACTGGGCGTGGGCTTCATCGAAGGCGGCTGGCCCGGTGCCATGCCGAAGGACACCGAGTTCTTCGCCAAGGCCGCCGCCGGTGAGCTGAGCCTGAAGCACGCCGCGCTGGTGGCTTTCGGTTCCACCCGAAAGGCCGGGACCAAAGCCTCCGAGGACAAGCAGGTGCGCGCCCTGCTCGATTCACAGGCCCCGGTCGTGACGCTGGTGGCCAAATCGGACTTGAGGCATATCGAACGCGCATTGCGGGTCGATGTCGACGAAGCGTGTGAAATGGTGCGGGACACCGTTTCCTTCCTCGTCGGCGAAGGCCGTCGCGTTTTCCTTGACGCGGAACACTTCTTCGACGGTTACGCCTACAGCCCGGACACCGCACTGCGGGTCCTCGACGCGGCGGCCACCAGCGGCGCCGACGTCCTGGTGCTGTGCGACACCAACGGCGGCCAGCTTCCCTTGGGGCTGGCGGAAACCGTGCGCGAGATCAAGGACCGAACGGGATTCCGCTTGGGAATCCATTGCCAGGACGACACTTCCTGTGCGGTGGCGAACAGTATCGCCGCCGTGCAGGCCGGCGCGACGCACGTTCAGTGCACCGCCAATGGTTACGGGGAACGGGCCGGAAACGCCGATCTGTTCGCCGTGACGGGAAACTTGGTGGCCAAGCTCGGTATGGAGGTGCTCCCGACCGGAGGCGCCGCCGAGCTCACCCGGGTCTCCCATGCCCTTGCCGAAATCGCGAATATCGCACCCTACGCCCACCAGGCTTATGTAGGGGCGTCGACCTTTGCCCACAAGGCGGGTCTGCACGCGAGCGCGATCAAGGTGGATCCGTTGCTGTACAACCACATCGATCCAGCTTCTGTCGGCAATGACATGCGGGTACTGGTCACCGAGATGGCCGGCAGGGCCAGCCTCGAGCTCAAGGGACGTGAACTCGGGGTGGACCTCGCGGCCCAGCCCGAGGCGCTGACCAACGCGGTCCGCAAGGTGAAGCGCCTCGAAGCGCAGGGCTGGTCCTTCGAGGCGGCGGACGCCTCGCTGGAACTACTGCTGCGCCGCGAGGTGGACGGGCCGCAGAGCGACGTGCTCGACGAGCCGCCATTCGTGCTGGAGTCCTACCGGGTCGTGCTCGACCATCGCTCCGACGGCGGAGTGATCTCCGAGGCGACCGTCAAGGTGCATGTGGACGGCCACCGAGTGATCGCCACCGCCGAGGGCAACGGCCCGGTGCACGCGCTGGACGCCGCCCTG
>NZ_DASYMU010000228.1:0-30330 GCF_036008905.1 Amycolatopsis sp. | reverse complement strand
CATCGCCATCGACAACGCATCCAGCGCCGTCCCCACCGACCCCATCGCGACCGACGCCCAGTCACCACTCTCGATCGCCGACTTCAAATCAACCGCCGACTCCATCAACGAAATGCCGGTATAGGCCTCCGTCGAGCTCTTCACATCGGCGACCAGCGGGTTTCCCATGAAAAAACCATCCCTGCGACTACGGCGAAGCCTTACGCTCGCACCGATTGTTTTCTTGTTAGGCGTGTCCCACCCGACAAACAGTGAGAGCGGTTATGGAATGCGACGAACCGTTTCGCGCGTGAGGGAATGCGGTCCTCGGCGTTCATATTTCTATACACGTACGCCGGGCCCGGACAGTTCACCTCGGAAGACCGTCAGGCAAGGTCGCCCGGAGGTCGGAGCCCGGGTTCCGGCGGTTCCGCGGTGCCCCAGCCGGTTTCTCCGGTAACCGGGACCGTTTCGGTCAAGACGGCGCACCCTTCAGGTCTACTAGCCCTTCGGCCGAATCAGTTCAACCTAACATCCTCCGGCCTCACGGTTGGGCCAAACGGCACCTTTGGTCACAGTAAGTGCCTCTTTGCCCGCGGCGGCGCCTCGACCAGCGAGGGGACGACCGGTAACGCACCGGCCATCCCCGCCGACGAGCTGTGCGGACGTCGCGCCGCCCTGCCCCCGCGCTCGGCCGAGGGTTGACCGGGCCGTTTCCGTCCAGGTTGGCCGGCTGGGTCGTAGCCGGTGAGGATCGTCTGATTGTTGCCATCGGTCGCGGAGACTTTCCCGCCGTCGGCGTCATACACGGCCGACGTGCTGTGCCCGAGCGGGTCAGTTGCCCGTAAGGGTTCTAGCCGCCACATTCGACCAGGTGCTGACCGGCTTCCGGCCAAGCACCCCACCGTTGACCTGCCCGTAGGGCACGATGGGCAGCATGGTGGAGATCAGCTTCCTGACCGAATCCGACCGCGCCTCCTGGGAAGTGCTGACCCGTGGCAAAGACACCTACTTCGAGGTCGAACGCAGCGACGACGACTACGAACGGACCTGGCGACGGCTGCTCGACGACGAGCAGATACGCGGGATCGCCGCCCGGCTGGACGGCAAGATGGTCGGCGTCGCGCACTACCTGTT
This sequence comes from Amycolatopsis sp., assembly GCF_036008905.1. Classification (GTDB taxonomy): domain Bacteria; phylum Actinomycetota; class Actinomycetes; order Mycobacteriales; family Pseudonocardiaceae; genus Amycolatopsis. The sequence continues at coordinate 29,214 of NZ_DASYMU010000228.1, read as the reverse complement.
CCACGCCAGTGTCTGGTATGCCGGGAAATGCTATCTGGCGGACCTGTTCGTGGACACGGAAATCCGGCGGCGAGGTGTCGCGACGGCAATGATCGAGTGGGTGGCGCGGGACGCCAAGGAGCGCGGCTTCCCAAGCCTCTACTGGAACACACTGGAAGACGCCCCAGCTCGCGCGCTGTACGACAAGGTGGCCAACTTCCACAAAGGGTTCATCCACTACGCCTACCGGCGCGACGCGAACCTGGACTCCGCCCCGCGCTGAGGGGGCGACCAGTGGGTCAACCGTCGTGCGGTGTGGACACTCGGTTGGCGACTTCTGCGGCGTAGCCGGGCGGGTGCTGCCTGCATCCTGTGCTGGTGATGGCGTGCAGCACGCCGCCGCCGGCCATAGGCGCGGGTGCCGATTCATCTACTGTTGCGTAGTGCCGTTCCGTGCCCATTAGCGCAGGTCAGAAGGCGGCTCGCCCGTATTCCTATGTGGATGGTCCTCAGGGGTGCTTTTGGGGAATGACCGTGTTGGTCGAACCGGGCCGTCCACGATCCGGCTCCGTAGTTCCTGACGGTTCTCTGTTTTGGAACAGATACCTCGAGAGTGGTGTCCATTTAGGTTCGAACCGGAGCCTATAGTGTGCTGTGTTGGCTATTGATTACTCCATTGGTTCCGCGTTAGTTTTCGGTCTATTGCGTATGCGCCGGATTTCGACGGTCGGTGCGGAGCTCGCGCGGGAGACCGGGTTGCGCGGCGGGTCGGTTTACAAGGTGCTTGACCGGTTTGCCCGGCGCGATCCGAGGTCTACTTGGGTGCCATTGCCACGTCTCCGCCTGAGACGTGAGTCACTGGTCCGGGTTTCAACACCGGCGGTTCTCGGCGCGTATCCCTTGACGTCTGAACACCGAGACAGGGAGATGTTCGTGCGGCTACCGGGGCAGCGGGTGAGCGTGGACGACGAGCAGGAGTCCGTCCGTACGGAGCGTGACGTGCGCGTCGCGTACTCCCGTTACGGCGGCGAACTGCTGGGCTTCGCGCTGAACGCGCTGGATGACCGGCAGCTCGCAGAGGAGGTCGTCCAGGAGACTTTCGTCCGGGCGTGGCGATCGGGCAGCGAGTTCGACGTGTCGCGCGGCAGTCTGCGAACCTGGCTCTACGCGATCGCCCGAAACGGGATTGTCGACGCCCTCCGCCGCCGGAAAGTCCGGGAGCGTCACCGGCCGGTCGACCACATCGACCTTCCGGCTCCGGACCGGTTCGATCAGTTGCTCACCAGCATCCAGGTCGACGAGGCACTGAACCGGCTGACCGCCGAGCATCGCCACGTCGTCGTGGGAGTGCATTTTCACGGCCGAACTTGCGCCGAGTTGGCCGACCAACTCGGCATCCCGGCGTCGACCACGCGCAGCAGGCTGTACTACGGCGTCCGCGCTCTGCGCCTCATCCTCGAAGAGAACGGTGGGCTCGCCCGATGAACTCCCGCTGCGACTCCCGCCTCGGCGAGATTACCGAACAGCTGATGCTCGGCCGGCCGTTGACGGGGGAGATGTCCCGGCACGTCGCCTCCTGCCCCGGATGCGCCCGCGAGGTCGGCGAGATCAGCGAGGTCGTGGCGATGCTCGTGCGAGCCGAGCCGTCAGTGGCACAGGCTCCGGTGGTCGTACCGCTTCCCCCGCTGCCCGAACTCGGGCCCCGGCCCACCCGGCACCGGACGGGCCGGCGGACGGCGCTGTTCGCGGCAGCGGCGGCGCTCGTGGCCGGCCTCGCAATCGTCCCGGTAGTCACCGCGTCCGACGACGCACCCGCGGATACAGTCGCCCTGGCACGCACCGGCTACATGGTGACTCGCCCCTGGGGGACCGAGGTCCCCATCTCCCTGACCGGGGTGCGTTCGGGGCACACCTACAACCTGATGACCGAAGACACCGCAGGCCATCGTGTACCCGCCGGCAGCATCCGCCCGGCGTCGGACGAACCGGTCCATACCCGGATGGTCACCGCGATGAGCCGTGAGTCGATCGCCGTTCTGCTCGTGGAGGACCAGCAGGATCGTCAGATGGTGAAGGCACCGATCGACGGGCCGTTCGCCGCCGGTACGTCCTAGCCGGCCACGCCTCTCCGCATTTCACCCACGTCCCGTGGGGCCGCCGGCCCGACGGGTGGTTCCCGCACGCCTATATGGAGGAAAGATGTCCCTGAAACGCCGTATCGGCTGGTCGGTGGCCGGCCTTGTGACCGCCGGCGCGACCGCGCTGTCCGTCGCGGTCCTGGTTCCCTCGGCGCAGGCCGGTCCCGCCGACTCCGCCACAACGGTAGCCGCGGGCAAACCGATCCCGGTGTCGTCGCACGACCGCGTGTACACCGCCGACCAGACATCCAACACCGTCAGCGTGATCGACCCCTCGACCAACAAAACCCTCGGCACTATCGCCCTTGGCGCCCAGCGGCTCGGGCAGGTGCTCAACCCGCAATACACCCAGGACGTCGGCGTGCACGGGCTCGCGTACTCCATGGACCACAAACGGCTCGCCGTCGTCAGCATCACCAGCGACGGCGTCGACATCATCGACACCGCCACGAACAAAGTGGTCAACCACACCGACGTCGGGCGCGCCTCCCACGAAGGCTGGTTCACCAACGACGGCAAGCAGTTCTGGGTAGCCGCCCGCGGAACCGACACGGTGACGATCGTCGACGCGGTGCACGGCGGCGTGATCACCAACCTTCCCGTCGGCGCGGGACCGTCCAAAGTGGTCATGAGCCCCGACGGAAAGCTCGCCTACATCAACCACATCGCGCTACCCGAGATCACCGTCGTCGACGTCCGGTCGCACCGCATCGTCGATCACATCACCGGCCTGGCCGACCCGTTCGCCTCAGACCTGGCGATCTCACCCGACGGCCGCGAACTGTGGGTACCGCACAAGCGAGCCGGCAAGACAACCGTCGTCGACCTGGTGCACGACAAGATCCAGGCGGTCCTGACCACCGGACCGGACACCAACCACCCGAACTTCGCCGACACCCCGGCCGGCTCCTTCGCCTACCTCACTGTCGGCGGGCTCGACGAGACCCTCGCGTTCCGCCGCACCGCCTACGGAACTCCCACCCTGGTGAGCACGATTCACAACACCGGACACGCCCCGCACGGAATCTGGCCCAGTGGCGACGGCACGCGACTCTACGTGGGCATGGAGAAGTCGGACGCCGTCGATGTCATCGACACCGGGACGAACAAGGTCGTCTCCACCATCGGCGTCGCCCAGGAACCGCAGGCTTTGGTCTACGTTCCCGGAGCCTCGCCCGACGGCACGGCCCTGAACCTCGGACACCAGGGCGTCGCGCAACAGGCCACCAATGTGCCGACGACGCTTCCTGACGGTCGTGACGGCGAAGCGATGGATCCGGTGAAGGGCCGTGGTCTGGAGGCGACCGTGCGTCCGGTGGCCGGTTTGGACATGATCCAGCTGCAAGCGCGAGGACTCCAGCCGGCCGCCACGTTCCGCGCGTCCAGTGTGGACACCGATGGCAGGCAGACCCCGGTGGTGACGTTCCAGACCGACGCCAACGGCAACGCGCCTCAGGTGCTGGCCTTCGCCGTCTTCACCGGCAAGAGCATCGCCATCCAGGCGACCGGCGGCACCGACCGCCCGACGTCCGCGGTCAGTGACATGCACGGCGCAGGCAGCGCCACCGGTGTCACCTCCGCTGATCTGTTCTACTGCGACTGCTGCTGCTGAGAGGCGTCGATGAAATGTCAGTGCTCAGGGGACGCGCGGCCCCTGCTGCCGGAGTTCGAGGTGACGCTCTACCGCGTCGCACAGGAGGCCTTGGCCAACGCGGAAGAGCACGCTCAGGCGTCGCGGATCGGGGTGACACCGTCCTATTCGGACGAGGTGGCGCTGCTCGACGGCGTCGACGGCGTCGTCGGCTTCCGCCCCGGCGACCGCGGTGACGGCACCGGGTTCGGCCTGGAGGCTATGCGCCAGCGCGTCCGGCGAGTGGCGGGGAAGCTCTCGATCGAGAGCACACCGGGCGGCGGCACGGTGGTCAGCGCCCAGGTCCCGGCGATCCCGGCTTCGTGACCCGGAAGTTGCTCCCTTTGCCGGGCAACCGGCCGCCGCACTCCCGCGTGTTGATCGATGCAGGTCGAGGGAAAGAGAGAAACCATGAAACTCAAGTCCTGGGTGCGGTTCGCGGCGCCGGTCGTCGCCGCACTTTCGGTCGCGGTGCTGGCGCAGCCCGCGCAGGCGGCGATCCGCATCGGGTGGCGCCCGACGGTCCTGCCGTTGCCGTCCGGCGGCAGCAGCGGGTTCCTGACCGGGTCGAACGGCAAGGGGGAGTACACGGGCACGTTCACGATCAGCGGCGTGCAAACGGTCGTCAGCTGGCGCAACGGGCAGCCGGTGGTGCGCGGCGTGCCGAGCGGCTACGAGGCGGCGCTGGCCGAGGACGAGAACCCGGCCGGCGTCGTGGTCGGCACGGCGCACGACTACGACACGATGATCAGCCGGGCGTACACGCTGGACGCGACCGGGTTCCACGTCAAGGACGTCCCGGCGGGCTACGAATCCGTGTACGGCGTCGCGATCAACACGCGCGGCGACGTGCTCGGCCGGGCCAGGCGGTTCAGCGGCGGCACCGAGAGCGACGCCGCGGTCCTGTGGCGAGTGGAGGGCAGCGCGCCGGTGCTCATCCCGAGCACGCAGGACACGTACTACGCGCGCGACCTCGACGAGGACGGCGCGATCCTGTTCGACTCGGGCAACAGCTCGGCGCTGTGGAAGGACGGGGTCGTCCGGCACCTGTCACCGAGCCCGGCCTCCCAGGCCTGGGGCTACGCGATCCGCAACGGGGTCGTGGTCGGGACGCGGATCTGGGGCGGCGTCGAGCAGGCGGTGCGCTGGGCGTCCCCGGACGCGGCGGCGGTCGGGCTGGCGGGCGGCGGAAGGGCGTTGAGCGTCAACCTGGGCGGCCTGACGACCGGGCTGGTGCCGAACCCGTCGGGCCCGGTGATCGTCGGCAACGCGATCGTGTGGCGCGCCACGGCCCCGGGCGAGGTTCGCGCGCCGAGCGGCTACTCGACGTTCGAGGCCTCGGTCGCGGCCGACGACGGCTCGCTCGCCGGGTTCGCGACGAACGGCTCGAGGGACTCCGGCGGCGTGCCGGTGGTCTGGCGCCTGACGCCGTGACCTTTTCTCCGGATCGGCTTTGAACACCAGGCCGGGGGCGGCGTGCTCCCGGCCTGGTGGGGCCGGGCGGAGTGGAACCGGTGGAGATCAACGCGGGCACGTACTACCTGCGCCAGCTGTCGTTGAAGCTGCGCAGGAACAGGCCGATCCCACCTCGGCACGGCGCAGGGCCGCGTCGACGGTGTCCCTGGTGGTGAACGGAACTTTCTCCCAAAAAGATGAGAGGAAGTTCCGTTCACGGCGGCATGCGTGAGCGGGGGGATGGCTCACACGTAGTCGCGGTACTTCTCCAGGAAGCGCACGGGCTTGGACAGCGCGTCGCGGCGGAACGGGTCGCCGAGCTCGCGGGTGCACATGATTTCGATGACGGTGGTCTTGCCGTCGTTCAGCTGTGCGTCGATCGCCTTCTTCAGCGCCGGGCCGACCTCGTCGAGCTTCTCGACGACGACGCCTTGGGCGCCCATCGCCTCCGCGATACCGGCGAAGCTCTCGCTTTCGAGTTCGCCGGCGACGAAACGGCGGTTGTAGAAGTCGACCTGGTTCTTCTTCTCCGCGCCCCACTGGCGGTTGTGGAACACCACGGCGGTCACCGGGATGTCGTGGCGCACGCTCGTCATGATCTCGCTGAGGCTCATGCCCCACGCGCCGTCCCCGGCGTAGGCCACGGCCGGGCGGTCCGGTGCGGCGGCCTTGGCGCCGATGATGGTCGGCAAGGCGTAGCCACAGTTGCCGAAGCTCATCGGTGCGAAGAAGCTCCGGGGCTCCTCGAACCGCAGATAGCTGTTGGCGACGGAGTTGATGTTGCCGATGTCGGTCGAGACCATGACGTGCTCGGGCATCGCCTTTTCCAGCTCCCGCAACACTTCGCGCGGGTGCAGCCAGTTGCCCTCCTCGGTGGCCTGCTCTTCGATCATGTCGAGGCTGAACGGGTCGGTCTCGTGTGTCCACTCGTCGAGCTCGGTCTCCCAGGCGTCCTTCTCGGCCTTGATGACCGCGGCACGGGTGTCGGCGGTGGCGTCGCACGCCAGTGTCTTCCCGGCGAGTCGCTCGGTCAGGGCCACCGCGGCGGCCTTGGCGTCGCCGCAGATGCCGACGGTGATCTTCTTGACCAGTCCGAGCATCTTGTGGTCGGCGTCGATCTGGATGATCTTGGCGTCCTTCGGCCAGTAGTCCATGCCGTGCTGGGGGAGCGTGCCGAACGGGCCGAGGCGCGAGCCCAGCGCGACGACGACGTCGGCCTTGGCGATCAGCTTCATCGCGGCCTTCGAGCCCTGGTAGCCGAGCGGGCCGCACCACTGCGGGTGGCTTGCCGGAAAGGAGTCGTTGTGCAGGTAGCTGTTGACCACCGGGGCGCCGAGGCGTTCGGCGAGCGCCTTGCACTCGTCGACGCCGTCGGCCATCACCACACCGCCGCCGGAGATGATCACCGGGAACTCGGCGTCGGCCAGGAGTTCTGCGGCTTCGTTCAGGCTGCGTTCCCCGCCCGCGCCGCGGTCGAGCCGCTGTGGGCGAGGAATTTCCGCGGTGATCTCGCCGTAGAAGTAGTCACGCGGGATGTTGAGCTGGGTGGGGCCGATCTCCGACATGGCACGGTCGAAGACCCGGCCGGTGAACTCCGCCATCCGGTTCGGATTGTTGACGTGCCCCTGGTACTTGGTGAACTCCTGGAACATCGGGAGCTGGTCGGCTTCCTGGAAACCGCCGAGGCCCTGGCCCATCGTGCCGGTCTCCGGGGTGACGATCACGACCGGGCTGTGCGCCCAGTACGCCGCCGCGATCGCGGTGACACAGTTGCTGATCCCCGGGCCGTTCTGCCCGATCACCACGCCGTGGCGGCCGCTGACCCGGGCGTAGCCGTCGGCCATGTGGCCGGCGCCCTGTTCGTGCACGACCGGTACCAGGCGGATGCCGGCCGGGGCGAAGATGTCCATCGCGTCCATGAAGGCCGAGCCCATGATGCCGAAGATGTCGGTGACGTCATTGGCGACCAGCGTCTCCACGAAGGCCTCTGACGGCGTCATCTTCTGCGGGCCGGTCGCGACGGTACGGCTGACGTCCGACTTCTTTTCGCTCATGATTCCACTCCTTCAACGTTCTATGTCTTGAAAATCGGTACACAGAGATCCAAAAATCAGGATTTACCCGACTGTAGAGCGGAAGGATGGACACAGTCAACGCGTAGACGTGAAAAACGAGATGCAGTGTGCTAATTTTCGGAACATGGAGTTGATTCGCGAGCCGGACGTCGCGGTGAACGGCGACACGCCGACGATGCGGCTGTTCTCACTGCTCGAACGGATCGCCGCCAAGGACCAGTTGGTTTCCCTGCAGAGCCTGGTTGAAGAGACCGGCCTCCCCAAGCCGACGCTGCACCGGATGTTGCAGCAGCTCGAAGGCGCGGGGCTGCTCATCCGGCAGCCCGACGGCCGGCACTACGGCACCGGGCAGCGCCTGCGACGGCTGGCCGAGAACCTGCTGCTCAACGCCACCCATCACGGCGCCCGGCATGCCGTGCTGCGGCACCTGGTCGACGAACTGGGGGAGAGCTGCAACGTGACCACGTTGTCCGGCAACGAAGTCGTGTACCTGGACCGGGTCGAAACCCCCGAACCGCTGCGGTTCTACCTGCGGCCCGGGTCGCGCGTGCCGATCCACAGTTCGGCCAGCGGCAAGCTGATCCTGTCGCAGATGAGCCCGGCGCAGCGTCGCAAGTTGCTGGCGCACGCGCCCCTCAAGCAGTACACGCCGAAGACCGTGACCGATCTCGACGCGTTGGAGGAGGAATTCGTCCGCATCCGCCGCGACGGATTCGCCCTCGATGACGAGGAATACCTGCCAGGCCTGGTGTGCGTCGCGGTGCTCGTGCCGTACGCGACCGGCCGGTCCAACCTGTGTGTCGCGGTGCAGGCGCCCGTCATGCGGCTCACCCCGGACAAGGCGTTGCAGGCCTTGCCGGCCCTGCAGCGCGCGGCCGAGGCGATCAGCCGGATCGACGCCGAAGGCGCGCCGGAGTCCACCGACAGCATTTCCTCGTGAAGGGCGCTCCGCACATGACCGTGACCGCACCGGACCGGAAGCTCTCCGTGCGCGAGGTCTTCGGTATCGACACGCCGCTGATGGTCGATGCCTTCGCCGAGCGCGGGGAGCACGTGCCGGAGATCGACGAGGCTTACCGTTTCAACCCCGATGTGACGCTGGCGCTGCTGGCCGGGTTCACCCGCGACCGTCGGGTACTGGTGCAGGGCTTGCACGGAACCGGGAAGTCCACTCACATCGAGCAGGTCGCCGCCCGGCTCAACTGGCCGTGCGTCCGGGTCAACCTCGACGGTCACCTCAGCCGCCTCGACCTGGTCGGCAAGGACGCGGTCGTGCTGCGTGAGGGCAAACAGGTGACCGAGTTCCAGGAAGGCATCGTGCCGTGGGCGCTGCAGCGGCCGATGGCGCTGATCCTGGACGAGTACGACGCGGGGCGCCCGGACGTCATGTTCGTCATCCAGCGGCTGCTCGAACGGGACGGCAAGTTCACGCTGATGGACCAGAACCGGGTGCTGCGGCCACATCCGCACTTCCGGCTCTTCGCCACCGCCAACACGGTCGGCCTCGGCAATCTCAACGGGCTCTATCACGGCGCCCAGCGGCTCAACCACGCGCAGATCGATCGCTGGAACATCGTGGCGGCGTTGAACTATCTGCCCGCCGACGAGGAGATCGCCATCGTTCAGGCCCGGGTGCCCCCGCTCGCCGACGATGCCGGTCGCGAACTCGTCGCCTCGATGGTCGCCGTCGCCGATCTGACCAGGAAAGGCTTCCACGCCGGGGATCTTTCGACGTTGATGTCGCCGCGCACGGTGATCATGTGGGCGGAGAATCTGGAGATCTTCCGCGATCCGGCGCTCGCGTTCCGGCTGTCGTTCGTGAACAAGTGCGACGAAGCCGAACGTCCGGTGGTGGCCGAATACTTCCAGCGCTGCTTCGACCGTGAGCTGGACGAGTCGTACCGGCTCGCGGCGACGGCCTGACCAGGTGGCGGCCGAGCAAGCCGAATCCCGTCGGCGGCAACGGGTCGAGGAGTTGTGCGTCGCGAGCCTTCGCGCGCTCAGTGACGAGCCGGACCTCCATTTCCGTGGTTCGCGGCTGCATCGCGGGCGACGCCTGGTGCCGCTGTCCGCGCCGCATCTGTACCCGCCGCCGACAGCCGACTTCGGTTCCTTCCGGGGTGCGGCCGACGGGATGGCGCTGCACCTGACATCGTCGGACGCCGAGGTGCACGAGCGGATGCGTCCCGGCGGCGAGGTCGAACGGCTGGTTTTCGAGCTGCTGGAACAGTTCCGGGTCGAAGCGCTGGCACCGGCGTCGATGCCGGGGATGACCGGTAACCTCCGGCACCGCCACGAACAGTGGTCGCTCGAATTCCATCGGTCCGGGCTCACCGAGACGGCGCGTGGGCTGCTGATCTACACGGTCGCCCAGGTTTGCCGTTCGCGCATCACGGCGCAGCCCGTTGTCGAAGAGACCGAGGACCTGATCGAGGCCACTCGTGCGGCGATCGGGCCACTGCTCGGTCACGACCTCGCCGGACTGCGATGGACGAGATTCGACCAGGCCGCGTTTGCCGGGCACGCCGTCGCGATCGGCCGCGCGGTAGCGGCCATGCTCGGCGCCGCCGGACCGGGCGAGGAGTCCTCGACGGACGACGCCGACGAAAAAGCCAAGTATCGGCCCTATTTCGCACTGCTGATGGACTTCGACGACGGCGGCGACGGTGACGAGTCGGCGCGCGTCGCGGCGCCGGGCCGGGGCCCGGTGCTCGCGGCCGCGACGGACGGCTACCGCGTCTTCACCACGGCCTACGACCGGGAGTTCGCCGCCGGTGCGGCGGTGCGGCCGGTGCTGCTGACCGAACTTCGCGACCGGCTGGACCGCCGCGTCGCCAGGCAGGGCGTGAACGTCGCGCGGCTGGCTCGCGAACTCGGCGCCGTGCTCGCCGAACCGACCCGTGACGGTTGGGACAGCGGCAAGGAAGAAGGCCATATCGACGGCCGCGTGCTCGCCCAGTTGATCAGTTCGCCCACCGAACGGCGGTTGTTCCGCACCGAGCGTGTCGAACCGGTGGCCGACGCGCTGGTGACGTTCCTGATCGACTGTTCGGGTTCGATGCGTGAACACGGGGAATCGGTGGCCATGGTGACAGACATCTTCGCCCGCGCGGTGGAACAGGCCGGCGCGCGCTGCGAGATCCTCGGTTTCACCACCGGCGCGTGGAACGGCGGCCGGGCGAAGCGGGACTGGATGCGCGCGGGACGGCCTGTGCATCCCGGCCGCCTCAACGAGCGGTGCCACCTGGTGTTCAAGGACGCCGCGACACCGTGGCGGCGAGCCCGTGCGGACATCGCGGCCCTGCTGAAGCCGGACCTCTACCGCGAAGGTGTCGACGGTGAAGCCGTGGCCTGGGCTTGTCGCCGTGCCGAGGCCGACGAAGCCGGACGGCGACTGCTTTTCGTGCTGTCCGACGGAAGTCCGATGGACAGCGCGACCGACCTGGCCAACGACCGGGATTATCTGGGCAACCACCTCAAGGACGTGGTCGCGCGCCAGGAACAGTCGGGCGGCGTCGAGGTTTACGGCCTCGGTGTCGATCTCGACCTCAGCCCCTACTACCGCCGCTCACGCGTCCTCGACACGGCCGAGGGCACCGGGTACCGGATGTTCCGCGAGATCCTGGACCTGGTCCGGCGCGGTCCTTCCCGGTGACCCGCATGTCTCCAGAACGCCGAGGGGCACGCCGGTGGCGTACAACGTGATAGCGGGTCACCGCGCCGAGGATGACCCGCGCGGTGACCCGCTGGCACCGGGTCGTCACCCGGTGGTCGCGGTCCCGCTAACGCGGGTGGATACCCTTGGCGCGCAAGGCATCGGCTATCCCGCTGGGCAGGTCGGTGACGATCGCCCCCGCTGCCTTCAGGGCGTCTACTTTGGACTTCCCGCTGCCGCGCCCCGCGCTGACGATCGCCCCCGCGTGCCCCATGCGGCGGTCCGGGGGAGCGCTGCGCCCGGCGATGAACGCCACCACGGGCTTGTCCATGGTGGCGATGTACTCGGCGGCGTCCTCCTCCATCGAGCCACCGATCTCGCCGACCAGCACCACCGCCTCGGTCCGCTCATCGGCGTCCAGCTCGCGGACCGCGTCGAGGGTCGTGGTGCCGAGGATCGGATCGCCGCCGATACCGATGAACGCCGACTGCCCGTATCCGTCGCTGACCAGGTTGAGCGCGACGAGCGTGCCGAGGCTGCCGCTGCGGGAGATGACGCCGATCGACCCCGGCGCGAAGATGTTCTTCGCGAATCCGGGCATGATGCCCACTGATGCCGCGCCGGGCACCACGAGCCCCGCGGTGTTCGGGCCGAGCACCTGGGTGCCGTGTTCGCGCGCCTGCGCCAGCACCTGCATGACGTCCTGGTAGGGAATGTGCTCGGTGAGGAGCACGATCTTGCCCACCCCGGCTTCGATGGCGTCACTCGCCGCGGTCCTGGCCGCGAGCGGCGGGACGAACAGCACACTGACGTCGAGGGTGTGCTCGCGTGCCGCTTCGGCGACCGAGTTGTAGACCGGCACCCCACCGACTTCGCGACCGCCCTTGCCGGGGCTGGCCCCGGCGACGATCCGGGTACCGCACTCGGTCATCCGCTCGGCCCAGAACGAGCCCTGCCGTCCGGTGATGCCCTGGACGATGACCTTGTCTTCCGCCGATACCAGCATCAGCCCGCCGCCTTTCCGGTAACCGTGCGCGCGGCGTCGACCGCGGCGCGCACGGCGTCGTCCATCGTGTCGAAGGGTTCGGCGCCGAACCGCTCCCGCACCAGCCGGATGGCTTTTTCCTCACCTGTTCCGTGGATGCAGAAGAAGATCGGGATCTGCGGGTGCAGCTCCTCGATGGCCGTGAGCACGCCTTCGGTCATCACGTCGGTACGGGCGAACGCGCCGCAGAAGTTCACCACCAGGCTCCGGACCCGGGGGTTGTCGAGCACCAGGCGCAACGCCGGTGTCGCCTTGACGTAGGCATCGCCGCCGATTTCGAGGAAGTTCGCCGGGCGGCCGCCGTAGTGGTTCACCGCGTCGAGCGTCGTCATCGTCAGTCCGGCGCCGTTGGCGAGCACACCGACTTCGCCGTCGAGTTCCATATATTGCAGGCCGAGGGCGCGGCCGCGCTGTTCGAGTTCGGTGCCGGTCGCGTCGTCATGTGCGATCAGGTCCGCGAACAGTTCCGCGTGCCGTCCCAGGGCGCCCGGGTCGAGCGAGATCTTCGCGTCCAGCGCGACGATCTCGTCGGCCGAGGTGACGACCAGCGGGTTGATCTCCACGAGTTCCGCGTCGACGTTGCGATAGAGGCGGTACATCGCCAGCAAGGCGGCGATCAGTTGCCGCTCAACGGATTCCGGCAGATCGAGCGCTCGCACCAGTTCCCGGGTGGCGGTCTCGGTCAGCCCCGTGCGGATGTCGACCGACAGCTTCCGAATCGCTCCGGGCCCATCGTCGCCGACTTCTTCGATGTCCATCCCGCCGGCCGCGGAGAACATCACCAGCGGGCCCTTGGTCGCCGGGTTGTTGAGCACAGCGGCGTAGAGCTCGGTGCGGATGTCGGCGCATTGCTCGACGAGCACGGTGTCGACGACCGTGCCGCCCAGTGTGGCGCCGAGCAGTTCGCCTGCCGCCACCTGCGCTTCGTCCGGCGTCGACGCGAACTTGATACCGCCGGACTTGCCCCGTTTGCCCGACGGTACCTGGCTTTTCAGCGCCACCCGGCCACCGATCATGGCGGCCGCCTGCCGCGCGGCGCCGGCGGTCGTCACCACGGTGCCTTGCGGCACCGTCAGCCCGGCTTGTGCGAGCAGGTGTTTACCTTGGTGTTCCAGTAGTTTCATGCCGTTACCGCCCGTAGGTCTCGAGGTAGCTGCCCCACAGTGCGTCCTCCGTGGGAATGCGCGGTGGAATCACCCGGGCGAGCCGCGTGATATTCAGGAAGTGCCGGTAGGACAGGTTTTCGCTGATGCTGTTGCCTGCCCAGGTGCCCGCGCCCATGGTCAAGGTGAAGCCGAGGCCGTTGTCGAACCCGCCTCCGGTGCCGAAGCAATGTGCTTGGTTGACCAGCACCCGCGCCACGCGCAGTCGCTCGGCCACCAGGTGTGCCCGTTCCGCGGTCCGGGTGTGGATCCCGCAGGAGTGACCCGCACCCTGGTAGTCGAGCAGCCGCTGGATGCGGTCGAGTGCGGGTTCCAGCTCGCTGAACCGGTAGACGGCCAGGACTACCGACAGTTTTTCGCCGCTGAAGGGATACTCCGGGCCGACGCCGTCTTCTTCGACCATGAAGAAGCTCGCGTCCCTGGCTTCGGGGGAGTCGAGGCCGGCCAGCGCGGCCAGCTTGCCAGGAGGCTGCGCGGTGATCGCGGAGCTGAGTTTGCCCTCGGGCCACATGACCGACTGAAGGCGGCGCTTCTCGGGCTCGGTGAGCAGATAGCCGCCCTGGTCCCGCAACGCCTGCACCGTCTGGTCATAGACGGCGTCGTGGAGGTGTACGGAGTTTTCCGAGGAACAGCTCGTCGCGTGGTCGAAGGTCTTGCTGAGCCTGATCTTCTCCGCGGCGTCGGCGACATCGGCGTCCGCGTCGACGATGACCGGCGCGTTGCCCGCGCCGACCCCGATGGCGGGGGTGCCGCTTTGGTAGGCCTGCCGGACGTTGCGTTGGGAACCGGTGACGACGACGAGATCGGCCTGACGCATCAGCTCGTTGGTCAGCTCCTTGCTCGCCGACGCCACGTACTGCACGAGATCGCGCGGAGCGCCGACCTTGTCCAGCTCCGCGTGGATGTAGTCCACCAGCAAACGGCAGGTCGACTCACCTTTCGGCGAGGGGGACAGGATGACCGCGTTGCGCCCCTTCAACGCCATCATCGTCTTGTTCGCCGGTGTCGCGGCCGGGTTGGTCGACGGGCACACCGCCGCGACGACGCCGACCGGCTTGGCGTATTCGACCAGCCCCTTCTCCGGGTCTTCGTGAATGATCCCGACCGACTTCGCGCCGGTCAGGTCACGCAACGTTCCCAAGGTCTTCCGCTGGTTCTTGGTGATCTTGTCCTCGACCTTGCCCAGGCCGGTGTCGCGCACGGCGAGCTCGGCGAGCGCGACGGCATGGTCCGGGCGGTAGATCGCCCAGGCGGCGCCGCGCACCACGTCGTCGACTCGGCGCTGGTCATAGCCTTCGAAGACGGCCTGTGCGGCTCGCGCCTTTCCCAGCAGCACGGCGATGGTCTCCGCTGCGGTGCGGTCCTGAAGTACAGGCATGGTTTGCCTTTCGTGACGTGGCCGATGCGCCGGTGCGACCGAGGCGACCGAGGCGACCGAGGCCGGCCCGATCCTCGTTGACCGGATTTCACAATGTGGTACGTGATTCCAACACGCTACGTACGGCGCCGACGTCGCGTCAATAGTCACTCTCGGGCCGGCCGTGTGCACTGGGTCACGATTGGTCGCGCAGTGATTGTTGACACAGGGCGGCCGACGGCCTAGCTTCTTTTGGAATCAGCTTCCATTTATTGGAATACCCGGCTCAGCGGAATACCCGGCGTGGTCGCGGACGAGCGGATCGTCCGCTGACGCCTGGCCGGACGGTCGGCGTCGTCAGACGCCCAGCCGGACAGGCATTGAGCGAATGGTGATGGCCAGCGGAAGTCTCCCCGGATGTGGGTTCACCAGCAAACACTGACAGGCGGTGCTTCGACATGCTTATTCGAACCAGGATTCCCTCCGGCACTTCGGCGGCGGGCACGAGACACCGACTACTGGGGGCCTACCGTGGCCGCGTGCGAGGCCGGGTGATGCTCCTGCTGTGCGGGATGTACTTCATCACCTATCTGGACCGGGTGAACATCTCCACGGCCGCTCCCTACATCCGGCAGGATCTGGGGCTGTCCAACACGCAGCTCGGCCTCGTGCTCTCGGCGTTCGCGATTCCCTACGCGTTTTTCCAGATATTCGGCGGTTTTCTCGCCGACCGGTTCGGCCCGCGCAAACTCTTGTTCCTGGTGGGAATCCTGTGGGGACTGTCCACAGTGTTCACCGGGTTCGCCACCGGGATGGCGATGCTCTTCGCCGCCAGGCTCGCACTGGGATTCGGTGAAGGCGCCGCGTTCCCCGGCGCGACCCAGGCGATGTCCCGCTGGTTGCCCGCCGATCAGCGCGGGTTCGGCCAGGGGGTCACACACGCGTTCGCGCGCCTCGGCAACGCGGTGGCCCCGCTGCTGGTCGCCGCGATGATCGTGGCATTCGACTGGCGCGCGTCGTTCTGGGTGCTCGGGGTGGTCAGTCTCGGCTGGGCCGCGCTGTGGATCTACCACTACCGCGACCGTCCGGCGGATCACCCGCGCATGGGTGACGTGGAGTTGAGCGAGTTGTCGCAGGCGCAGCGGGCGGATCACCGCCCACCGGTGCCGTGGGGAGCGCTGCTGCGCCGCATCCTCCCGCTCACCTTCGTCGACTTCACCTACGGCTGGATGCTGTGGGTGTACCTGACCTGGATACCGTCGTTCTTCGCCGGGAGCTACGGGCTGAAGCTGACCCAGTTCGCGCTGTTCAGCACGCTCGTCCTGTTGGCGGGCGTCGCCGGGGACATGGTCGGTGGCGTGTTGTCGGACTCGCTGCTCCGCCGCACGGGCAGCCTGCGCGTCGCCCGCCGTTCGGTGCTTGTCGGTGGTCTGCTCGGGTCGTTCGTGTTCATCTTGCCCACGTTGTTCATCCACCAGCTCGGTTTGGTGACGGTGTGCTTGGCCGTCGCCTTCTTCTTCCTGGAGCTGACCAATCCCGTGTTGTGGTCGATTCCGATGGACATCGCGCCCGACCACGCCGGAACCGCGGGTGGCCTGATGAACACCGGATTCGGTATCGCGGGCATCCTCTCGCCCGCGATCTTCGGGCTGCTGGTCGATCAGACCGGGAGCTGGGTGGTGCCCTTCGCCGTGTCGGCGGGACTGCTCATGCTCGGCGGCATCGTTTCGCTGCGGGTCGATCCGGCGAACAAGCTGCCGTCGGTGGCCGGTATCGCGGCGTCGCAGACCTGAACGGCCGGGATCGGCAGACGCGCGGGTACCGGTGATCGGTATCCGCGCGTCAGAGGTGGTAGCCGTGCGGTATCGCGGCGGCGATGTCCTCGGCCGTGGCCATCGCGAGCGACGCCAGCTCGGCGATCCGCTCGTCCGGCATCCTGAATTCCGGGCCTTGGACGGCCACAGCCGCGCTCGCGAGCCCGTCAGCGTCGAGCACCGCCGCGGCGACGCCGCAGACACCGGGCACCCGCTCGCTTTTGTTGACGCTGAACCCTTGCCGTTTGACCTGCTCGAGTTCGCGCAGGAGTTCGCGCGGTGAGGTGATCGTCGTTGCCGTCAACGCCTTGAGTTCGCCGAGGCGCGTGACTTCGGCGGAAGGGTCTTCGGTGAATGCCAGCAGGATCTTGCCGGTGCTGGTGCAGTACAGCGGAACCCGTGCGCCGACCGGCTGGGTGAAGCGGAGCGGCTGCTGGGATTCCTCCCGCAGGACCACCAGCCCCTCATCGCCGTCGCGGACCACGAGGTTGACCGACTCACCGGTGATCTCCGCCAGGCGTTCGAGCAGCGGTTTCGCTGCCTCGAACCCGAGCGTTCGCTCCGCCGCCCGGCCGAGCAGGAAAGCCTCGCGGCCGAGCCGATACCGCTCCGTACGGTCGTTTTGTGCCACGTACCCGGCGGCGGCCAGTGCCTTCACGATGCGGTGCACGGTGCTCGTGTGCAGTTCGAGGGCGCGGGCGATCTCGGTGATCCCGACATCGCCGTCGGCATCGCGCAGTTCGCGGAGCACGGCCAGCGCGCGGACGATCGTCTGCGTCCCGGCGACCTGCCCGTTCGCCGGTGACGGCAGTGCGTGCTCTCGGCCGGTAGCCATGCGTGCTTTCCTCCCTACGGTGAACCAAAAAGGTCGCGGTGCGTCTTCGAGCGGACCGCTGCCGGCTCAGAAGCTGTGGCCGGGTGGAAGCAGCGTAGAGATCTCCTTGGCCGCCGTCGCGACCTGCGGGCCGAGTTCGTCGAAGCGTGCGTCGGGCATCCGCACGGCGGGTGCCTGCACGGCTATCGCGGCCCTGGCCACCCCGGCGCTGTCACAGATCGGTGCGGCCACACAGCGGACGCCGAGGGACGATTCCTCGTCGTCGGTGCTCCACCCGCGCGCGCGGGTCATTGCGAGGTCGGCACGCAGGCTCGCGGCGGTCGCGTGTGTCTTCGGGGTGATGCGGTCGAGGCGATTGACCCCTTTGAGGGTGCGCCGCTCGACGTCGGCGTTGAACGCGAGCAGCACCTTCCCCATCGACGAGGCGTGCAGCGGTACGCGCGTTCCCGGGGGCTGGGTGAACCGCAACGGCTGGACGGATTCGATGCGCTCGACGACGACCGCGATTTCCCCCGCTAGCACGCCGAGGTTGACCGATTCGCCGGTGCTGGCGGCGAGTGCCTGCAACGCCGGATAGACGACGTCGAGACCGAAGTTGCTGTGGGCGGCCTGTCCCAGCAGCAACGCCCCGGTGCCCAGGTAGTAGCGCTCGTTGTCCTCGTTCTGCGCGAGGAATCCTTCGGCGACGAGCGCGCGGACGATCCGGTGGGTGGTGCTGAGGTTCAGTCCGAGTTCCTTCGCGACGGCCCCGACACCGAGGTCGCCACCCTGGTCACGGAAGAGTCGAAGGACGGCGAACGCCCTGGCCACCGTCTGGGCACCGACGACGCGGCCGTCCTCGATCTTGGGACTCATCCTGCTCCTCAATGTCACATGTTGGAAGGAGTCTACCTCGGTCGTCCGGCCGCCACGTTCGCTCCACTACCTGCAGTATGTGGAAGCATCTTTCTATTTATGGAAGTCGAGGTAAGGTGACGGTGTCGCGCCGGACCTTCGAGATACCTGGAGTGCCACCATGGAAGTTGCCATTGAGCCCGGTGTGGACACCGGGGTCGAACTGGTGGAGCGGTGGCGACGGCGGGTCGCCGGGCGTGGCCTGCGCGTCGTGCTGCCTGACGGTGCGGACCCACGGGCGATCACCGCGGCACTTCGACTGCGCGAGCGGGGTTCGCTGCGTCCGTGTCTCGTCGGCGACCTGGCTCGGATCGGTGCGGCCGCCGAGGAACTCGGCGTGCGCGTGCCCGGCGATCTCGTCCTCGGCACCGGCGCACTGCTTGAGCGGCCGGGTGTGCGGGCCGCGCTGCGGTCGGCGTTCACCGGGCGCCGGGCCGACGACCTGCCCGCCGCCGAGCACGATCCGCTCCACGTCGCGAGCGCCGCGCTGCGGGCTGGTGTCTTCGACGCCTGTGTGGCCGGGGCGACGTGCTCGACCGCGGACGTCCTGCGCGCAGGCCTGAGAGTGGTGGGGATACGCCCCGAGGTCAGTAGCGTCAGCAGCTTTTTCCTGATGCTGCTCGCCGACGGCCGGGTACTGGCGTTCGCTGACTGCGCCGTGCTGCCCGCACCGGATACCGCTCAGCTCGCGGACATCGCGATCGCGACCGCCG
Source organism: Amycolatopsis sp. (assembly GCF_036008905.1). Classification (GTDB taxonomy): domain Bacteria; phylum Actinomycetota; class Actinomycetes; order Mycobacteriales; family Pseudonocardiaceae; genus Amycolatopsis. The sequence goes on along the minus strand of NZ_DASYMU010000228.1, from coordinate 10,461 downwards.
CGTCGTTCCGGGCGTTGACGGCCACCGAACCGCGCGTCGCCATGCTGTCGTTCTCGACGCAGGGCAGTGCGGCACACGCGAGTGTCGACAAGGTGCGGGCCGCGACCGCACTCGTCCGATCACGCGACCCGGGCCTCGCCATCGACGGTGAACTGCAGTTCGACGCCGCGGTCGTCGGGGCGGTCGGCGCGGCCAAGGCGCCGGGCTCGTCGATCGCGGGACACGCGAACGTCCTGGTGTTCCCCAATCTCGACGCGGGCAACATCGGCTACAAGATCGCCGAACGGTTCGGTGGCGCGACCGCGTTGGGCCCGGTGTTGCAGGGGTTGCGCCTGCCGCTCAACGATCTCTCGCGCGGTTGCTCGGCACGGGACATCGAGATCATGGCGCTGATCAGCGCCGTACAAGCGCTGGACGGCGCACCCGAAGGCACGCCGCCCAGCGTTTGAGGAACGTCCTGTTACCTCGGCGAGGTACGCACCGGGCTCGCGGCGATCGCGAACTCCCCGGCCTCGGCGTCTTCGGTGACCAGATCGCGACGCCGGATCGCGAGGGTGCAGATCGTGCTCAGGACCGTCGCGGCGAGCACGTAGGCGAGGACCAGCCCGTAACCGCCGCCGGCCCGGCCGACCAGATAGGACAGGATCAGCGGGGTCATCCCGGAGGCGAAGATCCCGGAGAACTGGTAGACGAACGAAATGCCGGTGCAGCGGACGTTGGTGGGGAACAGTTCCGCGTAAAACGCCGCTTGTGGGCCGTACATGATCGGGTAGCAGATACCGAGCACCACGATCAGGGTCACCGCGACGAGCAGTGGACTGCCGCTGCCCAGTGACGCGAGCGCCGGGTATGTCGCGAACCCGGTGATGATCGCGCCGATGGCGAACACCTGTCTGCGGCCGAACCGATCCGACGCGCGGCCGAACACCGGGATGAACACCAGCATGACCGCCGCCGCTCCCATCACGCTGAGCAGCAGGGGCTGACGGCTCATCCCGACGGTGCCGGTGCCGTAGGAGATCGCGAACACCGCCCAGGTGTTGAACGCGATCCCCTCGTGCAGCCTGCTGCCCATGCCGAGCAGGATGTGCCTGCGCGACCGCCGATCGTGGACCAGTTCGAGGGCGGGAACGGTCGCCTTCGCCTGGTGCTGCGCCATTTTGCGGAAGGCCGGTGTCTCGATGACCTTGAGCCGGATGAACATGCCGACCAGCACGAGGATCGCGGAGAGCCCGAACGCGATCCGCCATCCCCACGACAGGAAGGCGTCACCGGGCAGCGCCACGTTCAGTCCGGCGAACACCCCGGTGCCGAGCATCAGGCCGACAGCCAGCCCCATCTGCGGGAAACTGCCGTACAGCCCGCGTTTGCCCCGAGGTGCGTATTCCACCGCCATGAGCACCGCGCCACCCCATTCACCGCCGATGGCGATGCCCTGGGCGAGCCGCAGCACCACCAGGATGATCGGAGCGGCCACGCCGATGGTGCCGTAGGTCGGCACGAGACCGATCGCGCAGGTCGCCAAGCCCATGATCAGCATGGTCGCGATGAGTGTCCTTTTGCGACCGACGCGGTCGCCGATGTGCCCGAAGATCAGCCCGCCGATGGGGCGGGCGATGAACCCGAGCGCGAACGTGCCGAACGACAGCAGAGTGCTGACGAGCGGATCGTCGCTGGGGAAGTACAGCTTGTTGAAGACGATTCCCGCCGCGGTCCCGTAGAGGAAGAAGTCGTACCACTCCACGGTCGTCCCGATGACGCTGGACGCGACGACGGTGCGGAGTTCGCGGCGGCTGACGCCGTCGCTTTCCCCGGTGTCCGGTGGTCTAGTCATGTCCGTGCTCCTCGCGCGCGCCGATCAGAGGGACTGCCGGAAGATGCGCTCCGCGGCGTCACGGTCGAGCGGGCGGGGAACCACCGCGAGCTGACGTGTCTGCTTCAACGTGCCGTCGACCAATGTCGGGATGTCGTCCTCGCCGTAGCCGAAGCTGCGAAGCCCCGAGGGCATGCCGATGTCGGCCATCAGTTCGGTCAGGACACCGGCGAGCGCGTCGGCCCCGTCGGTCTTGGTGAACGTGCGCCCGGAGAGCAGTTCGGCGGCGCGCAGGTGCCGTTGCGGATCGGCCGGGTAGGTCCAGCGGAACACCGCCGCCGCGGTCGCGGACACGGCCTGGCCGTGCGGGACCATCGGCATCGGGGGGTAACCCTCCGCCTCGTAGTGCTTGACCGCCCCGGCCACGGGGTAGGCGTTCGCGTGGGGGAGATGGGTTCCCGCGTTGCCGAAGCCGGAACCCGCGTAGGTCGACGCCAGCGCCATCTGGGTCCGTGCCCTGAGGTCACGCCCGTTGCAGACCGCGGCCCGCAGGTTCTCCCCGACCAGCTTCAACGCCATCTCGCACCACACGTCGCTGATCGGGTTCGAGCCGCAGAACGCGGGCCGTCGCATCGGGTCTTCCGGCGCGGCCTTCGCGTCGTAGCGGATCGCCGTGTAGCTCTCCAGGGCGTGGGAGAGCACGTCCATGCCACTGGCCGCGGTCACCTGCGTGGGCAGGCTCAGCATCGTCCGGGGGTCGACGACCGCCAGTGACGGCCGGAGCCTCGGGTGGCTGACCCCCGCTTTCAGGTGCAGGCCAAGGAAATCGATCACGCAGATGGTGGTGGATTCCGATCCGGTGCCCGCGGTCGTCGGCACCGCGATCAGCGGCTTGACCGGCAACCACGGCGCTTTGCCGCCGCCGATCGGCGGGGTCACGAAGTCCAGCAGTTCGCCGGGATGGGTGGTGAGCAGGTTGACCGCCTTGGCCGTGTCCATCGCCGACCCACCGCCGATCGCGACGAAGCAGTCCCAGTCCCGCTCGCGGGCGAACGCGACCGCGGTGGCGATGCTTTCGTCGGTCGGCTCGACCGCGACATCGTCGAAGATTTCGGCTTTCAGGCCGGCCGCGAGGAGATTCGCCAGCACCTGATCGGGGATTCCGGTCTCGCGCACCCCGCGGTCGGTGAGGATGAGGACCGAGCCGGCGCCGGTCGCGGCGACTTCCCCGCCGATCTCGTCGAGCGCGCCCGCGCCGAACTTCAGCGGCGGGGCGGCCCAGGTGAACACGCTCTCGTTGGGTTGGATCTCCGGCACCATCGACGGCTCCAATCGTTGACACTATGTGGGAGGCAGTACCACTATGTGGCAGTACGGTAGGTGCAAGAGCCGTGTTCGTAAAGCCCTGAATTGTGGCCGCGCACGATTCTCCAACCAGACGGGAGCCGGTAATTTGGGCACCACAGCCAGTGAAATGCGCGAGTTCGAACGCACGTTGTCCACCGCCATCAGTGGCAGCGTCGACCTCGGCACGGCTACCCGGGCGATGTTCTCGACCGACGCCTCCAACTACCGGCACGTGCCGCTCGCCGTGGTCACACCCCGCTCCGCCGACGACGTGCTGGCGACCCTCGCGGTGAGTGCCGAGCGCGGGATTCCCGTGCTGCCACGGGGTGCGGGCACCAGCATCGGCGGACAGGCGGCGAACGTCGCGGTGGTGCTCGACTTCACCAAACACCTCAACCAGGTCCTCGAACTCGACGCCGGGCGCGGGATCGCCCGAGTGCAGCCGGGCCTGGTGCTCGACCGGTTGCGGGACGCGGCCGCCGGACACGGGCTGACCTTCGGTCCCGACCCCTCGACCCACAGCCGGTGCACGCTCGGCGGCATGATCGGCAACAACGCGTGCGGATCGCATTCGGTGGCTTGGGGGAAGACCGAGGACAACGTGCGTTCGCTCCGGGTCGCACTGTCCGACGGCACCGTGCTCGACGTCGGCAAGACCTCCGCCGAGGACCTGGCGCGGCTGCGTTCGCGCGGTGACAGGATCGGTGAGCTGTATCGGGACCTCAGTGCTCTGGCGGACCGGAACGCGCACGAGATCCGGAGGTCTTTTCCTTCCCTGCCACGGAGAGTGTCCGGTTACAACCTCGATGCCCTGTTGCCGGAGAACGGGTTCGACCTTGCCCGTGCGCTGGTCGGGACGGAGGGGACCTGCGCGACGATCCTCGACGCCACGGTCGACCTCGTGCGGGCACCCGCGGCCCGTGCGCTGGCCGTCCTCGGCTTTGCCGACAACGTGCGCGCCGCGGACGCCGTGCCCGCGTTGCTGGACCTACCGGCACTGACTATCGAGGGCATCGACGGACGACTCGTCAGCGCGCTGCGGGCCCGGCGGCCCGGTTCGACCACCGGAGCGGACCTGCCCGACGGTGACGCGTGGCTCTACCTCGAAGTCGGCGGCGACTCGCCGGCAGAGGCAGCGGAAGCGGCCCGGCGGGTCGCCGCCGTGGCGCCGGCCGTGGGCGCGAGCGCGGTGGTCGTCACCGACCCGGCGCGTCAGCGCGCGCTCTGGCGCATCCGCGAGGAGGGCGCCGGGCTCGCCACCAGGCTGGCGGACGGGTCCGAAGCCTGGTCGGGCTGGGAGGACGCGGCGGTCCCGCCGGACCGGCTCGGCGAATACCTGCGTGCGTTCGAAAAGCTGATGGACGCACACGGCAGGCGTGGGGTGGTCTACGGCCACTTCGGCGACGGATGCCTGCACGTGCGGATCGATTTTCCTTTCCCCGCAAGCGATGCGCGCCGCCGCTACCGGGAGTTCCTCACCGAGGCCGCCGATCTGGTGGTCGCGCACGGTGGATCGCTCTCCGGTGAGCACGGCGACGGGCAGGCCCGCGCCGAGTTGCTGCCGAAGATGTACTCGCCACCGATCATGGCCGCGTTCGCCGCCTTCAAGGCCGCGTTCGACCCGGCCGGGCGGATGAACCCGGGACGGGTCGTCGATCCGGCACCACTGGACGCGGACCTGCGCGTACTCGTCGCCCCGGCCGTGCTGCCGACGCGAGCGAAGCTGGCCATACACGCCGACGGCGGCGACCTCGCCGCCGCGTCACGGCGCTGTGTGGGCGTCGGCAAGTGCCTGTCGTCGTCCGGGGGTGTCATGTGCCCGAGCTACCGGGCGACCGGCGAGGAGAAGAACTCGACCCGTGGCCGTTCACGGCTGCTCTTCGAAATGCTGGCCGGCGACGTCGTGACCGAGGGCTGGCGCTCACCCGAGGTCAAAGACGCGCTCGATCTGTGTCTCGGGTGCAAGGGCTGCAAGACCGACTGCCCGGTCGGCGTCGACATGGCCACCTACAAGGTCGAATTCCTCAGCAGGCACTACGAAAACCGGCCACGGCCGATGTCGCACTACGGAATGGGCGCGTTGCCGCGATGGCTGCGATTCGGCGCGCTCGCGCCGCGCGTGGTGAACGCCTTCACCCGTTCGCGCCTGGCGCCGCTGCTGAAACGGCTGGGCGGGGTCGCGGAGGAACGCCCGATCCCCGCGCTGGCGCCGAGGACCCTGCGCGACTGGTGGGGGAGCAGGACCGGCGGACGTCCGGACGGTGAGCCGGTCCTGCTGTGGCCGGACACCTTCACCAACCATTTCGACCCTGAGGCCGGCCGGGACGCGGTGGCCGTGCTGGAAGAACTCGGCTACCAGGTACATCTGCCGGAACGACCGGTCTGTTGTGGACTGACGTGGTACAGCACCGGTCAGCTCGCACCGGCACGACGTCAGCTGCGCAACACCCTGGACGTGCTGGAACCGTGGCTGGACAAGGGGGTTCCGGTCATCGGGCTGGAACCGAGCTGTACCGCAATGTTGCGGCGTGACGCGGCCGAGCTGCTGCCGGACGATCCACGGGTCGCCGCGCTGGCCGCGGCCACGCGCACGTTCGCGGAGCAGGTGGCCGATTCCCCGGAATTGGCGACCGCGGAACTCGCGACCGCGGGTCGACCCGAACGGGTGCTCAGCCAGGTGCACTGCCACCAGTACGCCGATCTCGGGTTCGACGCGGATCGTACGGTGCTGGGAAAGGTGGCCGGGGATGCCGACGTGCTCGACGGTGGCTGCTGCGGGCTGGCCGGGAACTTCGGGTTCGAACGCGGTCATTACGACGTGTCGGTGGCGTGCGCCGAACAGCAGCTGCTGCCGGCCATCCGTGCGGCCGCGCCGGGCACCGCCGTGCACGCCGACGGATTCAGCTGCCGCACCCAGATCCGGCAGCTCACCGACAGCAAGCCAGTGCATTTGGCGACGCTGGCGGCCCGAGCACTCGGCGTCAGCGAGACATGAACCGGTCGATCGGCACGAACTGCGCGATCTCCTTCGCCGCGGTGACGACCCGCGCGCCGAGCGCGCGGACACGGGCGGGTGGCATCCGCACGGTGGGCACCTGGATCACCAAGGCCGCCTGCGCGTGACGATCGGAATCGAGCACGGGCGCCCCGACACACCGCACGCCCGCGACGTTCTCCTCCTCGTCGATGCTGTAGCCGCGGCGGCGTACCTGCTCCAACTGAGCAGCGAGCTGCTGCGGCGTCGACAGGGTTTTGGCCGTGAGTAAGGGAAGTTCGTCAGGCAGCGAGGCGACGTAGCTGTCGGAGTCCGGCGAGTGCGCCACGATCGCCTTGCCGGATGCCGTGGCGTACAAGGGAAAACGCGCGCCGGGATGTTGCTCGAAACGCAGCGGCAAGGTCGACTGCACCCGCAGCATGACGACGGATTCACCGCCCTCGCGGACCACGAGGTTGACCGATTCCTCGGTTTCGTTGTTGAGCTGTTCCAACACGGGCAGCGCACGGTCCAAACCGAACCCGCGCTGGGCGGCCTGTCCGAGCAGAACTGTGCCGGTACCAAGGTAGAAGCTGTCGGTGCGCGGATTGTGCGTGACGAGGCCTTCGGCCATCAGCGCGCGGACGACGCGGTTCGCGGTGCCCGAGGACAGGCCGAGTTCGGCGGCGATCCGCGCGGTGGTCAACTCGGCACCGTGCTCCGCCAGTAGCTTCAGCACGCCGAGCGCGCGCCCGATCGCCTGAGTGCCTGGTGGAGCCTGGTTGTCGTCGGTAGTGACGGCCACCCGTTCTCACCTCCCGTCGCCCGAGGGGCGTGAAAATCGAGCCTACCGGGAGCACGGCGCGACCGTGGACGCCGATGGCGTACCTCGCGGGCCGGCGGATCGCCTCGGCTTCCGAGCCGCCGTCGTGCCAAACGCCGTCATCGCCTGGACCCGTCAGCTATCAAACGCGCTCTGGTGCGGGGCATCGAATGATCAACCGTCCGCCGTGGACGGTTGGCCGAGAGTTGCAGTGGGTTACGAGCATTTCCGCGTTACGGGTCACTGCCAGGTGGCTGTCTCCGGGTCGATCCCGTGAGTGCGAGCGCACTCGTCGATGCTTTGCCGAAACCAGGAGGCCAGCCCGACCCGGATTCCGTCGTAGTGGGAGGAGAAGCCGGGGTCGGACTCGAACATTCTTCCCAGGCACACCTGCATCTGTCGCGTGAGTGGGAAGAAGTCGGAAAACACTTCGCGGTGGCGTTCGACGAGCGCGTTCGCTTCCGGGCTGCCCGGAATGACCCCCCGATCGAGGGCGTTGCCCAGATCGAGCTGCAACGCGGACATCGCCGCGGAGAGGGACCGCCATTGCTCCCGCGTGCGAGAAGCGGACCGCTCGGCGAACTGCGCCCATTGCGCAGAATCCCCCCACACAGTGCGGGCCTGCCGGGATCGATGAGCGTCCCAGTCCGCCCCGAAGATCTCCGACTGCGCTTCATCGTCGAGGAGGATGCCCCGCTCGTGAGCCTCGGTCATCCGTTCCAGGCGCTCGTCGAGCTGCTGCAGGTCCTGGATGCGCTCGGCGAGCTGGGCACGCTGCTCACGCAAGGTGGCGCCGATCTCCGCTGTCTGGTCATCGAGAACCTCCCGCACCGCGTCCAGCCCGAGACCAGCCTCCCGGTAGGCGACGATTCGATGCAGCCGTTGCAGGTCCGCGTCGGTGTACTGGCGATAGCCGGCGGTGGTGCGCCCGGACGGCGACGCCAAGCCGATCTCGTCCCAGTGATGAAGCGTGCGGACCGTCACCCCCACCAGCTCAGCGGCCGCGCCCACCGTGACACGGTCACGGATGTCGCGCTCGCGTTCAACCATGGACACCATTGTGACTCTCCTCCGACGATCCCGGGGCGACGATCCCGACCGAGGCGAGAGCACGCGCTTCCTGGCTGTCAGGATCGAACTCCTGCGCCGCGGTGAACACGACCCGCGCACCCTCAGGGGTGGTCACCTCGACGTCGCGAGTACGCCACGGCGTAGCCCGCGGCCCGGTCACGCTGCCCGGCACGAGCTCCGAACACGCCTCGACGAGGGGATCGACCTCGCTCAGCACGCACAAGAAACTCACGCTCATCGCCGGCACTTCGGGAGGCCCGGCACCGGCCGCCGCGGGAACGAGCAGGACATCCTGGAACGCCCACCGGCGCAGGTGGACCACCTGCCCCGGGACGCTGAACAGTTCGACAAAGCCGAACCCCCGCACCCAGAAATCCGTCGACGCCGCCAAATCCGACGTCGGAACCGTCACGAACACCGGCATCGCGTAGATACCGCGGAACACCTCTGGCGCAACCGCCTTCGGTCCACGCTCGGATACGGGTCCCATCTCGAATGCGTTGAAGAAATCACTCATGCGGTCTACCGTCTTCCCTCACGCAACGTGAGGGTCAAGCCCAATCCGTGAACCCGACGACATCAAACAATGTCGCCATCGTCGACCGAGCCGCTGTCGTCTGCAACGCCGACCTGCACGCAGATGCGGACTCGGGGTGGTGAGTCCTGCCGCGGCGGCGCGAGGTAGTCCTCGATGACGGCGCCGGCGGGTCGAAGGGCGCTGAGGTGGACAGCGGTCAGCGCCCGGTCGTAGGTGTGGGCGAGGTGGTCGTCGCTGCCGTGGTGGGTGATCTCGAAGGCGGGGCCGTGGGGAAGAGCGATGGTGGTGAGCCCGTCGGTGGGTGTATCGGTGCTGGTGCGTGCGAATACGTGGCCGGTCACGTATTCGTCGAGATCGAGGGGCAGCAGGGCGCCCCATTCCGTGTCGGGCGGGAGAAGTTGATGGCTGCGGAGCTGCGCTCTGAGTGTGGCGATGCCGCGGATGATGGTGGCAGTCAATGCGGCGAAGTCAGCGTGGAAGCCAAGGGCTGGAACTCGCATCGGTGGCAGGTTGACATACTGCGGGACGCCGGGTTTGAACGACGTCAGGCCGGAGAGCTCGTCGAGATGCGCCAGGGAACGGGTGCGTTCGGTTATCTCGTCGGTGAGGCGGCGGCGCTCGTCGGCGAGCGCTGAGGCGGCTGCTTGCCCGCCGCGCAGGATGCATGCGATGGCTTCGGGGGTGGTGCCGACCGCGCGTAGGCGGGCGATGGTGACTGCTGCGGGCAGCTGGCCGAGGTGGTAGCGGCGGTAGCCGGTGACAGGATCGACGGCCGCAGGGGTCAGAAGCTGGACCCTGTCGTAGTAACGCAGGGTCGAAACCGGCAGTCTGCAGCGGCGGGCGAACTCCGCGATCAGCAGCCACTCAGTGTCGTTCACCGCGGCAGTGTGTTCGATTTCGGCAGTGTCACCTGGACCGAGGATCTGCGGCGAACGATTCGGCTCACCGAGCCGGGCGCGATGCCGACCGCGAGCAGGGCTGCGGCGCGGTCGAAGTACTCGCGGTAGAGGTGGCAGCGACCTTCGCGGATCTCGAACACCGAAACACCGGCGAAACGCAGGGTGCGGCCCGCGCCGTGCGGGACTTGGTCGCTGACGGTGAATTCGAAGTGCCATTCTCCGATGGTGCGACATTCGCTGACAGCGACGGCGCGCATGGTCCACTGATGGTTGACACCTTCGGCGTACATGCGTCCGAACAACGCCCGCAAACCGGTATGGCCGCTGAAGGTGCCGTAGAACAGATCGTGGTACGTGACGTCGGGCGTGAACACATCGATCACTTGCTCGACGTCGCGTGTGTTGAAGGCTGCGGCGAAGCGGTGCGCGATCGTGGACGATGCTGTGGTCATGACGCCCATCGTGGGCCTTCAAGTCAGGCGAGAGTCAAGAGGTGGCGTCCGGCAGTCGCCGAACCGCCGTCGTTCGATCTTGAAGCGAGCTGGTTTGTTCAGGCGGCTGGTTGGGGTGGGGTGAATCCTTGAGGCCAGGTGGATCGCGTGGGTGGGTCGTGAGTGGCAACAAGTGTTAGAACACTCGTAGCCACTCACGACCCACCTGCCCAGCGGAACCGTCCGCACGACCGTTCGCGCTCCCGACGGTCCGCTTCACGTTGCACACCGTTGATCGGCGATGTCGCAACCGCGGCGTTGGGGACGCTCAACGTCGCTGACGGGCCGTTTGCGACATCCCGAGCCGCGCTGCCTTGATGCCCGCATCGCCACGATCCGCCAGCTCCTTCGTGAAGCCCCAGCCCTCGACGGACGCCCGGCAGTACGCCTACTTCGGCGCCTGGAAGCCGCCGATCTTCTGCTCGAGCAGTTCGGCCAGCCGCAGCGGGGTGCGGTCCTCGAAGATCGGACCGATGAGCCGCACTCCCACCGGCAGAAGGCATGT
>NZ_DASYMU010000227.1:0-5909 GCF_036008905.1 Amycolatopsis sp. | reverse complement strand
CCCCCCCCCCCCCCCACCCACCCAAGCCGCGCCGCTCGTGCACTGCCCCTCCGCGGTGTCCCCACCGGGTGAACAGGTCACGTGGGGGAGACAAAGCCCGTGTCGCTGGCTGTCCGCCCGCCGACTCGGATACCTTCTTGCGGGAAGGTCTAGGGGAGGATTCAGGGCATGACGACCACAGCGACGCGACCGGGGGCACCGGGGGGACCCCAGTCGCCCGTCCGCGCGGAACCGGCCGCCCGGCGAGAGTCGCGGTCCGGCGTCGCGGGCCTGCTCGACCTGCCCGGCAACGCCGTACGCAGCATCATCCGATCGGCGGCGACCACGCCGGGGCGGCTTTCCGTGATCGCCGTGGGGCTCGCCTTGCTGGCGGTGCTCACCGGTCTTGTCGGCACGATTTCCGCGCAGGACAAGAAAGACACCATCAACGGTCTCATCGACCACCGCGAACCGCTCGCCGCGGCGGCGCAGCAGGTCTACCGCTCGCTGTCCGACGCGGACGCGACGGCGGCGAGTGCGTTCCTCTCGACCGGCACGGAACCGCCCGCGCTGCGTGAGCGCTACGAATTCGACGTCGCGCAGGCCGGTGCCGCGCTCGCGAAGGCCGCTTCCGACTCGGCTGGCGTGGACGAAGCGGCGAAGCAGGTCGACACGCTCGCCCAGCAGGTGCCCGTCTACACCGGTTTGGTCGAGACGGCGCGGGCGAACAACCGTCAGGGGTTCCCCGCCGGTGCCTCCTACTTGCGTGAGTCCTCCGAGCTCATGCGCGCCAAAATCCTTCCGGCCGCGCAGGAGCTGTACGCGATCGACACTCAGCGCCTGTCCGACGAGCAGGAGACGGCCACCAATTTCCCTTGGGCCGCAACGGCTTTGATTCTCGCGCTGCTCGCCGCACTGGTCGTCACCCAGGTGTATTTGAAGCGCAGGACGAACAGGGTGCTCAACGTCGGCCTGCTCGTGGCCACCGGAGCCGTGATCGTCGCGATCCTGTGGGGCGCGGTCGCGCTGGTCGTGCAGGGCACGCTGGTCGCCGACGGCAAGAACGACGGCACCCACCAGGTGGATGTCCTGGTGCGCGCCCGAATCGCCGCGCTGCAGGCACGAGCCGACGAGACGCTGACGCTCGTCGCGCGTGGTGACGGCGCCAACTACGAGAAGGACTACACCAACCTGACGCTCCAGCTCGTCGGCCCGGACGGGACGGGCGGGTTGCTGGCCGAGATCGAGGCCTTGGCGTCGGCGCCGGACATGCGCGGCCACATCAACGCCGCCAAGGACAACGCGGTGGCGTGGCTCAAGGCGCACACCCAGGTCCGCCGGTTCGACGACGCCGGGCAGTACCAGGAGTCGGTCAACCTGGCCATCGACGTCTCCAAGCCGGACAGCGCGGCTTCGGCTTTCCTGCGCCTGGACGAAAACCTGGTCGCCGCGATCAACGTCGGCCGCCAGGAGTTCGTGGACTACACCCGCAACGCCGATCGCGCGCTCACCGCGCTGGCACCGGGAATCGCCGTGCTCGCCGTGATCGCCGCCGCGGGTGCGACCATCGGTATCCGGGAACGTCTGAGGGAGTACCGGTGATGGGACAGAAGACACGGATTTCACTGGTCGTCGCGGCGGTTCTGCTCGCGGGCGCGTGTGGTTCCGCCGGGAAACCGATCGACCCGGCGCCGGTGGGCAAGGTCGAGCGGCCGCTGCCCGCCCACGTCGGCGGCGCGGACCAGGGGGGCGCCTCCGCGACGGAAGCCAACTGCAACGCGCTGGCGAGCCTCTCGCCGAGCAAGACGATCAACACCGGTTCGACGGTGGCGAAGATCAAGGAGAGCGGCAAACTGGTCGTCGGGGTCGACCAGACCACGTTCCTCTTCGGTTTCCGCAACCCGACGACCGGCAGCCTCGAAGGCTTCGACATCGACATCGCCAAGCAGATCGCGGCGGCGATCTTCGGCTCCGCCGACGGGCACGTCCAGTTCAAGGCGATCCCGTCTTCGCAGCGGGAGAACGTGCTGGAGCAGAAGCAGGTCGACATCGTCGTGCGGACGTACAGCATCACCTGCGACCGCCTGAAGCGGATCAACTTCTCGTCGGTGTACTACCAGGCCGGGCAGCGGATCCTGGTCGACAAGGCGACGGCGCCGAAGGTGTCGAAACTTGCGGACCTGGCGGGCAAGCGCGTGTGTGCCACCAAGTCGTCGACCTCGCTGACGAAGATCGCCACGGAGCCGTCGAAGCCGATCCCGGTCTCGGTCGACAACTGGGCGGACTGCCTGGTGATGCTGCAGCAGGGCCAGGTCGAAGCGGTGTCCACCGATGACACCATCCTCGCCGGGATGGTGGCGCAGGACCCGACGCTGCAGATCGTCGGTAACCGGTTCACCGACGAGAACTACGGCATCGGGATCCCCAAGGAAAACGACGACATGGTGCGGTACGTCAACGCCGTGCTCGAAGACGTCCGTGCCGGGCCGTGGAAGACGAGCTACAACAAGTGGCTGCTCCCCGGCCTCGGCGACGCCAACCCGCCCACCCCGCAATACCGCTAGGCCTCAGATCGACGTGACCTTGCGGTGCAGCCAGTAGGCGATGTGGCGGCCGTCGGTCGGGGTGAACGTGCGGCGCTGGGTGCCGTCGAGCAGCTGGAGCGCTTCGAGCAGGAACCGGCCGCGCACGCTGTCGAACCACAGCAGCGTGCCCAGCTGGCCGCCTTCGCTGCCCGTCGACACCTCGATCGCGCCGTAGCGGAGCATCGGACGGTCGAAGAACCCTTGCCCCTGACCGAAACCGGCGCTTCCCGGCGGCGCTGTCGTCGTGACGCCGTGCCCGGCGAAGGGAAAGCAAGACGGCAGGAAATCCACGATTTCGGGGACGACCTGGCCGGGTTTCCGCTCGTCGAACACCACCCGGTCGCCCTGCAACCTCGACATGAATCCGGTGTCGCCCTGCCAGCCGCCGCGGTACAGCTCGCGCGAGCCGTCCTCGATGACGCTGGCCACGTGCGTGATCAGCACGTCCGGCCGCGCCCAAGCCCGCAACGTCTCCTCGACCTCGGCGACGAGCTTGCCGCTGGCGGCGAGGTCGGCGTCCGCGAGCGCTTTCCAGACGGCTTCGCGCTGACGGGTGCGCTCCTCGAAGGTCGGGCTCGCGTACGGAATCCGGAACGGATGCACCCCACGGCCGAGTCGTAAATCCTCGTCCAGGATGTCCAGCTCCGATAGAGACATACTGAACGTTTCGGGCACCGGGGGCTCTCCTCGTCGTACTGATTCGACTCCGCCCGAACCATATGCCCGAAGTGGGCGTGTGGAGTCGCTAGGATCAGCAGGACTTTGTCGCGGGGAGCTCGGGAGGCAGTTGTGTCGGAGGAGTCGCGCCGTCCTCGGCACGCCGCACGGGACGAGGGCGGAGGGTCCGACATGCCCGGCTGGACCCCGCCGCCGTTCCGCTGGGACGAGCCGGAGCCCTCGGTCTCCGGCCAGATCGAGCTGGAATCCGACCAGGTGGACGAGCCCGGCACCGGCTGGACGCAGTCGCCTGACGTGCTCTCCGGGCGCTCCCAGGCCCCCGCTCCTCCCGAAGCCGAACGCACGGTCTTCCAGGCGCTCCCGCCCGTTTCGCCGGATGCCCAGGCCACCGTCCAGGGTATCCGGCCGATCACCCCGCAACAGCAGCAACAACAGCAGCGGCCGCCCCAGCAACAGCAGCAGCAACAGCAAGTGGCCGTGACACCGTCGGCGCAGCCCGTACGGCCCTACTGGGAAGCCAACAACGATCCCCAGCCCACGAGCGTCCTCGGCTCCCCGGCGCCGGAAACCCAAAGCATCATGCCGCCGGCGCCTCGCCCGGACTCGGGCCCTGGCATGCCGTTGCCCGACCCCGGCACGGAGAGCGTCCTGCCCGAGCGCAGCACGGGTTCCCGGACGGGTTCCGGCACCGGCACCGGATCTGGCACCGGCACCGGCACGGGTTCCGGGAAGTTCCCCGGCACCTCGCGGCGCACGTCGTCCCGCACCTCGCGCCGCGGCAGGCTCGGCGCCGGGCTCGTCGACGTCCCCCAGGTGGCCTACCGCGACCCCGCGTCCGCGGTGCTCGACAACCCGATGGTGTCCGAGGAGAAGCGCTTCTGCAGCAGCTGCGGCTCCAAGGTCGGCCGCGGTGTCAACGGCGCTCCCGGTGAGCCCGAGGGCATCTGCGCGCAGTGCGACACCCCGTTCTCGTACAAGCCGAAGCTGTTCCCGCACGAGATCGTCGGCGGGCAGTACGAGGTGCTCGGCGCGCTCGCGTACGGCGGGCTCGGCTGGATCTACCTCGCGCAGGACCACAACGTCAGCGACCGCTGGGTAGTCCTCAAAGGACTCATCGACACCGGCGACGCGACGGCGATGGCCGCGGCGGCGAACGAGCAGCGCTTCCTCGCCGAGGTCGAGCACCCGAATATCGTCAAGATCCACAACTTCGTTCAGCACACCGATCCCCAGACGGGCAGTGCCGTCGGGTACATCGTGATGGAGTACGTCGGCGGCCAGTCGTTGCGGCAGCTCGCGCTCGCGCACCACCGCGAGACCAAGCGCGTCGAGCCGCTGCCGATCGGGCAGGTCATCGCGTACGGCCTCGAAATCCTGCCCGCCATGGGATATCTGCATTCCCAGCAGCTGTTGTACTGCGACCTCAAGCCCGACAACGTGATCCAGACGCACGAGCAGCTCAAGCTGATCGACCTCGGCGCGGTCCGCCGGATGGACGACTACGAGAGCCCGCTGTTCTTCACCACCGGTTACAGCGCACCGGAACTGGCGAAGCAGGGCGCTTCGGTGTCTTCGGACCTGTACACCGTCGGCCGCACGCTGGCCGTGCTGAGCTTCGAATTCGCGGGCTACACGACGAAGTACAAGTCGAGCCTGCCGTCGGCGAAGGATATCCCGCTCTTTGCGCTTTTCGGTTCGTACCACCGGTTCCTGAAGCGTTCGACGCATACGGACCCGGATCGCCGGTTCATCTCCGCCGAGGACATGGCCGACCAGCTTACCGGGGTGCTGCGCGAAATCATGGCGCTCGGCACCGGTCAGCCCCGGCCGGGCGCGTCGACCGTGTTCGGTCCGGAGAGCCGGACCTTCGGCGTCGAGCTGGTCGTCCCGGAGCCGGGTCAGAGCGTCCCGCTGCCCGACTGGCGCGAAGTGGTGGCCGGGCTGCCGGTCCCGCAGGTCGACACCGGTGACCCGGCGGCGGGCGTGCTCGCCACGACGACTTCGGACGACCCGCGGGTGGCCATCGACGCGCTCGCGGGCGCGCCCCGGGAGTCGATCGAGGTCCGGCTGCGGATCGTCCGCGCGCGGATCGAGCTCGGTGAGCTCGCCGAAGCGCAGCGGCAGCTGCAGGCGGCCCAGTACCTCGCGATCAAGGCCGGTTTCCCGCACGACTGGCGGATCGACTGGTACCGCGGCCTGATCGAACTCGCCGGCGGGCGCTCGCGCGTCGCGCACGTGGCGTTCGAATCGGTCTACGACGAGCTGCCCGGCGAGATCGCGCCGAAACTGGCGCTCGGTGTCGCCGCCGAAGGCGTCGGCGACTACTTCGGTGCCGCGCGGTTCTACGAACTGGTGTGGCGAACGGACCACTCGTACGTCAGCGCCGCGTTCGGCCTCGCCCGCGTTTACCTGGCGCAGGGCGGGAAAGCGGGTGCGATCGAGGTGCTCGAATCGGTGTCGCCGCATTCGACGCATCACGTCGCCGCGCAGGTCGCCGCGATCAAGATCAAGACGCGGATCAGCAGTGCCAGGGACTCCGCGCCGGTGTCCGAACGCGACCTCGTCGAGGCGGGGAACAAGCTGGAGCGCCTCAACCTGGACGCCGAGCGGCGCACGCGCCTGTCGGCCGAGGTCCTGGAGGCCTGCCACGAATGGGTGCGGACGTCG
>NZ_DASYMU010000226.1:0-79392 GCF_036008905.1 Amycolatopsis sp. | reverse complement strand
GTCGCGAGCACGAGGTGTAAGGCCTGCTCGTACATCACCAGCGAGTCGCCGACCATGGATCGCAGTGCGTACTCGTGGATGAAGAACGTCATCTTCGGTGGCCAGCGACGGTTGAAGAGCCCTTGCCTGGCCAACCGCGCCTCTACCCGCATTTCGAAGCCACGGCCGGGTTTCCGGCCGCCCAGCTTAAGCATTTCCCGGATGTAGGACTCGGTTTGCAGCAGCCCGGGGATGAAGAACGGCTCATACCCCGAGATCGTTTCGGCGGTGGTTTCCAGGACGATGAGCGAGCGCAGTTCGTCCGGCATGCCCGCGCTGTGTTCCTGCAGCCGGTACCCGTGGTCGGTCACGTGGGCCAGCGCGATGAACCGCTCCAGTTCGTCCGGCGTCGCCCCGCACCTGGCCAGGTAGATCGCGACGTCCACCTCGGACACACCGCGTTTCCCGTTCTCCAGCCGGGAAATCTTCGGCGCGGGCCAGCCGAGCATCCTCGCCAGCGCATGCCCGCTCAGCTTCGCCCGTTCCCGGACGCGTTTCAGTTCGCCGCCCAGCTCGCGGGCCCTGGCCGTGGATTCCTCGATCACCATCCGTCGACGCTAGAGCGCCCGGGGCACCCCAGGCGAGCACGCCACACCTCAATCACCACAACGGATGCACCCTTACCAGCGCCGCACCACCGCGAAGCGCTTCGCACGAATTTCGTGCAGGCTAAGGGATCGCGGACGGGGTGACACCGGCGCTCAAATCCACCGTCGGATACCGCGCGGCTTCCGGGACCTGCACCCAGCCGCGGTGCCTCGCGTCCCCGACAGTCACCCTGCCGATCGATTCGAGGCCGTGGTCGTCGATTCCGTCATAGCCGTGCCGGACGACGTAGCGGTAGATGTCGTCGGAGACCACCATCACGATCGGTGCCGTCGTCCGCTCAAGGCGATGTTTCACCGACGGCGCGTCCAGCAGGCGGAACGCGATGTCGAGCGCATCACCGAAACATCCCCTCGGATCATAGAGGACTTCCCCGGCGTGGACGACCGCACGCAGGCGGAACCGCCGGTCCGGGTGGCCGGAGTTGTGCTCCCGGAGCAATCGGGCCAGCGTCGGCATGACGGAGTTCAGCAACACGGTTTTCGGCACGTCGTCCACCGGGTGGATCAGTGCCAGCACGCCGTCGCCCCGGTCGATCAGCTCGTCGCGATGGCACTCAGCGATCCCCGCTCCGTGCAACGCCGCTTCCAGCAGCTCGTACATCACCGTTCGCAGCCGTGCCTTCGCCGAATTCGTTCTCGTCGTCGAGCCTTCGATGTCCAGCGCCAGGATGATCCGGTAGCACGGCCGGCTCGGCGAGTCGTTCGTCATGACAACCTCCACGGCATCGAGAAGCTATCCGGCGACGCCACGATCGTCACGAGCACTCCGATCGCGGACACGGGCCAGTGCCGGAGCGGCGGCGGCGAAGATCTCTTCGGGGGTCGGGAATCGCTTGGGAACCTCGGCGACCTCGGGATAGCTCACGACGATTTCGACCCGTTGGGGCGACGTCGTGCCTGGCGTCGCGCCGTCTGTGACAGGTACTGTCACGCCTGTCCCCTTCCTTGTTTTTGCGAGCAGGCAATGGGATATCCACGAGACCCCCTGTGTCAGCAGGGGGCCTCGTCACTTCTGTCGGACGAAATTCGTCCGGCTGGTTCGTTCCATCTTGACGAAGACATACGGCGTACAGACCGTGAAGGACCAACCGCCTCGGCGAACGGCACGAGAACAGCGGCCAACGGTCCGGGTGACGCCGTTCGTCACCCCATGTAACTAGTACCACCGATCAACCACGCGCCGTTTGAGCGACCGACACGCCTCACACGAAGCGGCGAACGGCAGGATCGGCGCCGGTCCTCTATAACCACGGAAACCAACATACCGGCTGGTAGGGCGCATGAAACGAGCCTTCGGCCGAGGCCGCGAACCACCGGCGATCATGTCCGGCACCTGCGGCCGCGAGTCCGGGACAGCGTCCTCGCGAGGACGCCGAGTCGATCACCGTAGGTTCACCCAGCCGCGCACAGTCACCCCGTGCGAACAACTCACGCGAGGTGTTCGCGTGTCCCGGCCGTGACCACTCGCCGCTAAGGCCGAGTACCGAAGGACGGCCTTCCGAGCAGCTTCGGCAGCACGCGATAAGCGTCGTGGACCCACCCGCACAGCCGTGCCCGGGTCTCGCGCGGGTCGATGACGTCCTCGACGAGGAACTTCTCCGCGGTGCGGAACGGCGAGCGGACCGCGTCGAGCCGCTCCCGGATCTCGGCGATATGCGCCTCGGGATCGTCGGACGCCTCGATCTCCGCCCGGTAGGCGGCCTCGATCCCGCCTTCGACCGGCAGCGAGCCCCAGTCGCCGGACGGCCAGGCCCAGCGCCGCACCAGGCGATGCCGGTTGGTCGTCCCGGCGCCGCCGACCCCGAACACGCGGCGCACGATGACCTCCGCCATCGGCACCCTGGCCTGGTATACCGCCGTGATCGCCCGCGCGCCATGACGGATCGAGCCGCGCTTCTCCCCCGCCAAACCGATCACCATGCCCGCCTGGTCGGTGAGACTGACCACGGGCAGGTGGAACGTCTCGCACAGGTCGATCAGCCGGGTCATCGCGTCGGCGCCGTCTGCGGTCAATGTGGCGCCACGGTAAGGATCCGTGGCCAGTACGCCGACCGGATGCCCGTCGAGCCGCGCGAGGCCGACATACGCCGAACCGCCGTAACACGCGTAGTCGAACACCGAACCCGTGTCGAAAACGGCGTCCAGCAACGGACGGAGCTTGTACGGCAGCCGCCGATTGCGCGGCACCAAGGAAATCAGCGATTCTTCACGACGGGCCGGATCGTCCGAGGATTCGATCACCGGCGGCAGTTCATCCACAGTGGACGGAAGATAGGCCAGGAACTCCCGTATCAACCGGAAAGCGTCTTCTTCGTCGCGGGCGAGACGGTCGACGGCGCCGCTGCGGCGGTGCACCGCGGCACCGCCGAGCTCCTCTTTCGTGAGGTCCGCACCCGTCGCGTGCTTCACCAGCGGTGGCCCGGCGACGAACAGCTGTCCCGCGCCCTCGACAAGAACGCACAGATGCGACATCACCGCGCGGGCCGCGCCGAGTCCGGCGACCGGGCCGAGACACGCGGACACCACCGGCACCGCCGACAGATTGTCCACCACCAGATCCCAGCCCGGGTTGACCGGCACGTAGGTGAAACCGTGCTGCTCCAGCATCTTCACGCTGCCACCGCCGCCCGTACCCTCGATCAGGCGGACCAGCGGCAGGCCGAGTTCGTTGGCGAGCCGCTCGGCGTAGATCTGCTTCTCCATGATCCCGGCGTCGGCCGCGCCGCCGCGGACGGTGAAGTCGTCACCGCCGAGCGCGACGCGCCTGCCGTCGATACGCGCGGTACCGGCGACGAAGTTCGCCGGGGTGAACCCTTCGAGCTCACCGCTTTCGCCGTACCGCGCGGTTCCGGCGAGCGCGCCGACCTCGTCGAAGCTGCCGGGGTCGACGAGTGCCTCGATGCGCTCGCGCACCGTGAGCCGCCCGGCGGCGTGCTGCCGCGCGACCTTTTCGCGGCCGCCCATGCGTTCGGCCAGCGCACGCCTTCGGGCGATCTCGTCGACTTCCGGCTGCCAGTCACTCAAAGGCTTGTTCGACCTTCCGCTGCAGTTTGTTCATCCCGCCGAGCCACCGGTCCGGGTTCGTCGCGCGGTTCACGTAGTACTCGGCGACCTCGGGATGCGGCAGGATCAGGAAATGCTCGCCGCCGAGCGACTTGACGACGTCGTCGGCCAGCTGCTCGGGAGTGATCGCGGAGGCGTCCATCAGCAGTTTCCCGCCAGGGCCGCTGTTTTCGAGCATGTTCGTGCGCACGCCCTGCGGGCACAGCGCCTGTACGGTGATGCCGCGGTGGCGGTAGGTCGCGCTGAGCCACTCGGCGTAAGCCAGCGCACCGTGCTTGGTGACGGCGTACGGCGCGGAGCCGAGACTGGTCAGCAACCCGGCCGCGGACACGGTCGCGAGGAAGTGCCCCTTGCCACGTTCGAGCCACTCGGGCAGCAGCAGCTTCGATGCCCGGACGTGGGACATGACGTTGACGTCCCAGGCACGCGCCCACACGTCCTCGGGCGTGTCCGGGCCGCCGTTCGGGGCGGTCCCCGCGTTGGCGCAGAACAGATCGATCTCGCCGAGGGTTTCCCTGGCCGCGGCGATCAACTGCGTGATGCCGTCTTCGCTGGCCGCGTTCGCGGTGACGGCGACGGCGCCGACCTCGTCGGCCACGGCCTTGACCGCGTCGCCGTCGAGGTCGGACAGGACGAGCCGCGCGCCTTCGGCTGCGAAGCGGCGGGCGAGCGCGGCACCGATGCCGTTGCCCGCGCCGGTGATGACGACCCCGGCGCCGGAGAGTTCGAAGCTCATACGCCACCGACCAGGGTGACGCCGCCGTCGAGGACGAGGGTCTGGCCGGTGATCCAGCCTGCCTCGTCGGACAGCAGGAAGGCGACCGCGCCGGCGACGTCGGCGGGCACGCCGAGGCGCTTCATCGGGTACGTCGACGCGACCTCTTCTTCGCGGCCCTCGTACAGCGCGGTGGCGAACTTCGTCTTCACCACGGCGGGAGCGACGGCGTTGACGCGGATCTTCGGGCCGAGCTCGGCACCGAGCTCCGTGGTCAGGCGGATCAGCGCGGCCTTGCTGATGCCGTACAGGCCGATGCCCGGCGACGCGCCCAGCCCGGCGACCGAGGCGATGTTGACCACCGAGCCGCCGTGCTCGCCCATCCACGCGTCACGCGCGCGACGGGTCCAGGACAGCGGCGCCAGGACGTTGACGGCGAGGATCTTGGCGGCCGCGCCGAGGTCGATATCGAGGGTGGGGCCGAAGACGGGGTTGATACCGGTGTTGTTGACCAGCATGTCGAGCCGCCCGAACGCCTCGATCGTCTTGGCGACAGCCTCATCCTGATGGTCCGAGTTGTCTGATTTTCCGGCGACGGCGATCGCCACGTCAGGCCCGCCGAGCTCGTTCACCGCTTCGGCCAGCGGCTCGGGGTTGCGGGCGGTGATGCACACCTTCGCACCGCGTTCGACCAGCTCTTTGGCGATGCCGAGGCCGATACCCCTCGACGCACCTGTGACGATCGCGACGCGATCCTTGAACGAGTTCACTGAGTCGATCTCCTGTTCTCCAGCGAGCCATACTAAGCGGTTGCTCAGTCGAGGTTACAAGGGATACACCCCCGGAAACAGCACCTTAAGTCCGGTTCGCTGACGGACTGTCCAACGAAGCGTCCAAACAGCCTTCCCAGCCTATTCACTCCGCTTGACGACCACACCTATGACGCTGCGTAACCACTGTATCGCCACCGACGAGGTCATCACCGATGCTCTGCCGCGGCGGTGGTCTCACGGCTGACCGGCCGATCCGCCCAAACCACTGGACAACCACGACTCGAGCTTGTTGGTGAGCGCGATTCTGGCGACCGCTGGAACTCAGTTGGACATCTCCTCGCTCAGCGCGCTGGGCGCGGTCTCCGAAGGCTCCTCTCAGTCCGTGCGGATACTCAGCGAACCGGCCACGGATGCGCTCACGGCGAAGTCGCGGATGTTGCCGTCGGCTGCGGACCTACTCCAGCTGGGTGAGGACGGTGCCGACACGATCGTCACCTCCCATGAGGTGGGCCTATGACGTGCTACTCCCCCACCCCGCGCGTCGGCGCTCAACGGACGTCCACGCAAGAAACTCGGCTGGAAGACACCACTGAGGCACTCAACGAACTGCTATTGTCATTTCAATAGAGCGGTGTTGCGACGACCGGTTGAGCTCAAGCAGTACACCTCAGTTCAATTCGCCACCCTCGCCGAGCACACCCGGGCTGTTCGTGGTGACGGTCATGGTGATCCGCTGCCTGAGGCCATGATCGCCATAGCCCGCCGCAGCCAGATCGATGATCCAGTGCGTCGTCGCACGATTTTCTGCAGACGTTGGCCTTCCAGGTCGGCCAGTCGGCGTGCTCGAACTGGTTCTGCCCCCAGCCTGGTGCCCGGGTGATCAGTTACCGGTGCGGTCCCGGATTCAACTGTCCCGTTCGAGCCCGCCGGGAGCTCAATACTTCTGGCTCAGGTTCGTATGCCCAATCTCGTGCGATCGTCCGTCCGCTCAGGTGGGGCCGGCACGGCGAGTCTGTGCCACTACCCAGCTTTCGACGCCGTCCAAGAATCGGTCCACTCCGAAGCTGAGTTCGAACGGCAGGTCGTCCCCTTCGGTGTCGTGTCCGGGGTGTTCGCCGACGATCTCGGCTGCGTGGACGGCGGTCAGCGCCGGGTAGTCCTTCGGGTCGATGAACTCGGCGACAACCAGTGCCAGGTCGGCATCGGCGCGCGGGATTCCGTCGTCGGTCTTGTGTGCGCTGGCCATGTTCATACTGATCTGCGCCGTGCCACGCACGACCGCGGTCACGTGCAGGGCCGCCACCCTCGCCTCGCCGCCGATCAGCCCGGCCGCCAGCAGGGGCCGCAGCAGGCGGTCGAGCCAGGCGAGCTGGTTGGGTCCGAAGGATGCGTGGTCGAGCGGGACGCGCAGCATCCAGGGACGGATTTGGAACCCGGCCCACAGCGCGCCAACCCAGCGCCGGACCGCGTGCCGGAAGTCGTCGGTGTCACCGAGGTCGGGTGGCGGGCCGGCTCCGATGTCGGCGACCACTTCCAGCAGGAGTTCCTTGCTCGGAATGTGGTTGTAGAGGGACATCGTCGAGTAACCGAGCTCGCCGGCGATCCGCTGCATGGACAGCGCCTCGAGCCCGTCGGTGTCCGCGACCCGGACCGCCGCCTGCGCGATCCGCTCGACGCTGAGCTTGGGCCGGGGTCCGCGCTGGCCCTGGGGGCGCCCCGCCCACAGCAGCGTGAGACTGCGCGGCAGTTCCGGGCTCGTGCTGTCTCGTGTCGTCATCCGCCATCCCGTCCATGTCGTCCCCCACTCTCTAAAACTATGTATGACATACATGTCAATGTACGCTATACATAGTTTCTACCTGTCCACCACGAACGGATCGTCATGACCTCAACCACGAACGCGCCGCGCACGGCTCCACCTCGCCCTCCGCAAGCCTGGTGGCGCCGCCCCTGGATCGCGCCGCTGATGCTGGTGGCCGCGGCTTTCCTGGCCTTCTCGGTGCCGCCCTACCTGACCTTCGACCCGGACAATTCCCGCCTGCCGTCGCCGCCGGGCAACGACTTGTACTACCCGTTGCTCGTGGCACACGTCCTCTTCGGCACCGTCGCCATGACGACCGCCTGCTTCCAGATCTGGCCCGCGTTCCGCGCGCGCCACCGGCGCGGACACCGGATCACCGGCCGGATCTACGTCTACGCCGGAGCGCTACCCGCCGGGCTGCTCGGGCTGTACATCGGCTGGCACACTTCGGCCGGCCCCTCCGTGCGCGTGGCAAACCTCGTGGGATCGGCGCTGTGGCTCATCATCACGATCGTCGGGCTGCGGATGGTCCGCCAGCGCCGCTACGACGAGCACCGCAGGTGGATGTCACGCAGTTTCGCCCTCGCCATGTCGATCGCGCTGAGCCGGGTCATCAACATCCCGGCGATGATCGTGCTCACGCCACAGGTGGACAGCGCGTTCGGCGGCAACGAAGAACTGATGAAAAACACCGCGACGAGCATCGGCGTCTGGCTCAGCCCCCTGCTCCTGCTGCTGCTCACGGACTGGCTGCTGGAACGCCGCAAACCCGGTGCCCGCCGTCCGGCCGCCGCCCCTCGCGGCATGGACACGAGTGTCCGAGCGGGAAACCGCTGACCGGCCAGCCCCGCATTGACCAACAACAACGAGGAGACAACCGATGAAGGTGTTCGTCGATCAGAACAGGTGCGTCGGGTCCGGACAGTGCGTGCTCGTCGCCGCCGACGTGTTTGACCAGCGCGACGAGGACGGGACCGCGATGCTGCTGGACGACAGCCCGCACGCCGACCGGTTCGCGGACGTGCAGTTCGCGGCGGCGGGCTGCCCCGCGCTGGCGATCACGATCGAAGGTTGACCGCCATGCTCGGCCAGGTCGTGGTCGTTGGCGCGTCGGCCGCAGGGTTGTCCACCTCAGAAGCCCTGCGCGCCAAGGGATTACGACGGGAAGCTGACGCTGATCGGGTCGGAGTGGCACCCACCCTACGACCGGCCGCCACTGTCCAAACAGGTCCTCTCCGGCGAGTGGGAGCCGGAGCGGGTCCTGCTGCGCGACAAGGAGGCGATCGGCAGACTGGACGCCGAACTCCGGTTGGGATGCCCCGCCGTCGGGCTGGACGCGGCGGGGCGCGGGCTGCTGCTCAACAACGGCGACCGGATCGTGTTCGACGCGCTGGTCATCGCCACCGGCGTCCGGCCACGCCACCTGCCCGGCGACGACGTGGCCGGGGTGCACACCGTGCTGACCCTGGACGACGCCCTCTCCCTGCGCGCGGCCCTGCTGGGCCGCCCGAAGGTGGTCATCGTCGGAGCAGGGTTCCTCGGTGTCGAGGTCGCGGCGGTCGCCCTCGGCATGAATGTCGACGTTCCCCCGGACGCGTCGATGACCGTGGTGCACGGCGACGTCGCCGACCGCAGGTTCGTCGCCGCCTACGGCGAGAAAGGCACCAGCGTGTCACGCAGCTCGTCGTCTGGAGTGCGCAACGACACCGCGAGCCGGATCTGCATCTTCTCGTCCACCCGCCGTGCGAATCGAGTGGTGCTCAGGAGGTGAAGGGCACGCGAGTCCAGCTGAGCACGTTGCGGTCGTGTGGGTTGATGGCGACCCGCAGGTAGTTCTTCACGCCGGTGGAGCCGTCGATCGTCACCCGGGTCAGGTTGGTCACCGGCTTGCTGACGCCGTAGAAGGAGAGCCACTGGGATCCGGCCGCGAGCGGTTGGTCGTCGTTGTAGACGTGGCTGTCGCCGTTGAACAGGTACACCGGGCCATGGAAGTCGGCCGACTCGCGGGCGATGGCCTGCACGATCGGCTGGAACGCGAAGTAGTCCGAGTAGGCGGCGTTGGGGACGGTGGGGTCGAACATGTCGGCCTGGGTCAGCAGGACGACGGACTTGTTGTGGTCCTGGCGGGCCTGGGCGAAGGTGTCGTGGATGCTCTGGATCACCGCCGCGGTGCGGTTGAGCACTTCGGCGGTCTGCTCGGGCGTCGGGCCGGTGTTGCCGGTCCAGGGGGCCAGGCTGTTGTTGCTGCCGACGATGTGCAGTGCGGCGAAAGCGACGTCCGCGCGTGTGTAGCGCACGTCTTCGGGAATGCCTTGCGCGGCTTGGGTAGTGACCTTGGCCGGGTGCCGGCCGAGGGTGTAGCCGGGCTGAGGGAAGAAGAGTGAACGGATCTTGGTCAGGCGTTCGAGCGGGTTGTAGGAACCGTTGTTGGTCCGGTGGCAGTCGGTCCATTCGTTGTCGCCGATGGTGTAGACCAGCGGGTCAGCGAACGTGTCGAACTGTGCTTTCACCTGGGCGAAGTACTCGTCGCTGCACACCGACGAGCCGTCTTTGATGTCCCCGAGGTGGTCGACGAACTGGACCTGCGGGTCATTGTTGATCTGCTGCACCACCTGCGGGAAGCGGGCGATCTGGGCCGCGCCGTAGGGGATGTCGCCGATCACGGCGAAGGTGTAGCTGTCTCCGGGCCCGTTGCCCCGGTTGTCGGCCTGATTGGCGGCGGCAGCGGCACTGGCCGGCAACCCGATCGCCAGCGCGGCCAAGATGGCGCCGGCAGAGAGGACGGAGCGACGACGAGCTTTCACGATTTCACCCTTTCACAATGGAGTACCGCTGGACTCTCTGTTGCCTGGCTGAACACCGCGCGACCTCGCCGTCACGTCCGGATGAACCTTCGGTGGCGCCACCTCCCGCCGAACCGGCCGACGTACTTGGTGACGGATTCACCAACGCCCCGAAATAGGTCTAACAGTTGATAGGAGTCACAGCTAACGGCTGTTACGCTGGTAGCAGCACGAAGGGGGTCCCGGTGACCGGAGCGGCGTTGTTCCTGGCTGTGTTCCTGGGCTGTCTCGTGGAGGCTGTGGAGGCACTGACGATCGTGCTGGCCGCGGGCACGGCACGCAACTGGCGTTCGGCCGGTCTCGGTGTCTGCGCGGCGCTGATCGCCTTGGCGGCGCTCGTCGCGGTCCTCGGCCCGGCGCTCGCTCTCGTCCCGCTGGGTGCGCTGCGGCTGGTTGTCGGGGGTCTGTTGCTGATCTTCGGGCTCCAGTGGCTGCGCAAGGCGGTCCTGCGTGCCGCCGGGCACAAGGACCCGCACGACGAGACAGCGATCTTCGCGTCCGAGCTGGCGGCCGCACGCACCGCGCCACCGCACGGTAGCGGGCTGGTCGCCGACTGGTACGCGTTCACCTTGTCGTTCAAGGGTGTGCTGTTGGAAGGGCTTGAGGTGGTGTTCATCGCCCTGACCTTCGGCAGCAACGAGCACAACCTCCCGCTCGCCGCGGCCGCGGCGGGCTGCGCAGTCGTCCTGGTGACCGCGGCCGGGTTCGCTGTCCGGGCGCCGCTGGCACGGGTGCCGGAGAACACCATGAAATTCATCGTCGGAGTGATGCTGACCGCGTTCGGCACGTTCTGGGGCAGCGAAGGGGCCGGTGCACAATGGCCGGGCGCCGATGTCGCACTGGTGGTGCTCGCGCCCGCCATCGCGGTGTTCGCCCTGGCTCTGGTCGCGCTGTTGCGCCGCATCGCGCCCCAAGCCCGCGCCGGTGATAGGGCATCGATGTTGAGGTGGGACGGCCATGATCGCCTGGGTACGCCGTTTCGGCCGGTTCTGGTACGACTTCGTCGTCGGGGACGACTGGCGGATCGCCGTGGCCGTGGTCGCCGCCCTGGCCGTCACCTTCGGACTCGGCCGGGCCGGGGTGCCCGCCTGGTGGGTGCTGCCTGCGGCGGTGGTCGTGATGTTGCCGTGGAGCCTGTGGCGCGCTCGCCGCCACGCATAAGGCAATCGAGGTCAGTGTCCGTCGGTGTCCTCGGCGTACACCTTGGCCGCGTACTCCTCCAGCACCCGTTCACACCGCTCCAGCGCGTCGTGGCCGCACGGCCAGGCGCGGCCAGCACGTCCCGCTCGGTGATCTTGGCCAGCCAGTTGCGCAACTTGGTCAGGTCCTCCTCATTCTCCTCCAGTTCGGCATAGGTGAAGTGCGCCGCCGAGGTCTCCTTCTCGATCTCGGCCAGGAAGTCCTGGCATTTGTCGACGATCTCCTCGTACTCGTCGTCGCGGGCGGCTTGGAACGCCGCGACGATGTCAGCCCCACCGACGAGGGCGGCACACGTCAGCAGTGACGCGGTCCCTCCCATTCCGACGATCTCGTGCCGCAGCTTCCGCAAAGCCCGTTCCGCACCTGGGCCGGCCGGCAGGGTGGCGGCCGAGTTCTGCAGATAGACCGCGCCCAGCCCCTTGAGACGGCGCCACACCGTGGCACGTAACCGGCTCGGCTCCGGCGGGACACGGTAGATCAGCAGCAGCCACCCAGCAGGGTGCGGCGATTCCAGCTCAGGCACCCGCACAGTCTGCCGGACGGCCAGGGGCCCACCCCGATGCACATCGTACCTAACCGCCGTTATGTCGTTATCGTGACAGTGGCACATGACCTGCCGAGCATGAGGTGGTGCCGCCGCATCTCCCGCCGCGACGGAGTCGCCGGCGTTGAAGTTCGTGCCGATGGTCGGGTGATGAGCTTCTTCGCCGACTTCACCTACGAAGCTTCGCGCGGCATCATCGGCCCCTGTCGGCAGCCGACACGCACTGTAACCAGGGCGTAGGTAACCTCATCGCGGCATGAGCGGACGTGGTCAGAGGCCGAACATCGGCCGGCAAGCTGCCATCCCCACCACCCTGATCACGGGTCGCGTCTGTCGAGTCCACGTCTCCCGCATGAGCCGTAGCCGGTCGGAGACGAGTACCTCGTCACCGCGGGCGTCCACAGAGATGCCATCGTGCTCGTAGCCGAGCTTGCGGGACACCCCCTGAGAGGCATGGTTGTCCTGGAACACCTCAGTGAGCGCGGCACGCGCGTCGAGATGGTCGAAGGCCAGCGTCAGCAGGCCGACCCGAGCCTCGGTTCCATAGCCCTTGCCCTGGTGTTCCACTCCCAGCCACGCGGAGGTCGTGACCTCTCGGACAATCCTGAAGTCGCGCGCCCGTAGTGTGACCATGCCCAGCGGGTCGCCGTGGCGGAAGACCCCGAGCCCCAGCTGCCACGCCGCCGCACTCCAGGCTCCGAGCCGACTCCAGTGGCCCTGGAGCACGAACCGCGCCCGATCCCCGGGGCCGCCATCGGTCCAGGGCGTCAAGAACGGACGCTCGTCCGGGCGGTGCACGCCGATGCCCGCGAGCTGAGCGAGTGTGGCCAGTTCCTCCTCGCGTGGCAGCCGAAGCTCGAGTCGCGGAGTGACGATGGTGAGGCCGTATTGGGGCCACAGATCAGGGAGCACGGGACTTGATTTTGCTCACCGAGCCTTCCCCGCGCCACTGGTTTGCCACGCAGAACTCTCAACGGCACGAGCGGATATTGCCTAAGCAAGCATCTCGCCTGGCTCGGCCAGCGGAACGGGGGGCCAAGCAAGATCATCCGAGGTGTCAGCAGGGTCCTTAAACCGGGATACTCAGCTACGGAACGGCCTTCAGCGCTGGTGCGGGCCGGGTTCCCGACGAGAGGAGCGCCAGAACATGGTGGAGAACACCGCGAGTGTGACCGGGGCCCCGCTGGGGACGCGCCACGAAGTCTCGGGTGGAGCGATGCTGTTGCACCGGTCTGGCACCGGTGGGCCGCCCGTGGTGTTCCTGGCCGGCGGTGGGATGTTCGGCCTGTACTACTGGAACGTGCACAACCTCGTCGCGGAGTTCACCACGAGCGTGATCTACGACCGGCTCGGCACGGGCTGGAGCGACGTGGTAGGTCTTCCACGCAGCGGCACACAGGTGACCGACGACCTGCACGAGCTGCTGCGCGTCGCGTCCGTGCCCGGCCCGTACGTGCTGGTCGGGCATTCGCTCGGCGGCCTGTACGCGCGGCTCTACGCGAAGCGATTCCCCGGCGAGGTCGCCGGCTTGGTCCTGCTCGACCCGACTCACGAGGACATCGTCGACTACCTGCCGGAAGAGAAAGCGCAGCGGCTGCGGGACTCGAACACCGACGACCTGTTCCCGCGCGAGCAGCTAGACGCAATGCGGACCGCGTACCGAACCACGTTCGGCCGGGCGCTCGATGGCTGGCCTGCCGAGATCCGCGAACCGCTGCTGGATCAGGGGTTCAGCCGCGAGGGCTACCGACAGTCCTTGCGGGAGCCGATGAACCTGCCGCGGCTGTTCGGCGAGGTCCGCGACGCCGGACCCGATCCCGACGTGCCGCTGATCTTCGTGTCCGCCATGGGGACCGACACGCTCGCCGAGGAGCTGGTGCCGCCCGAAGCGCGCGCATCGCTGGCCGAGTCCAACCAGACCAAGCACCGGCTCTACACCGACCTGGCCGCGGCGCTCCCCCGAGCAGAGGTCCGCCACCTGGACGATGCCGGGCACTCGGGCATCGTCTGGCTCCGGCCCGACGCCGTGGTTCAGGCAATCCGCGACACGCTTTCGCGCTGACCAAGAGCCAACGCCGGCAAGTGGGCGCCCTACAGAACTGTCTCCCTGCGGAGACCGTCGCAGGCACCGTTCGATGCCGTGCTCGGTGAGCAGGCGCCAGACGGCGAGGTTCTCGCCGTGAGCCTGCTCCAGGGCTGCCCTGGAGATCCCCAATTCGGCAGATGCGGATTGTGGTGAAGTGGTCGGGATTGGATGAGCGTTGGCGCGCATGCTGGCGATATGACAAGCAGGGGCAGCTCGCACGGAGGCGATCGTGATCATGAAGTGGGCGCGACTGGACGCGGCGCGCACCAGGTCGTGGGTAGCGTGCCCGAGACGCCGATCGGGCAGCTGACCATGCTCAAGCTCCCCGACGATGAGTTCGTCACCGTCGAGCTGGTGCACGACGGCAACCCGGTCGACCGTGGCACCGACGTGAGTCATTTCGTCGTGCAGGTCGAGTCGATGGCCGACACGCTCGACGTGCTGGCCGACCACGGGATCGAGCCGGTCGCCCCAGGGCAGGAACGCGATGACGGCCTGAAGACGACGTTCATCGCCGACCCGGACGGTCGCCGGATCGAACTCGTCCAGTGACCCGCGGGCCACACCGACGACATCACCGCCGCCGACTGGCCAGAGGAAGGGGAATGAGATGGGTAGGACACCACTTCGGCTTTACATGTCCGTGTCGGTCGACGGGTACATCACCGGGCCGGACGACCGGCCGGGCCAGGAACTCGGCCGTAACGGAGGGCGGCTGTTCAACTGGCTCGACGACCGGATGTCCGAGGGGATCAACGGGCAGGTGTACGCCGAGGCCAGCTCGACCGGCGCCGTGATATCCGGACGCCGCACGTACGAGCTGGCCGGTCGATGGCAAGGCGACCACCACGACGGAGTGCCGATCCACGTGCTCACGCACAACATTGATCCGGCCGACGAGCCACCGGGCAGCGCGAAGTACTACACCGACGTCAACGCATGTGCCACCGAGGCCCGGGAAGCAGCGGGAGATCGAGCCGTGCTGGTCCACGGCGCGAGCGCGGCGCAGGCGTTGCTGGCAGCCGGCCAGCTCGACGAACTCGAACTGCACCTCGTCCCCGTACTGCTGGGTGACGGACGGCGGCTGTTCGAGCCGACCGGACACGGCCACATCGAACTGGAGCTCGTCCGCCGGCTCGAAGGCCGCAACGCCACACATCTGCGTTGCCGCATAGTCCATCCAGAAGGGAAACAGCCATGACTGCCGCAGTGATGATCCGGACCTCCCGCTCACGGAACAGTTCGTCGATGACCGAGATGTAGCGGTGGACCACGACGTCGTATTCGGCGTCGTGGTCGGGATAGTGCTTGGGCTCGGGCAAACTGTGGAAACGCACCCTCCGGTCACAATAGGTGTGGACACTCCGTCCATATGGGGAACCCCGAGAAGGGGTCAATTCGGGCGATGGAAAGAAACTCCGAAATTTTGTTGAACCGTTCCCGGGGCGGATCCGTGTAGTCGATGTACCTCCCCGGACAGCCTCACCGATCCGGTGGATTCTCTTCCGACTTCTGGAGAAACCCGTGTTCCGTAAGCATGCTGTGTTCCTTGCTGCCTTCGTGACCGCCGGCGCCGCCTTGCTCGGGGCATGCGGCACCACCGACGGCGCGCCCCAGGCCGCCCCGGCCCCCTCGGCGGCGCAGACGGGCGGGGTGGATCCCGCGCTGAACCTGCTGTCCGGCACCGCGAAGTCCAACAAAGCCGACCTCACCAAAGGCGACCTCGCGAAGGGCCCCAGCGGCACGTCGGACGACGCCGAACCGCAAGCCAAACGCGCCTGGATCCAGCTCAAAGCCAGCAAAGCAGGCGAACTGAACCCGGTCGTGGTCAACGGCGCCGGGCGGACGGTCTACCGGTTCGACAACGACACCGCGAAACCGTCCAAATCCACCTGCAACGGCGACTGCGCGAAGACCTGGCCGCCGCTGCTGGTCGGCCCGGGCAGCCGCATCTTCGTCGCCGGTGTGAAAGCCTCCGCGGTCGGCATCGTCACCCGCGACGACGGGACCCGCCAGGTCACCATCGGTGGCTGGCCCGCCTACCTGTTCGGCAAGGACAAAAAAGCCGGCGACACCTTCGGCCAGGGCATCGGTGGTACCTGGTTCGGGATGAAGCCCAACGGCCAGAAGTCCGGCCCCACCGGCACCGCGCCCACCACCCCACCGCCCGCGAGCACCCCGCCCGCCACCGACGTCGCCCCCGCCACCACCGCTGTCCTGTTCGACGACGCCAACTTCAGTGACAACGGCGCGTCCCAGGGCCTGTCGAACACCCCGGCCGGCTGCCAGGACGTACCCCGCGCCGCCGTCGCCTCCTCGATCTCGGTCAACGGATCACTCAAGATCTGGACCGGCCCGAACTGCACCGGCAAGTCCGCGGTCATCACCGAAGACGTACTCGACCTCTCCACCATCGGGTTCGACAACAACATCACCTCGGTGTTCTTCGGCCCCGCCACCGGCGGTACCCCGACCACCACCCCGGCCGCCGGTGGCGCGCTGACCGCGACCAGCGCGATCCTCAACAGCGGCAAGAACCTCTCCGAGCCCAACGGCTCCCAGGGCATCTCCGGCCCCGGATGCGCGAACGTCGGCCAGCCCACGCAGGTCTCCTCCATCCAGGCCACCGGGACCTACAAGATCTGGACTGGTCCGGACTGCACCGGGACCTCGAAGATCGTCGACGGCAACGTTCTCGACCTCGAACCCCTCGGCTTCGACAAGAAGGTCGCCTCCATCCGCTTCGCCGGATAACCACCACCAGCAACCAGAGGTGAAGGCCACCACGGGACCCCTGCGGTGGCCTTCACCTTGTGGCAAAAGGGGAACTTCTCGCGATCGGCCGAAAATCTTCGGTCAGCCGACCAGTGCGGTGAGTGCCGCCAGGTATCCGGCACGGTGACCGGCGGGATTCGGGTGGTACGACTCGTCGAGCTTGCTCCACTCCAGGCTCGTCAGCCATTCCGAGCCGGTGCAGAGGCCGTGTCCGTCGAAGACCGTGCGGGCGTCGAGGAAGGTGAACCCGGCCGCGGCCGCCTCCGCGCTCGTGACCTCGGCGAGTGCGTCGGCCGAGGAGTTCAGGGCGCTGCGTTCGGTGTCGCTGAGCCCGAAGATCCCGCAGTTGCCACCGATCTGGTAGATCCGCGGATAGCCCACCACGACCACACGCGCCGACGGTGCCGCGGCACGGATGGCCGCGTAAAGGCCGCTCAACGCGCTCGGCAACTCGGTACGAGTGACCAGCTTGGCCTGTTCGGTGCGGCTGACGCAGTCCCGATCGTCCAGGGTGAGGATGCATGCGCCCAGTACGTCCACGAAACCGGCGTCGTTGCCGCCGACCTGCACGGTCACCAGCGAGGTGTCGGGGGTGAGCGCGGCGGCTTGGGTGCGGACGTCGGCGGTCCGGGCACCGGAACAAGAGGCTTCGACGAAAGTGGCCGCCGGGTGCGCCGCCGCCCACAGTCTCGGGTAGGCCAAGGGGCCCCGGCGGCAGGCGTCGTCCGGGTCGTCGTAGGTCCGGGTGCCGGGGGCGACGGCGTAGGAGTCGCCGAGCGCGACGTATTTCCCGATGGCGGCGGGGGCGGCGGAAACCGGTGCCGCGCCGGCGAACACGACGGCGAGAACAGTGAGGGCGGGGGCGAGAACGCGTGCTACGCGCATGAATGTCTCCGCGGGGAGCAGGGGGGCGGGGAATGTCGTGACGTCTAACGAATAGCAACCCACCGCACCTTTAAGAAGACGCTACGTCACTTGTTAACGTAAATGACTTCGTTCGGGTTGGGTAATTTTACCAACGCGGCGTGGTCATCCGTGCCGCATTCTGCCTGCGACTGCCCGATGCACCGTGCCCACGATGACCGCGAGTCCATTGTTCATCTGCAGATCGTCGCGCCTTAACCAGAAACCGTAACTTTTTCACATGCTGTCGACGATTTAAGCAGCGTGTCTAGGGGGATACGGCCCGGTTGCCACCGTGCGCCGGCCACGGCAGGCAGAGACGACCGATGAGGAAGAATCCGCGTTTTCAGCTGATCAGAATGGACGAACACCGATTTTTCTGGAGGCTTCTCGGCAGCAACAACGTGTCGCTCGGATCCGGCTCGACAGGCTACCGGGACGTCGAATCGTGCGTCGCCGG
The DNA here is from genome assembly GCF_036008905.1 of Amycolatopsis sp. GTDB lineage: Bacteria > Actinomycetota > Actinomycetes > Mycobacteriales > Pseudonocardiaceae > Amycolatopsis. The sequence continues at coordinate 61,582 of NZ_DASYMU010000226.1, read as the reverse complement.
AATAGCGTGGCTCAACGACAATATAGTTGATCTTCAAGCAGATCTGCACCACAAGAGCGGTGCGAACTGGCGCTGGTCACTCCGTTCGGAGCACAAACTGGTCGCGACCGCCAGCCACGAGTACGGCCGGAGAATCGAAGCGAGTCACAGTCTCGACCGGTTCCGGGCCGCGGTGGCCGCGGCGGCGGGCAACGACGCGCCGGACACCGTAGTCGATTGGCGCGCGAAATACGGCGCGAATTCCCAGAATCTTTCCGTCAATTCGTTCCGCGATCTCCGATCACCGTGAGTGCGTTGGCCGGGGATTAACCATCAAGACGTCGGGCGGGAACGCAGAACACCGGAGACGGACAGGCTGGTGCGGCGGAATTGTCCTGTCACGGAAACCTGTGACGACTTTGGGAACTAGAGAGAGAGTGCTTCAAACATGCGTGCTCGTACCACTCGGTTTCTCGGCGCAACAGCGATCGCTGCTTCGGCTTGTCTTTCCTTGACCGGCACGGCTTCGGCTGTCGCACCGGCCAACGGTCTGCCTGAGGTTCTGGCGTCCGCCGGCTCCGACACGATCTTCAGCGTCACCGGCGCGATCCTCGCCAACGCCAACGCCGCGGCCTGGAACACCGACCCCGACAACTACGTGAACGTGCCCCCGGTGCTGGCTGCCGGCACGTCGTTCACCGTCCCGGCCGACCCGTTCAACAACGCGGTCACCTACAACGCGTCGAACCCGCCGCCGGACGGCTCCTCGGCCGGCAAGGCCGCGCTGAAGGCCTCGGCCGACGCCGGTAACGGTGCCATCGACATCGCCCGGTCTTCTTCGGGCCGTGGTGGCAGCGACCCGGCCACCTTCGAGCTCTTCGGCTTCGCGAAGGACGGCGTCGCCTGGTCCTCCTCGGCGACGGGCGCGGGCGCCGGTCTGACCCTGACCCTCGCGCAGCTGCGCGGGATCTACGACGGCTCCATCACCAACTGGAACCAGGTCGGTGGCGCCAACGCGGCGATCTCGGTGTACCTGCCGCAGCCCGGCTCGGGCACGCTGACCTTCTTCACCGGCACGGTGCTGGGCTTCGACCCGACCACCAAGCCGGTGACGATCAACCGCTTCCAGGAGAACGACGCGACGACCATCGCCGCCGCCAACCAGGCGACCGCGATCGCGCCGTACTCGATCGCCGGCTGGGTCGCGCAGGGCAACAGCGTGACCCCGGACAAGCGCGCCGGATTCACCGTCAACCCGCTCACCGGTGCCGGTTCCGACGGTGCGCCGGTGTCCGGCTCCGCCGGCAGCTACGCCCCGGCCTTCCTGGACAGCTTCCTCGGTTCGCGGGTCGTCTACCACATCGTCGACACTCGCTCGCTGTCCTACGACCAGGCCAAGCGCGCCATCGGCTTCGACACCGGTGACACCGCCGCGACCGCGAGCCCGCTCTGTGGCGGCAAGCTCGCTGCCACGCTCACCCAGTTCGGGTTCAAGACCCTGCCGGCCACCTCGGCCGGTCTCACCTGCACCAAGTCCTGACCTGATCTGAGCGACTGAAACGACAGTGGCCCGGCGAGCATCCGCTCGCCGGGCCACTGTCGTTTTCAACTACCGCCATATGTCGACAAGTGCCGGTAGTTTTCGCTACGCCCACGCCGGGAACAGGCGCCACAGCGCGGTGGCGGCGAGGGTCGCCAGCACCAGCAGGACCGGGGCGGAGATGACGTAGGTCGACACCGGGCGCCACCGGCGGTACAGGAAGGTCGCCCCGGCCGCGGCGGCCACGAAACCCGCGAACGCAAGTACCAGCAACGCCCACGCGCCGGACGCCGCGCTCCGGCCGTCCTGGGCGTCGGCGCGGCCGTTCTGCGGCGTCGGGCGGAAAGGCATGCCCTCGATCACCGCGGTGACCACCGTCGCCTCTTCGGACGCGAGCGGCCACCACGACGCGGACGTGACCAAGGTGAGCCGGTCGTCCTGGCTCTTGCCGTAGTCGGCACCTTCGTCCAGCGCACGCACCGCGCTGCCGGTGACCCGATAGACCGTCCGGCCCTGTGTGGTCGCGACGACGATCTCGTCCCCCGCCGCGAGATCTCCCAGCGACCCGAACGGCGCACCGTAGCCGGAGAACCGCCCGGCCAGCGCGGAGTTGCCCGGCTGCCCTGGTCCCGAGGTACCGGGGATGTGACCGGGCCCCGACGCCGTCTCGACCGGTGACGCGCCCTCGATGACGACCTGTTGCAGCCGGAGTTTCGGGATCTCCAGTACGGCGACCGGCGACCCGAATTCGATCGGGGTGCTCGGGGGTGTGGCACCGAGCAGGCTCTGGCTCGCGCCGAGTGCCCGGCCCATCTCGTCGCGGATCTCACCGAGTGCCGCGCGCTGGTCACTGCTCTGCAGCATCGGGCCGAGCGCGTAGACGACCAGTGCGAAACAGACCACGGTCGCGACCAGCCAGACCGAGACCGTCACCGCGATCCAGCCCCGGCCGAACCGCACGAACCGTGATTCCCCGGTTTCCGGCGGCGTTTCGGTGTCGCTCGCCCGTTCGTTCGTCTCCGTGCTCATGCTTCACCGCTCACGGACGAGGGGTAACGACGGCGGGAGACCAGCGTCGTGACCGCGGTGGCCACCGAGTGCATCGCCTTGGTCAGCCAGGACGGCACCGGGCGCCCGGCGGTGGCATACGCCGTCGCGGAGGGCAGCGCGGCGAGGATCACCAGTGCCAGCATGGGAATCAGCACGCCGAGCGCGCCGGCACCGGGGAAGCTCGGGATCCGCACGGAGTCGGCCAGGTTCTTCGCCGCCAGCACCGTCGCGGGAGTGGGCGCGGCCGTGGTGGCGGGCGCCGCGGTGGCGGCGGGCGGGGTGGTGCCGCCCAACGGCGTCGTGGCGTCCGAGACCGGCGTGGCGGTGTTGCCGGAGTCGCCCGTGGCCGGCAGCGGGTTGTTGGCGGCTTCCTGTTCCCGGCAAGCGGCGTCAGAGGTGCCGGTGCCGATCCTCGCCGCGCGGTCGCCCGCCAGCCCGAGCAGTTCGGGGGTCAGCGGCACCATGCCGGCGCCCATCGCCGACTGGCCGCCGTTCTGCGCGACCCGGAGGAAGGTCTTCAGTTGTTCCTGTTTGGCTTGCTGAGGCACGCATGCCTTGTCGACCAGGGGGTTGACCGGCGCGGCGAGGTACTCCGCGAACGTGAGCGGATAGGCGTCCGGATCCGTGGCGGTCCCGGGCCGCAGCGTCCCGTCCGGGGATTGCTTCATGCTGTTCGCCGCCGCCTGCAGGGAGTGCGCGTTCGGCGAGACGAAACCGCCGCGGCCGTTCGGCAGCGCCACCGGGGTCCAGCCGTTGTCCGTCGCGGTCGCCAGGTCGGTCACCACCCAGTTCAGGCAGCCCCCGGAACAGTCGGCGCCGGTGCCGAGGGTGGCGTTGTTGACGAGCTTGCGCACGGCGAGCCTGCCGACCTTGGCATCGACGTTGTGCAGCGGATTGCCGCCGGGATCCAGTGCCTCCAGCGCGGTGATCGTGCCCGGGGTCTTGCCCGCGAGATCGCCGTAGTTGGCCTTGCGGTCCGGGAACAACCAGGACCGCGGCGCGGACTGCCCCAGCACCGTGGACAGCGTCAGCGGGACACTGCCCTTCCCCGCTTCACCGGTCACACCGAAGAAACCGGCGGCGCTGTCGACTCCGGCGCGGGCACCGGCCCGCAGTCCCACGTTGGCGGGGTTCCGGCCGTCGACGACGGCGGCCATGGCCGCATTCCGTTGTACCAGTGCGGATCCGTCCTGGAAGATACCGCCCCGGCCGTCGGCGTCCGGGGTTTCCCCGCCCTTGGACAGCATGTCGGCGACCTCGTCGAAGGTGAAGGAGAACGGGGACCGCACCCGGGAAATGAGGGCGGCGTTGCCGTCGTCCTTGTCGGTCGGCGACCAGCCGACCGCCGCGATCACCGCCGCGTTCAACCCCACCGGCACGTATTCGCGGGAGCGGACGGTCTGCTCGGCCAGTGCGCTCCCGGAGCCGGTGAACGCGATGTCCGCGTTCCCGGTGTCGAAGGATTTCAGTCCCTCGTCCTCGTTTTCCCCGATGATGTTCGTCGGCTGGTCGGCGTGGGTGGGCGCGCACAGCAACTGGTTCCACGACACCGCGGTCCCGCCGAACCGTTCCGGCATGGTCGCGTCCAAGGTGCTCGCCCCGAGGCCGCCACACCCTTTCACCGTGAGCCCCGGTGCGGTCGGCGCGAACTTGATCGACGTGTCCATCGCGGACAGGACCTTGCCGTCCACGGTTCCCTTGATATTCAAGGCGAACATGCAGGGATGGGTTTCGTCGCAGGTGAACGAGTACTTGCGTGCCCGGATCGGCGTTCCGTCCGAGGAGGTGGAGACGATCGGGTTGTTCGCCCAGGGAAACGCCGGCCCCACGTTGAAACTCGTGTAGTCCGGGTCGAAAATGACATAGCCCGGGATGCTCGAACCACGCGGGATCGAGGTGTCGAAGACGACGTCCTTGCTGTTCTGGCTCCGGCCGCGATCCACCGCGCCGAACTGCGCGCCGACGAGTTCGTCGTTCAGTGTCTGGCAATAGGCGTTCACCCGGATGGTCAGGTCGGGCTGCGGCACGGCGGGCCCGACTCCCTTGAGCAGCGTGTTGGGCACCTCGGCCGGGCAGACCTTCAGTGTCACCCGTCCCCCGGCGGGCAGCCCGGACACGGTGATCCGCACGGGATCACCGTTCTGCGCTTGGGAAACATCCGCCGAGGCCTTCACCGTGTAGGCCAACGCCGGCGGGGGGACGTCTTGCGCGCCGGCGGGCGGCACGACGAGGACACCTAGCACCGCCAGTACGCCGCTGACGAAGACGACGCAGACGCGCCTTAGTACGACGAGCACCACAGGAACACTCCCAGACTTTCACGACTCGCGATGAAGCGGCACACGACCCGGCGGGCGCGCGCAAGACCAAGCTCCTCGAAGCCGGCGGGCATCGTCAATGTCGTACCAGTGCAACAAGACGTGATTCACGAACGCCCCGTCGGGCGTTCCCCGCACGTACACCTTTCGCGGCGGAAAGGACTCCATACTCGCCGTGTTCCGGGGGCGCTGCACGCTGCCCGCAGGGAACCCGATCAACAGCAGCCGAAGGTGAAGGAAGGCAGCACGTGACCATCGCGCTCCCCCGGCCCGAACCGTCTCCGCCGGATTCCCCGGTCCGGCGAGCGGTCTCCGACGAGCCGTCGAAGGCGGACCGCGCGTTCCGCCGGGTGACCACCGGCGCCGGGCTCACGATGCTGGGCATCCTGGTGGTCATCGGGTTCTTCCTCGTCTACCGCTCGAGGCCAGCCTTCGACGCCAGCGGCTTCGGTTTCTTCACCACGATCGACTTCGACCCGGCCAACAGCGCGCTCGGCGTCCTCGGGCTGCTCTACGGCACGATCGTGGTCGCGCTGATCGCCGTGTGCGTCGCTGTTCCGCTGAGCATCCTCGCCGCCCTCTACATCACCGAGTACGCCAGCGGCAGGCTTCGCGGTTTCCTGACCGGCTTGGTCGACCTGCTGGCCGCGATCCCCAGCCTGCTCTACGGCCTGTGGGGGTTCAGTTTCCTCGGCCCCCAAATCGTGCCGGTGTCGCGCTGGCTGACCGACAACTTCGGCTGGTTCCCCCCGTTCGCGGCCCAGGAGAACGCGCTGTTCATCAACTCGATGTTCATCGCCGGGCTCGTGGTGTCGCTGATGGTCCTGCCCATCACCACCTCCGTGATCCGTGAGGTGTTCACGCAGACCCCGCCGGGCGAAAAGGAAGCCGCGCTCGCGCTGGGCAGCACTCGGTGGGGCATGGTGAAAACCGTCATGCTGCCCTTCGGCCGCGGCGGGATCATCGGCGGGTCGATGCTCGGACTCGGCCGCGCACTCGGCGAGACCATCGCGGTTTCCCTTCTGCTGCCCCAGGTTCCGGAGATCACCACGCACTTCCTGGAATTCGGCGGCGCCACGATCTCCGGCTACATCGCCAACCATTCGGGAGCCTCCGGGCTCGCTCTGAGCGGGCTGATGGCCGCCGGTCTGGTGCTGTTCGTCTTCACCCTCGCCACGAACTTCACCGCTTCGGTGATCATCTCGAAGAGCCGGTCGGGCGCGGGGGTCGACGCCTGATGACCACCACGATGAACGCTCCGGACGAGGTCGCCGCCGCCCCGCCGAAACCGCGGCCGATGCTCAAACGCCGGACGTCGGCCACCACCCCGCAGGACCGGTGGGCGGCGCTCGGCTGCGCGGTGTCCGCGACCCTGCTCACCTGGTTCCTGATGCACCTGCTGCTGGTCTCGCCGGGCTGGCTGGCCGACCTGATCGTGGCCTACGCGCTGTATCTGGTCATGCTCTACCTCGTCACCCGCGACCGGCTGGGCAGGCTGACCGCTGTCGACAGGCTGGTGTCCACGGTCGTCGTCACCGGCGCGCTCGGCCTGCTGGTGCCGCTCCTGTTGCTGCTCGGTTACATCGTCGTCAAGGGTGCGCCGTATCTGCGCTTCGATTTCTTCACCCACGACATGTCCACCGTCGCCCCGACCGCTCCGGCGTCGGAAACCGGTGGCCTCCACGCGATCGTCGGCACCCTGCAGCAGACCGCGCTGACCCTGGTCTTCGTCGTCCCGCTCGGTCTGCTCACGGCGATCTTCCTCAACGAGACCCGCTCACGCTTCCGCCGCCCGGTGCGCATCCTGGTCGACGCGATGAGCGGGCTTCCCTCGATCGTCGCGGGCCTGTTCGTGTACGCCGCGCTGATCATTCCCGGCATCCAGGCGGGCGTGGGCCTGTTCAGCTTCAACGGTTTCATGGCGACGCTGGCGCTGACGATGGTCATGCTGCCCACGGTGACCCGCACCGTCGACGTCGTGCTCCGGCTGGTGCCGAACGGCCTTCGTGAAGCCTCCCTCGCGCTCGGTGCGAGCCGCGCCAGGACGGTGTGGTCGGTGGTGTTGCCGACCGCACGCACCGGCGTCACCACCGCGGTGATCCTCGGCGTGGCGCGGGTGGCCGGGGAAACCGCGCCGCTGCTGTTCACCTCGTTCGGCGCGCTCGGCATGAACGCCAATCCGTTCTCCGGGCCACAGGAAAGCGTGCCGTTGTTCGTTTTCCGCTACATCAAGGAACCGCTGGAGAACGTCCAGCAACGCGGATACGTCGGCGCGCTGGTGCTGATCCTGCTGATCTTCACCCTGTTCGCCATCGCCCGGCTGGTCGGACGCGACCGGTCGAAGCGCAAAGCCAAACGCACCACCACGAAGAGAGCACGGGAGACCCGGTGACCGACACCACCGAACTGTCCGATGTAGACAACAAGGACGACGACGCGGCCACCGTTCCCGACGGCATCGGCTACCTCGACGCCGAGTACGAAGACGGCCCGGCCGCCGCGACCAGGGAAGTACACCTGACCGGCGGCCCTCCCCCGGGCGCCGCCGAACTCGAATCCCGCGAGGTGGCCGCCTGGTTCGGCGACCGGCTCGTGCTCGAAGGCGTCTCCCTGCACATGCCCGCCCGCGAGGTCACCGCGCTGATCGGCCCGTCGGGCTGCGGGAAGTCGACGTTCCTGCGCATTCTCAACCGGATGCACGAACTGGTTCCGTCCGCGACGCTGGCGGGCGAAGTATTGCTGGACGGCAAGGACATCTACGCCGACGGGACCCGCGCCCAGCAGGTCCGCCTGCGGGTCGGCATGGTCTTCCAGAAGCCGAACCCGTTCCCCGCCATGTCCATTCGCGACAACGTGCTCGCCGGGTTGAAACTGGCCGGGGTGAAATGCGACGACAAGGCAGCACTCGTCGAGCAAAGTCTCGAGCGGGCCGGACTGTGGCGTGAGGTCCGCGATCGGCTGAACTCACCCGGCGGCGCCCTTTCCGGTGGCCAGCAGCAGCGGCTGTGCATCGCACGCTCACTCGCGGTCCAGCCGAACGTGCTGCTGATGGACGAGCCCTGCTCGGCACTCGATCCGACGTCGACGCGGCGGATCGAGCAGACGATCGCCGAGATCGGCCAGGAGGTGACCGTGGTGATCGTCACGCACAACATGCAGCAGGCCCAACGGGTTTCCGACCACTGCGCGTTCTTCCTCGCGGCCGAGAACGAGCCCGGCCGGGTGATCGAGCACGGCCCGACCGAGACGATCTTCAGCGCCCCAGCCGACGAACGCACCTACGACTACGTCAACGGCCGTTTCGGCTGAGGCGAAGGGAAACCCATGATCCACCAGACTTCCCTCGCGCGACGACTCGGTGCGCTCGCCGCCTGTTTCGCCGTCGCCGCCGGGTCCCAGCTCGCGCTCGCCCCGGCGGCGAACGCGTTCACCCAGATCACCGGTTCGGGTTCGACCTACGTCGGTCCCGCCATGAGCGACTGGCAACGCGGGGCCTCCGCCCGGGGTATCCCGGTCAACTACTCGAGTCTGGGCTCGCCCACCGGGGTGAACCAGTTCGGCGACCAGACCGTCGATTTCGGTGCCACGGAAGCGGAAGTCAGCTCGCTGAAGGCCGCCGGCGGTGGCGGTCAATCGGCCGAGCAGCGTGGCTACCAGTACGTCCCGGACGTCGCGGGGGCCGTCGCCGTCATGTACAACGTCAAGGACGCGGCCGGAACCCAGGTCGACTACCTGCACCTGACCCGCGGGGTCATCGGGCGGATCTTCAGCCGTGACATCACCCGCTGGAGCGACCCGGCGATCACGGCGACCAACGGTGGCAAGGCGCTTCCCGATCAGCCGATCACACTACTCGGCCGGACCGGGCAGTCCGGGACGACCGCTTTGTTCTACGACTTCATCGCCCAATCGGCACCCGGCCCCTACCAAAGCTTCGTCACCCGCAACGCCGGAACAGGAATCGGGGCTCTCCCGCCCGGCGTGCGGCCCATCCAGCTGCCGACGCGGGGCCCGGACGCCGAGTGGTACCGGCTGTTCGCCGATTCCGAGCAGATCGCGACGGGCATCAAGTCGGGGAACGTCCCCTACTCCATCGGATACGACGAATTCAGCTACGCACTCCGCTACAAAGTGCCGACGGTGTGGGTGGAAAACCAAGCCGGTGAATACAAACAGCCGTTCGCGGAGAACATCGCGGCCGCGCTGACCGCCGCCGAACTCCGCCCGGACCTGAGCCAGAAACTCGACAAGGTCTACACCAACCCAGACCCGAAAACCTACCCGATCTCCGCGTACTCCTACATCATGATGCCCTGCACCACCGGCCGCGACACGTGCCGCGGTGGCTACGGCGACCAAGCCAAGACCGACACCATGACGGCGTTCCTCGAGCACATCGCCTGCGACGGGCAGGTCAACATGGCGAAGGTCGGGTATTCCCCGCTCCCGACCAACCTGTCCCAGGAAATGATGAACGCCAACGCGCGGCTGACCGGGCGACCCGCGAAACAGCTCAATGCCGGAAACTGCGCGAACCCGACCTTCCACGGCGGTCTCGGTGCCGGTGCGTCCAGTCCGCCGGACCCCTTCGAGAAACTCGGCGGCGTCGGCAAGTTGACCAACGGGGGCAACGGCAATCCCTCGGCGACGACCGGTCCGGCCTCAGGTCCCGCGTCGGAGTCGGCACCGGCCTCGGCAAGCACCCAAGCGGACGCCGACCTCGCCAACGGCGGTTCCAAGAACTGGCGCGACGCCGAGCCCGCCGCGTACGGGGAAAACGCTCCCGGCGGTTTCGGTGGCTGGGCCGCGCTGGTGCTGTTCGCCGCGATCGTCACGCCACTCGCGATACGCGGACTGGTCCGCAAGATCAAAGGTTCGTGACCAGTGCGTGGGTGCCGAACACTCGGCAAGGAGACCCCTCGCGGTTTCCGCTGGCCAGGTGGGGTCGTGAGTGGCAACAAGTGTTAGAACACTCGTAAACACTCACGAGTGACCGCTGAACTATTTGTGGGTGACGGAAAGGTTGTGGATCACGACCTCGCCGTAGTTGCTCGACGAGCAGGGCGAGGCGTTGGTGCAGTTCGCCTGTGTGTAGGCACCTGCCTTGAAGAAGTTGCTCGACGAACTCGACGAGACCGTCGCCTTCAGGGCACCGTTGTAGTACACCTTCACCTTGCCGCCACCGGCGACGAACTTCGCCTCGAACTTCGTCCCCAGCTGGTAGGAGCTGGTGACGAGCTGGTAGGTCGAGTCGTTGCCCTTGCTGATGTAGAGGCTGGTGCCTTTCAGCCGGAACGCCGTCAGGTCGCTGCTGGAGTCGTGGATCTGGCCCGCGATGATTTCCGGCTTCCCCGACGGCAGCTGGGTGATCGTCTGGTCGACGATCATCGTGTGGGTGCCCGACGTCGTCGACCAGCTTGCCAGGCCGGCGCCGCCGTTCGTCATCTCGCGCAGCTCGGAGCGCGGGTAGCCGGAGTTGGAGGTGGTCACCCCGTTCACCGCCGCCCGGAACTGGACGCCACCGCAGCCGGAGGCCGCTTTGAACCAAGGATCGACCGAATAGGTGGCAAGCTTCGGCTGGGTGATCTCGGTGGGCTTGCTGGACGATCCCGTAGGCAGGGTCTGCTTCCAGTTCGTCAGTGCGAGGACGTCAGCCGGGTAGCTGCATGCCTCGGCCTGCCCGGTCGACGCCGAGGACGGCAGTGCGGGGACTACGCACAGACCGGCGACCACTGCCGGAGCGATCATCCACAGTAGACGCTTCATGGGTCTTGATCTCCTTTGACGGGGACGGGGATCGGAAAGACGGCGGCGGGATCTTGAGGCGCAGCTCGGTCGGCGGGTGCCGTCAGCCGGGGGTGACGATAGAGATGTCGTCGAGTTGCTCGGCCGCGGGCCGCACCGGGTAGAGGTCGCCACCTGGTGGTACCGGTACGTGCCGCAGCGCGGCCTTGGCCTTGCGGTCGCCGGCGTCCGCGGCGGCGTGCAGCGAGTCGAGTGCGGCGTACTGGGTGAAGTCGGTTTCCGGGAAGGGCCAATGCGCTTGCCCGCGCGTCGCGGCCGGGATCAGGAAGTCGACGGCCTTGGCCAGGCTGCCGCCCGCGGGTGTCCGGTAGGCCCACAGGTCGACCCCGACGTGCTGCCCGATGCGCGCCAGCCGCGTCATCGCGACCAGGTTGAAGGTGAAGTAGTGGTAGCTGCGGGTGCGGGTGGCCTCCATCGGCTGGCTGCCGTCGGCCGCGATCTGCTTGTCGATGCGGGTGGTCGCAGCGGTCTTGACGAGGGTCCGCGCGGTGTCCCGGTCGCCGGTATAGAGGGCGATCCCAGCGGTGAGCATGTCGTAGAACGTGCCGTGATTGTTCTGCTGCGCGGCCTCGTCCTTGCCGTTTTTGCTGGTCTGCAACCAGGTCAGGAACTCACCGGACCAGGTCTTGAGCCCGGCGTCGTCGCTTCCGCTCCATCCCGGCGCGCCGGTGTTGAGGATCGCGGCCGCGTCGAGCACCTGGGTGAACGTATAGGAGAACTCGATAATCCCGATGCCCCGGCCGTCGGTCATGCACGGGATGCCCTGGGCGAAGTTGAGGTTGGGGTTCATCCGGGTGCCGGCATCGAGGAACCAGGTACGCAGGTCCAACGCGGCACGCCGGGCGTAGTCGGGGTTTCGCGTGTAGTACCACGCCAGCGACAGCTGGTAGATCGAGTTGAACGCGGTCAGCCGTGACGGCTTGTCGGGGATCGCGTCGGTGGCGGGATTGCGCACGCCGTCCTTCTCCACGTACGGGCAGCCCTGCGGGTTCTCCGGAGTCGGGGGTTGCGTCGGCCACCAGTAGGGCGCGAGGCTCATATAGTCATGGCGATCACCGCTCGGCGGCACCTGGGTCTTGTCCGTGACCGACCACGGCCCCTTGGTCAGAGCCACGTTCGCCTGGGCGAGCAGCGCGTTCAAGGAGGTCCGCATCATCCGGTCACCGGCGCGCAGGGCGAGCTTGTTCCGGACGAGCTGGCCGCCGTCGAGCACCACGGTGTCCGGCCGACGGGCCGTATCAAGGAAGGTGGCCGGATCGGCGGTGGCGACGCCCGAAAAAGTGGCGCACAGCGTCACGCCTGCCATGGCGACGGCCGCGAGACGGCCCAGTTTGCTGCGAAACGACATGAGTGGCAACACCGCAACTCCGTTCAAGTACATGAACAAGTGACATGTATGTAAACACAAGTTAAGGTCCTGAACCGACGTCTTCCAGTCGGCAAGTTGTGCAAGCGTGACGAAACCCAGGGCAGACAACATTTTTCACAGCTGAATCTCGTTACAGATCACCTGAGGTGGTTCATGTCCGCTCCGAACGCCCGGTGTGCCGCCTGCGGGACGGCACTGCCCGCCCGCGATCCGGCCACGTCCCCCCATCCGGGCGGACGCCCGGCGCGGCACTGCTCGAACGCCTGCCGACAACGCGCGTACCGCAGGCGGGTAGCCACGGAGACCCGCCGCGACACCACCGGTCTCCCGTTGCTGTCGCGCGGGCTGGACACGTTCATCGGGCGCAAACGCGAGACGGCCGATGTGCGCCGGCTGCTCACCCGGCACCGGCTCGTCACCCTCATCGGATCGGCCGGAGTCGGCAAGACCCGGCTGGCCGTGGAGCTTGCCGACCGGGCCCGGCCCGCGTTCCTCGACGGTGTCCTCTGGGTGGATCTCTCCGGTATCGACCGGGACGAGCAGGTCTTGCCCGCACTCCGCGACGCCGTCAAGGCCGACGGGGAACCGGTCCGCGCCACCCGCGGGCGGACGGACCACGCAGTGCTCCTGGTGCTGGACAACTGCGAGCAGGTCGTCCGCGGCTGCCTGGCGGCCGTGGCCGCCATCCTGCGGGACTGTCCCCATGTTCACGTCCTGGCCACGGCGAGGGAAGCACTGGGGATCCCCGGCGAGCAGATCTACCCGGTACGGGAGCTCGCACTGCCCGGACCCCACGAGGACATGACGCCGGATCGCCTCTGCCGGATCGAAGCCGTCCGCCTTTTCGTCGACCGGGCCCGGCGGGCGGACCCCGGGTTCACGGTCACCATCGGCAACATGGCCGATGTCGTGGCGATCTGCCACGAGATGGAGGGAACACCGCTTGGCCTGGAATTGGCGGCGCAGCGTGTACGGCTGCTCGGGGTGGCCGGCCTGCGCCACCTGCTGGCCGACCCACTCGAACTGACGAACGACGTCGACCGGGCCGTGCACCCACGGCACCGGAGCCTCCGCTCGGCGATCGAATGGAGCTACCGGCTCCTCGATCCCGGTGAGCAGGCCGTGTGGCGGCGCCTTTCCGTCCTGACCGGTCCGTTCGACACGGAGATCGCGGTCGCGGTCGGCACGGGGAACGGGCTCGCCGCGGAGCCCACGCTGTCCATCGTGGGCCGGCTCGAGGCGAAGTCCCTCCTGGTGTCGGTACCGGGTGCGGACGGATCGATGTCACACCGCCAACCGAACCTCGTACGCGCCTACGGCCGCACCCTCGTTGCCACGGCAGGGGAATCCGACGCGACACAGGAACGGCTCGCTTCCCATCTCGCGGCCGCGATCGAACCGCATCTGAACTCGTTCCTGATTCCGCCCGCGGTCTGCGCGCAGATCGCCGCCCGGGAGCACCAAGTGCTCGCCGCGATCGAGTGGCTGGTGTCCCGCGACGATCCCAGGCTCGCCGTGCTCGCTTGTGGACTGGCCCGGTCGTGGCTGGCACTGGGCCGGAACCTGGTGCGCAGCCAGGATCTGCTCAACGACGCACTGGCGCGGGTATGGCACGAGCCGGATCTGACGGCCTCGTTGCTCGCCGCGTTGTGCAAAGCGATCCACCGGCACGGGAACTACGCCGAACAGCTGCGGATCGGGCAGGACGCGCTGGCGCTCGAACGGACCCTCGATCGGCCCAGCCGGCTGGCCTCGGTGCTGGACCTGCTCGCCGCGGGCCAGCGTTCCTTGGGACAGCACCGGGAGGCCTACGACGGGTACGCCCGCGCGCTCGGGATCGTGCGCACACTCGGCGACCCGGCGGAACTTTCGGTGATGCTCAACGATCTGGCCTGGGCGGCACTCGAGTGGGAACAGCCGGACCTCGCGCATTCGATGCTTGCCGAAGCCCTGCCACTGGCCAGGGCCCACGCCACGCCTGGACGACTGGCGAGCGTGCTCCACACCGCGGGAGCGCTCGCGCTCTCCGAAGGCGACCACGGCAGCGCCGAAACCGCCTTCGTCGACGCGCTGCGGTCGGGCAACCCGGCCGACGGCCTGAAGATCCCCTATTTCCTCGAAGGACTCGGCATCGCACTGGCCGCACAGAACGCCGAGGAACGCGGGCTGAGCCTGATCGCCTGCGCGGCAACCATTCGGAAGGCCGAGCGCGCCGTGGCCGAACCCGTCTGGCAGCGACAGGTCCAGCGGTCCGCGGAGAACACCGCTGCGCGCGTGGGCACGCGCCGGGCTCAAGCGGCCACGGCCGCCGGCAGCCGGATCGGGCTGGCCGGCGCCGCCGCGTACGCGCTCGGCACCAGTACGCATTCGCCGGCTTCAAGCGGAAACCTGCTGACACAACAGGAACACACGGTGGCGGCCCTGGTCGCCGACGGCCTGACCAACGAGCAGATCGCCCGGCAACTCCTGATCTCGGCGCGGACAGTCGCCACCCATCTCGAGCGCATCCGCGCCAAACTCGGTATCCGGTCACGACCCGCGATCGCGACCTGGTTCACGCGAGCCGGTCAGCTCGCCGGCGCCGACACCGGCGAACCCGCGAGCACACTCAGTGCGTCAGACGACCTGCGCGGGCCCGGCTCGGATCGAATGATCCCGGGCCGGGACTTGCCCGCCGATCAGCTCTTCATACTGGCGAACATGCCGGGCTCGTAGGAACCCGCCGGGCTGCGCACGATCACGTTGAGCCGGTTGGCCGCGTTGATCAGCGCGACCAGTGCGACCAGCGCGACGAGCTGGTCGTCGTCGTAGTGCTTGCGCGCATCGGCCCAGGTCTCGTCGGACACGCCGTGGTGGGCGTCGGCGAGCCGGGTGCCCTCCTCGGTGAGCGCCAACGCGGCCCGCTCGGCCTCGGTGAACACGGTGGCCTCACGCCAGGCCGCGACCAGGTTGAGCCGCACCGCGGTTTCACCGGCGGCCGCGGCGTCCTTGGTGTGCATGTCGGCGCAGAAGCCGCACCCGTTGATCTGGCTGGCGCGCAGCGACACCAGCTCCTGGGTGGCCTTCGGCAACAGCGATTGGTCGAGCACCATGCTGAGGTTGGCGAACCGCTTGCCGAACTTGGCGGCGAGCTCGTTGTCGAACAGGTTCAATCGGGCTTCCATGACTTCGTCCTTACTCGTGGCGTCGCAGTGAACGAACACCAGATGCCGCCGGCCCGAACTGTGTGACAGCGCGGCTACGTGACGCACGCCACAGCGGGTGGCTACCGTCTCGGTGTCACAAAACGGCGGCGACCGGTGTCCGATGGGCGAAACAGTCGAGAACGAACAGGAGCCACCATGGCCGGCACGTCGCGGACCGCCCCCGACGATCGCGACGGGAGCACGAGCCAGGACCCGGCGACCGAGGCGTTCCTCGCCCACCGCAACCTGCTGTTCACCGTCGCCTACGAGATGCTCGGCTCGGCCGCCGACGCGGAGGACGTTCTCCAGGAAACCTGGCTGCGATGGGCGGGCGTCGACCTCGGCACCGTCGAGAACCAGCGTGCGTACCTGGTTCGGATCGCCACCCGCCAGGCACTCACCCGGCTGCGCACGCTCGGCCGCCGCAAGGAGTCCTACGTCGGCTCCTGGCTGCCCGAGCCACTGCTCACCACACCTGACGTGGCCGAGGACGTCGAACTGGCCGACAGCGTCTCGATGGCGATGCTGCTGGTGCTGGAGACACTCACACCGACCGAGCGGGCGGTGTTCGTGCTACGCGACGTGTTCGCCCTCGGGTACGACGAGATCGCCGAAGCCGTCGACAAGAACCCGGCCGCGATCCGCCAGATCGCCCACCGGGCACGGGCACACGTCGCCGCGCGCCGGCCGCGCGGCGACATTTCCCCGGCCGAGACCCGAAACGCGTTCGAAGCGTTCCAATGGGCGGTCGAAACGGGCGACCTCCAACGGCTCGTCGACATCCTCGCCCCGGACGTCGTCCTCCTGGGTGACGGCGGCGGCATCAAACAGGCCGTGCCGCGCCCCATCGTGGGAGCCGGCAACGTGGCCCGCGTGCTGGCCGCCGGGCTGAGCAGGATCGCCGCGGCGTCACTGCGGCCGGCACAGGTCAACGGCTACCCGGCACTGATTCTCCGGCAGGACGGCGAGATCGACACCGTCCTCGCGATGCGCATCGACGACGGCCTCGTCACCGGGATCTACGCCGTGCGCAATCCCGAGAAGCTGTCGCACATGGAACAGGAGACCGCCCTGCGCCGCTGAGGCGTCCTAGTCGCTCAGCGGCGCGGCGGTGCTCGAGCGGACGACCAGTTCGGTCGGGACACTCACCGCCGCCGCGGCGGAGTAGGCCGAGTGCCATCTGGTCGTTGGCGGCGAACACGGCTGTCACCGCGGGTCGGCGGCGAGCCGAAGACCGTGGTCGTAGCCGGAGTGACATCGTCGTGCTCGAACTGGACACCATGCTCGAACCCGAAGCTCGCTTCCTGCCCGGTCCGTCTTTGGGCCACACCGAGTTCTGACCCACCAGCCCCGGCCACTCACGACCACTTGGCCGAGGCGTCGGCGATGGCCTGGTCCAGGATTTCCAGGCCCAGTCCCAGTTCCTCCTCCGTCGCGGTCAGCGGTGGCGCGATCCGGAACACCCCGCCCATGCCCGCCAGCTGGACGATGTTCATGTGCAGGCCGAGTTCGAGGCAGCGCCGGGTGACGGCCGCGCCCAGTTCGTCGGAGCTCGTCTTGGTCTCCCGATCGACGACCAGTTCGAGGCCGGCCAGCAGACCCCGGCCCCGGATGTCCCCCACGACGTCGTGCCGCTCGGCGATCCGCTCGAGGCCGTGGCGCAGCAACCCGCCGAGCTGGAGCGCGCGCTCGTCGAGGCGGTCGCGGGTCAGGACGTCGAGCACCGTGTTGCCGACCGCCGCGACCAGCGGGTCCGAAACATGCGTGGTGAAGAACAGGAAACCGCGGTCGTACGCCTCCTGCTCGATCTCGGCGCTGGTCAGCACCGCCGCCAGCGGCAGACCGGCGCCAAGTGTCTTCGACAGCGTCAGAATGTCCGGGACGACGCCGTCGCGCTCGAACGCGTACCACGTACCCGTGCGGCAAAGCCCGGTCTGGGCCTCGTCGAGGATCAGCAGCATCCCGCGCTCGCGGCACTTCTCCCGCAACGCGGCGAAGTAGCCCGGCGGCGGCTCGAGGACGCCGCCCGAGGACAGGATCGGCTCGACGATGCACGCGGCCAGGCTGCCCACGGACTGGGCGTCGATCAGGTCGAACCCGAAGTCCAGCTGAAGCCGCCAGTCGAGCGAGCCGTCGGCGTGGGTGAAGTCCGGCCGGTAGGGATTCGGCGCCGGGATGGCGAAGTTGCCCGGCGCCGACGGGCCATAGCCCTTGCGACCCGCGCTGTACGTCGCGCTCGCCGCGGCGTGCGTCATGCCGTGCCACGACCGCGCGAACGACACGATCTCGTGCTTGCCCGTGACGAGCTTCGCCATCCGGATCGCCGCTTCGTTCGACTCGGCGCCCGTGGTCAGCAGCAGCGCCTTCGTCAGCGGCGCGGGCAGCGTCCCGGCCAGCCTCCGGGCCAGATCGACGACCGGGCGGCTCAGCATCCCGCTGAACAGGTGGTCCAGCGACCCGATCTGCCGCCGCACGGTGTCGACGATCTCCGGATGCGAGTGGCCGAGGATCGCGCTCATCTGACCGGAGGTGAAGTCGAGGATGCGGCGCCCGTCCTCGGTGTAGAGGAAGCTCCCGGCGGCGCGGTCGATGATCTCGGGGGTGAACTCACCGCCGTAGCGGACGAGGTGCCGTCCGGCGTCGGCCCAGAACTCGATGGACGGCGATGCGGTGCTCGGAGTAGCCATGCCGTCGAAGTTAGGAGCCCTCGAGCGACACGTCCATCTCACGTTTCCGACTGTGCTGTTCGGCAGAACCGCACAACAATGGGCGCATGCTGAACCCGTGGCGGCTGCGGCTGCTGAGCCTGCTGGACACCTTGGGCACGGTCCGCGCGGTCGCCGAAGCGGCCAACCTGAGCGCGTCGAGCGTGTCCCAGCAGCTCGCTGTCCTCGAGACGGAGACCCGTACCCAGCTGCTGGAACGCACCGGACGCCGGGTCCGGCTCACGCCCGCCGGGCTGATGCTGGCACGGCGGGCCCGTGCGATCCTCGACCACATCGACACCGTCGAGGCCGAGCTGCGCAGCCTCGGTGAGGAACCGGCCGGGCTCGTGCGGGTGGGTGCGTTCCAGAGCGCGATCCACACCCTCGCCGTCCCGGCGGTGACCAAGCTGGCACGCACCCATCCGCACGTCGACGTCGAACTGCTGGAGCTGGAACCGCACGAGAGCATCCCGGCGCTGCGCGTCGGCGACGCGGACCTGATCATCACGACACCGGACTCCGTCGAGCTGCCGCTCGGCCCGGACGTCGACGTCGTCCCGCTGGCCACCGACCCGATCGTGCTCGTCGTGCCGCCGGACAAGGCGGGGCGCGGCCCGGCCGACCTCGCCGCCTACGCCGGTGAGCCCTGGGCGTTCGACATACCCCAGTCCTACATGGCGAACCTCGTGACCCGGCTGTGCCGGCAGGCGGGGTTCGAGCCGAGAGTGGTCTGCCGGTTCAGCAACTACCTGATGACTTTGGAGCACGTCGAGGCCGGGCTGTCGGTCGCCCTGCTCCCCGCGCTCGCCGTCGATCCCCGCTATCGGGTCGCCACGCGCGAGCTGGCACCGGCTGTCACCCGCACGATCACGGCGGTGGTCCGGCGCGGCTCGCGGCCGCGAGCCGCGGTCGACCTGGTGCTCGAAACGATGCGCCGCCTGCCGATGCCGGCCGGTACCCAGGGCGCTTGGGTATCACCCAGCCAGGGCGGCGTGGGCGCCGATCATCGGACGACTTCGTAGTGGAGGTGGGTCACGCCGGGTGCCGGGATGGCCTCCAGCAGACGGAGGCGCACGTGCTTCGGGAGCTCCTGGAAGAAGCTGCGACCGCCGCCCAGCAGGATGGGCACCTGGTGGAGGATCACGTCGTCGACGAGGTCCGCTTCCAGCGCGGAGGTCAGCGCGCCGCCACCCATGAGGGCGACGTCCTTGTCCCCGGCGGCCTCGCGTGCCGCCGCGATCGCGTCCTCGATGCCGGTGGTGACGAGCGTCTGCGTCTCGCTGATCTCGGGCGCGGGCCGGTGGCTGAGGACGAAGAGAGGCGCCGTCGGGTGCGGGCCACCGCCTCCCCAATGGCCGGAATGCTCGTAGGTGGTGCGTCCCGCGACAATCGCCCCCACTCGTCCCGCGATGGCGTCGAAGAACCGGGCGCTCGGCTCACTCAGCTTGAATCCGTCGAACAACCGGCTCGGTGTGTCCCCGTCCATGTACCAGTCGAAGAGCCTGGGCGCGTCACCGAGACCGCGGCCGAACTCCTCGTCGCC
The DNA here is from genome assembly GCF_036008905.1 of Amycolatopsis sp. GTDB lineage: Bacteria > Actinomycetota > Actinomycetes > Mycobacteriales > Pseudonocardiaceae > Amycolatopsis. The sequence goes on along the minus strand of NZ_DASYMU010000226.1, from coordinate 42,088 downwards.
GTCGGGGGTGCGACCACTGATATAGCCGTCGACCGAGACTGCATGGGCGGTGAAGACCTTGCTCATATCTCTCCTTCGCCGGCGGGGCGCTGACGCCGCGCGTCCGGCCCGGTGCGGGGCCGGACGCGCGGAACGTCACTGGCGCACCAGCTCCACGACCGGGATGAGCCGATCGGTCTTCTCCTGGTAGGCACCGAACTGCGGCTGCACCGCGGCCTGCTTGGTGTAGACCTCGTCGCGCTCGGCGCCTTCGAGCACCGTCGCACGCACCGGGAACGTCTCCTCGCCGACCTCGACAGTGACCTCGGGGTGGGCGAGCAGATTGTGATACCACGCCGGGTTCTCCGGCGAGCCGCCCTTACTCGCGAAAATGAACAGACGGTCACCGTCGGCGAAGTAGACCAGCGGCGCGATGCGCTCGGTACCGGACTTGGCTCCGAAGTGGTGCACCAGGATCAACGGCGCGTCGGCGAACATACCGCCGACCTTGCCGCTGTTGGCGCGGAACTCCTCGATCACCGGTGCGTTCATCGCGGCGAAATCGGTCATGTGTTTCCTTTCTCGGGGTCGTCCGCTCCAGTATGCGTCTGGCGCTCGAACGACGCCGGGCCGTCCCATCCACTGCCCGCCGCCAGCGCGTCGATCGGCGCGGCGGACGTCATAGTGCCGGAAGCGATGTCAGTTGCTGACATCACGTGTAGTACTGTTGATGACAGCAACTGACATCAACAGCGAGGTTCCTCATACGAATCTTTGTGACCGGCGCGTCCGGCTTCATCGGCTCCGCCGTCGTTCCCGAACTCCTCGACGCCGGGCACCAGGTCGTCGGGCTCGCCCGCTCCGACGCCACCGCCGCCGCGCTCACCGCCGCCGGTGTGGAGGTCGTCCGCGGCACTATCGACGACCTCGAGGTCCTGCGGGACGCGGCCGCCGCGTCGGACGGCGTGATCCACCTCGCCTTCAAGGGCGACGTCGCGTTCAGCGGCGATTACCAGGGCGCCGTCGAGGCCGATCGCCGCGTCGCGGACGCCTTCGGCGACGCGCTCGCCGGCACCGGCCGCCCCTTCGTCCTCGCCTCCGGCCTGATCGGCCTCCCGCCTGGACGCGTGGTGAACGAGCGGGACATGCCCGCGATCGACGACTTGCCCATGGCGGTCCGATCGGCCACTGCCCTGGCGACGCTCGCCCTTGCCTCGCGCGGCGTCCGCTCATCGGTGGTGCGACTCCCTCCGACCGTCCACGGCGAGGGAGACCCCGCCTGGATGGCGGGCGTCGTCGCCACCGCCCGTGCCAAGGGCGTCTCCAGCTACCTCGGCGACGGCACCCATCGCTGGCCAGCGGTCCACCGCCTCGATGTCGCACGGCTGTTCCGCCTGGCCGTCGAGAAGGCACCGGCCGGGTCGGTGCTGCACGGCATCGCGGAGGAAGGCGTCGCGCTCCGCGACATCGCCGAGGTGATCGGCCGCCACCTCGACGTGCCGGTGACCTCCGTGACCCCCGAGGTCCCGCCTGCGCACTTGGCCTGGCAAAGCGCCTACACCAGTTTCAACGCCCGGGTGTCGAACACCCTGACCCGCGAACTGATGGACTGGCAGCCGGCCCACCCCGGCCTGCTCGAAGACCTCGACCAGGGCCACTACTACCGCACCCCTGCCACCACCACCTGACCAGCCCCGGAGACCTGTCCGGCTTTGCCGCCGGCACCATCGGAACCCTCCGGGGCCGGGCCTACTGCAGCGGGCCCGCCCCGGAGGTTCCGGCGCGCTGGGTATGGCGCTGTCCATCGCTTTCCCCGTGAGACCTTGTTTGAAGGGAAAGCCCCGCAACTCGAACCGGCGAATCTCGTCACCCGCCGCGTCGTCCGGGGTTGACCGGTGAAACGGACCATCGGCCACGAAACAGTGCTGGATGCCGATCCACCGGAGTCGGGCAGCCACTGGAGCTGTCCACATAGGGCCGATCCGCCACACCGTGCCGACAGACACCGTTCCTCGCGGCGTAGCGCAGCGCCTCCCGGACCTCAGACATGGTCAGCGGCGCAATCTTCACAGCAGACCTCGGGTGAACGGAACTTCTCGGACCCACCACAGCCATCACCGCAGCATCCAAGTCGACCGTGCTGAGGCTCCGTGCTCATGGTTGTTCCTTCCTGCCAGGTCCTGAGGGCTGGGGCCTGGCCAGGGTGGTGTCTTCGGGCGGGCCCTCGCCTGCTGCCTGGATGATCGACTCGGCCTGGGCCAGGACCGGGGCGTCGATCATTTTCCCGTCGAGCTGGAACGCTCCGCTCTTTTCACTCGCAGCGGCTGCACGTACCGTGCGGGCCCAGGACATCTCGTCGGCAGTGGGGCGAAAGCTCTCGCGGACGATCCGTACCTGGGTGGGATGGATGCAGGCCTTGCTGGAGAAGCCCGCGTCGGCTGCCTCATCCGCGTCGGCCCGCAAGGTCGCCGGATCGGTGATGTCCACGAACACCGAGTCGATGGCGGGGAGTGCGGCGGCGCGGGCGGCGAAGAGCACGCTCCATCGGGCCTGTGCCACCACGGGACGCATCCGCCCGTCGGCGGCGCGTCCAGGACGCCCGCCGAGGTCCGCGACGAAGTCCTCGCTGCCCCACATCAGACCGCGGCAGTTGGCCGCGCGCGCGATTTCCCGCGCCTCCAGGACGCCCGCCACTGTCTCGCACAGGGCGATGACCGGCCGAGGCGCGAGCGTCGCCACGTCCGCGGCCGTGGCGACCATCGGGAGCATCACGACGACGTCGGGACGCCGCTCCAGCGCCCGCATGTCGTCGGAGTGCCACGAGGTGCCGGTCGCGTTGACCCGGACGATGGTGCGAGCGGGATCGAGCCGGCCGAGCAGGCCGCTCAGTGCGTCGCGGGCCGTCGCCTTCCGTTCGGGGGCGACCGCGTCCTCCAGATCGATGATCACCGAGTCGGCGGCGCCCGCGGCCTTCATGACCCGTTCGGGCCGGTCGGCCGGGCAGAACAACAGCGCCGGCCCTTGGAGGCGGACGGGGGTGATCGTCATTCGAGGCCGCCGCGCTTGACCAATTGGCCGACGATGACGTTGCGCTGGATCTCGTTCGTGCCCTCACCCACGATCATCAGCGGGGCGTCACGGAAGTAACGCTCGACGTCGAACTCGGTGGAGTAGCCGTATCCGCCGTGGATGCGCACAGCGTTGAGCGCGATCTCCATCGCGGCTTCGGAGGCGAACAGTTTCGCCATGCCCGCCTCCATGTCGCAGCGTTGACCGGTCTCGTGGCGTTCGGCGGCGTGCAGGATGAGCTGACGAGCTGCCGTGAGCCTGGTGGCCATGTCGGCGAGATAGTTGCCGATGGACTGGTGCCGCCAGATGGGCTTGCCGAAGCTCTCGCGTTCCTGGGCGTAGCGCAGGGCGTCGTCGAAGGCGGCACGGCCGACGCCAAGGGCGCGGGCGGCGACCTGGATGCGGCCGGTCTCCAACCCCTTCATCATCTGGGCGAAGCCCTGGCCTTCCTCGCCCCCGAGCAACGCGGTGGCGGGCGCCCGGTAGTCGTCGAAGGAGAGCTCACAGCTTTCGACGCCCTTGTACCCGAGCTTGGGGAGGTCGCGGGACACGACCAGCCCCGGGCCGTGCTCCACCAGCAGGATCGAGACACCCTTGTGTTTGGGCTCGGACACCGGATCGGTCTTGCAGAGCAGCGCGATCAGCTGTGAGCGTCGGGAGTTGGTGATCCAGGTCTTGGAGCCGTTGACCACATAGCCGTCGCGGTCACGACGGGCGGTGGTGGACATGGCCTGCAGATCCGATCCCCCGCCAGGCTCGGTCAGTGCCATCGTGGCCCGGATCTCTCCGGTGGCCATTCTCGGCAGGTAGTGGTCCTTCTGCTCCTGGGTGCCGAAGGCGAGGATCAGCTTGCACACCACGGTGTGCCCGCCCATCGCGCCGGCCAGGCTCATCCAGCCACGGGCGAGTTCGGCGGTGACCAGCGCGTAACACGGCATGGAAACCGGGGCCTCACCCCAGGGCTCGGGAACGGCGAGGCCGAAAATGCCGAGATCCCGCATCTGCTCGATCAGCTTCGCGGGGTACTCGTTGGCGTGCTCGAGGTCGCGCACGACCGGGCGGACCTCACGGTCGACGAAATCGCGGACCGTGGCCAGAACGGCCTGTTCCTCGGTATTCAAAGAATTCATGTCAGCACTCATTCACTCGGTTTCCGTGCGGCCACGCCTGTGATGGATGGTGCATTGCCGGCGACGCCCGCAGACAACTCCAGTTCGCCGTTGGTTCCCCAGCGGCCCCCCGCGGCGATCTCCGCTCCGGAGAAGGCCGGTTTGCTGAGCCGGTAAGAGAACGACGAGAACCGCTCGCCGGGACGGTGCCGCCGGGGGACCTCCAACAGGAGTAGCGCCAGCAGCGGCCCGTGGACCACGAGGCCGGGGTACCCCTCGACGGAGGTCACGTACTCATGGTCGTAGTGGATGCGATGGGAGTTGAAAGTCAGCGCGCTGAACTGGAACAGGACGACCGGATCGGTGGCGAAGCGGATCTCCAGGTCGTGTCCTGGGTCCTGGGCTGGAGTTGCCGAGGCAGGCCGCCGGGGCGACCCTTGGGCCTGACCGACCGGCTGCGACCGGTAGGCGATGTCCTGTTCCTCCACGACGAGCAGCCGATCACCGTGGCTGATTTCGTGGCCCACGGTCACGAACGCCGTCTCACCGCTGCTGCCGTCTTTGACGACGACGCCGCGCACCGACGATCGGCGGGTCACCTCGTCGCCGATCAGGATCGGCGCGTGCCATGCCAGGCGCCCGCCGGCGAACATGCGACGCCGGTCTGGGATCGGCGGCAAGAAGCCGCCTTCCTGGGGATGACCGTCCTTACCAAGCTCAGACCGGCGATGGCCGTCGAGGAGGTAGAACCAATGCCACAGCGGCGGCAGCGGGTCGCCGCTGTGCATAGTGTCAGGCAGGTCCAACAGCGCCGAGAAGGCGTTGGCAGGCCGGGGATCGATCCGCCCGGTGGTGTTCACCGGTGCGGGTGCCCAGTCTTTGAGGGCCGCGTTCAGATCGGTCGTCATCGCTCTCCTAACGACTTTTGGGCTGCGCTACCGCCGATGCTGGGCGTTCGCGACGGCCGCCTTCGACGTGCCGGCGGAGCAGGTGGCGTGCCAACCCTCGGAGAAGCACGGTCAGCCCAGCAGGAGGCCGAGCCGTGCCACGATCAACAAATGGGCGGCGGGTCTCGCCGACACCTACGTGCTGACTCGCTTTGCCGAGTTCACCTGCCGCGCGGTGCCGATCGCGGTCCTGCCGTTTGGGAACGCCGCGTTCGTGGCGAACCCCGCCTTCACACGTAGCGTCGAGACCCTGCGCTCCGCCGGAGTGGTAGTGGATATTCTCATGGCAGACGCGGCTGACGACCAGGGTCTTGCGTCGGCACGCGGCCATCTGCTGAACCCGGGCGGGCCGTCCCCTGGCGTTGAGGTCACGACGGTGCCGGATGTGGCACACCTCGACACCATCATGTGACCCACACATTTCGCAGGTATCGGCGAGCAGACGCTTGACTACTTCACTGCGCCCGCTGTTCCACACCTGTTTCGGACGATCGTTAAGGTTGCCGGTCCTGATCTTGCGTGCCAAGGAAATCCACTCCACTGCACCACCAGCGCCGCCGCGCCCGCCTATGCTCAACCGACTGACGCAATCACCTTGGGAAACGACACCACCCGTGCCCGGCATGTGAGCTGGTCATCCGTCTTGCATGAGTCGACGGTATTGCGACCAGAACGACCGCATGCCGACTTCGTCGTTAGCGGACCCAACCGTGAGACCACGCTCGTCTACGCGCTCACGATGAATTCCACGCTGGATATCCAGCCATTCTGGTTGGCGCGCCGCCACCCCGCGCTGGTTGCGTTCGTACATCTCGGTGTCGTCGGCGAGCAACATACCAGCCGGCCCAAAGGAGCCGATCGTCTGCGACACCATGCGCCTGTTGAGTTCAGGCGCACCCTTGAACTGGATCGCCGTTATGTGCTGAACACACTCGTTCACCGCGAGCGGCTGGATGACCACGAGTTGGATTTCAGCGATGAACAGATTCGGAAATACCATCATATGCGGCGAACCGTCGATCAGGATCTCATCCGCTGCGGCGCCGTAATTGTTCCGCATTGCCGCCACATACTCCGGCACCCGCGATTCAGTGGTGCCGAACCAGCGCATCGGCTCGCCATGCCGCCGAAACTCGGGACGCAGGTCGTTCTCGCTGTGCCCATTGCCGAGATCGCGTGTCACCGCCGCGGAATTCTCGCTGTAGAGCGGGCCTATCGGGCTTCCGGTAACGCTGAAGATGGAGCCGTGCACAAACTGGGGGTGGTAGCCGTCTGTTTCGTTTTCGGCCAGAAACTTCCAGTTTGCTTTCGCATGATGCTTGAGCCATCCTGCGGTGAGCTCGATCTCACCCTCCGGCGACAGCCGCGCCAGCCGATCGAGCTCACCGGCCGCCGGACCGAGATGTTCGGCAAGCGTGGGACCGTCCGGCGCGAAACTGGCGAACACGAAGCCCCGGTAGGACTCGACCCGGGGGATGCTGGCCATACGCAGATTCAGCTTTCCCCTGCCGCCATAGCCGTTGTTGTACGGGTAGCCGAGGAGCTCGCCCGTGTTGCGATAGGTCCAGCCGTGATACGGGCAGCGGAACGAGCTAGAGTTTCCAGCCGCATCCTCACACACCAGATTTCCCCGATGCGCGCATCGATTCATAAGAAGATGCACCGTGCCGTCACGATCCCGTGTCATTACGATGTCCTGCGGCCCGATGTTCTTACGCACGTAGTCATTCGGGTTGGCCACCTCGCTTTCGTGACCGACGTAAACCCAGGTGCGATAGTAGATCTTCGCCATTTCCTCGGCAAAGATGCCCGGCTCCGTGTACAGCGAGCCGTGCACCCTGGTGGGCTCGATCAGCCCTTCAACCTTGCTGTGACTCTCCGCCGAGTTCTGCGCACCTACCTGGCTATCCACCGTGGCCGCCATCGTGACTCACCTCCAGAAATACTGCCTATTTGCCAGTGAAGATCGGTTTGCGGCGTTCCAGGACAGCAGCAAGGCCTTCATGAGCGTCCGCGGTCCTCGCAAGCTCAGACTGTGCGCGCGCCTCCTCCGGCAATTGCGCGTCCAGCGTCGAGCCCAGGCCACGCCACACCAGACGCTTGGTCTCTGCTATCGCCGCAGGCGCCCCGGCCGCGATCGCGTGTGCGAGCCCGAACGCCTCCGCCAGCAGGGCATCATCGGGCACCACCTTCGTCAGCAGGCCGACCTCCAGAGCCTCGGCCGCGGTCAGAGTCGGATTGGTCACGAAGATCTGCATGGCCTTACGGAGCCCGACAATCTGAGTCAAGGTCACGGTGCTACCGGCGTCTGGAACCATGCCCACGTTCACGGCGGCAGGCATGAACCTCGCAGACTCCGCCGCGATCACGAAGTCTGCGGCACACACCAGTCCGAAGCCACCACCTCCTGCCGCGAAGCCGTGCACTGCGGCGATCACCGGTGGCCGCAGCTGCGTCAACGCCGAGGCAGTCGTCTGGAGCCACGCGGTGGCTTCCCGGATATAGTCGGGCAGGTTCGCTCCCTGGGCGGCAAAGGTTCGCACATCGCCGCCCGCGCAGAAGTTCTTTCCCTCCCCGGTCAGGACAACCGCGCGGATCGCCGTCTCGACGTGGCAGCGCATGATGGCGGCGTGTACCGCCTGGAGGAACTCGACACTCATGCCGTTGGCCGCCTCCGGCCGGTTGAGCCGCAGCCAGGCAATTCCGTCGGAATCCAGATCCAGCAGCGCAAAACCGGAATCGATCAGCGTCGTCATTACGATAGGTTCCTCTCCTTGCCGGCCCATCCTCGATGACACCGTCCAGCCAGAAAGTGGTTCAGCGGACTTTGACGAGGCCTCATCCGCCGCCCGTCTGGAAGATCCGCGCATAGGTAGCAGACCCGCTCTTCGCCGCATCACGGGCGGCTGCCAGCTCGTCATCGCCGGCCATGGTGGAAATGACCTGCCGCTCGAAGGCCAGAGCAGAGGTCAGCGGCACCTCGGTTGCCTGGTCTACCAGCAACTTCGCCGCATTCACCGCGAACGACGGGCGGCTCGCCAACAGCTCGGCGAACTCGACGACCTCGGTCATGAGCGCATCCGGCGCGCACACCCGGTCAACGATGCCCAGTTCACCGGCCAGCTGAGCGGTGAACTTTTCCCCGGTCATGATCAAACGCTTAGCGCGCGCCGGCCCCACCAGCCTGGTCAACCGCGGAATCCCCCCGCCCATCGGGAGAGCGCCGAACAAGATCTCGGGCAACGCCAAGGTCGCGGTGGCGGCAGCGAACCGGAAGTCGCAAGCCAAGGCCAGCTCGAAACCACCCCCGAACGCCGGCCCGTTGATCGCCGCGATCACTGGTTGCGGAATGTCGATCGCGAGGTGCCGCCCGGGAGACCGCCCGCCGGTCTCCATCACCCATTGCAGATCGGCGCCACCACAGAAGTGCCGGCCGGCACCAGTGACGACCAGCACTCGGATCTCGGGGCTCTGCGCGATGTCGCCACACGCGGCCTCGACGTCATCGAGCAGCGGTCCGTTGAGAGTGTTGGCCTTGTCCGGCCGGTTCAAGGTCAACACCGCCACGGCGCCGCGCACATCAACAGTGATAGTGGACAACGTCATGAAAAGAGCCTCCTCTGCCAGCCAGATCATCCTGGCCACGCGCTGACCTAGAGCGCGAACGAATAGCCACCGTTGACCGGATAGGTCTGACCTGTGATCCACGACCCTCCCGCGGACGCCAGCAGCAGCACCATCGGCGCGATGTCCGATGGTTCGCCCGGTCGCCGGAGGACATACTTGGACATGACCCTCTTCAAAGTGCCCGGATCGGACAGCTGCTCGTCCACAGCGGGGGTCCGGGTGGCCGCAATGGCGATGTTGTTGGCCGTGATGTCGTAACGACCAACGGATCGGGCGATCGCGCGGGTAAATCCGGCCGCGCCGGCCTTCGCCGCCGAGTACACCTCGGAACCAGCTTCCCCCACCCGGCCGGCGTCGGAGACGATCGTGATGATCCGCCCCCTGCGTCGCTCCACCATTCCCGGCAGTGCGGCATGGGCGCACATGATCGGGCCGTAGAAGTTGACGCCCACCCACGGCTGCCACTCCCGCGGATCAATGGTCCAGAACTCGCCAAAGGTAACCGCGGAGGCGTCCGCGCCGTAGTTTCCGGCGTTGCTGACCAGGATGTCCAGGCTGCCGAACCTCGCATTGACCTCGGCGACCATGTCACTCACCGCAGCCAGGTCGGTGACGTCGGCAACCGCGGCAGCCGCCCTGCCCCCGGCTTCCTCGATCTCCGCGACGACAGCCTCCGCCCGGTCACGATTGACGTCGTTGACCACAACCGCCCCGGCGTTGTGCAAGGCGAACTGGATGGCGATCTCCCGGCCAACCCCCTGCCCCGCACCCGTCACGAGCGCGGTCCAGCCCTGCAGGTCGAGCACGTCCATTGCAACCCCTCCGTGGGCACCGTCGATGGTCATCGACGAGCTTGAGCACACCACACCTTCCGGGCGTCAGGCAAGTGACACAGCCGAACTTTTCAAATCTTGATTATCAAAATCGACCAACTCGGCACCCGCGAGAGGCCCACATTGCCATCGACGGCGCCCTCGCCGGGCGTGCCACGCCCCGCGACCTTGCCGCCAGCGTATGCGTGGCACTTCACCAGCGGGTATCGACACCGACGGCGCGGCTGGCCCCCCTGCTGGCTTCCCGCCCATCCACCACCTTCCGATGGCGGGAAGAATTCAACCTTCGGAGAATTTTTTCTTCCAGAGATTCAAAAGTTTCTTGATAGAAGCCTCCGGGCTATGTATCGTGAACCGCACTGATCTCGTCATGTCAAGGCTGTGTTCTCAACGAGACAAAGGCGTCAACGATGAGCGATCCACAGGTCGGAAGCCTGGAGTTCTGGGCCGCGAAGACTCCCGGCAAACCCGCGATCATTCACGACAGCACCGTGCTGACGTACCAGGACTGGAACGACCGTGCCGACCGGCTGGCCGGCGCACTCGTCAAGCACGGTCTGGGCCCCGGCGACCACGTCGGTGTTCGGCTGCACACCGGCGCCGGATGGGCCATCGCCCACCGTGCGTTCGGGAAGCTCGGTGTCGTTCAGGTATCCGTCAACTGGCGGCTCACCCCGTCGGAGGCGGCCTACATCCTGCGCGACAGCGGCGCGGCGGGACTCATCTGCGACGACGCCGACGTATCCGGCTGGGACGAACTGGACCTGCCGTTCCTGCTCACCGTGGGCCAGCCCGCGGGCAGCTCGCGGCTACGCATGGAAGACCTGCTGGACGAAGGCGACCTCGAACGCCGCTACGGCCCGGTCAACCCACCGACAGTCATCTACACGGCCGGCACGACCGGCCATCCCAAGGGGGTGCCTCCTGCCGATCCGGCGACGATCGATCTGCAGCGGCTCGCCCGGTATCGGGCCGCACTATTGAACAATCCTCCGATACCCGACCAGGTCCGAGCGTTGATGACCCTGCCGGTGCACCATGCTGCGGGTCCGCTGGTCGCCAGCCTCACCATGGAGCGCGGCGGGTGCCTGATCATGCTGGACCGCTACGACCCGGAAAAGGTGCTCGCACTGATCGACGAGCACAAAGCACAGACCTGGCTCGCGGTCCCGACCATGCTGCTGCGTCTTCAGGCACTGCCACCGGATGTCGTGGCCAAGTATGACCTGACCTCCCTCGAAGCCTTGTCGGTCGGCGCGGCCCCGGTACCCGCCCCGCTGAAGCTCTGGATAGCCACACTGCTCGGCAAGGACGTGCTATGGGAGTCCTACGGCTGCACGGAAGCCGGCATGGTCACCGTCCTGCCACCCGAGGATCTCACCCGGAAGACGGGATCGAGCGGGCGGCCCTACCCCGCTGTCGAGGTCAAGATCGTCGATCTCGACTGGAACGAAGTACCGCCGGGCGTCGATGGCGACATCGCGGTGAACTCGCCTGCCGCGTTCCGCGGATATCTCGGACAGCGACCGCTCGGCAACGACCTGCTTCGTGATGGCTACTACCGCACCGGAGACATAGGACACCTCGACGACGACGGCTACCTGTACGTAACCGACCGCGGTAGCGACATGATCGTGGCCGGCGGCACGAACATCTATCCCGCCGAAATCGAAAAGGTGCTGGTCGAACATCCCGATGTGGTGGATGCCGCGGTGATCGGCGTCCCGGAGCCCGATTTCGGTGAGCAGCCCCTCGCGATCGTCGTCGCCAGCCCCGGCAGCGCACCCACGCTGGCCGAGCTCGTCGCGTTCGCCTCTCAGCGTCTGGCCCGGTACAAGCTTCCCCGCCAGCTCGAACTGGTGGACGAGCTGCCACTGAGCCCGACGGGCAAGATCCTCAAGACTGAGCTGCGCAAGACCTACCGCGCCAAATACCAGGTGCCGGCGTGATCGGGCGTGACGCCGGCACCAGTACGCCGGCGCCGAAGCGAGTCGCAGCGCAGGAAGGGCTCTTCGACGTGGCCTGTGATCCCCCGGTCCTGCTCGGAACGCGGTGCGGCGCATGCGATGCCGCGTTCTTCCCGCCGCTGGGTGTCGGATGCGAGATCTGCGGGGCGGCTGAGGAATCGCTGCGGTCCGCACCATTGCGGGCCACCGGGCGGCTGCAAGCCTTCGCCACGGTCTTCCGCCATCCCGGCACCGACATCGAAACCCCGTTCACCGTTGCAGAGATAGAACTCGATGACGGCCCGGTCGTACGGGCTCTGATGCTGGCGCCCACTGACGATGACCTGGCTGTCAACGACGGCGTGGCGGGCGCATGGATCAGTTGCGGTGCAACCGAAAAGGGCGAAGAAATCATCGATCTGCGCTTTGCGGTGAAGGAGAATCGGTCATGACGAGTCGCGGACTGCGGAGCCTTCGGCCCGTGCATGTGGTCGGGGTCGGCTTGCACCCCTACCGGTCCCCGAGTGACGCGGCGTACCCCGCTCTGGGAGTGCACGCCGTGCGTGCGGCATTGGCCGACGCGGGGTTGAGCTGGCCAGACGTCCAGACCGCGTACACCGGAACCGCGACAACGGTGATGGCGCTGTCCCGGCTGATGTATCGCCATCTCGGCGTAACCGGGATCCCGATGGTGCAGGTGGAAAACGCCTCGGCATCCGGGTCGAGCGCATTCCGGCAAGCATGTATCGATGTCGCGAGCGGCCTGCACGACGTGGCCATCGCGGTCGGAGTCGACAAACCGCTGCACATCCGGTTTCCCCACCCGGTGGCCGGCGTGCGGGACCTGACCGGCGACAGGGTCGTTCCCTTTACCCATTTTGCCTTACTGGCCAACCGCTACCTGCATGAGTCGAAATCAGACGTCGCACAGCTGGGCCTGGTCGCGGTGAAGAACAGCCGCAACGGCGCGCTCAACCCCTTCGCCCAGCGCCGGCGAGCGTTGACTCTCGACGAAGTGCTGGCACCTCCCGCCATCAGCGGAGTGCTCACACGCCTGCAATGCTGTCCGGTCGGCGAAGGCGCGGCCGCCGCGATCGTCGCTTCGGACGCCGCGATCGAGCGACTCGGCCTGGACCAGGCTCGCAGCGTCCGGGTGCTCTCGTCCACCGCGCGATCGGAAACCGTTTACCCCGGCCAGGACCCTGATGCCGCGCTGACCAGGGAAACCGCCGAACAGGCGTTCCTGGAGGCAGGCGTGGTACCAGCTGATCTCGACGTCGTCGAACTGCACGATGCGTTCACCGTCGAGGAGTTGCTCTACCTGGAAGCCATGGGCATCTCACCGGACGGTGAAGCTGCCCACCGGCTTGCCGAGGGGGAATTCGACATCGGCGGCCGGGTCGCGGTGAGCCCCTCCGGGGGGCTGCTGTCCATGGGCCACCCGGTGGGACCGACCGGCGTAGGCCAGATCTGTGAGATCACCCGGCAGCTGCGCGGCGAAGCGGGCGAGCGGCAGCAGCCGGACGCCACGCTCGGGCTGGCACACATGGTCGGTGTCGGCGAGGTGTGTGTCATCCACATCCTGGAAGCACCATGACCGGACAACACTTGTCCGTCGACTACTCACTCGGCAAGACCTTGGTCTCGCGCACCGGCCCTCTGAGCACGGCCGGCGCCTTGGCCGCCCGCGCCGAATCGCTGGGCTGCGGCCGGGTGTGGACCACCGAAACCGCGTGCGACCCGTTTTTGCCGGCGGTCGCCGCCTTGGGCACGACGAATCAGCTCGTCGTAGGCACCGGAGTCGCGGTTGCCTTCGCCCGCAGCCCCATGATCATCGCTCAGCAGGCCCACGACCTGCATGCCTTCTCCGGCGGCCGTTTCGTGCTCGGTATCGGTAGCCAGATCAAGGCTCATATCACGCGGCGCTACTCCATGCCCTGGGGCAAGCCGATCGCCCGGATGGGCGAGATGATCGGGGCATTGCGCGCGATCTTCGCACACTGGTACGACGACGCCACATTGGACTTCGAGGGCGAGTACTACAGCTTCACGTTCAATTCCGAGCCATTCCGGCCGCCCGTCCCGCCCGGCCTGCGGCCGCCACCGATCTACTTGGCCTCGGTGGGCCCACGCATGACCGCGCTCGCCGGCGAGCTGGCAGACGGCTACCTCAGCCACAGCTTCATCACCGAGGCCTTCCTGCGCGAGAACATCCTTCCCACGCTGACCAGGACCCGCGACCCGCGTCGAACGCCACTGGATCTCGTCATCACCTGCCCCACCGTGGTCCGCGCCGCCGACGAGACCCTCGAACAGGCACGTAACCGCGCGAAATCCACGATCGGGCTCTACGGATCGACCCCGGCATACCGGACGGTGCTCGATCATCACGGGCTTGGTGCGCTCCATGAAGAACTCAACCGGCTCAGCCGGCTCGGCCGCTGGTCCGACATGTCCGGCGCCATCGACGACGACACCCTGGACCTGTTCTGCGTCGTCCGGGAAGACCCGAAGGACGCGGCGATCGAACTGCTTCGCCGATTCGGACCATTGGCGACGTCGTTACGGCTGCCCGAAGACGCTATGACAGTCGTCGAACCATTGACCGCCCTGGTCGCGGAAACCGCGACCCCAACAAGATGATATTCGTATCCGACCAATGCTAAGCGAGCCAACGATGTCTCACGCCACCAAATCTCTGGCGAAAATACTGGCCACCCTGGCGCTCACGGTCCTTTTCGGCGCGAGCGCGGTCCTGCCGGCGAGCTCGACCCAGCTGGACACCAGCGCCGTCGAAGGCCTGTTGTCACACTCCACTGCGAATCTCGGGTTTCCATTCAGTGGCTGGGACGTCGACGTGGTCCCGTACGGGTCGAACCCCCGAGTCCTGGACGTATCGTTCAACAGCCCCCTGCTGCGGCAACGCGTCACCAACCGTGTGTACCTGCCCGACAGCTACACCGCCGCCGGCTCATCATCGGCCGTGCTGTACTACCTCCACGGCACGGTGCTGACTCCGCTGGACAATCCCGTCACCAAGCCGATCACCGACAACGAAGCGCTCCTCAAGGCCGTCGGTCAAGGTGGCGGCGCATGGCAGACGGATATCTTCGATTTCGGCAGCCAACTGTCACGAGCGCATTTCCTTGTCGTCTCGCCCGACTCGTCTGCCACAAATTCGGTGTGTGAAACGTGCGCGTGGATCGACGGACGAGACGACATCGTCCCCAACCTGCCGCCGCTCACAGCGACCACCATGCCCGCGGACAGCTTCCTCCACCAGGAACTCTATCCGCTGATCCAGACCCTCTTCAACGTGCGCTCCGACCGAGGCGGGCGCGGCGTGGCGGGCTTCTCGATGGGCGCGATCAGCGCCTACCTCCAGGACATGCTGCATCCCGACGACTACGCCTTCGCGGCTTCTGTGAGCGGCGCTCTCGACGTGGTCAATGACCCGCTGACCCAAACGATCTGGGACGTCAACCGCTACCTGCTCGACCAAGGCTACGGTACCGCCATCACCAACCCGGTGGAATGGCACGGCTTCAACCCGATCGACATCGCCAGCAACCTCGCGGGGACGGACACCACGATCCTGAGCAGCGGAGGGGACGGCTGCCTGCCACTGACCTCACTGCTCGCACCGGACTGCGTACGGCTGCCGGCCTTGACCAACCCCCTAGCCGCGGCCACCGAGACTCTCCTCGCCCAGCAGTTCCCCCGATACAACGGCTTCCTCTCCACCTTCGGCGTGCAGGAAACCCGCGTGCGGTACCCCGGTGTGCACGGCGCGAACAACCACCTCGTCTACAGCCACGACATCGTCCCGCTGGCGAACTCGGTCTTCACCCGCGCCACCACGGCCACCCCGGCGCAATTCAGCTACCGCACGGCGATCCCGCACTTCACCATTTGGGGTTATGACATCACGGTGACCCGGACCACCGCGGAGTTCCTCGACCTCACCGGCGCCCGCGTCGACGGGCGGCAGCTGGTCCTGCATGGGTCCGGTGTGGCGGAGATCCGATTCCCGGCCGCGTTCCAGCCAGGGCACAGCTACCAAGTCGACGCATCGGCCAGTGGGTCCGCCCAGACGCAGACGGTCGTAGCCGATTCTGCGGGACGCGTCACCGCGCACATCCCCCTTCCCGGCGCCAGTACCGCGGTCACTGTCTCGGTGCAGGGGTGAACTCGCTGTCACATCGGAGCATCATCCGACGAAAGGAGCACCACAGTGACCAGCGAGACCGGCGGGCCCACCGGCCACCTCGTCGCCGCGGCACGGCAACACGCAACCGGAGACCTCCTGCGCCGCACAGCCGCACGACACCCCGGCAAATTGGCCATCATCGCGGGCGAGAAACGCCTGACCTTCGCCCAGTTCAATACCGCCGTCAACTCCTGCGCCGCGGCATTGACCAGCCGGGGCATCCGCAAAGGTGACCGGCTGGCGCTGCTGAGCCACAACTGCTGGCAGTACGCGGTGCTCGTCTTCGCCACCGCGAAGCTCGGGGTCATCCTCGTGCCCGTCAACTTCATGCTCGGCCCCGACGAGGTCGGGTTCATTCTCGACCATTCCGGGGCGAAGGGAATCGTCGCCGAGGACGCACTTGCCGCCACCGCGGGCAAAGCTCTCGCCACCACCCGGCTCACCGGCGTGCTCCGTGGCCGGATCAGCTTCTCCGGGCAACCAGCCTTGGACGGCTGGCAGGATGTGGACGGCTGGATGAGCGACGCCGACGCACCTGAGCCGGAGGTGCGAGTCGCCGATGACGACCCGCTGCGATTGATGTACACCTCGGGTACCGAGTCCCGGCCCAAAGGTGTGCTGCTGTCCAGTCGTTCCCTGATCGCGCAATATGTCAGCTGTGCGATCGACGGCGAGATGAGCGTCGACGACGTCGAGGTCCATTCCCTGCCCATGTACCATTGCGCTCAGCTCGACTGCTTCTTCTCCGTCGACGTCTACCTCGGCGCGACCAGTATCATCCTGCCCTCCCCCGATCCAGCCGAACTGCTGAAAACCATCGCCACCCAGCGGGCGACCAAACTGTTCTGCCCGCCCACGGTATGGATCTCCCTGCTCCGGCACCCGGATTTCGACAGTACCGACCTGTCATCGCTGCGTAAGGGCTATTACGGCGCCTCGGCAATGCCCGCGGAAGTGCTCCACGAACTGGCCCGCCGGCTTCCCCACACGCAACTGTGGAACTTCTACGGGCAAACCGAAATGTCCCCGCTGGCCACGATCCTGCGCCCCAGTGAGCAGCTAAGCCACGCCGGTTCAGCCGGGCGGGCAGTCATCAATGTCGAGACCAGGGTAGTCGGCGACGACGACAACCCCGTGCCGAGCGGTGAAGTCGGCGAGATCGTGCATCGCAGCCCGCACGCTGCCCTCGGGTACTACCGTGACGACGAGAAGACGTCCAGCGCGTTCCGCAACGGCTGGTTCCACTCCGGCGACCTGGGCGTGATCGACTCGAACGGCTACCTGACCGTGGTCGACCGCAAGAAGGACATGATCAAGACCGGCGGGGAGAACGTCGCCAGCCGCGAAGTCGAAGAGGCGATCTACCAGCTCACCGGCGTCGCCGAGGTCGCCGTTTTCGGTATCAGCCACCCACACTGGATCGAGGCCGTCACCGCGGTGATCGTGCCCAAGGCCGGCGTCGATCTCACCGCTGAACAGGTCCGCGGCCATGCCAAGCAGGTGCTAGCCGGCTACAAGCGGCCCAAATATGTCGTGTTCGCCGATTCACTGCCGAAGAACCCCAGCGGCAAATTGCTCAAGCGCGAACTGCGCGCCCGTTACACCCATCTGGCCGGCCAAGAGTGACCGTGCGCGGGCACGCTGGACTTCCACCGCGTGCCCGCGAACGCGGGTACTGTCAGGAACGCTTGCGGGTGACGAACTTTTCGAAAGCGGAGCCACCGTCCTGGTCACCGAGATGAGCCACGACGGCATCGATCTCCATCGCCAGCCCGTCGGCCAGCGGCTTGCCGAGTCCGTCATGGACCAGCCGTTTGACCGTCCGCAGGGCACGTGGGCTCTTCGACGCCAAGCGCAGCCCGAATTCACGCACAGCCTCGTTGAACTCCGCCGGCTCATAGTTTCGGTAAGCAAGTCCCCAAGAAACCGCCTCGGCCGCAGACAGCCGGTCACCGGTCAAGATGTGGGCCAGCGCCCGCTGACGGCCCACCAATCTGGCCAGCCGCTGCGAACCGCCACCGCCCGGCACCATGCCAAAATTGGAATGCATGTCAGCAATCTTGGCATCATTGCTCACCAACACAATATCACTGGCTTGCATCAGCTCGAACCCTCCCGCCAGCGCGTAGCCCTCGACCGCGGCGACAACGGGAACATCGATCTCGGCGATAGCCGAGCAGGCCCGGCCGAAATTCTCGAACAGTGGGTACAGCGCCGCCGGGCCGATTCTCCGGAGTCGTTCCACTTCATCGAAATCTCCGCCGACCGAGAAATTTCCCCCAGCACCTCTGAGGACAATCACCGCTACCGACTCGGCGAGCTCACGCAAGCCTTGCTCGAGGCGCATTCCCAGATCCACAGTGATAGCGTTCATCGCCGCAGAACGGTTGAGAACGATATTGCCAACGGCACCGTCGCGACTGACCACGACCACGTCACCAGCCACAGAGTTGCTCAATTCGACCGCACTCTCCCACATTTATCACATTTCCTTGGCCGCCGCTTTGATCGCCTCGCGGATCCGAAAATATGTTCCGCAGCGGCAGACGTTCTCGATCTCGTCAATCTCGGCATCGGTGGGCACTTTCGTGCGATCGAGCAGAGCCACCGCCGCCATTATCTGCCCAGGCTGGCAGTACCCGCACTGTGCGACATCTTGATCGAGCCAGGCTTGCTGCACCGGATGAAGATCACCCCCCTCGGCAAGACCTTCGATGGTAGTGACCTCCCTGCCGGCGCACTCCGACACCGCGGTGACACACGGATTGAACGCCTTGCCGTCGAGGTGAGATGTGCACGCCTTACAGACATTGATCCCGCAACCGTATTTCGGACCGCGAATACCGAGTTTGTCGCGCAGGACCCAGAGCATGGGCAGGTCGGCAGGCGCCTCGACCGACACGGACCCACCATTGAGGTCAAACGTGAACTTGGGCAAGTGAACCTCCTGCAAGACCGATGAACGTTACCGGGGGAACGGTTCGAAGTCGACGTCGAAATTTATCGGAAAGCTGCGTGGCCGCACGCCAGTCGCCCGGGAGAATGCATTCGCCACCGCGCCAGATGCTGCAGCGATGCCGAGTTCCCCGGCTCCGCCAGGACGGCCGTTGGCCGGCATGATGAAGATCTGCACATCCATGGGAGAGTCCTTCTGGCGCGCGTAATGAAACTGCGAGTAACTGCCTTCCAGCGGCAGTCCTTTGTCGAAATGCAGCCCTGCGCGCAGCACAACCGAGATTCCATCTGTCAGCGTGCCGAGTAGTTGCGCCTCAAGACCACGCGGGTTGATCGGCAACCCGACGTCGGCCGCGATCACAGCCTTGGTCACGCGTGGCTGACTCGGGTCTCGCGCGTCTATTTCCACCAGGTAGGCAGCACAGGACTTGAATTCCTCATGGAAGGCGATCCCCTGTGCGTATCCGGCTGGCATCGGCCGTCCCCAGTGACCTTCGGTGGCGACCTTGTCCAGCACCGCACGCTGCTTGTCGTTCTTCAGTACAGCTCGCCGGAATCGGTACGGATCCTTACCCAGTGACGCGGCGATCTCATCGATCAGGATTTCCTGTGCTGTACGCGCGGTCCCGGTGAACGGCTGACGCCACGCCGCTGTGTTCATCTTCAGCGGCACCTCGCTGAGTGTCGCGGTGACCAGACCGAGGTTGTAGGGCATGACGAGGCTGAGGTTGAAGGCGAACTGGGCGAGGGTACGGCCACCGAGCTCGGTCCCGGACACGACAGCGGTGATGGCCTCGCCGAGCCCGTGGCTGAGATCCGTTTGCACGGCCGACATCCGGTGCTCGAAGGAGAGCACATTTCCGGCGGCGAAGGTCGCGCGGATCTTGTGGTGATCCGCGGGCCGGCCGCGCCCATGCCGCATATCGTCGATGCGACTCCACATCAGCTTGATCGGGCGGCCGGATTTCCTGGATATCCTGACCGCCTCGATGGCAGCGTCCGGGAACGCTCGTCGCCCGAACGCGCCGCCCCCTTGGGGAACGTGGACGACGACGCGGTCAAGGGGCAGACCGAGTTCGGCCGCGATCTGCTCTGCCGCCCAGATCGGTGCCTGCAGGCTGGACCAGATTTCGGCCCGGTCCGCGCGAACGTCGGCGATCGCCGAGTTGGTCTCCATCGGCGCATGGCTCACGAACGCGAAATCAAACTCGGCGTCGAGATGGCTGACCAGCAAGGGAGGCACGAGAAACGGCTGGACCGCTCCCCGTAGCCGGTCGCGAATCTGGGGATCTGAGAATCCATCGATCGTGCCATCGTTCCAGGTGACCTGCAGGGCGTTCTTCCCGTCGAGCGCCTGGCCGAACGTCTCGGCAACCACCGCGACGCCGGTGGGAATCGGGACGACGTCCACAATGCCCGGCATCGCCCGGACGGCCGCTTCGTTGAGGATCGATCGGGGCGAACCCTGCACGGTCGGCGGCCTGCGCACCATCGACGGCAGTGCACCGGGCACCTCAAGGTCCAGGGTGTAGGCCTTGGCGCCGGTCACCGCGGCCCGCGCATCGATCCGCGACGCCGGCCTGCCCACGACCGTGTGCTGGGACTCCGGCTTCGGCTGTCCACCAGTCGCCGCGAGGCCCGGGCTGGCCGCTGCGGCCGACAACGACCCGTAGGTCGCCTCGCGGCCATCCGGTGCGATCACTGAGCCGTCGCGAACCGCGAGCTGGCCGACTGCGACGCTCCACCGCGCCGAAGCCGCCGCCAGCAGCCTCGCCCGCACCGCCGCGGCCACATAGCGCACCGGGTCGTACATCGACCTGATCGTGGTCGACCCGCCGGTAGCCTGATTGAGCATGAGTTCGGGCCGCGCGTCGGCCAGCGGGACGTCGACCTGGCTCACCGGAATGTCCAGTTCCTCCGCGACCAGCATCGCCACCGCCGTCGTCACCCCCTGGCCGACCTCAGCACGGGGCAACTCGAATCGAACCCGTCCGTCCTCTGCGACTTCCACTTTGAGCAGCATCGAGGTCGGCAGCGCGGCAAGCACCTGGACATCGCCGAGATCGACGATCTCAGCCGGCCCCGGCAGCGTGGGTATCGCAGCCCCGGCGCGCGGAGGATCGAGCGCTTCGCCAGTGAGCCCTGCAGCGACCACCAAGGTCGGGCCGGCGACCAGGTAGGTCAGGAAACGGCGGCGGCCAAGGACGCGGCTTCCCTTCGCATCCGGATCATCCGGATGCGAGTGATCGGCGCTTGATGCGGTGTTCGAATTTGAAAGCGCCATTGCTCTCACCTTCAGGGCTGTCCTGGGCGGTTGATAGAAGCAAACCTCATGTGGAGTGCCTAGTCCGACAAACTGGCACCTGTCATCCTGCCCGCCATTGAACCGTTCCGCAAGCACAAAATCAAATCCATAGTCATAATTGCCACGCCTCCCAGTGGTCCCGGTGCCTTCACGAACACGAAGAACGCCAGTTCAGGGCGGTTGTGATAGCACTGCGCCCGCGAGCGAATCAGATTAGAATATAGATTAAGTTCTACGCTCAGCGGTCGCGCGACAGCGCATCACGAGCAGGACCTTAAGCAGATCCTGCCGTGAAGGTACCTAGCACCAGGACAGCCTCAGTGGTGTGAGCCAGGTTCTCCGTCGTCCGCGCCGTCGCTGTCCAGCACGGCTTCCAGGATCCATCGGGCCTCACCCCCGGCGAGAACTCTCACGAGATCAAGCCCTCCGCATCCGCCGACCGCCCCCGAGACCGGCGTCATCTGCGGGATGCGCCCGCAGTCGCTCCTCGCTCCTCTATAATCGACATGTGGCTAAAAAACCGGCGTCGAAGCCCAGCTCGGACGACATGGGCTCGAAGTCCGCGCGTACCCGGGAACGGATCCTCAACTCCGCAGCGCACGTGCTGAGCAGGAAAGGCTACGCCGGGACGCGGATGACGGACGTAGCCGAGCAGGCGGAGCTCCAGGCGCCGGCGATCTACTACTACTTCCCGTCACGGGAGGATCTGATCGAGGAAGTCATGTGGACGGGGATCGCGCACATGCGAGAACACATGAGCGAGGTCCTCTCAGCACTTCCCGAAGACATTGATCCACTCGCCCGCATCAACGCGGCGATCGAGGCGCACCTGCGTTACGAACTCGAGATCTCCGATTACACGACAGCGTCCATCCGTAACGCTGGGCAATTGCCGGAAGCTATCCGCGTTCGTCACGACGCCGAGTCCTCGGCCTATATCGATGTGTGGCGTGAGCTGATCCAGACCGCGGCGAACGCGGGGCTGCTGCGTACCGACCTCGACCTGCGTGCGGCCCGCATGATGATCCTCGGCGCACTCAACTGGGCCGCGGAATGGTGGAACCCCCGCCGGGGCTCACTCGACGTGGTGGTACGCACCGCACAATCCATGGTCCGGCACGGCATCGGCACGACGGCGGCAGCGGAAGAACCGGCCGGACCACAGCGCAGTCTCAATCCAGCACGCAAGCAACGATCCACCACGGCGGCAAGCTGAACCGAGCGCGGCGATCAACGTGCCGCCCGATCGCTAACGAGGTGGACTCACAGCAGGGCGGCGACGACCGGCGAAATCCAGCGCGTCGCTCCAAGTAGCACCGGTCGTGATCATGCTGCGGTATTTCATGATGACGGACTGCCCGTTGATCGCAAACGCTCCGACGAGGCGGCCACCGGCGCGGTAAAGAGCGACACAACGGGCGTCGCGATCCAGGTCACCGTCGACCATGCGCACCTCGTCGGCGTCGGCGATCCCCACGAACTGGATCCGGTTGCCGTACAGGTCCGACCAGAAATACGGGACTGTCGCATAGGGCTTCGCGGTGGCCGGTTCGACGGCGTTTCGCGCCGCGAGGGCACCCTGCTCCGCAGCGCTGGTCCAATGCTCCAGACGCATCGGCCGCTCGAACAACGGGTTGTGCCAGCGCGCCACGTCGCCGGCGGCATACACGCCAGGCGCTCCGGCGAAGAGCGTTTCATCGCACACGACACCATCACTCAACCGAAGACCGGAGTCATGCAGCCAGTCCGTGGCCGGCACCGCGCCGACACCAGCGACCACGAGATCCGCATCCACGCTGGTCCCATCGGAGAGCGCAACACGCTCGACGTGGTGCTCGCCCTCCACTCTCGCGACGCTGACGCCACAGCGCAAGTCGGTACCGTTGCGCTGGTGCAAGGACGCGCACATCGCGCCCATCTCCTCGCCGACCGCACGGACAAGTGGTGTCGGCTGCGCTTCGATCACCGTGACCGGCAGTCCGCGTTTACGCGCTCCCGACGCGATCTCCGAGCCGATGAACCCCGCGCCGATCACGACGGTGCGTGCGCCCGAGTCCAGGGCTGCGCGGATCGCGATCGCATCCTCGATGGTGCGAAGGGTGTGTACGCCCGGCAGCCCCGCGTTACCACGCAGGGTGCGGGCCACGGCGCCGGTGGCGATCACGGCCGCGTCGTACTCGATACCGCGGTCGCCTATCTCAACAACCCGCCGGATAGTGTCTAGTGCGGTCGCCTCGGCCCCGAGCACGAGGGCGACACCGAGCTCGTCGCGCAACGTCTGCTCAGTGCGGAACACCGGCGTGTCCGGAGGCATCCCGGGTTCCAGGTAGCCCTTGGACAACGGTGGGCGGTCGTAGGGAAGGTGTGGTTCAGCTCCGACGAGCGTGATCGCCCCGGTGAATCCCGTCTTCCGGGCGCCTTCCACCGCGCGCAACCCAGCTAGCGAAGCTCCGACCACAACCAGGTGGCGGCTCGACGGCATGGCTTCCTCTCTCCGCACGGAACTCCGGTCAGGACTCCAGCCTCAGCGCTTCGGTCGGGCAGCCCGCCACGGCGGCCTCGACGTCGTCTTTCTGGCCGTCGGACACCTTGTCCTGCTTCACAATCAGTTCACCGGCGTCGTTGACCTCGAATACGTCGGGCGCCAGGGATTCGCAAACCCCCAGGCCCGTGCACCTTGTGTGGTCGAGGACGATCTTCATCACGATTTCTCCTTAAGGGCTGAAAAGCATTGCCCGCAAAGGCGTAGCTCACTGCACAAGACAACCTGTCAGCTGCCCTTGAGAACGTCGATGGGGAAAGCACCGGCGATCTGGTCAACGACGATCTTGGCGGTCTCGGCGCACGCCGTGGTCCCACCGTTGGCATATTCCTTGACGCCGTCACCGACATTCCACAAATTCGGGATCGGAGTGGCAGGTGGCAGGTCGAAGCCCGACACCGCGCGTTGCGGAGGCCACTCGTCACGGGTGACCACAGTGGACAGAATGCGGGCGTGCTCGAAGCCCGCGATCTGTTCGTGCAGGTCGTCCATCAGCAGTTGCGTCTCGGCGGCTTCGTCGAAGTCCCCGACCGCCGGCTTGGGCACGGCGGCGGCCACATAGAGATGCCACCCGACGGGCGCCATCTCCGGGCAGGTATCCGTGAAGTTGGCGATGTAGCACAACCTGCGCGTCTTGGCGAAGCTGAGCATCCCGGGCGCGTTGATCAGCCGTTCGCGGCTGGCGAAATTGACCGCGATCATCGCGCACGGCCGGTCACGGCTACGCACAGACTCGAGATAGCCGCCTGGCAAGCTCTGCTCGCCGACCAGGTTCACGGTGGCGGCGGGCCCGATGTCGCTGACCACGAACCGCGCGCCGACCTCGACGGTGTGCCCGTCTCGTTCGATCACCGCACCGCGCACCAGTCCTCCGGACATCGTCAGCGACGTGACTTCCGCGGACAACCACACCTCGCCGCCACCGGCCACGATGGTCTCGGCGAGTGAGCGCCAGATTCCGATCGTGCCCTGCGGGCAGAAACCGAACTTCTTGAACGCGCTCTTGCGCGTGAAGTAGGTGAGGAACACCCGCGCCGGGAGCTCCTCCGAGCCGACCGCGAAGATCGACCCGCACATGTTGCGGAAGATCCCGTGCACGGATTCGTTCTTCGTGTATCTCGCGACCCACTCCGCCGTCGATATGTCCTGTTCCGGGAGCCCGTCGTCGTTACGCGCGGCGCCGAGACCGCTCAGCAGCTTGGCACCTTGACGAGTGAGTTTCGACAGCAGGAAACCCCAGCCGCCGCCGGTGACGTCGACGTCCTTGCTGCCGATCCGGTACAGGATCGGCGGGTCCGGCCGGCGCACCTCGAATTTGGCACCGACCTCCTCGAACGTCTGCTGGGTGATTCCGTCGACCTCGATCACGACCGCGCCGTTGTTGACCTTGAAGCCATCGATATCGCGAGTGGAGGCACGGCCACCGACGTACTCCAGCCGCTCGACCACCAGCGTGCGGTACCCGAGATGGGTCAGCCGTGCCGCTGCGCACAACCCGCCGGCGCCGGCGCCGATCACGATCACATCAAACGCGGATTCCATGTGCGCGCCCTTTCCACATCGAGGTATCAGTAGGAATTCGGCAGGCCCAGACTGGTCTGTGCCACGAAGTTGAGCACCATCTCCCTGCTCACCGGGGCGATACGCATCAACCTGGTGATGAACCACAGGTCCGCCAAGCCGTACTCGCGGGAAAGACCGTTGCCACCGTGGGTCTGAATCGCTTGATCGAGGGCCTTCAGCCCGGCTTCGGCGGCAGCGAACTTCGCCATGTTGGCCGCCTCCCCCGCGTTTTGCCCGGAATCGAACAATTCGGCGGCTCGCGCGGTGGCGAGCCTGGCGAGTTCGACGGCGATGTGGGACTCGGCCAGCGGGTGGGAGATGCCCTGGTGCGTGCCGATCGGGGTGCGCCAGACCTTCCGCTGAACCGCGTAGTCCCTGGCTTTCGAGACGGCATACCGGCCGATGCCGTTGCACAGCGCGGCTGCCAGGATCCGTTCGGGGTTCAGACCGGAGAACGCCTGGCGCAGTCCCTCGCCTTCGCTGCCGATCAGCGCCTCGGGCCCCACGCGGACGTTGTCGAAGAACAGCATGAACTGCTTGTCCGGTGACACGACCTCGGTCTCGATCTGTTGCAGTGTCAAGCCTTCAGCACGCGTGGACACGACGAACAGCGACAGCGGGCGGCGCCCGGGCGTACCCGGAAGGTCGGCGGCACGAGCGACCACCAATATCGCGTCGCAGTCGTCGACAGCGGAGATGTAGTACTTGCCGCCGGTGATCGTCCAGCCATCGCCGTCCTTGCGGGCGAGCGTGCTGACGTTGTGGCTGTTGGAACCAGCATCGGGCTCGGTCAACGCGAACGCCATTTTCCGGGTACCTGCCGCGATCGCCGGCAACCACTCACGTTTCAATTCCGGCGACGCGTGCGCGGCGAGGATCGCCCCGCAGATCGCAGGTGAGATCACCGCGGCCAGCAGCGGCATCCCGTGCGCTGCCAGCTCCTCCAGAACAACCACGAACTCCGACAACCCGGCACCACCCCCGCCGTACTCCTCTGGCAGGTGTACGCCCAGCAGACCGGCCTCGCCGAGTTCGGCCCACATCTCACCGATGCGCTCGCCCCTGCGCGACCGCTCCGCGAAATACGCATGCCCGTATTTCACGGCGACCTTGGTAACGCTTTCCCGGATCAACCGGTGTTCCTCGTTGTCCGTGATCAGTCCCGTCATCGTCACCTCCCTCGAAATTCCGGAACAGTCTTGGTGACAAAGCTGCGGACGGCGCCGACCACGTCGGAGGTGGCACCGGCGCGGGCCATTGCCCCGGCTTCCGCGGCCAGTTGCTGCGGCAGCGTCGCCGTCCACGAATCACGCAGCAGGGTCCGGATTTCGGCGTAGGCGCGAGTTGGGCCCTGGGCGAGCCGGCGGGCAACCGCTTCGGCCTGCTCCACGAGCTCCTCAGCCGGTACGACCCTGGTGACCAGGCCGCAGTCCGCCGCTTCGCGCGCGTCAAGCACGCGCTGCTCGAGGTACATCTCCGCGGCCTTGCGCGGGCCGATGAGCCGGGGCAGGAACCAGGAGTTGCCACCATCGCCGGGAAGCCCGATCGTGGTGAACCCGGTCGCGAACTTCGTGCCTTCGGCGGCAAGCGCTATGTCGGCGAGGTGGACCAAGCCGAGGCCGCCGCCGGCTACCGCACCCTGCACGGCCGTCACTATCGGAACGCCGAGGGTGCTCAACACGAGCAGAGCCTCGTTGAAACGCCCGGCCATCCGCCGCAGGGTCCCTGGCAGTTCGGCAGGCCCGGCGTCGGCGAACACGCGAATGTCGCCACCCACGGTGAACGCGGAGCCGTTGCCTACCACGAGCAGGGCTCGCAAATCCTGCTCGGTGGCGCAGCGCTGTGCGACCTCGTACAGTTCGTCGGCGACAGCCTGGTTCAGCGCGTTGCGTGTATCCGGCCGATTCAGCCGGAGTACGCCCAGCCCGGCCTCGATGCCGAATTCCACCGCGTCGCCACCGGACCGAAAGTCGCCTTGTGCCAAGGCCTCGCGCCAGCGAGCAGTGTCCGTCAGTTGTACCAACCCCGAGATGGCCGTTCCGGTGAACGACAGGAGATGCACGAACTCGGCATCCAGTTCCCGCCCGGTGAGCTTGACCACGCCGCGGTAGTGCCCACGCACGAGGAGCCGCCCGTCCTCGAGCAGTCCGAACTCGATCGGCTCAGCTCGTATCGCGAACTCGCTCCCGATACGACCCCAGAACTGCTCGCGCATCGCCGCCGGACTGTCGTAGCCGCCACCGAGCGCAAGCGGCAATCCCGCGGCCGTCCGGCCACTGAATTGGGAATGCAGCAGGCGGTCGAGCGACTCGCGGTCACCACCGGCGAGCGCCTGATAGAGCTCGGTCGCCAGCCTTTCCGCGACGGTCCCGTCCACCCTGCCCACCTCCACAACAGCCGAAGCCACGAAGCCGTGTCCAGCACCGAATTAAATTTAATATAGATAAGATTCTATGCCAGTGTCAATACTCATTCCACTCGCGGGCCGCACCCGTGCGGCCTCACATGGCTTCGAACAACGCCGCCATCCCTTGCCCCCCGCCGATACACATCGTCTCCAGTGCGTAGCGTCCGCCACGGCGACGCAACTCGTGCAACGCGGTGGTGAGGATGCGCACCCCGGTCGCGCCGATGGGATGCCCCAGCGAGATACCAGAACCATTGACGTTGAGCCGATCCGCGACCTCGTCGTCGTTGAGGCCCCAGCCCTTGAGTACCGCCAGAACCTGGCAGGCGAACGCTTCGTTGAGCTCGATCAGGTCGAGATCGTCGAACGACAGGCCGGTCCGGTCGAACAGCTTCGCGACCGCCGGTACCGGGCCGATACCCATGGTCGCGGGTTCGCAGCCGACGGCGGTCCATCCCGCCAGCGCCCCCAACGGGGTCAGGCCCAGCTTGCCGAGCATGTCTTCCGCAACGACGAGGCACGCGGCTGCCGCATCGTTCTGCTGGCTGGAGTTACCGGCGGTGACGGTGCCGCCCGGCATGATGGTGCGCAAGGCTCCGAGCGTCTGCGCCGTCGAGCCGGCACGGACGCCTTCGTCGACACTGAAGCTCACCTGTTCCCCGCGGCGTTGCGGCACCTCGACCGGAATGACCTCGTCGTTGAACCTGCCGGACTGCCAGCCGTCCGCTGCGCGCTGGTGGCTGCGAACAGCGAAGCTGTCGGCCTCTTCCCGGGTGATGCCGAAGCGCTGCGCCAGATTCTCCGCGGTCTCGACCATGCCGCTGATCGGGCCGAAGCGCCACGCCGGTTGTGCGCGCTCCCTGCCCCGGTCGAGGCGGTCGAACAGGGTGACGTTCCCGGAACGGCTGCCCCACCGCATGCTGGTGGTGTAATGCTCGATGGAGCTCATGCTCTCCACACCACCGGCCAGCACGACATCGGCCGCGCCGGTCTGCACCATCATCGCGGCGGTCACCACCGCCTGCAGCCCGCCTCCGCACCGGCGGTCGGTCTGCAGCCCGGGCACCCCGATCGGCAGCCCGGCGTGCAAAGCGGCCCACCGCCCGATGCACGGCGCTTCGGAGTTCGCATAGGACTGCGCGAAGACGACGTCCTCGATCAATGCCGGGTCGATACCCGACCGTGCCACGACCGCCTTGATCACGGCGGCGGCAAGGTCTTCGGCCGGCACCGAACGGAGTGTTCCGCCGAAGGTGCCCACCGGCGTGCGCAGTGGAGCGACTATCGTGGCACGTCTCATATTCCTGCTCCTGTGTTCTCGATGGCCGCTTCCAGCGAACGCCGGTGATCGGGATGGGCGATCGCGAGCATCCGCATCTGACGCTGCCGAAGCGGCTGCCCTCTCAGGTCCGCGATCCCGAACTCGGTAACCACGAACCCGGCGTCGGCGCGCGCGGTGCTCACGGGGCCGGACAGCCGCGCGACGATCCGGCTGACCTCACCCGCGGTCGACGGCAACGCGACGATCGGCACTCCCCCATGCGAGCGCGCCGCGCCACGCAGGAAGTCCGCCGCGCCGCCGACGGCCCCCGCATAGATCGAGCCGATCCCCTCGGCGTTCACCTGTCCGGTCAGATCGACCTCGATCGCGGAGTTGATCGCGACGAGCCTGTCTTGCGCGGCGAGTACACCCGGATTGTGCGTGTAGCGGGTGTGCCGGAGTTCCAGCGCGGGGTTGGCATCAGCGAAAGTGAAAAGCCTGCGCGTACCCATGAGCACCCCGGCCACCGACTTGCCGCGATCGAGACTCTTGCGAGCGTTGGTGATCACCCCGGTCTCCATCAAATCCGCCGCGGTGTCGTTCATGAGTCCGGAGTGGACGCCCAGGTCGCGACGATCGCCCAGTTTCGCGAGCACGGCCTCCGGCAGCGCGCCGATCCCGAACTGCAGCGTCGCCCGGTCCTCGATCAGCGACGCCACGTTCTCCGCGACACGGCCGGTCCGGGCGTCACAATGCCGGGCGGGCATCTCGGCAGGCGCCCGTGATGTGCGCACGATGACGTCGAGGTCCCCTTCGGACAGCCGCCGGGGACCGCTGGTGCGTGGCGCCTGGTCGTTCACCTCGGCGATGACGACACGCGCGGTGTCGATCGCCGCGGACACGTAGTCGTCGGCGAGCCCAAGGCTGTACTGACCATGTTCGTCCGCGGGCGGCACCTGCAGCATCACGACGTCCGCGCGCAGCGGCCCGCGGCTGAGGAGGTCCGGCAGCATCGAATAGTGACAAGGCAGCACATCCAGCACACCCGCCCGGTACAGGTCCCGGTTGCCGCCACTGCCGCAGTAGGACACGAACGACACCTCGTCTCCGTGCTCTGGACGCACCGTCGCGGACGCGGGAATTCCCAGGAAGCAGCGAAAGCCGCCGATAGCCCGCCGCTGCCGCATCAGCCGTTCGGTCAGGCTCAGCGGCTCGGCGCAGGCCTGCCCCCACACGACCAGGTCGCCTTGGCGGACAAATCGCGCCAGGTCGAGCGCGTGGACCCCGTCGGCAACCTCCGCCATCAGCGGCCGGGCTCCTCGCGCCAGCGGTCAGCCGAGGGATCGAGGATCTGCCGCAGGTGTCCCTCGGGGAGCCACACGACGGTTTCCAGCTCCAGCGCGTCCAGATAGCGGACACGACCGGTGCGGCGATCCTCCAGCCTGAGTCGTGGGCCGTTCGCGGCCATGTCGACGTCCACCGCGACCTCCGCGAACTCACTCCCGATCACGTGCGGCTGAACTTCATTACCGGGTACTTCGGACATTCGCCCTCCCATGATCGATCCGTCAGATCAGGAACGTCATGGATGGCAGCGCCTGATCACCGTTGACGAGCAGCACCTTCTTGTAGGCGAGCCGGATCTCGCCGTCGACAACACGCAGGCGATAGGTGAACCGACCGACCCACAGCTGCACACCCCGGGTGCGGGACTCGGTCACCAGCCCGTTGGCACCGACGATCGTGTCAGTGCCTTCGACGCCGAGCACCTCGATGTTGGAGATCACCCGCCGCAGAGTGGACGGCGGCGACTGGGCGTACCGCTTACCCGTGCGCAGCTGTTTGAGCCGGGTGGAAATGCGGGCGCGATTGTCGTAGATGATCGACATCCGTGTCCCTGGATCGATGGAATCGTCGCCGGCCGGCACCCAGTACAGCGCGTCGTCAGTCCACAACGCTTCCCAAGCGTCGTAGTCGTGCTCGTCGGCGTAGCGGGCCTCACGGTAGAGAAACTGCTCGATCTGCCGGAGATCGAACTCGGTACCCGTAGTCGCGGTCAAGGTGGTCCTCCTGTTTCTCGCCTCACCGGCTGCCGGTGGACGCGGATAACATCCGGGGTGCGCGGGTTCCGCTCCGGGTGGTCTCTCGAAGCTGGGAGCGACATGGCTCGCGGCCCGGCACCACACACACATCCTCCCCACCTTCTAATATCAATTAGAATAGTTGCCGGAAGCCCGCGGCACAACAAGCAGCGCAGGTCAGCCATACCTCAGCGCCCGCGAAAAACCGGGGCGCGCCGTTGACCGAACGCAGCGATCCCCTCGGCGACGTCGTCGGTATCGAACAGCTGCTCCTGCAGCACCACCTCGCGCCGCAGCACCTCCCGGAGGTCGACCGGCCAACCTGTGAACATCGCCTTGACACCGGCCAGCGCCAGCGGCGGCGCGGCCGCCATCACCGCCGCGTCGGCCAAGGCCCGGGCCAGCGCCTGCCCGGGTTCGGCCACACAGTCGGCCAATCCCATATCGAAGGCCTCGACACCGGAGAGGCGACGGGGCAGCAACATGAGCTGGCGAGCCACCGCGACCCCGACCCGGGCCGGCAAGCTGGCGAAGATACCCATGTCACCGGCCAGGCCGACGCTGGTGAACGCAGGGTTGAACGTGGCGTTCGACGCCGTGACGACCCGGTCGCAGGCGATCGCGAGCGAAATTCCCGCGCCGAACGCGAAGCCCTCAACCGCCGCGATCACCGGTTTCGGCCCGCTCCAGATCGCGCTGATCACGCGTTGAGCCGCCTGGGCCCGTGGCCGGGCTTCCTCGGCAGGCTGTCGTCGCATGGTCGAAATGTCACCGCCGGAACAGAAGGTGCCGCCGTTGCCGGTCAGCACGACCACTCGCACCGCGGAGTCAGCCATCGTCGACTCCAGCGCCTCGGCGAGCCGGACCCGCAGCGGCATGTCGATCGCATTGCGTTTACCCGGACGATTCAGCGTCAGCTGCGCAACGTGGTCGACGGGCATGCTGACCAGGACGGTCTCCTCCCCTGCCGGTTCTACTGGCGCGCTCACATGAACCTGCCGCCGCCGACCTCGAGCACGGCTCCGGTGATGTAACTGGACAGATCACTCGCGAGGAACAGCACCGCCCCAGCCACTTCCCCGGGTTCTCCCGCGCGTCTCATCGGAATCGCGGCCTCCCGCTCGGCGAACGCCTGCGGCGACATGGCCGCGGTCATCGCCGAGCGGATCAGCCCCGGCTGCACCGCGTTGACCCGCACGCCCTTGTGGGCGAGCTCCTTGGCCGCCGCCTTGGTCAAGCCGACAATGCCCGCCTTCGCGGCACTGTAATTGGTCTGGCCGGCATTGCCGGATTTGCCCGAGAGCGACGAGATGTTCACGATCGAGCCGCGCCCGGCCTCCCGCATCACCGCCGACGCCGCACGCACACCGAGCCAGCTCCCTTTGAGATGAACATTCATGACCGCCTCAAAGTCGTCGACGCTCATCTTGCGCAATGAGGCATCCCGGGCAATTCCAGCGTTGTTCACGTAGATCTCGAGCGATCCGAACTCCTCGACGGTCTGCCGCACAACCTGCTCGACCGACGCCTCGTCGGTCACATCGCAGGCCAGTGGCAGCAGCCTGTCCCCGCCGATTCCGGCAGCAGCCTGTCCGGCCAGATCGGCAGCCAGATCGACCAGCACGACCTTCGCTCCATTTTCGTGCAGCAGCCGGGCGATCGCCAAACCGATCCCCTGTGCGGCGCCCGTGACAATCGCCGTGCGCCCTGCCACCAGATCCGCGCCCATCGGCTCACCTCCCACCCAGCGATGACGCGGGCGATGGACTCGACGACACACGCCGACGTCTCACTGCCGGCATCTCGATCACGCTCGTCACGGCGAGCAGCACCGCTTCCGCCAACGGAGTGACGTCACTCATCCGCGGCTGAACAGCTACACGCATCGGGGAAACCAGACGCATCCTGGTGATTCCGCGACCCAGCGCTGTCCGAACACCATCGCCCCGGCAGATCTGAGCCCAGACACGCGACACCAACCCCTGTGCGATGGCACCGCCGAATGGCCCGGTCTTCCGCCCCTCGGCGGGCCGTCGGCCACCACCGCCGGCCCGCGCACGCGCTTGAGTTACGGCATCCTCGATGCCGAAGTTGCCGACGAAGATCCTCATCACGCCACCATTCAGCTGTTGACATTTTAAAATCTAGAATAGATTCTAGGGTTAACCGAGTCAACCGGATGGCGAGCGACGCAAGGGAGGACGTCATGGATCTCGGCCTGGCCGGAGCACGCATCCTGGTCACGGGCGGTGCATCGAACATCGGCCGTGGAATAGTGCACGGTTTCGCCGCCGAGGGCGCACGGCTGGCGATCTGCGACGTCGACGCCGAGCAGGCCGAACGCGTGCGGGCCGAGGCGCTTGAATGTGGCGCGAGCGCGGCCGTCGTGGTGGAGCAGGACCTCACTGAGGATGGAGCGGGTGTCCACGTCGTCGAACAGGTTGTGAGCCGTTGGGGTGGCGTCGACACGTTGGTCAACAACGCGGGCTGGACCGAACCCGCTTACCTCGCCGAGGACACCGACCGCGGCAAGTGGCAGCGAACGGTTGAGATCAACTTGTTCGCCGCCATCGACTGCACCCAGGCGGCTATCGCGCAGATGCGCACGACTGGTGGCGGGTCGATCGTGTTCATCTCCAGCGACGCCGCGTTCGGCGAGGTGCGCCAGGGTATTTACGGCACGGCAAAGGCAGGTCTCATCGCGCTGGCGCGGACCGTCGCCAAGGAGCACGGCCGGCACGACATCCGGTCCAATGTGGTCTGTCCCGGTCTTGTCCTGCCCGACGGGCCGAGCGCGGTCGGCACGAACAGCCTGTGGACAGCCGGGCGTGACAAGATCTTCACCGAGAAGCAAACCGAAGGACTGCGGAAGCTGGTCCCCTTGCGCAGGCTGTCCACCGCCCGCGATGTCGCCCATGCGGTCGTGTGGCTTTCCTCGCGACGCTGCGCACATCAGATCACCGGCCAGGTGATCTCGATCAGCGGCGGCTACTCGATGCCGTGACGAACCCATCGGGCTCGTTGAAGCCTCGACGGACCGGCCATCCGCGCGCGCCTCGCACAAGCGGCTGCCGGGCCCTTCCCAGGGAGGAAAGCGGGTCTCGATCTTTTAATCCGTAGGTTGTGGGTTCGAGTCTTATCTTGAGGTCGAACCACGAAATGCCTGGTCAGCTACCAGATCGCCTGTGGTAGAGACCCTACTACGGGGACGCGGCTAGCCGCCGCAGGCGCGCACGAAGATCGGATACTTCTCCGCGTAGCGTCTCGTTTTCCTTGGCTAGCAATGCGTTGCGGGCGTTCGTCTTGTTGAGACGGTCAATGACGACGTCGAGCTGGACCCTCAAAGAAGCCGCGGATGCTGCATCGTGGCTGGAACGGGCTTTGCGTCGGGCGGCAGCGATGCGGTCACGCAGTTCAGAATGCTTGCAGGGGAAGCTTTCGGAGACGTGAGCCTCGGCGGCGACGCTGGCGAACGTCACCGTCCCGCCGCGGGCGACGAGCGTCGTGACGGCTCGGTGTGCCCGCGCGATCGCGTCGGCGGAACGGGTCGCCGCAGCTTCCCGGAGCCGTTCGACGCGCTGTTCGCGATCCACGTGGTCAGGCACTCGCGTCTTCCTCCTGCAGATTCGGGTCCTGCCCGAGGACCTGGTCAAGCCGATCGAGCGTCGTCTGGTTGAGATCCACGACCGCCTGCTCGCCCGACTCGCGGGCGTCGGAGATCAGGGTCTTCAGGCGGATGCGATGGGCCTGGTGGTCTCCTCGACTCCCTCGCCACTGGGCTCGAAGAACGAGCAATCCAGGCACGGGTTCGGCCGGAAGTCACACGACATGTTCGCCGGCAGCTTGCAGCCTCCGTTGGGCAGCACGACCGAGAACTTCTCGCGCAGGCGTTCCACCTTGGGGTCCAACCGTGATGCAGCGGCCGTCTTGTTCTGCTGCCGACGGAACTCGTTTGCCTTCTTGGTCAGCGTCTCATCTGTGATCTTGGCGTAGAAGGAGGTCATCGTGGCGGAGATGTGCCCGAGGAACCTTGGACCTCGGGCTGTGACCAGTTGTTGTTCAGCAGTGCGGTACCGATTGTGTACCGGTAGCGGTGAATCTCGCCGCCGCTGACAACCTCGCCCGTGAGGGCAGACCGGCCGCCGTGTTTGGCGAACAAGGCCTTGACGTGAACACCGCGTGGACGGCGTCCTGTTGGGCTCGCATCTCCGCGGCGAGGTCGTCCGGGATCGGGAACCGGCGCCAGCTGTCCGTCTTGGTCATCCAGTACTCGACCCAATAGCCGCCTCCTGGGTTGTGGTGCAGCACGTCGAGCGGCATGGCGATCAGCTCGCTGATGCGCGGGCCGGACCACCGAGCGAAGCGCAGCATCATACGAACGGTCGCATCGACGTCGGGATCTTGAATAATCGTCTGGTCGATCTGGGCGACATGTCGGCCGGATAGGGACGCGGATTGCGGGCTGACAACGACGGAACCGATTCCACGGTCGATTGCCATCGACAGTCTGGGGGACGACCGCGTCGCGGTCACCACAGCGCAAACCAGCTGCCGCGTTCGCCGAGACGACCGTGTTCACGCGCCGCTCCGGCGGGAACGACCCGAGCGTGGTCGTGACCGTCCCGCGCGGAGACGGGGCGGGGGCGTCCGTCGCCTCCCGCCCCGCGGCCCCACCGGTCAGCGGCGGTGGAACTTCACGACGCTGTCGTTGCGGGTCCAGCGGCCGTAGAAGGCCCAGTTCCGATAGCCGCCGTCGCCCTTGCGGACGAACTCGCCGTCGCCCTTGAAAACCACCCAGTGGTAGTTGCTGAGTCCAAAGAGTTCGCCGCAGGGCGTCGCCCTGACCGTGCCCGAGGAGACGATGCCGTTGAAGCGGCTGGACTTCCGGGCGCTCTCCTTGTAGACAACGATGTTCTTGGACTTGTCGGACCCGAAGCCCTGCAGTTCGTCGATCTTCGTGCTGAGGTCGCAGGGGTTGATGTAGTCGCTCGCCGACGCCACCTGCGGGGCCGCGACGGACAGCGTGCCGGCGAGCACGAGCATAGTGAGGCCCTTGGCCATTGTCTTGGTCTGCATCTCGCGATGTCCTTGTCTGGAGGGGTTATCGGGGGAGGAACTTCACGTACTTGTCGTTGCGGTTCCAGCGGCCGAAGAAGGCCCAGTTCCGGTAACCGCCGTCGCCCTTGCGGGTGAACTCACCGTCCCGGAACACGACCCAGAAGTAATGGACGGTTTCCGGGACTACGGCCGCGCATTGTCTGGCGGTGGCGTGCCCCTGGATTACGATTCCGTTGAAGCGGCTGTGCTGGCGTGCAGACTCCTGCCACACTACGATGTTGTACTTGCCGTTGGTGTCCCAGCCGCGTAGCTCGTTGACCTTCTTGCTGAGATCGCAGCTATCGATACCGGCCGCGGACGCCGCCTGGGGAGCCGCCAGGGTCAGCGCACCGGTGAGCGCGAGCAGCGCGGTGGCGTAAGCCGCGATCTTCTGTCGGACCTTCATTGTTCGGTGTCCTTTCTCGGTGCGGAACACCGGTCAGGGGTGGCGGAAGGTCACGGTCATTCCGTTGCGGTTGAACCAGCCACGGAATCCCCAGTTGATCCAACCTCCGTCACCGGTGTTGGTGAATTGCCCGGCTTCTGTGATCCACAGGCCGTAGCTGATGCTTTTGTAACGGATGTTCGCATACATCCGCTTTCCCTGAAGTCGCTCGTTGTAGCCCTGGCTGAGGTTCATGACAATGACGTTGAAGCGCCTCCCGCTTACCGTGAAGGCCGTGTCGACCACACGCTGGACGAACTTTCCTCGATCTTTCTCGTCAATGTTGCTGATCGCGTTGGCGACCCGGATACCGTTGGCGCCGTTGTCCAGGTGCACGGTGACGGACGGCTTGTTGGACGCCACCACGACGGAGGCGGACTGTTCGGCTGCGGCGTGCCCGGGGACCTGCGCTCCGAGCATCGTGAGCGCGGTGATCGGCAGGGCGACGAGCAGTGCCTTGAGCTTCATCTGTTGTCCTCTCGGAAGTCGGCGGTCAGCACGCGCGGTCACGGCCTGCGGAAGTTGACCGTCATTCCGTCGCGGTTGAACCAGCCACGGAAAGCCCAGTTGATCCAACCGCCGTCGCCGCGGTTGGTGAACGTGCCGGAACTGAAGACGATGACCCGGAAGGCGGGATAGTCGCTGCCGTGGACGGTGGCGTCGTAGACGATGTTTTTCAGATTCGCGGTGTAATTGTGACCCGCCTTGATCACCATCACGTTGTACCGCTGGCGGGCATCGTAGAAGGAACCCTCCATCAGGCTCTTCACGTAGCCGGAGCGGTTCTGGTTCTGCGCGATGGCGGCGGAGATGATTGAATAGAGCTTTCCGGTGATGTTCACGGTGTTCGTGACGACGTCAACCGAGATGCCGAGGGCGGCCATCTCACTTGAGATCACGGCCGGCGAATGCTGCTCCACGGGTGCGGCCTGGGCGGTGGCGGCGGGCAGCATGATTCCGGTAACGGTGGCCGCGCCGAGGAGCAGCGCGGTTATCTGATTGCGGATGGGATGCATTTCGTTCTCCCTGATCCCCTTGCCCGGCAGGATTGCCGAGGCAGAGAAATCATTTCCTGCGCACGGATAGCTTTCAAGTGTTCACCACTGCTCACTGCGACTCACCAGTGCTCACCTGGCTGCGGGCAGACGGGTATCCATTATGGGAGAAA
Organism: Amycolatopsis sp.; assembly: GCF_036008905.1. Taxonomy (GTDB): domain Bacteria; phylum Actinomycetota; class Actinomycetes; order Mycobacteriales; family Pseudonocardiaceae; genus Amycolatopsis. Next base: position 4,544 of record NZ_DASYMU010000226.1, on the reverse strand, counting down.
GAGCAAGGGAATACGGAATTCGGGTCGCTGGCGGTCAGAGCCGCGTGCGCGTGGGGCCGGCCGGGAGGTGGCTCGGCTCGTGCTCGGCGCGCGTCCGGCTCCTCCAGAGGAGATCGCAGATCTGTTGCACTCCGGCGGTGAGATGCCTGCGGTAGGTGCTGAACGGCAGGGCGAGCCGCTCCGCGGTTCCGGCCTGGGTCGTGTTGCCGTTGAGGTAGGTCGCGGTCACCACGCGGTGGTACTTCACCGTGCGGGCGGTTTCGGCCAGCTGGTGAATCGCCTCGGCCAGCCGGGCGCGCAGCGTGTCCGGCGAGGAGCCGCCGAGACCTCCGGCCAGCGCGAGGTCGCGGAGCAACGGGTTGGCCGCGAGTTCGGCGGGGCTGTGCCAGCATCGCAGCGCGTCCTTGACCGCCGCGTCGAACTCCGGCCGCCGCGATTCCTGGGTGGCGCGGGCGTGGTCGGCGGGGTTGCGCTCCGGCCGGACGCACAGCCGTTGGTCGAGGCAGACCAGCAGTTCCTCGGCCGGGCCCGCCCGCCAGTCGCGGGCGTTGAGGTGGAACGGGATGCCTTCTGGCACGACAGTTCCGGTGTCGGAGAATCCCCAGCGAGTGAGCCAGGCCGGGGTGCTGCCCCGCACGAGCCGGAAGGACCAGGCGGGCCGGTCCGCGTGGAAGGCTTCGGCGACCTGCCGCCAGGAGAGCAGGTCGGTGATGCCCTGAACGCCGCGGGCGGCCGGGTCGATGACCTGCCGCGCGACAACGATGTGCTCGCCATCGGCCAGTGGTCCCGCCTCGGCCACATGGTTCCAGGCGGCGGCCACCGCCGGATCGGCGGCCGACTCCTCCGCCGCGGGTTCGACCAGTCGCAGTCGCTGGAGGAAGGCGATGATCCGGCCGTCGCGGGTGGTCCGGTAGGTCAGCACGGACTCGGGCAGGCGGTCCAGCCAGAACTCGATCACCGGCACGAACTCGGCCCCCCTGTCCGCCGCGGCGACGCCGAGCACCGCGTCCCGGTCCTCCTCGCGGAAATCGTCTTCATAGGTTCCGTCGACGGCGTGCCGGCCGCTTTCCGGCACCGGCCTCTCCGGGCGGTGCAACCGGCAGAGGTGGATCAGCTCCCGGGTACGCGCCATCAGCTGCGCCGGGGACGCCGAGCGAACGCGCTCCAGCAGATGAGTGCGCAGCCGTTGGTGCACCAGGGCGAATCCCTCGGGATCGCGCCAGCGCAGGTCGGCGCCGAGCACCCCGCGCAGCACGTCGCGGAGGAACAGGCCGTGCTCGCCATGCTCCACGAATGGCAGGCACCGCAGCCAGGTGAATAGGGCGGCGGCGTCGTGTTCGGGGAGTACGGCGCGCAGCAGCTCCTCTGTCGTGACCAGAGTGTGCGCGCAGATTTCCAGCGCGCGCCGGTGGACCGGTGTCGGGGCCTCGTCCAGCAGGCGCGCCAGCAGGGTGCTGATCACCTCGGGTGCGGGCGCCCACTCCCCTGAGTGGTCGTCATCCCGGGTGATCGCCTCGGCCGCCAGCCGCAAGGCCAGCGGATGCCCACCGGCGAACCGGAGCACGCTCCCGTGCCGCTCCTCCGGCATGCCGCATGCCCGCAGCAACTCCACCGCGTCGGCCGTCCCGAGATCGTCCAGCCGGGCAACCCGCATGAGATCCGCCCAGGCCGCGTCCGACGTCCACTGTGGACTTGCTGGCTGCCGTCCCGCGATGACCACCACCGTGTCCTCCGGCAGCCGGGGCAGGAAGGTGTCGCGCAACCACGCTTCCTCGTCCTGGCAGTGCTCGAACGCGTCGACCAGCAGCACCGCGGAGTCGTGGCCGAGCACCTGGCTCGCCTCGGCCCGGAAAGCCGCCGGTCGACCCGCGATGGTCTGGCAGTCAAGTTCGACCACAGCCCGGCCCGCGGCGACGGCATCGTCGGCGAACCGGCGAAGCAGCACCGACTTCCCGACGCCGCCAGCCCCATGCAGGAACAGCACCGTGACGCAGCCGGCCTCGCCCGCCAGGACCTCCCGGAACGCGGCCAGCTCACTGGCGCGCCCGACGAAGGCGCGCCTGCGCGCCGCCGAGAGCCGATCCGCCAACAGCACGGGCAGGCGGGAAACGGGGCACGTTCCAGTCGGCTGCGCCATGTGAGGTCATCCTTCGGCTGAGAACGAATCGGCTTCACGCGCCGGCCGCTCGCGCGGGGGCGACTTGATACAGCGTTTCTAGCAGAGCCTTCTCGTTCGGAGATATATACTTTAGGGCAGGTCGCGAAAGCAGTTTCGATGAGAAACTGAAGGGTGGCATTAATTACGATGGGATGAGTTGCCGGCCGTCGCGGGTACGGCTCAACGGCACCTCCGTTGTAGTTCCCGCGCCGATTCGAGCATTTCCGCGTGCATATGAGCACCGCGTAAACATTTGTTCAAGTGCTGCTGCGGAAACGACAACACTAGCCCGATGGGCGGCGACCGCAGCCGCGGTGCCGTGCGCCATGACGAAATTGTGGCCGGTGTTGGTGTCGGCCCGCAGGATGTACGACGGGCGCTGGTGTTCGTCGTGGGTGAGGGTGTCCGGTTCCGCGGTCACCCTGGTCCAGTTCCCCGCCCAGAAGTCGTAGGCGGCGTTCACCAGGTGCAGATCCGCGGGCAGCGCGTGAAAGGGGGCCAGCCACCAGAGCTGCGGTCCGGGGCCGCCTGCCGCATTCAGTGCTTCTTGATCGAGTAAGGCGGGAAAAGGCGTGCCCATGGAGAAAGGTGACCATCTTCGCGCCAGCCAGGATCTAGGTATCGGCAATTCGTCGGAAAGCATCGCCAGCAGCGACTCGTGCCGCTGGCGCCAGGTCTCCGGGATGTCTTCGTCGCTGAGAGCGGTAATAACGTGGCGCAGCGCCTCGTCGATCTCGTCTCGCCGGTAACACACGTAACCGAGTATCCAGTGCATCTCGGCGGTGAGCGAAGGCTCCGTCGTCGCCGTGAGAACGGACCTGACTTCCGCATCCGGTTGCCTGCCCACCCAGAACAACAGCCTGGCCAACATAGCCGAGAGCCCCACCTGATCGACACGCTCGGGCACACCGAGCCCGAGAACCTGGCGAAGCAGCCCGATCGCGAGGTGCGGGCGTTCAGCGGCGACCGTGGCGGCGTTCGCCCGCAGCCATTCGGCGGCCCACGGCGCCATTGCCGGGCCGACAGCGGCAAGCTGTTCGGCTACCCGGACCGCGGGAGCGCTGGCCTCGTCCGCCCACTGAAAGTTGTCCCCGACCAAAACCAGGGGGCCTTCCTCGCACCGCTGCGCCATGAGCTGACAAACCTGGTCCACATCACCGCGCCGCTCCTTGACGTCGGGGAACTCGTCCATGAGCAACATCACGATTCTGGCACCGGGTTCCCCCGCCGTGGCCCAGCAAACCCGCGGTTCGCCAGGAAGCGGGTTCAGTGTCGCCGCGAGCAGTGTCGACTTACCGATACCTGGTTCACCTTCGACCCACACCACGCGGCCGCGCCCTTCGCCGGCGTCCGCGATCGCGCCGCGCAACAGTGCCAGCTCGCTTTCCCTGCCGATGTGCAGGATCGGCAGGGGCGGTACCGGATCGGGTACTCGCCTCGTCATGACAGTGCGTTGAAGTTGTTCGTGCAGTTCGTGCAACTCGGGTCCGGGCTCCAGCCCCGATGCCTCGACGAGATTCCGGTATGCGGCGGTGAACACGTCGATGGCCTCGATGGTGCGCCCGACGCGATGCAGCCCACGTATCAGCAGACCCTGCAGCCGTTCTCGTAGCGGATGCTCGCGGCACAACGGCTCCAGTTCGGCAACCGCCTCGCCGTGGCGGCCGAGTTCGAGCAGGAGTTCGGCATGATGCTCAGCGACGGTTACTCGCAGCCCGGTCAGCCTGGCCCGCTGGGCCTGCGCGAACGGGCCAGGTATCCCGGCGAGAGCCTCGCCGTGCCACCGCGCCGTAGCGGCTTCGAGATCCGCCATCGCGGCTTCCGGTTCGCCCGCCTGACGGTGCTGTGCCGCGCTCGCCCGCAGCGCCTCGAACCGGTGCACATCGATGAGATCGCAGTCGAAAGCGAGCGCGGCGAACAGGGCGCGTCGGTGCCTTGAGCCGAGCTCGACCTCGACCTCACCACGCCAGCAACGGACCGGGCCGAGGAGTTGGAGCCGGTCCACGGCGTCATTTTCGGAAAGCAATAGTCCCCCTGGGTCCGAATCGATGGATCGTGCGGGTCCGGTCGCGTGGGTGGTATTCACGGTGACCTCCGTGAGTCGTCGCTGCGCCCACCCGGAAGGGCAGGCCGGTAGCTCATGAGAATGGGGGGATCCCGGCCGCACGAGCTACCGGCTGGTAGTGACGCGTTAGCTGGTCACCAGGACCGGGCGACCCCCCCTGCGAACAGGGGCATCTTGTCGGGGGTCCAGTCGACGAGGTAGACGGTCAGTTTCGCCACGTCGTCGAAGGAGCCGCCGACCTCGGCCAGCGCGGTGCCGAGGTTGAGGTAGCACTGCTCGACCTGGGCGGCGAAGTCGCCTTCGCCGACTTTGCCGCCGTCG
>NZ_DASYMU010000225.1:0-128397 GCF_036008905.1 Amycolatopsis sp. | reverse complement strand
CGTTGGGCGTGGAAACGCTGGCCCTGTCAGCCGTCAGAGAGTACGACCGGCTGACTTCGCGAGGCCCTCGGTCAGGTGCCGACGTAGGCCGCGAGGTGCTCGCCGGTGAGGGTGGAGCGGGCTGCGACGAGATCGGCGGGTGTGCCCTCGAAGACGACCCGTCCTCCGTCGTGGCCGGCGCCCGGGCCGAGGTCGATGACCCAGTCCGCATGCGCCATCACCGCCTGGTGGTGCTCGACGACGATGACCGACTTGCCGGACTCGACGAGCCGGTCGAGCAGGCCGAGCAGCTTCTCGACGTCGGCGAGGTGCAGGCCGGTGGTCGGCTCGTCGAGGACGTAGACGACGCCCTTGTCGGCCATCTGGGTGGCCAGCTTGAGCCGCTGCCGCTCGCCGCCGGAGAGCGTGGTGAGCGGCTGGCCGATGGTGAGGTAGCCGAGCCCGACGTCGTTGAGCCGCTCGAGGATCTTGTGCGCGGCCGGCGTGCGCGCCTCGCCGGCGCCGAAGAACTCCTCGGCCTCGGCCACCGACATCGCGAGCACCTCGCTGATGTCGCGGCCGCCGAACTGGTACTCCAGCACCAGCGAGTCGAACCGCTTTCCCTCGCACTCCTCACAGGTGCTGGCGATACCGGCCATCATCGCCAGGTCGGTGTAGATGACACCGGCGCCCTTGCAGGTGGGGCAGGCACCCTCGGAGTTGGCGCTGAACAGCGCCGGCTTCACGCCGTTGGCCTTCGCGAACGCCTTGCGGATCGGTTCGAGCAGTCCGGTGTAGGTCGCCGGGTTACTCCGCCGCGAGCCGCGGATCGGGGCTTGGTCGACCGACACCACACCGTCCCGCCCGGACACCGAGCCGCGGATCAGCGAACTCTTGCCCGAACCCGCCACCCCGGTGAGAACGACGAGCACCCCGAGCGGGATGTCGACGTCGACATCCCGCAGGTTGTGCATGTTGGCGCCGCGTACTTCGAGTGCCCCCGACGGCGTCCGCACCGACGGCTTCAGGGTGGCGCGGTCGTCGAGATGCCGCCCGGTGATGGTGTCGCTGGACCGCAGCCCCTCGACGGTGCCCTCGAAGCAGATGGTGCCGCCCGCCGAACCGGCGCCGGGGCCGAGGTCGACGACGTGGTCGGCGATCCCGATCGTCTCCGGCTTGTGCTCCACGACGAGCACCGTGTTGCCCTTGTTCCGCAACTGCAGCAGCAGCTCGTTCATCCGCTGGATGTCGTGGGGGTGCAGGCCGATGGTCGGCTCGTCGAAGACGTAGGTGACGTCGGTGAGCGAGGAGCCGAGGTGGCGGATCATCTTGGTGCGCTGCGCTTCCCCGCCTGACAGCGTGCCCGCGGGCCGGTCGAGCGAGAGGTAGCCCAGCCCGATCTCCACGAACGAGTCGAGAGTGTGCCGCAGCGTCGTGAGCAGCGGTGCCACCGAGGGCTCGTCGAGGTCGCGCACCCACGCGGCGAGATCGCTGATCTGCATCGCGCACGCCTCGGCGATGTTGACCTTCTTGATCTTGGAGGACCGGGCGGCCTCGCTGAGCCGGGTGCCGCCGCATTCGGGGCAGGTGGTGAAGGTGACCGCCCGCTCCACGAAGGCGCGGATGTGCGGCTGCAGCGCGTCGACGTCCTTGGACAGGTACGACTTCTGGATCGTCGGGATCAGCCCGGAGTACGTCAGGTTGATCCCCTCGACCTTGATCTTGGTCGGTTCTTTGTGGAGCAGGTCGTTCAGCTCGCGCTTGGTGAACTTCGCGATCGGCTTGTCCGGGTCGAAGAACCCGCAGCCGCGGAAGATGCGGCCGTACCAGCCCTCCATGCTGTAGCCGGGGATCGTGAGCGCACCCTCGTTGAGCGACTTGCTGTCGTCGTAGAGCGCGGACAGGTCGATGTCGTTGACCGAGCCCCGGCCCTCGCAGCGCGGGCACATGCCACCGGTGATGGCGAAGCTGCGCCGCTCCTTCACCGTCTTCCCGCCACGCTCGATCGTGACCGCGCCCGCTCCGCTGATCGACGCGACGTTGAAGGAGAACGCCTGGGGCGAGCCGATATGCGGCCGCCCGAGCCGGCTGAAGAGGATGCGCAGCATCGCGTTGGCATCGGTGGCGGTGCCGACCGTGGACCGGGGATCGCTTCCCATCCGCTGCTGGTCGACGATGATCGCGGTCGTCAGCCCGTCGAGAACGTCGACCTCCGGCCGCGCCAGCGTCGGCATGAAGCCCTGCACGAAGGCGCTGTAGGTCTCGTTGATCATCCGCTGTGACTCCGCGGCGATCGTGGCGAACACCAGCGAACTCTTGCCGGAGCCGGAGACGCCGGTGAACACCGTCAGCCGTCGCTTCGGGAGCTCGATGTTGACGTCCTTGAGGTTGTTCGCGCGCGCGCCGTGCACGCGGATCAGGTCGTGACTGTCGGCAACGTGCGGCTCAGCCGACTGCGTGTCCGTCCTCATGGCCTTGCTCATCGTGTCTCCATCTGTAAGCGGGGCCGCCTACGTGGTCTTCGCCGGCGTCGCCTGGGTCGATCTAACCAGCTTTGAGCAGGGCGTCCGGGGGATCAGCGCAGCTCCTGGATGCGGAGCAGGTTGCCCGCGGGATCACGGAAGGCGCAGTCGCGAACGCCGTACGGCTGCTCGATCGGCTCCTGGACGACCTCGGCGCCGCTGGCCTGCAGCCGCGTGAAAACGCCGTCGAGATCCTTGGTCGCCAGGCTGATGCTGGCGTAGGTGCCCTTGGCCATCATCTCGGCGATCGTGCGGCGCTCGTCGTCGGTGATGCCGGGGTTGGCCGCGGGCGGGTGCAGGACGATGGAGGTGCCGGGCTGGCCGGCGGGGCCGACCGTGTTCCAGTGCATCCCGCCGTAGGCAACCTCGTTGCGGACCTCGAAGCCGAGGGTGTCGCGGTAGAAGGCCAGGGACTCGGCCGCGTCGTCGTGGGGGAGGAAGGTCGCGTGAATTGTGATGTCCATGGCGGTCACATTAGGTCCGGCTCGTCGGCCGCGCTTCTTGATTCCTGATCGGTCTGGTCACCTGTTTCGCCACGCACGGTGGCATCCCCGCTGTCGAGCGGGCTGTCTCGCGCCGGTAGGTACTGGGCGGCACGCCGACCAGCTCGGTGAAGCGAGTGCTGAAAGTGCCCAGTGACGAGCAGCCGACCTCGAAACAGACCTCGGTGACACTGAGATCGCCACGACGCAGCAGCGCCATCGCGCGCTCGATGCGCCGCGTCATCAGATAGGAGTACGGCGACTCACCGTAGGCGCGCCGGAACTCGCGGCTGAGATGCCCGGCCGAGATGTTCACGCCGCGGGCGAGCGCCTCGACATCCAATGGTTGCGCGTACTCCCGGTCGATCCGGTCGCGGACGCGGCGCAGCAATGCGAGGTCACGCAGGTGCTGCGCCGCGGGAGGTCTGCTGTTCACCTGCGAGATCGTACTTCGCACCGGCGTCAGAGGCACTCGATCGCAGGTCAGCAGCCGCATGTTCCCGAGCTAGGTGGCACTTCAGAGAGCTAGGCGCGCGGGTCGATGTGGGTTTTCGGGCCGGGGCCGGTGGGGGTGAGGCGGCCCGCGAGGACGTCACCGGCTTGGGCCAGGCCGACGGTGGCGCCGACCAGCGGCCGCGGGTCGACGGCGCCGGACGCGTAGGTCTCGATCGTCCCGGCCAGTCCCGCCGAACCGGCGAGGATGCCGACGGCCGTGACGTCCTTCAACGCCAAGGTCCGTGTGTCGATAAGGCTCGGTGTGCCGGAGAGTCCGATGTAGACGATCCGCTTCCCCGGCTCCACGAGATCGAGTGCCAGCGCGGGCAGCTGAGGCGAGTTCGAGGCGTCGACGACGGCGTCCCATGGCAGCGCGGGGAGCTCCTCCGCTCGCCAGACGCCGGAGAAACCCAGTGTCCGCGCGAAATCCAGGGTCCGGTCCGAGCGGTCGACGAGGTGCACTTCGGCGCCTTGTGCCCGCGCGAACTCGCCGACGAGCAGGCCGATCGTGCCGAGCCCCAGCACCAGGATCCGGTCCCCCGCCGACAAAGCCGCGCCCCGGACCGCCCGCAACGCGTTGCCGCCGGGTTCCACCAGCGCACCCGCGACATCGTCGACGCTGTCGGGCAAAGCGAGTAAAGCCGTTGCGGGGACGGCGAGTTGTTCGGCGAGCGCGCCGGGAAAACCGCCACGGATGCCGATCTCGAACCGGTCCTCGCACACGTTGTGACGGCCGGACACGCATCGGGGGCAGTGACCGCAGCCGAGCATGGTGTCACCGGTGACACGGCGGCCCAGCCAGCTTTCGTCGACACCTCGTCCCAGCGCGGAAACGATCCCGCACCACTCGTGCCCGAGCCGCATCGGGTAGCTGGCGTAGCCTTGGTGCAGATACGCCATTTCGCCGGTGTAGAACTCGACATCGGTACCGCAGACACCGACCCGCGAGATGTCGACGACGACCTGCCCCGGCTCGGCTTCGGGCGCCGCAACGTCTTGGACCGCGCCTTCGCGAGGCCCGGTGACGACAAAAGCCCTCACCGGCCGGACCAAACCGGCACCGGAAGACCGCGAACACCGATGTCACAGGCGAAAAGCGGGCCATCGGCCGTGGTGATGAGCAGCGTGTCGAGGTCCGGGCCGATGAAGGCTGCGCTGGTTGTGTTGGGAGCGGCCACTTCGATGGTCACGAAATGCTCCCCCGAAGGTGTGAAGCCACGCACCTGACCGGCGCTCCAGACCGCGATCCACAGGTTCCCGTCGACGTCCACGCAGAGCCCGTCCGGCGATCCTTCGGTGATGTGCAAGAACTCCTCGCGCGGACCGAAGCTTTCGTAGTCGCGGATCCAGACCAGCCCGGGAGTCGTGTCGATGCTGTACATCGACCGCCCGTCCGGCGACCACGCCAGGCCGTTGGACAGCGACAGATCGTCGTCGATGATCGTTATGGACGAACCTTCAACGCGGACAAGGGTTTCCTCGCCCACCCTGTCGTCGAGCGCCATACTGCCGATCAGGAACCGGCCCGCCGGGTCACAGCCGCCGTCGTTCAACCGGCTGACCTTTTCGTCCGGAATCAGTTGGGGGCCACGGGCTTTCGTACCGTCCGAGGCGACCGTCCACAGTTCACGCTGTCCGGCGACAAGCAACTCACCGACGGCGGAGCAGACGACCGCTCCTACCGTGCCGGGAAACTCGAACCGTTCACCCGGAAGTACTTTACCGCCACGCCACTCTCCACTGTGGACATGACCAACACTGATGTCCACCCACAGCAGCCGTTGCCGGGCGGCGTCCCAGAGCGGTCCTTCGCCGAGCCCGTACACATCGTCGGAGACCGCCTCCGCGCGGAAAGTCTTCACGCCAGACGCGACCGTTTGCCACTACGCTGAGCCACGTTCGGAATATAGCACCAAAAGGAAGGCCGCCCATGGCTGAGCAGCGCAGCTCGCAGTGGTACCGAGGCACCGACCGCAACGCCTACATCCACCGGGCGTGGATGCGCCGGGGACTGCCCGCGCACGCCTTCGACGGCCGTCCGCATATCGCCATCGCCAACACCGCGTCGGATCTGACGCCGTGCAACGCGCATTTCAACGAGGTCGCCGAGAGCGTCAAACAGGGCGTCTACGAGGCAGGCGGCATCCCGCTGAACCTGCCCGTGGTCTCGCTGGGTGAGACGCAGGTGCGCCCGACGGCGATGCTGTGGCGCAACATGGCCGCGATGGCCACCGAAGAGATGCTGCGGGCCAACCCCCTCGACGGGGTCGTGCTGCTCGGCGGTTGCGACAAGACCATCCCCGCGCTGCTGATGGCCGCGGCTTCCGTCGATCTTCCGGCCGTGGTGATCCCCGGCGGTCCCATGCTCACGGGCACTTTCCGCGGCGCCGCGCTGGGCTGCGGCACCGACGTCTGGCGGCTCTCGGAGGAGGTCCGCGGCGGGACGCTGTCGGAGGAGCAGTTCCTCAAGTCCGAGTCCTCGATGATCCGCAGCCGCGGGCACTGCAACACCATGGGCACCGCGTCGACCATGGCGCTGGTCGCCGAAGCGCTGGGCACGACCATGCCCGGGATCGCCGGGACACCCGCCGCCGACAGCCGCCTGCTCGAAGCGTCCCACAACACCGGACGCCTGGCCGTCGAGATGGTCGCCGAGCAGCGGCGGCCGAGCACGCTGCTGACCCGCGGTTCGTTCCTCAACGCCATCGTCGCGCTCGCGGCGCTGGGTGGTTCGACGAACGCCGTGGTGCACCTGCTCGCCATCGCCGGTCGGCTCGGCATCGAGCTGACGCAGGACGACTTCGACCGCACCGGCGCCGATGTCGGCCTGCTGGTCGACCTGCAACCGGCCGGGCGGTTCCTAATGGAGGACTTCCACCGCGCCGGCGGGCTGCTGGCCGTGCTCGCCGAGGTCCGTGACCTGCTCGACCCGACAGCGCTGACCGTGACCGGCAAACCGCTGGTCGACTACCTCGGCGAAGCGGAGATCTGGGACCAGGAGGTCATCCGGGTGCGGGCGAACCCGCTGCAGGCCAACGCCGGAATCGCCGTGCTGTACGGAAATCTCGCCCCGGACGGCGCTGTCATCAAACCCGCCGCCGCGTCACCGGAGCTGCTCCGGCACCGCGGCCGCGCGCTCGTCTTCGACTCCATCGAGGACCTGCACACCCGTATCGACGACCCGGAGCTCGACGTCGACGCCGATTCCGTGCTGGTCCTGCGCGGCTGCGGTCCCAAGGGCTACCCGGGGATGCCCGAAGTAGCGAACATGCCGTTGCCCACCAAGCTGCTCCAGCAGGGCGTCCGGGACATGGTCCGGATCTGCGACGGCCGGATGAGCGGCACCGCGTACGGCACCGTCGTCCTGCACGTCTCGCCGGAGGCTGCCGCCGGCGGGCCGCTCGCGCTCGTCCGCACCGGCGACTTCATCGTGCTGGACGTCGAAGCCCGCAAGCTGGAGCTCGACGTCCCGGCGGAAGAGCTCGCGCAGCGCACTCCCGACGCCGCGACTGTCGCCGCCTACGCGAACCCGAAGCGCGGCTGGGAAAAGCTGTACGTCCAGACCGTGCAGCAGGCCAACACCGGTGCCGACCTCGACTTCCTCAACGGTTCCAGCGGCGATCAGGTGTCCCGCGAATCCCACTGACCTACTTGAGGAACGCCCGCCACCTGTCGACAGATGGCGGTAGTTGCACACGCGGGGTATCGCCACCTGTCGACAGATGGCGGTGGGGACTAGCGCTTGCCGAAGCGGTCGGTGGCGGCGATGAGGGACTCGCTCATCCCGGCGTCGCTCACGTGGTGACCTGCTTGGCCGACGAGCACGAGTTCGCAACCGGGCCACGCGTGCTTGAGTTCCCAGGGGATTCCCAGCAGGTTCCCGACGTCGAGCACGCCCTGCACGATGACCCCGGGGATGCCCGCGAGCGAGCCGACCTCCCTGAGCACAACGCCGTCGCCCAACCAGCTGTCATGACGCCAGTAGTGCGTCACGATCCGCGTGAACGCCAGGCGGTAGTCGACGTCCATGAAGCGCTCGCTCGGTTCGGGAGCCGGGGCGATGGCCTCCTCCCAGTCGCACCAATCGCGCGACGCCTTCTCGCGCACCGCGGGATCGGGGTCGAAGAGGAGCCGGTGGTAGCCGTCGAGTAGGTTCTCGTCCGGCACGGCGGCCCGAAATCGTTGCCATGCCTCGGGAAACAGCCCGCCGAGGCCGCGCGTGAGCAGCTCGTGCTCCGCGTGACTTCCGGTGAACACGCCCGTCAGCACCAGCTCCGACACCCGCGCCGGGTACCGTTCGGCGTAGGTGAGTCCGAGGATCGAACCCCAGGAACCGCCGAATACCAACCATTTCCCGATGCCCAGCAGCTCCCGCAGCCGTTCCAGGTCGGCGACGAGATTGTCGGTGCTATTGGCGGACAGGTCGACGTCGGGTTCGCTCGCGTGCGGAATACTCCGGCCACAGTTGCGCTGGTCGAGCAGGACGATCCGGTACACCGACGGATCGAAGAACCGCCGATGCCAAGGCACACAACCGGATCCGGGCCCGCCATGCAAGACGACGGCCGGTTTGCCGTCGGGATTGCCGCAAACCTCCCAATAGACCAGGTTCCCGTCGCCGACGTCGAGCAGGCCATGGTCGTACGGCTCGATTTCCGGGTACACCGCGCTCCTCAGTGCAGGTCTGCGAGCGCCGCGGCGAGGTGGCCGCGGATCTCCTGGTCCTCGACGAAGACCCGCCAGGAGCCGTTGCCCGCTATGCGCTCGTCACGGTCCAAAAGGGATCGGAGCACGGGTTCCGCCGCCGCGGGAAGGGGTTTGATCGTGGCGAGGTACTTGACGGCCCGCTGGACCGCGGGCCGGAACTCCGTAGCCGAACCGACGATGTCGAGCAGCGTCGTCACCCCGTCCGGATCCCGGGCCACTTCCCAGAGCGCGTTCGCCGCCTCCACGCGGTTCCACAGTTCGTCGGTGGCCATCAGCACGCGCAGCGCACCGGCGTACGCGGCCGCCGCGGAACCCAGTGTGGCCAGGTGCCGAGCCGCCGTGTGCCGCTCGGTGCCGGCCGGGTCCGCGACAGCGCGGCCCAGGATTTCCGCGGCCTGCTTGGGTTTCCCGGTGACCATCGCGTGCGCGCCGGCGGCTGGCCAGCGGTGCCGCGCGTCGATTTCGGGGTTCTCGGCGAGTTTGCGCAGCAGCCGTTTCGTCGGCGCGCCCGCCGGTCCGATCGCGGCCAGTGCCTCGGCGGCCCAGGACGGCGCCTCGGAGTACAGCAACGGGCGGACCTGGGTGACGGCCTTGGCCGCGGCCGGTCCCCAAGCGGCGACGACCTCGGCGAACGGCCGCCAGGCGTGCAGGTGGTCGCCCACGATCAGGCGCCTGGCGACGCCGCGGAGCAGCTCGTCGGCGAACTGCGGGACGTCGAAGAGCACCTCGTGGATACCGGGAACCTCGATCAGCGTGCCGCTGTCACGCGGGAAACCGACGCTGTAGTACGAATATCCGAGCCTGTCACCCTCCAGACGGGCCAGAAGTGGTGCCACACAACGGGAATCGCCCATCCGCGCGAGACCCCACAGCGCGAGGTCGGCGAACTGGACGTCGCCGCGCGCGATCGTCTCGTCACCGAGCATCGCGGCCAGTTCGTCGGCGTACGCGGATGCTTCCGGCCCGAGCCCGGCCACGAGCTGGACGGCCAGCGCCCGGATTTCGATCTCGGCGTCTTCGAGCAGCGGCGCGATCATCGGCAGGAGCGCGCTCACCACGGAACGGCGCTCGTTGAGCAGCGCCGCGGCCGCGTACAACGCGCCCAGCCGGCGCCGGGGATCTTCGTGCCCGATCAGCCCGGTGACCAGCCGAACCCGGCCCGGGACGTCCTCACCGAGGGTGGAACCCGCCCAGCTGACCACCCCGGCCGCGTCCATGTCGACCGCGTGCACCCCGCGCCAGACGTCGAGATCCGGTTCACTCAGCGCGTCGATGAGCACGTCGAGATGCTGTTCCGGCCGGGACGACAGCGCGGCGGCGAGCCGGATCTGCCGGTCGGGGTCGCTCAGTCGCTCCGCCAGCCAGGCTTCGACGCCGGGCGGCGCCAGGTCACCGACGGCCAGCACCAGATTGAGCCGCACCGCGCGATCGGTCTCGGCCGTCCAGCGCCACTGGAAAGCCCGCCAGATGGTGCCCTTGACGTCGTCGGTGATCGACAACGCCTCGACCACGGTCTGCCGGACCATCGGGTCGGCGTCGTCGAGCAGCATGCCGAGCACCGGCACGGCCTCGGCCCAGGCGTCGTTCCACTGCGGATCGTCGGGTTCGTCGGCGGTCAGCATGATGAGCAGGCCGAGGATCTCCGCGCGGCAGGTCACCTTCTCGTCCGCCGCGAGCCGCACCAGGAACGGCAGCACCGCGATCACCACCGGCCAGGCCAGCGAACCCTGCCTGACCAGCGCCGCGTCGAGCTCCCAGCAGGCGACGTCCCCCTTTTCGGGGTCGGCTACCGCACGCAGCATCCCGGGGATGTCCTCGGCGGAACGGGAGTTCAGCGGAAGCTCCGCCCAGGGAACGTCGTCGAGGCCGGCCAGAGCTGTGGAATCTTCAGACACCTTGCGAGTCTAAGTGGTTGCGACTGGCCGTTCGTTGGGAGTATTCGGCGGATTCAGGTTTCTGCTGGGCGCGCGGCCGGAAGATCCTCGTACCGGTGTTGTACTCGGGTCTTCCGGCCGTGCGTCCAGCGGGAAGCTGGGCCGTCGAGACCCCAACGAACGTCCGGTCGTGACCACTAAGGTCATCTCCGCGACGAAAGTTTGCTCAGTGGTCCGGGGACTCTCCGCCGTGGCCCTGCTGCTCGGCGAGGAACCGCTCGAACTGCGTGCCCAGCTCTTCGGCCGTCGGCATGTGCTCGACCGACTCGGCCAAGAGACTGTCCCGCCCCGAAGCCTCGACGAACGTGTCGTACTGGCGCTCGAGCGCGCGCACGACGTCCGCGACCTCGTCGGACTCGGCGACCTGCCTGTCGATCTCCGCGTCGGCCTGGCGGGCGGATTCCCGCAGGTCGGCGTCGGGCAGCGTCAGGCCGGTGGCCTTCACGAGCGAGTCCAGGATCAGGACCGCGGCGGCCGGGTACGAAGCCTGTGCCAGGTAGTGCGGCACGTGGGCGGCGAAGCCCAGCGCGTCGTGGGCGGACTCGCCGAGGCGCAGCTCCATGAGGCCCGAAATACTGCTCGGGACCTGCATGCGGTTGGGCAGCGGCTGGTGCTCGCCGATCAGCTCGACGCGCGTCGCGTGCGCGGTGACGCCGAGCGGCCGGGTATGCGGCGCGCCCATCGGGATGCCGTGGAAACCGACCGTGAGGCGGACACCCCAGCGCTCGATCAGCGACCGCACCGCGACGATGAACAGTTCCCAGCGACTGTCCGGCTCGGGGCCGGTGAGCAGCAGGAACGGCGCTCCGTCGGTGTCGTGAAGCAGGTGGATGACCAGCTCGGGGGCGTCGTAGCTCTCCCAGTGGTCGATCGCGTAGGTCATCGGCGGGCGGCGGGCGCGGTAGTCGATCAGGCCGTCGACGTCGAAGCGCGCGACGACCCGGTGCTCCAGCCGGGCGAGCAGGTGCTCGGCGACCAGCTGACCAGCGGATCCGGCGTCCATGAAGCCGTCGAAGTGGTGCAGCAGGACGGCCCCGTTCAGATCGGGGACATCCGAGTCCACCTCGTACAGATCCTCCGGATCCTGCGCCACCAAGTCCTCCTACCGCTCATGTGCGAGTGCCTCGTCCCAGTACTCAACGCAGGCAGGCCTCGAATCAATCCCGCACATGGCAATGTTAGTGGTCTTGCGTGTCATCGAGGTTTCAGCGCACCCCCTAGACGCTCTTGGGTAGCACCCAATACGTCAGCAACACCACAAGCAGGCCCGAAGCGGCGGCGAGGATGACCGCGCCGACGAGCTGAGCGTTGTCCGAAGTCGCCGTTCGCGACACCGCGTAAAGCGCTCCCACCAGCACGGACGGCAGGATCAGCGCGGCGATGACGGGGACACGACCGGCCCGCTCGCCACGTTCGCGGTTCGACGCGTGCAGCGCGGCGGCGACCAGGCAGCAGATCGTCGCGACGAGAAACCCGCCGCCGATGGTGTCGCTCAGCCGGTGCCAGCCGAGCGCGATGGTGGCCGAAGCGACCCACGCGACACCGAGCGCGCCCGGTACGAGCACGAACGGCCGCGCCCGCTGTGGCACCACGAGCGCGATCGCCAGCACGATGGCCATCGCGGCGGTGACATGTCCGCTCGGGAAGCTGTTGTGCGTGGCCACCGAACCACCGCCGGTGAGCGGCGGCCGGTCGAAGACGTACATCTTCAGCACGTGCGCGACCAGGAGCGAGCCGCCCAGCACCGCGGAACCGGCGGCGGCCAGCGCGAACCGGCGTCGCAGCAGGGCGATCACCATCAGCAGGACGGCGGCCGCGCAGAGCACCGCGATCTTGTCCCCGTCACGCAGCGGTATCGCCCAGTCCGACGTGGACGAGAGACCGGACTGCGCGCTGCGCACCACCCCGTTCTCCGCCGCCTGCCCGCCGGTCGTGCGGACGAAGACGAAATAGGACAACAGGAACGCGGCACCGAAACCCAGCGCACCCGCGAGGGAGAGTTCCATCGGTGACGCGCGCCGCATTCCTCGGAAGCGGTGCCGTGCGGGCGCTGCTTGGGTGAGCACAGTTTTGCTTGTGGGTTCAGGGGTTTGGCGTTCCTGCCTTGCGGGTTCCGAAGTGATGACGACCATGAACCCGATTCTGCGTCGGAGATTTATGGATCCTGTGCGGACAATGTCATGGTTTCGCTACAGAACCAGGTCGAGTCGCGTCCGACTGGCGATTTCCGAATAATGGCGGGGTGGCAGTGGTTTTGTTGGTCGAGGACGACCGCGCCGTCAGGCAGGGGCTTCAGCTCGCCTTGCGGCGTCAGGGACATGTGGTGCACGCCGGCGAATCCGGGGAGATCGGGCTGGAGCTGTTGCACACCGAGCATCCCGACATCGTGGTGCTGGACCTCATGCTGCCCGGGATCGACGGCTTCGAGACGTGCCGCCGCATGCGCTCGTCGGCGGAGGTGCCGATCATCATGCTGACCGCCCGCAGCGACGATTTCGACGTCGTCGCCGGGCTCGAAGCCGGGGCCGACGATTACGTGGTCAAGCCGGTACAGCCCGGGGTCCTGGACGCGCGGATCCGCGCGGTGCTGCGGCGCGCGGTCAGCGAACGGCCCGTCAACGGGCAGCCCACCGGGGAAACCCACGGCGACCTGGTGATCGACCGCGCGGGACTGGTCGTGACGCGGAACGGGAACCCGGTGCCGCTCACCCCGACCGAGCTGAAACTGCTGCTGGAGCTGTCTCGGACGCCCGGCCAGGTGTACAGCCGCCAGCAGATCCTCTCCGCGGTGTGGGACCACGACTACCTCGGCGACTCGCGGCTCGTCGACGCCTGTGTCCAGCGGCTGCGGGCCAAGATCGAGAACGTGCCTGCCAAACCGGAGTACGTCCAGACCGTCCGCGGGTTCGGCTACCGCTTCGGCCGCTCGTGAAGCCGAACCGCGTGAGGCTCCGGCTTTCCGGGCTGCGGCCCAGGCTCATCGCCGCGTTCGCACTGGTGACCCTCGTCGGCGCGACGGCCGCGGCGGGCGCGAGTTACGTCTCCGCCCGCACCACGATCCTCGCCGGGTTCCAGGATCAGACGATGAACCGGCTGAAGGACCAGATCACCCTGTTCGCGCCGAACCTGACACTGCCGCCGACGCAACAGAGCCTCGACGACTTCGCGGCTTCGCTGAAGTCCTCGGCCGTGGTGGTCTACAAGAATCTCCAGTCGACGGGCGGCCCGAGTCTTTCGGAGATCCCGCCGGAGCTACGGGCGGAGGTTTCGGGGCGCTCTCAGCTGGTCTTCCAGCGGGTGTTCCGTTACGGGCAGCCGTTGTTCGTGGTCGGCACCACGGTGCGCGGCCGGGGCGCGAACGGCCTGCCCGCACCGACCGGGCTGGAGGTCTACACCGTCACGTCTTTGTCCTCTCAGCAGGTCGCCATCGAGGAACTCGCGCGATCCGCGTGGCAGACGGCGGCGCTGGCGTTGCCACTGGCCATCGCGCTGGCCTTGCTCGCCGCCAGAGGAGTATTGCGGCCAGTACGCGAGCTCAACACCGCGGCCCGTCAGCTCGGGGACGGGAAGCTCGACGTCCATCTGCGGGCGAGAGGGTCGGACGAGCTGGCACAACTGGTCCATACCTTCAACGGCACGGCGAGAGAGCTGGAACGGACCGTCGGTGAGCTGCGCGGGATGGAGGCCGACGCGCGGCGGTTCGTCGCCGATGTCTCGCACGAGCTCCGGACCCCGCTGGCCGCCATGACCGCGGTCACCGACGTGCTGGACGAGGACGCCGCCAGCCTGCCGCCGGACACCGCCGTCGCGGCACGGCTGGTGTCGGAGGAGACGCGGCGGCTCACCCGGCTGGTCCAGGACCTCGTCGAGATCTCGCGGTTCGACGCCGGCCGCGCGGAACTGCAGCTGGACGAATGGGAGCTGCCGACGGCGATCAAGGACAGTCTCGACGCCCGCGGCTGGCGGTTCAGCGACGACCTGGTCGCCGACCTGCCCGCCGGGATCACCGCGTGGGCGGACCGGCGGCGGCTCGACATCATCGTGGCCAACCTGGTCGGCAACGCGCTCCGGCACGGCGAGCCACCCGTCGAGCTGCGGTTGCGCGACAACGGCACCACGGTCACGTTCGAGGTCACCGATCACGGCCCTGGCATGGACCCGGCTGTGCTGCCTCACGTCTTCGACCGGTTTTCCAAGGCCGACAGCTCCCGCGCGCGCTCCGAGGGCAGCGGGCTGGGCCTGGCCATCGCACTCGAGAACGCCAGGCTGCACGGCGGCACCATCAAGGCCATGAACACCGGCAGCGGCGCGAAATTCGTGCTGACACTGCCCCTGATCCGGCGGCTCCCATGAGCGTGCGCCGCTTCGCCGCCTTCATGACGCTGCTGGCCGTCACCGCCTGCGGGGTGCAGCCGACGGGCGTGATCAACGCGGGGGACGCGCCGGGCCTCCCCGACGACCGCGGCACCACCGGTTACGTGATCCTCTACTTCGTCATCAACGGCAGGCTCACCGGCCTGTCCCGGCAGACGCCGAGCTCCTCGAGCATCCCCGTGGCGCTCGACCTGCTGCTGAAGGGGCCCACCAGCACCGAACGCGCGAACGGGGCCACGACCTTCCTGCCCACGACGTCCTCGAAGGCGTCGGTGTCCTACGACGACATCCCGATCGTGAAGGTGTCGTTCCCCGTGCTCGACCTGCCCCAGCTCGCCGTGTCGCAACTGACCTGCACCGCGCTCGCGACCGCCCGGCCGTCGAACACCGCCGATTTCGCGGTCACGCTGGTCGGGACGGACGGGAAAACCGAGCCGAGGCAGTGTCTGCCTTGATGGTGCACGCCGGACGGGGTGGGCTTGGAAGTACCCCAATGCGGCGTTGGGGTCGTTCAATGCCCCCAACGCCGCATTGGGGGCACGACACGGCGCGCTTTCTCACGAAAGTGCCTCTCTCGCAGGGTCCACCGCTCACGATGGCCCGCCAGGGCCCCACAAAGCTGTCGACTGATGGGGAAGGCTTTCTCTAGGCGAGGGTCTTCGCGAGGCGGTCGAGGCTGCGCGGGAGACCGGTCGCGAGCAGGTCGAGCTCGGTGTCACCGGCGATGAGCGGCGGGGACATGGCGAGTCCCTTCGCGAGTGGGCGCATCAGCAAGCCCTCCTCCCGGGCGGCCCGCTGCCAGAGGCCCACCGCGCCCGCGTTGGCGGCGAAGACCTCCGGCGCGAGGTCGACGGCGGCCAGGAAACCGAGGCCTGCCCGGACTTCGCCGACGAGTGGATGGCCGGCGAGCCCCGCGAGTGCGTCGGCCAGCGGCTTCTCCAGCTCGCGGCCACGCGGGATCAGGCCGTCACGCTCGTAGAGGTCCAAAGTGGCGTTGCCCGCCGCGCACGCGACCGGGTGCCCGGCGTAGGTCGCGCCGTGCCGCAGGATCGGCGCGCCCGGCTTGCCGGTGAAGAACGGCTCGGCGACGCGCGGCGCCACGATCAGCGCGCCCAGCGGGATGGTGCCGCCGGTGATGCCCTTGGCCACGGTGATCATGTCCGGCTGAACCGGCCACCGGTCGATCCCGAACCACGTGCCGAGCCTGCCGAACCCGGCGATCACGCAGTCAGCCACGAACAGCACGTCGTGGCGTCGGCAGATCTCCGCGACAGCCTCGATGTACCCGTCCGGCGGCAGCAGCACGCCCCCGGCGCCGATCACCGGCTCGCAGAAGAACGCGGCCACCTTGTCCGCCCCGACACCGACGATCTCGGCCTCCAACTCCTCCGCGCTGTCGTACGGCACATGCGAAACCGGCCCCGGCAACGGCCCGAACCCGACCGCGTTCGCCGCGATCCCGCCGACGGCCGTGCCGAACCCGTGCGTCCCGTGATACCCCTGGGTCCGCCCGATGAGATGCACCTTCTCGGGCCGCCCGGTGTGGAAGAAGTGCGCGCGAGCGACCTTCGCCGCCGTGTCGATGACGTCCGCGCCGCCGGACCCGAAGAACACCTTCGACCCCGGCGTCGGCGCCAGCGCGGAAACCCGCTCCGCCAGCCTGAGCGCCGGCTCGTTCGCGTAGTAACCGAACAGGTTGTACGAGTCGAGCTTGCGCAGCTGTTCGCTCACGGCCTGCGTGATCTCCTCACGCCCGTGCCCGAAGTTCGCGTACCAGAGCGACGCCGTCGCGTCGAAGTACCGCGTGCCCTGGTCGTCCCAGACATACGACCCCTCGCCACGGGTGATGACCATGCGATCACCGTCGACCGCCCCCATGTCGGCGAACGGATGCCACAACGGGTTCCCCGGCTGCTCTGTCACCATCGTCAGTCCTCCTCGGTTCACGTAGTCCTCCCCATCCTTACCCTGATCCCCCGCGCGCGCCTGGCCCGGCCCTAACCCTCCAGGAACCCGGCGATCTCCTCGGCCGTGTACCCGGCCTCCGCCAGCACCTCCGCCGTGTGCTGCCCGAGCAGCGGCGGCGCCGACGTCGGCCGCGCGGGGGTGTCCGACGCCTTCACCGGAAATCCCGTCCCCACATAGGTCCCCATGCCCGGATGCGGCAGCCGCACGATCTGCTCCCGCTCAGCCGCCCACGGATCCGCGTAAATATCGTCCACAGTGTTGATCGGCGCCGCCGGGATACTCGCCGCGTCGAAGATCTTCATCCACTCGTCGGCCGGCTTCGTCACCAAGACCGCCGACAACATCGCGTTCAGCTCGTCCCGGTGCGCCGCCCGAGCCGCGTTCGTCACGAACCGCGGCTCCTCGGCGATCCCCAACCCGAGCACCCCGCAGAACGCCCGCCACAGTTTCTCGCTGCCGATGGCGATGATCAGCCAGCTGTCGGCGACCTGATAAGCCTGGTACGGCACGATGCTCGGATGCGCGGACCCCATCCGCCGCGGCCTCGGCGCGTCGTAAAACGTCGCGCCGGCGGCGTAAACATGCCAGGCCAGCTGAGTGTCCAAAAGGGACACATCGAGGTACTGCCCGCGCCCGGTGAGATGCCGCGCCTGCAACGCCATCAGCACGCCGATGATCCCCCAGGTCCCCGCGTTCAGGTCCGCCACCGGCAGGCCGACCTTCGCGGGCGGGCCGTCGGCTTCGCCGGTCAGGTCCATCACCCCGCCCATGGCCTGCGCGACGAGGTCGTAGCCCGGCCGGTCGCGGTACGGCCCGGTCTGCCCGAACCCGGTGATCGACAGGTGGATCAGCCGCGGGTTCACCGCCGACAGGCTCTCGTAGCCGAGACCCCATTTCTCCAGCGTCCCGGGCCGGAAGTTCTCGACGAGCACGTCCGCCGAGGCCGCCAACCGGCGAACAGCTTCCTGACCGCGCTCACTCTTCAGGTCGAGCACGATCCCGCGCTTGTTCCGGTTCGCCGCCAGGTAGTACACCGCTTCGTCGGTCTCGCCGACGAACGGCGGCCCCCAGTTCCGCGTGTCGTCGCCGTGCCCCGGCGGTTCGACCTTGACGACGTCGGCGCCCATCTCGCCGAGGTACTGGGTGCAGTACGGCCCAGCCAGGATCCTTGACAGGTCGAGAACCTTGACGCCGTCCAACGGTCGCACGCTACGTCACGGAGCGGGCACCGGGAAACCGACGGGACTCCGGTGACCGGCCCGGTCCATCGCCCGCACCCCGAAGAACACGTTGTCCTTCGACAGCGCCACGGTGTACGCGGTGACCTCGCCGACCGGGATCGCGTGCGTCCAAGTGGGCTCGGTGGTCGGACGCCACACGATCTCGTACCCCGCCAGATCCGGCTCGGTGCCCCGCTCCCAGACGAGGTCGGTCTCGTTGGTCAGCCTGCTCGTGCGGATTTTGACGCCCTTGGGCGTGCCCGGCGCGATGGCCAGCGACCACACCGCGGCCGCGTTCACCCTGGCGACCCTTGCCAGGTAACGGAAATCGCAGAACTCGACCAGATCCCCGTACTGGACACCGTTTTCGAAGCGGACGTCCTGGTGCTGGTGTGCGTAGTCCTCATGCGGCTCGGTGAACCGCGCGGCCGGGAACCCCTGCTGCAGGAAGGAAATATGGTCACCACCGCGCAGGTACCGGTCTCGCCGGTAGACAACCTCGACGTTCATGTCCGTGGCGCTGTTGTCCGCCACCTCGGTGACGAACCGCGCGAGCTGACGGCTCGGCGAGTCGTTCTCGCCGCCGACGGACTGCCGGGTCGCGGCCTGCGCCGGGGTTTCCGACGTCGGAACGCCTTCCGCGAACAGCCGGACGACGTGCGGGTCCTTCGTGCCGTCGTCGGCGGTGCTGCTGCCGACGATGTCGTTGGTGAACATGCCCTGGACGTCGGCACCGGCGGCTTTCAGTTGTTTCGCCAGGTAGTCCGAGCCGAAAAGGCCCTGTTCCTCGCCGGCCACCGCGGCGAAGACGATCGTCGCCTCGGGCGCACGCGTGGCCATCACGCGGGCCATGTCCAGCACCGCCGCCACCCCGGAAGCATCGTCGTCCGCGCCGGGAGCGTCGCTGGTGGCGTTCATGACGTCGGTGACCCGCGAGTCGTAATGCCCGGCGACCACGTAGACGCGGTTGGGCGCGACCGAACCCCGCAAGGTCGCGACCACGCTGGTGATCGTGGTGGGGACGGGAATCCGCGGCCCGGCGGGCTGGACGTACGACTGCAATTCCACCGTCATCCGGCCGCCCGAAGTCGCCGCGTACCGCTGCAGCTCGGCGAAAATCCAGTCACGCGCCGCACCGATCCCGCGCTGCGGATCGGTCTGGCTCGACAGCGTGTGGCGCGTGCCGAACGACACGAGCCGCCGGACGGAAGCCTCCATCCGGCGCTCGTCCAACTCCGCGAGGAGCGATCTCAGCTCACGATCCGGCGCCTGCGGCCGGGTGCGCACACCAGGTCCCGGCGGCCAGACCCGTCCCGAGCCGTCTTCGGCCGCTTGGGCGGTGTGGCCCATCGCGGCCGAAGCCCCGAGGACGGCCGCCGACGCCGTGAGAAAATTCCGCCGGCTAGTGCCGGGGCGAGGGTTACTTTCCACCATCCACTGGGTCTATAGCAGGCGGAACCCCACGTCTACCGCTGGATGGCCTTGATCTCGAAGAACTCGTCCAACCCGAACCGGCCCAGCTCGCGCCCGTTGCCCGACTGCTTGTAGCCACCGAACGGCGCCACCGGGTTGAACGCTCCACCGTTGACAGTGACCTGACCGGCGCGGATCCGCTTCGCGACGGCTGTCGCGTGCTCGACGTCGCCCGCCCAAACACCCGCCGCGAGGCCATAAGCCGTGTCGTTGGCGATCTCGACAGCCTCGTCTTCGGTTTCGTAAGTCAGCACGGCGAGCACCGGCCCGAAGATCTCCTCACGCGCGATCGTCATGTCCGAGGTGACATCGGCGAAAACCGTGGGACGGACGTAGAAACCGGTCCCCATGCCGTCGGGAGCTTCCGAGCCCCCGGTGACGAGGGTCGCGCCCTCGGCGACGCCCTTGTCGATGTACCCGCGCACCCTGTCGCGCTGCACCGCGGAAACCATCGGCCCGAGCCGCGTCGACGCGTCGAGCGGATCGCCCGCGATGAACTTCTCGGCGACGCCCTTGAGCAGCGCCACCACTTCGTCGCGCTGGTCGCGGTGCACGATCATCCTGGTGAGCGCGGTGCAGGTCTGGCCACCGTTGAGATAAGCGTTGTTGACCCCGGCTTTGACGGCCGTCGCGAGGTCGGCGTCCGGCAGGATCACGTTCGGCGACTTGCCGCCGAGTTCGAGCGTGACCCGCTTGACCGTCGGCGCCGCGACTTCCGAAACCCGGGAACCCGCGCGAGCGGAACCGGTGAACGACACCATGTCGACGTCCGGGTGCGCGGCGATGGCCTCGCCGACGACCGGGCCCAGACCGCTGACCATGTTGAAAACCCCGGCGGGCACGCCGACTTCCTCGACGATCTCGGCGAACAGGTACGCGGCCAGCGGCGCGACCTCGCTCGGCTTGAGCACGATGGTGCAGCCGGCGGCGAGCGCTGGCGCGACCTTCGCGACGATCTGGTGCAGCGGGTAGTTCCACGGCGTGATCGCGCCGACGACCCCGATCGGCTCGCGCAGGATCAGCGAGTTGCCGACCTCTTCGGCCAGCTGCGGCACGACGGCGGGATCGGCGAAACTCGCCGACACCATCATCGGCGCTCCGACCTGCACCTGCTGCGCGATCTTGAGCGGGCAGCCCATGTCCTTGGAGATGGTTTCGGCGATCTCGGGCAGCCGTTCCTTCAGCTTCGCGGAGATCGCGCCGATGTACGCGCAGCGCTGCTCGACCGGCGTCGCGGCCCACGCCGGGAAAGCGCGCCGCGCGGCGATGACAGCGGCGTCGACGTCTTCGGCGGTACCCGCGGGAACGCGGTCGATGACTTCCTCGGTCGCCGGGTTGACCACGTCCAGCGTTTCGGCGGAGGTGGAGGCGATCCATTTGCCGTCTAGATAAAGAACATCACGCATCGAACGAACACTCCCTCTGACCGGCGACACTGCCCGACACAACTACTGTCTTTCTACACGCCCGAGGTTCCTTTGCGTTGATACGCGAGGAGTAACTGTTTCTCGGCGTCACGGAGATAACGGTCCAGCGCCTGCTCGGCGAGGTCGAACCGCTTACGCTCCAGGTGTTTCACGATCTTGTGGTGCCGCGCGATGTAGGGCTCGAAGAACCCGCGCGTGTTTTCGGTCAGCACGAAGAACAGCCGTGTCTCGGCGAGTACCTGACGCATCGTCGTGCTGACCCGCTCGCTGGCGGCGAGGTCCGCGACACCTTGGTGGAAGCCCATACTCGCCGTCCCCACGGCGATCCAGTCCTGTAGCGCGGCGGCTTCGCGGCCGTCGGCGACACTTTGTTCGACCGCGGTGAGGTCCAGCTCCATCAGCTCGGCGGCCCGGCGCACCGCGCCGCATTCGACGAGCCGCCGGACAGCGTAGAGGTCGCCGATGTCGTCCGCGGTCAGCTCCCGCACGAAAACCCCGCGGTTCAGCTCGTGGATCGCGAGGCGTTCATGCGCCAGCAGCTGGAATGATTCGCGCAGCGTGTTGCGCGAGACCCCGAGCGCGGTGCTGATCGCGGGTTCGGAAAGCTTTGTCCCCGGCAGGAAAACGCCTTCGGTGATGCGCTGGCGCAGGATCCCCGCGACCCGTTCCGCGGTACCACTGCGTTCCAGCAGATGTCTGTCTTCCTGCAGCGCCTCGGCGGCGTCCTGAGTAGACATGGCCGCTACCGCACGCCGAGTTCGAAGTCCAAGCTATAGCGGTTACCGGGCATCGCGCCGGCCGACTTCGCGCCGTCGATCGGCAGCACGATCCCGCTGATGAACCGGGATTCGTCACTGGCGAGGAAAACTACGGCCTTCGCGACTTCCCACGCCTCGCCGACCCGCGCCGCCGGGGTGCTCGCGACGAGCTGGTGCTGCTTGGCCTCGAAGTCTTCTGGCGACGCCAGCGTGCTGCGCAGCATGTCCGTGTCGATCGCGCCGGGGTTGACGGTGTTGACCCGGATCCCCTGGTGC
Organism: Amycolatopsis sp.; assembly: GCF_036008905.1. Classification (GTDB taxonomy): domain Bacteria; phylum Actinomycetota; class Actinomycetes; order Mycobacteriales; family Pseudonocardiaceae; genus Amycolatopsis. The sequence goes on along the minus strand of NZ_DASYMU010000225.1, from coordinate 106,782 downwards.
GCGTGCGCGACGGCGAGCGACTTCATCATGCCGACCAGCGCGTGCTTGGTGGCGTTGTAGACCGGGTCGCCGGGGCGGCCCATCACCCCGCCGTTGGACGACGTCGTGATGATGCTGCCCGCCTTGCGATCGATCATGTGCGGCAGCACCGCGCGGGTGCCGAGGAACGCGGCCCGCACGTTGAGCGCGAAGATGTGGTCGAACTCGTCGAGGGTGGTGTCCGCCAGCGATTTCCCGAGGTGGATGCCGACGTTGTTGAACAGCACGTCGATCCGGCCGGCCTTGGTCAGCACTTCGAGCACGAACTGGCTGACCTGGAGCTCATCGGTCGCGTCGACGATGGTGTGCGTGTAGTTGACGTAGTCGAGCTTCTCGGCGGGCTCGCGGATGTCACTCGCGAACACCGTGGCGCCCTCGGCGAGGAACTCCTTCACCGTAGCGAGGCCGATCCCCCGCGCTCCGCCGAAAACCACCGCGACCTTGTCGTCCAACCGGCCCATTACTGTCCCTTTCCCCTCAACGACTGTGTCGCTTTTCCTTTTTTCCTCAACGACAATGTGGCCCGCTCGTCAACGCGGTAATCCTCCGGCAGCCGGACGAGCGCGTCCGCCTTGCCGGTGTACTGAATCTCGACGCCGTACCGCGTGCGAGCGGCCTCGATCGACACGTATCCGTCGACCACGTCCGCGAGCACCGCGCCCACCGCCCGCTCGTGCGGATCGCCGTAACCGCCCGCTCCCGGCAGGACGACGTCGACGACGTCAGATCCTCTCAGTGTCACGCGAGTTTTGCCCGGTAGATCGCCTCCCTGGGTGAGCCCGAATCTGCCGACGGTTCCTTCGCCACCGCCGTCCACGCCCGATGCCGGTCTGCGCGTGCGGTCGATGTTGCCGTTGACGCTCCACGAGATCTCCCCGCGCGCGGCCATCGTGGTGGACTGGCCGAGCCCGCCGCGCTGACGCCCGGCCCCACCGGAGTCGACGCGCAGCACCCGCTCCCGCTGGACCAGCGGTGCCATCGTCTCGATCACTTCGGTCGGCGTCGAGCGCAGGCCGCTCGGGAAACCGGTCGTGTTCAGCCCGTCCTTGGTGGCACGGGCGCCGATCCCGCCGGTCTGGAACACGTTGAGCATGAACTCCCGGCCGCCCGCGTCGGCCCCGCGCCAGATCGTCATCCACAACGCGTCGGCGCTGTGGGCCGATCCGTTGCCGGGCAGGGCTTCGTGCAACGCACTGAGCAGGAGCGACGGCAGGAAGTGCCCGATGAGATGCCGCGAGGCGACCGGCGCCGGAGGATCGCAGTTGAGCACGGAACCCGCGGGCGCGGTGACGTGGACCGGGCGGAACGAGCCCGCGTTATGCGGCACCTCGGGCGAAATCGCCGCTTTGATCGCGAAAGAGGCATACGCCCGGGTGTAGTTGAGGACGACGTTGATCCCGCGGCGGCTTTGCGGTGACGAGCCCGCGAAGTCGACGTGGATGTCCTCACCCGCGATCGTGACCTTCGCCTTGAGCACGATGTCTTCGTCGGTCGCCAGTTCGCTGGTGTAGACGCCGTCGGGCAGGTTGGCCAGCGCGTCCCGCAGGGCGCGCTCGGACCGGTTCATGATCTCGGCGGCGACCGGGTCGATCGAGTCGAGCCCGAATTCGTCCAGCAGCCGCACCAAACTCGCCGCGCCGACCTCGTTGCCGGTGACCTGCGCGTAGAGGTCGCCGATCGTCTCTTCGGGCGTGCGGACGTTCGCGCGGATCAGGAGTTCGAGATCAGCGTTGACCTCGCCCGCGCGGAGGAACTTCATGATCGGCAGGCGCAGGCCCTCTTCGAAGACCTCGTTGGCTTCCGCCGACACCAGCCGTCCGCCGATGTCCGGCGCGTGGCAGCAGGACGCGAACCACGCGACCAGCGTGCCGCGCAGGAAAACCGGGGTGGCCACGGTGATGTCGTTGATCTGCCCGGCCGTCTGCCACGGGTCGTTGGTGAGCAGCACGTCCCCGGGTTCGAGCTTCTCGGGCGGATACGCGGCGACGAAATGATGCATCCCGGTCGCCATCGCGTTGATGTGACCGGGAGTGCCGCCGACGGACTGGCCGATCATCTCGCCATGGGAGTCGAACACCGAGCACGCCAGGTCCAGCGATTCCCGGACCACCGAAGAAAACGCGGTGTTGACGAGCGCGTTCTGCTGTTCGGCGAGGATCGACCGCAGCCGGTTGCCGATGACGCCGACCAGAATCGGATCGGCGCCGGATGCCGCCTCCGCGGGAAAGAATGCGTCGGCGGTCATACCGTCACCACCAGGCTGGAGTCCTCACGCACAACACAGGAAGCGCCCGGCGGGACGACCACAGTGGACTCACGTTCTTCCACAATGGCCGGACCGCCGACGCGCACGCCCGGCTTCAGCCGATACCGGTCGAACACCGCGGTGTCGACAAATCCACCCGCGACAGAGAAGTACGCGGACCTGGAACCCTTACGCGCCTCACCTTCGGCGTCCCCGGTCTTGAGCCGCAACGCCACCTCGGGCACCGGACCGGAGGAAACGACCCGCCAGTTCAGGACCTCGACCGACACATCCGGTCCGCTGCGTTGGTACAGCGCCCGATAAGTCGTGCCGAAATCGTCGATCAGTGCGTCAGGCCAGTTCGCCGCACCGACCGTCACCGGTACGCGGATCTCGTAGCCCTGCCCGGAATACCGCATCTCGGCGACCCGGCCGTGGGTGATCTCCGAACCGTCCACTCCGGACGCTTTGAGCAGCTCCGTGCCTTCGAGTTCCATCTCGGCGAAGAGCGCGTCGACCTGTTCCCAGGTCAGGTCCAGCACATTCGCGCGCGCCGAACGCACGAAGTCGAACGCCAGCGGCGCGGTCAGGAACCCGACCGCGCTCATCACCCCGGCGGCCGGAGGCGCGACGACCCGCGGTGCGCCCAGAGCTCGCGCGACCCCGGCACCATGCACGGGACCCGCCCCGCCAAAAGTGAACAGTGGCAGCTTCGCCGGGTTCTTGCCACGCTCGACGGCGTGCACCCTGGCCGCGTTCGCCATGTCCTCGTTGACGCTGGCATGGATCCCGTACGCCGCTTCCTCGACGCTGACGCCCAACGGCTCGGCGATGCGGACCCGGATGGCTTCACGGGCCGCGTCGGCGTCCAAAGCCATTGTGCCGCCGAGGAAGTAGCCCGGGTCGAGGTAACCGAGCACGAGATCCGCGTCGGTGACCGTGGGCTCGGTGCCGCCCCGGCCATAGCACGCGGGACCAGGCTCGGAGCCCGCGGAATCGGGACCGACGGTGAGCAGGCCGAGCGAGTCGATCCGCGCGATCGACCCACCGCCGACGCCGATCTCGATCATGTCCGTCACCGGGACCTTCACCGGCAACCCGGACCCGGGCAGCAGCCGGTACTTCCGGTCGACCTCGAACTCGTGGGTCACCAGCGGGGCGCCGCCGGTGATCATGCACAGTTTCGCCGTGGTACCGCCCATGTCGAACGCGAGCAGGTCGGTCTCCCCTGACGCCGAACCGAACGCGGCCGCGGCGAGCGCGCCCCCAGCCGGTCCGGATTCCAGGATGCGGATCGGGTACCGGGCGGCGGTGTCCACAGTGGCTATTCCGCCGTTGGACAACATGATGTGCGGCGGCGGAACAACTCCCGTGCGATGCAGGCGGCGTTCGAGGTCACGCAGGTAGCGCTCGGTGAGATCCTGGACGTAGACGTTGGCGACCGTCGTGGACATCCGCTCGAACTCGCGGATCTCGGGAACGACCTCGGACGAGACCGCGATCCGCAGGCCGACGCTTCGCAGGATCTCGGCGGCTCGGCGTTCGTGCGCGGGATTCGTGAACGCGTGCAGGAAACAGATCGCGACAGCTTCGATCCCGCGCTCGGCGAGTTCGCGGCCCAGCCGTTCGACGTAGCCCTCGTCCAGCGGGGTGCTCACGGAACCATCGGCGAGAATCCGCTCCGGCACGTCGAAGCGCAAGTGCCGGGGCACCAACGGCGTCGGCAGCTCGATGAGCAGGTCGTAGAGCTCGTACCGATGTTCGCGGCGCATCTCCAGGACGTCGGAAAACCCGGCCGTCGCCAGCAAAGCCGTCCGCGATCCCTTGCGCTCGATCAACGCGTTGGTGACCAGCGTCGTCCCGTGCACCAGCTGCTCGACGTCCTCAGTGGACAGTCCGGTGGCACGCAGCGTGTCGACCAGCACGACCTCCACCGCGCGGGCGGGCTCGTCATGCGTCGTCAGCACTTTGCCGACGGCGACGACCCCGGTCTCGTCCAGCACGCAAAGGTCGGTGAACGTGCCACCGATATCGACTCCGACGCGGAGCCCGCTCACGTCCGATACCAGCGCGGGGAGGTGTTCACCGGCGGCGTGAGCTTCGCGCGCACCACGAGCACGTTCGGCTCGTCGGCGTCGATGAACTCGCTCAGCAGCCGCCGGAACGCGCGCCCGAACCCGGACACCCGCTCCGCGTGAACACCGAAAGACCTTGCCAGGCCGACGAAATCGGGGCTGTCGAGGTCGACCCCGCGATGCGGCAGGTTCTCCCGATCCTGGTCGTAGCGCAGCATTCCGTAGCCACCGTCGTCGACGACGACCACGGTGACCGGCAGTTCCTCCTGCGCGAGCGTGGCGAGATCCCCGCAGCCGTAAAGGAATCCGCCGTCACCGCTGATGCAGATCGTGCGCCCCTGCCCGGCCGCCGCGACGCCGAGCGACGCGGGGAAGCCGTAGCCGAGCGTGCCCCAGCCCATCGGATAGGCGAGCTTGCCGGGCGACGGGACGCGGTGGAACCCGCCGACCCAATAACCCGCGACGCACATGTCGGCGACGATCGCGGAATTCTTCGGGACCACTTCTTCGAGCGTCGACAGGAGATCCGCGGCCTGCGGCTCCTCTTCGCGGACGCGGTGGCGGAGCTTGTCGCCGATCTTCTTCAGCCGCACACTCAGGTCGTGCAGTCCCGGGCGTTCGGGCACGACCAGCGCTTCGACGGTGTCGCGGGCGTCGCCGAGCAGCATGATGTCGGGCGGGTAGTTCTTGGCCGCGTCGAGCGCGTCGACGTTGATCGCGATGAGTTTCGGCGGCTGCGGCATGGCCCAGTTCTGGGTCATCAGGCCGTCGAAGTCGGTGCCGACGGCGAGCACGACGTCGGCCTCGTCCCAGAGCGCGCCGACCTCGGGCGCGTGGACGGGGTTCGGCGCCAGGCACGGATGGTCGGGCGGCAGCAGCCCGCGGGCGGCGAACGTGGTGATCACGGGCGCGGCGAGCTTCTCCGCCAGCAAGCCGATGGCGGGCCCGGCGCCCGAGCGCAGCGCGCCACCGCCGGCCCAGATCAGCGGCCGCTTCGCGCCGATCAGGAGACGCTCGGCCTCCAACGTGTCTGGCAGCGCCAAAGCCGGCGGCGCCGCCGGCTTACGCCGATGGGTCGCGGCCGGCTCCTTGAGGAAGTCGGTCGGAATGCCCAGGTAGACCGGGCCGGTCTGCGGCCGCATCGCGAGCTCCGCGGCCTCACGGACGGTCGTCGCGATCTCGTCGGCGCTGATGACGGTGAAGCCGCCCTTGGTGACCGGGGTGAACATCGCCTGCTGGTCGGACGTCTCGTGCAGCACGCCCCGGACCACACCCGGCCGCCGCAGCGTCGACGGGATGTCCGTGGCGATGATCAGGATCGGCGCGCCGGACGCCTTCGCCTCACCGGCCGCGGCGAGCGTGTTGGCCGCGCCGGGCCCGGTGGTCACGATCGCGACGCCGAGCTTGCCCGTGGTGCGGGCATAACCGTCCGCCGCGTAACCGGCCGTCTGTTCGTGACGGACGCCGATGACGCGGATGTCCGTATGTGCCAAGGCTTCCCAGATCGGGAGGTTGTGCACACCGGGAAGGCCGAAGACGACCTCGACCCCGAGAGCCGTCAGAGTGTCGGCGAGATGCTGGGCACCAGTGGGTTTGGGCACCGGGCGAGGGTAGTGGATCGTTGAACGATCCAGCAACCACCATCGCGCTCACCTGCCATGGTGGCACTTCAGGGCGTTAAGTGACCGTCAGGTGTAGAGCTTCTTCGCGTACGCCGGGCCGTAGTAGCGCTCCAAGTCCTCCACGGACTGCTCCGGCGACTCCAGCGTCTGCGCGATACATGCCCGCGACGGCACATCACCGGAGTCCCAGGTCTCCGGCTTCCACAGCGACGAACGCAGGAACGCTTTGGAGCAGTGGTGGAAAATCTCCTCGATCTCCACCAGCAGCGCGAGTTTCGGGCGATGCCCCTTGACGACCATGTCGTCGAAGAACGGCGCGTCGCGCAGGAGCCGGGCGCGGCCGTTGATGCGCAAGGTGTCGCCGCGGCCGGGGATCAGGTAGAGGAGCCCGACGTGCGGGTTCGTCAGCACGTTGAGGAACCCGTCCAGACGCCTGTTCCCGGGTCGCTCCGGGATGGCGATCGTGGTGTCGTCGAGTACCAGGGTGGCCCCGGCGGGATCGCCCTTCGGCGAGACGTCGCAGGTGCCGTCCGCGGCGGCCGTCGCGACCAGGCAGAAGGGCGACGCGGCGAGCCACTGGCGGTCCAGCTCGTGGAGCCGCGGGCGCGCCTTGTTCGCCGCGCGCGCCATCGGCTCGGGGACCAGCTCCCGCAGCTCGGCTTCCGAAGTGACTTCCACCAGCTCGGCACTATCCACCCAAACCACCCCTCAAGGTTCCGGCGAGAGGTCTGGACCAGCGAAAACCGGTCAGCCGCCCCGCGTCGATCGCACAACCAAACGTAGCAGTGTGAGTAGACTCACGCCCCCAGCGTGAAAAGTCTCGGCAACGCCGCCGTAGCACGGAAGGTGGTCTTCGATGCCCTTGATGCCGGTGACCGACTCGATGTTCCTCCTCGTGGAATCACGCGAACATCCCATGCACGTCGGCGGGCTTCAGCTGTTCAAGAAACCCGACGGAGCCGGCCCGGACTACCTGCGGGACGTCCGCCGCAACCTGCTCGACAGCGACAACATGCGTTCGGTCTTCCGCCGCCGCCCGGCCAGGCCGGTGAACACCCTCGGTCACGTCGCCTGGACGACCGACGCGAATCTCGAGCTCGACTACCATTTCCGCCACTCCGCGCTGCCCCAGCCGGGCCGGATCCGCGAGCTGCTCGAGCTGACATCGCGGTGGCACGGCACGCTGCTGGACCGCCACCGGCCGCTCTGGGAGATCCACCTCATCGAGGGCCTGCAAGACAACCGGTTCGCGATGTACACCAAGGTCCATCACTCCCTTATGGACGGCGTCTCGGCACTGCGGCAGCTGCAGGGCACGCTCAGCGACGACCCCGCCGACATGGACTGTCCCCCGCCTTGGGGATCTCGCCGCGAGGCGGGCTCCAAGCGTCCGGCGCGGGCGTCCGGTTCCCTGTTCCAGAACGCGCAACGCACGCTCAGCCAGGTCGCCGGACTCGCGCCCGCCGCGGTCAAGGTGGCCAACGAAGCCTTCCGCGAGCACACGCTGACGCTGCCGATGCAGGCTCCGAAGACCATGTTCAACGTGCCGATCGGCGGTGCCAGGCGGTTCGCCGCGCAGTCCTGGTCGCTCGACCGCGTCCGCAAGATCGCCGCGAACGCCGGGATGTCCCGCAACGACGTCGTGCTCGCGATGTGCGCGGGTGCCCTGCGTGACTACCTCATCGAGCACAGCGCGCTGCCCGACGCGCCGATGACGGCGATGGTGCCGGTGTCGCTGCGCCGGAAGACCGACCCCGGCGAGGCCACCGGCAACAACATCGGCGCGTTGCTGTGCAATCTCGCGACCGACAAGACCGACCCCGCCGAACGCCTGACCGCGATCCACCAGTCGATGCGGGACGGTAAGCGACTGTTCTCCGAGCTGACACCGTTGCAGACGCTCGTACTGTCCGCGGTCAACGTCGCCCCGCTCGGTATTTCGCCGATCCCGGGCGTCGTCAAGAACACGCGGCCGCCGTTCAACATCGTCATCTCGAACGTGCCGGGCCCGCGCAAGCAGATGTACTGGAACGGTGCCCAGCTCGACGGCATCTACCCGGCGTCGGTGCTGCTCGACGGCCAGGCGCTCAACATCACGCTGACCAGCAACGGTGACAACCTCGACTTCGGCATCACCGGCTGCCGCCGCAGCGTCCCGCACCTGCAGCGCATCCTGATCCACCTCGACACCGCACTCGCCGAGCTCGAAGCCGCCACCAGGTAAGCGTCCGGGTGTTGCACGTCCTGATTCACCAACATGAACACCGATAGGCAGAGATCTTTACGAATAACGTGCAGACTTCGGTCATACACCTGGCGTTCCGGGGGCGGTCGCTCTTACTGTGACGGTGTTCATACCGAGCTCTCCAGGTGATCGCCTGAGCCGAGGCGACTGATGATCCGAGGAGTACATCATGATCGAAAGCACCCCCACCGAGGTCTGGACCACCCCGGACTTCGTCGAATACGAGGTCCCCATGGAGGTCACCGCTTACGCGGCACGCATGGAGTGACGACCCGGCGGGGGCCGGGCAGAGCCGGTCCCCGCTCTCCGCCAGTTCCCCGGGAGCACAGGAGGCAGTCGTTGTCCACGCCGATGAGCAGCACCGATTTCGTCGCCGCGTTGCGCGGCCTTTCGCACCGCTACTGGGGAACGCACCCGTTCCACCACCGTCTGCACGACGGCGACCTCAGCGAGCACGAGCTGAAGATCTGGGCCGCGAATCGTTACTACTACCAGTGCGTGCTGCCGCAGAAGGACGCGGCGATCATCAGCAACTGCCCACTGCCGGAGATCCGGCGCCAGTGGCTGGACCGGATCGTCTACCACGACGGAACGGCCGCGGGTGACGGCGGAATCGAGCGCTGGCTTCGGCTTTGCACGGCTGTCGGGCTCGACCGCGAAGAGGTTCTCGACGAACGCCACCTCGCACCCGGGGTCCGATTCGCCGTCGACGCCTACGTCACCTTCGCGCGCACCAAGCCGTGGGTCGAGGCGATCGCGTCCGGGCTGACCGAGATGTTCGCCGGTCACCTCATGCAGAAACGCGTCGCCGACATGCTCGCCAACTACTCCTGGATCGCCCGCGACGACCTGGCGTACTTCACGAACCGGATCGACGCGGTGTCCGGCGAGGGCCAGGCGACCGTCGACATCGTCGTCGAGCACTGCGTGACACGCGAGCAGCAGGACAAGGCCATCGCGGCGCTTTCGTTCAAGTGTGACGTGCTGTGGTCCATGTTGGACGCCATCGAGCGTGCGGGAGCCAAGTCATGACCACGATCGGCACCGATTCGGTTCCCCGGCTCCGGCGCGGGGTGCGGCTCACCTACGACAAGGTCCGCGAGACGCATGTTCTCCTGTTCCCGGAAGGGGTTCTGGTCCCCAATCCGACGGCCGCGGCAGTATTGAAACTGTGCGACGGGACCGCGACCGTCGCCGCGGTGACATCGGCGTTGCGGACGCAATACTCGGGCGTGCAGGACCAAGAGATACTGAATGTGTTGGCACGCTTGGAAGAACGGCGGGTCGTCGAATGGAAGTAGCCGCGGAACCGCCCTTGGGCATGCTCGCCGAGCTGACCCATCGCTGCCCGTTGCACTGTCCCTACTGCTCGAACCCACTTGAGCTGATCGCCCGCGACGGCGAGATGTCCACCGAGCAGTGGAAATCCGTCATCACGCAGGCCCGCGAACTCGGCGTGCTGCAGATCCACCTGTCCGGCGGGGAACCGTTGGCCCGCCCCGATCTCCCCGAGCTCGTGCAACACGCGAGCGATCTCGGCTGCTACGTCAATCTTGTGACGTCCGGCCTCGGGCTCACCGAAGCGCGACTGGCGGACCTCGTCGACCGCGGTATCGCGCATATCCAGCTGTCCGTGCAAGCCGCCGACGCGAAGCGCGCGGACCTCATCGCCGGGACCCGGGCGCACGACCACAAGATCGTCGTCGCCGGGATGATCAAAAAGGCCGAGCTGCCGCTGTCGGTGAACGTGGTGCTGCACAAGGAAAACCACGACCAGCTCGCCGGGATCATCGACGTCGCCGAGCGGATGGGCGCGGACAGGCTGGAGTTGGCCAACACGCAGTACTACGGCTGGGCGCTGCGCAACCGCGACGCGCTGATGCCGACGCCCGGGCAACTGGCGGCCGCCGAGCCGATCGTCCGTGCCGCGGCCGAGCGTCTGCGCGAGAAGATGCAGATCATCTACGTGGTCGCGGACTACTACGAGCCGTATCCGAAACCATGCATGTACGGCTGGGGCGCGAGGCAACTCACCGTCGCGCCCGACGGAAACGTGTTGCCCTGTCCCGCCGCGACGGCGATCAAGACGTTGAAACTCGACAACGTCCTCGAGACGTCACTGGCCGACATCTGGTACAAGTCCAGCTCCTTCAACGCTTATCGCGGTGAGGACTGGATGCAGGCGCCCTGCCGAAGCTGCGATCGACGCGGTGTCGACTTCGGTGGCTGCCGCTGTCAGGCGTTCCTGCTGACCGGCGACGCCGCCGCGACCGACCCGGTCTGCTCACGCTCGCCGCAACGCGGCCTCGTCGACGTGATCCTGGCCGCGCCCAAGGGAAATCCGGAACTGGTCATGCGAAAGGCGTCGCGGTGAGAGTGTTGCTGCTGGGCACCGCGGCGGGCGGCGGCTTCCCCCAATGGAACTGCGCCTGCCGACTGTGCAAATCCGGTGCCACGCCACGAAGTCAGGACTGTGTCGCGATCAGTGCGGACGGCAAGGGCTGGTACCTGCTCAACGCGTCACCGGATATCCGCTCGCAAATCCTTTCGACACCAGTGCTCGCCGCGGGTCCGGGTCCGCGGGAAATCCCGATCCTCGGTGGACTCCTGACCGACGCCGAACTCGACCACTCGCTCGGCCTGCTGATGCTGCGCGAAGCGGGCGGCGGCCTGCCGATCCGGGCGCCGGACGCGGTGTTGCACGCGTTGCGGGACTGCTTCGGAATGCGGGAGATCATCGACGGTTACGCGGGCTGGGAGTGGCTACCGATCTCGTCCGGCACGACTCTCGGCAGTCTTATGGTGCAAGTACTTCCGGTGAGCGACAAGCATCCCAAGTACGCCCGATCCTCCACTGTGGATGGACCTTGGGTGGTCGCGTACCGGATCGAAGACCCCGCGACGGGCGGCGTGCTCGTCTACGCGCCTTGTCTCAAGTCGTGGCCGGACGGTTTCGACGAGTTCGTCGAGGGTGCCGACTTGGTGCTCTTGGACGGCACCTTCTACTCGCCGAGCGAGATGTCCGGCGCCACCAGCGCCGGGGTCGCCGACGGCGTGCAGCACGCCATGGGTCACCTCCCGATCGCCGGTGAGCACGGCAGCCTCGCCCGGATCGCCGCGTCGCGCGGCACCACCCGCTGGGCCTACACCCACCTCAACAACACGAACCCGGTTCTCGACGCCACCTCCCCCGAGCACGCCGAAGTCCTCGCCTCCGGCGCCGAACTTCCCCTCGACGGCACCGAGTTCAAGCTCTGACCCCCGAGAACCTCCAAAGGAGTGTTTGGGGGTGTGGCATACTCGAAGACGTGCCTGAATCACCTCCGCTGGACGACCTGCGCGTACTCGCCCATCCGTTGCGGATGCGCATCCTTTCGCTGCTCACCGGTACCGCGATGAGCGCGTCCGAGGTCGCCAGGGAACTCGGCGAGTCCCAGGCCAACGTCAGTTATCACCTGCGGCGCCTGCATGTCGCCGGGTTGCTGCACATCACCGAGGAGGTCCGGATCCGCGGTGGTCAGGCCAAGCGGTACCGGCACGATCCGGAAAGCGGCCCCGACCTGACCAAGCGGGATCCGGCCGAAGAACAGGTGCTGGTGGCCATGCTCGCCGGGGAACTGCGGCGACGCGGCGCCGACCGCGACCCGGCCAAACTCAGCACGCTCACCGACGCCGAACTGTGGGTCGACCCGATCGTCTGGGAACAGGTCGTCGACCAGGCGCGTGAGCTGAGCCGCCTGCTGCACGCCGCCGCCGAACCGCCGCACACGGCGGGCACCGTCCGGGTCAGCGCCACCCTCGCCCTGTTCGAGATGAAGTGAAAGCGGGCCTGACCGCACCATTGCGGCATCACAACTTCCGCTGGCTGACCACCGGCCGCACCTTCGGCGAATTCGGCAACTCCGTCGCGCCGGTCGCGCTCGCGTTCGCGGTACTGGACCTGACCGGCTCGGCGATCGACCTCGGCCTGGTCGTCGGCGCGCGGTCGCTGGCCAGCGTCCTGCTCCTGCTGTTCGGCGGTGTGCTGGCGGACCGGCTGCCGCGTTCGGTGATCCTGCAAGGCACCGAACTCGCCGCGACGCTGACCCAGGCGACCATCGCCGCGAGCATCCTCTTCGGCTTCGCGTCGATCCCGCTGTTCATTTCGCTGAGCCTGGTCAACGGCGCCGTCGCCGCGTTGTCCTTGCCCGCGGCGGCTTCCATCACCCCGCAAACCGTGCCGCCCGAGTTGCTCACCCAGGCCAACGCGCTCGCCAGGATGCTGTCCAGCAGCGGCCGCATCGCCGGAGCCGCGCTCGGCGGGATCCTGGTCGCCGCCCTCGGCTCCAGCTGGGCGATCGCCGCGAACTCCGTGCTGTTCCTCTGCGCGGCCATGGCCTATCGCGGCGTGAAACTCGCCCGCGCCACGCGGACCGTCAAGACGCATCCCCTCACCGACCTCCGCGAAGGCTGGCACGAGTTCATCTCGCGGAACTGGGTCTGGGTGGTGGTCATCCAATTCATGGTGGTGAACGCCGTCGCCGTCGGCATGACGCTGGTGCTCGGCCCGATCATCGCCGACGACACCTTCGGCCGCGCCGGCTGGGGCTTCGTCCTCGCCGCCGGAACCGCGGGCGCGTTCGTCGGCGGCATCGTGGCGTCGAAATGGCAACCGCGGCGCGCGCTGATGATCGGGGTCGCGGCGATCTTCCTCGAAGTCATCCCGATGGTCACCCTCGCCGAAGCGCCCCGTGTGCTCCCTCTCCTGATCGCGATGTTCGTCGCCGGGGTGTCCATCGAACAGTTCGGCGTCGCCTGGGATGTCTCGCTGCAGGAGAACATCCCGCCGGACAAACTCGCGCGGGTCTACTCCTACGACATGCTCGGCTCGTTCATCGCCATGCCCATCGGCGAGGTCGCGGCCGGCCCGCTCGCGGAACACTTCGGCCGCGAGAACACCTTGCTCGCCGGTGCGGGCCTGATCGCACTGACCACGGCGTTGACTTTGTGCAGCAGCCAGGTCCGCGGGCTGGCCCGCAAACCCGTTAACCAGACGACACCACACCGTGGCTAGCGGTACCTTCCGCGCATGGCCATGACCGAGGAAGACACCGCCGAACGGGACGAGTTCCGCCGCGCGCAGGTCGACCGATTCCTCGAAGAGGACGCCGAACTACTCGACCTGCTGTCCCGATGATCGACTACTCGACCCTGGCCGACCTGGAGTACCTCATCGAGCGGGGGCTCGGCCAGCAGCCGAAGGTCGTCGTCCGGGACTGGGGGCTGCTGGACTCGGCGCTGCACCGGCCGGGCTCGACGGTGTTCGGCGACGAGGCGTACCCGACCCTGGACCTGAAAGCCGCGTCACTACTGCATTCCCTCGCGCGAAACCACCCACTGCTCGACGGCAACAAACGGCTCGCGTGGCTGGCGACAAAGCTCTGCTACGTCCACAACGGCCGCGACCTCCGCGCACCCGACTCGCGCGAGGCCGACGCCCTGATCCGCGCGATCGCCTCCGGCGACCACGAAGTCGAGGCCCTGGCTGTGCTCCTGGCCGCCTGGGTCCACAAACTTGTCTGAAGGGACCTTTCGTACGAATCATTCGTACGAAAGGTCCCTTCAGACCACGTGATGTGTACGAAAGGTCCCTTCAGGCGAACGAGTCAGCTGTGCAGGACCTCTTCGAGGAGCTTCGCGACGGCCAGCACGAGGTCGTCGGAGTGCCGCGGGCCGACGATCTGCAGGCCCACCGGCAGTCCTTCGGTCGTGAAGCCGACGGGCACGCTGATCGCCGGCTGCTGCGTCATGTTGAACGGGTAGGTGAACGGCGTCCACTCCGGCCAGCCCTCGAACTTGCTGCCCGGCGGCACGTCGTGGCCCGCTTCGAACGGCGAGATCGGCATGGTCGGGGTGATCAGCACGTCGTAGCGGGTGTGGAACTCACCCATCTTGATGCCGAGCGCCGCCCGTTCCGCGTTGGCGTCGAGGTAGTCGCTCGCCGAGTACGTCAGGCCCTGCTCCCACACGCGGCGCAGGCCGGGATCGACGAGTTTGTCCGAGCCCTCCGGAAAGGTACTGAGCCACTTCGCCGCGCCGGTCGACCACAGCACACCGAACGCGTCGAGCGGATCGGTGAAGCCGGGGTCGGTCTCTTCGACCTGCAGCCCGGCTTCGGCGAGCTTCGTCACCGCGGCCGCGACCAGTGTGGCGATCTCCGGTTCGACGTCGACGTAACCCAGTGTCGGCGAGAACGCCGCGATCAGGCCGCGGACATCCCGGCGCACGGCCTCGCGGTACGTGCCGACAGGCGGCGCGAGTGCGGCCGGGTCGCGGTGGTCCGGCGTCGCGAGGATGTCGAGCAGCAGCGCGATGTCGTCGACCGAGCGGGCCATCGGGCCCGCGTGCGAGAGCGGGCCGAACGGGCTCGCCGGGTACAACGGGATCCGGCCGTGGGTCGGCTTGAACCCGACGATCCCGCAGAACGAAGCCGGGATCCGGATCGAGCCGCCGCCGTCGGTGCCGACCGAAAGCTCGCCCATCCCGGCGGCGACGGCCGCCGCGCTGCCGCCGCTCGAACCACCCGACGTGCGCGAGGCGTCCCAAGGGTTGCGGGTGATGCCGGTGCGCGGGCTGTCCGTGACGGCCTTCCACGCGAGCTCGGGCGTGGTCGTCTTGCCGAGCAGCACCAAGCCGTTTTCGCGCAGCCGCGCGGTGACCGGGCTGTCGACGTCCCACGGCTGGTTCGCGTCGATGCAGTTCGAGCCGCGCAGTGTCGGCCAGCCCTGGGTGAGGAACATGTCCTTGATGGACGTCGGCACCCCGTCGAGACCGCCGATCGGGTTCCCGTCACGCCAGCGGGCCTCGGACAGTTTCGCCTGCGCCAGCGCGCCTTCCGGGTCGACGAGGCAGTACGCGTTGTACTTCTGGTCGTGCTCCTCGATCGCCCGCAGCGCGACCTTGGTGGCTTCGACCGGCGAGAGCTCCCCAGTCGAATAGGCGACGACGAGCTCACTCGCCGTCAGAGAAGTACTCACGTTGTTCATGCCCCTCCTGCACTCATGAGGGCTCACCGCGCCGACGGCACGTAACCCAGCTGCTTGTCCACCACGTTATCGAGCGGCTGCCCGGCCAGCCAGCGGTGGAAGTTGTCCGCGAAAACCTCGACGAGCGTGTTCCGCCAGCCGACGAAGTCACCCGACATATGCGGCGAAAGGAGCACGTTCTCCATGCTCCACAAGGGATTGTCGGCGGGCAGCGGCTCGGTCTCGAAGACGTCGAGCGCGGCACCGGCGATTTCGCCCGCTCGCAGGGCGTCGATCAGGTCGCCGGTCACGACGAGTTCGCCGCGGCCCACGTTCACGAACCGGGCGGTCGGCTTCATCGCGGCGAACGCGCGGGCGTCGAAGAGGCCCTTCGTCTGCTCGGTCAGCGGCGCGACGGCCACGACGTAGTCGAACTGCGGCAGGTTGTCGACAAGGTCGGCCGACGCGCGCACGGTCCCGAAGTCCGGGTCTCCGCCCCGCGCCGTCCGGCCCGAACCGGACACCTTCATCCCCGCGGCCCGCAGCAGGCGCGCGATGGCCCGGCCGATCGGGCCGGTGCCGACGACGAGTACCTCACGACCGGCGATCCGCTCTGTTTCCCTATGTTTCCAGCAGGTTTCACGTTGGAGGGCGCCTGATCGAGTGAAATCCTTGGCGAACGCGAGGACCACGCCGAGCACGTACTCGGCGATCGAATCATCGAAGACGCCCCGCGAATTCGTCAGCACGACGTCGCTTTCGACGAGTCCGGGGAAGAGCACCGGATCGACGCCGGCACTGGCGATATGCAGCCACCGCAGGCGATCCGCGGCGTGCCAGGCGCCGGGGACCGCTGTCGAGAGGAAGTCGTAGACGAACAACGCGTCGGCTCCGCGCAGGGCCTCGGCGAGATTGTTTCCCTCGGTGTAACGAACGGCGGCTACCTTTTCGATGCTGTCCATGTCCGGCGGCCGGTTGTCGCCGCAGAGGACTGCGAGCACAGGAATATCCACGCCGATCACGTTGACACCGTATGAGCCGCTCGTATGATTGTCAACAATCCGAAGATCTACCGGAGGGCACGTCATTGGAGTTCGACTTCCCAGGGTTCGACGGCCCGATGGCCCAGCGTGGCATCGGTGTGATCGCGCCCTTCGACCTCGCGCTGGAGCGCGAGCTGTGGCGCTGGGTACCGATGGAGGTCTCCCTGCATCTCGCACGTACCCCGTACGAACCCGTCCCGGTCAGCATGGAAATGGCGCAGCTGGTCAGCGACAGCCGCCACCTCGCGGCCGCGACGAGGGACGTGCTGCATGTCGAACCCGAAGTGGTCGCCTACCTGTGCTCCTCGGGCAGCTTCGTGAACGGCGTCGACTACGAGCGCTCGCTGGTCAAGGCGATCTGCGACGCGGGCGCCCCGGACGCGGTGACGACCTCCGGCGCGCTGGCCGAAGTCCTGCAGCAGCTCGACCTCACCCGGGTCTCGGTGCTGACGCCGTACGTCGGTGACCTCACCGAGAAGCTGCACGACTTCCTCACCGAACTCGGCGTCAAGACCGTGTCCAGCGACCACCTCGGACTCGGTGGCGGCATCTGGAAGGTCAGCTACCGGACCATCGCCGAGCACATCCTCGCCGCCGACCATTCCGACGCGGAGGCCATCTTCGTCAGTTGCACGAACCTCCCCACCTACGATCTCATCGAGCCGCTCGAAACCGCGCTCGGCAAACCCGTCTTCACCGCCAACCAGCTCACGATGTGGGCCTGCCTCAAGCGGATGGGCCTGCCGATCGTGGGTCCGGGCAAGTGGCTGCGGGAGGTCTCTTGACGCCTCCGTTTAGGATTGTCGACAATCTACGGAGGTCCGTGTGCCCACGATCGGTTTCATCTATCCAGACCACGCCGCCGAGGACGACTACCCCCTCGCCGAGCAACTCCTCGGCAGCGACCTCGGAGACGTCGCGCTGCGGGTGGAACACATCTACGGCACCGATCTCCACGCCGTGCCCGAGCTGCTCGACCTGGGCAGCGAGCAGCGCCTCGCCGAGGGTGCCGCGCTGCTCGCGAAGCACGGGCCGGACGCCGTCGTCTGGGCGTGCACGAGCGGCAGCTTCGTGTATGGCTGGGAAGGCGCCCGCGAACAGGTGGACAAGCTTTCCGCCGCCGCCGGCGTACCCGCCTCCAGCACCTCCTTCGCGTTCGTGCACGCGGCGCGCGCGCTCGGCATCTACCGGGTGGCCGTGGCGGCCAGCTACCCGGACGACGTGTCCCAGCTGTTCGTCGAGTTCCTCAACACCGGCGGCATCGAGGTCGTCTCGATGGGCCACGCCGACATCCACACCGCGGCCGAGGTCGGCGACCTCTCCGCCGAGGACGTCGTCAAGCTCGCGTTGAGCTACGACCACCCCGCCGCCGAGGCCGTCCTCGTGCCCGACACCGCCATGCGCACCCTGGCCGAGATCAACACCATCGAAACCGCACTGGGCAAGCCCGTGCTCACGGCGAACCAGGTCACGGTGTGGGAAGGACTTCGGCTCACGGGTGAGACCAAGCTGGTGCGCTCCCTGGGCGCCTTGTTCCGGAGAAGGAGCGAATGACGATGCCCTTGGCGGATATCGAGCCGGTCAACCGCGAGTCGACGGCCGGGATCATCGCGCGCCAGTTGCGCGACGCGATCATGACCGGCGGCCTGCCACCCGGCACCCAGCTCGGCGAGACCGAGCTGGCGTCGAGGTTCCAGGTATCGCGGGGACCGCTGCGTGAAGCCATGCAGCGCCTGGTTTCCGAAGGCCTCCTTCGTAGTGAGCGGCATCGCGGGCTGTTCGTGATCGACCTCGAACCCGGCGACGTCTTCGACATCTATTCGGCCCGCTGGGCCATCGAGCGCGCCGCCGCCTTCCAGATCATGAAAGGCGACCGGGAGGCCGCCGCCGCGGCACTGGACATCACCGTCAAGGCGATGGCCGAGGCCGCCGACGGCGACGACCCGACAGCGCTCTCCGCGGCGGACCTCCACTTCCACGAGACGCTGATCAGCGCGTCCGGCAGCAAACGGCTGGTCCGCATGGCCAGCACCCTGCTCATCGAGACCAGGATGTGCCTGGCCGCGTTGCAGAGCACGTATCAGCGCGTCGAAGAACGGGTCAACGAGCACAACCAGATCATCGAAGCCATCCGCGGCGGCGACTTGGACACCGTGCTGTCACTGCTGGAAGCCCATATGGAAGACGCCGTGCTGCGGCTCGCCCCCGGCACGAGCCTCCACGCGTAGCCGGACATACCAGATATCACTGGAGATCACCGGCTTCTCGGGCCGAGGACGGGTTGGCCGCCGCGATAGCCGGGTTCCCACGGCCAGTGGCCGCGCGCGTCGGCGTGCACGAGCTGGATCGCTTGGATGCCGGGGCCGTAGAGGCTGACGGCCGTGTGGAGATGCGCGGACGGCTCCGACAGTTCGACGACTTCGATGAGCGGGCCGCCGCAGAGCGGGATCTGGTCCCCGTGCTTGGGCGCGGTGTCGTGCAGGACGTGCGCGGCGACGCCACCGAGCAGCGCGCTCGCCTCGCGGAAGTCCATGCCGGTGACCACCAGCTCCGGCTGTCTGCGCCGGGTCAGGCCGACGGTATACGCCCAAGGCGGATGGATCCGGTCCCCTTCAACGCCTTGCACGGTGTAGCCGTGTTTGTCGATGAGACCTTCGAGCAGGTTCAGGTAGTCGTGCGGACCGGCATCCGGGTGGTCGCAATCCCAGCACATTCGGTTTCCCCTCTTGCGGTAGTGGGCGTACATCCACCTTGCGGAGGGGCACCGACAAATTCCGGGGCCAGGAGGTGCGAACGGTCATCTCGTGCGGCCTAGCCGCACGAGATGACCGTTCGCGGCGTCAGCCGAGTGCTTCGGCGATCGCCTTGCCGAGATCCGTGGTACTCGCGCGCCCGCCGAGATCCGGGGTCAGGACCGCACCTTTGGCGAGCACCCTCTCGACCGACGTGGTGATCGCTTGCGCCGCAACGGTTTCCCCGAGATGGTCGAGCATCATCGCGCCGGCCAGAATCTGCGCGACGGGGTTCGCGATGCCCTGTCCGGCGATGTCCGGCGCGCTGCCGTGCACCGCCTCGAACATCGACGGGTACTCCCCCTGCGGGTTGATGTTGCCCGAGGGCGCCATGCCGAGCCCGCCCGTGACGGCGGCGGCGAGGTCGCTCAGGATGTCGCCGAACAGGTTCGAGCCCACGACGACGTCGAGCCGGTCCGGTTGCAGAACCATGCGTGCGGCCAAGGCATCCACGTGACACTGCTCCGCTTTGACGTCCGGGTATTCGGCGGCCACCTGGGCGAAAATCTCGTCCCAGTAAGGCATCGAGTGGATCAGGCCGTTCGACTTGGTCGCCGAGCAGACCCGGCCTGTCCGCGTACGCGCCAGGTCGAAGGCGTACCGGATAATCCTTTCGACACCCACACGAGTGAAAACCGACTCCTGCAAGACGAATTCACCGGGCTGGCCGGCGTTGTGCCTGCCGCCGATTTCCGAGTACTCACCCTCGGAATTCTCCCGTACGATCACCATTTCCAGCTCGTCCGCGGTGCGGCCGGCGAGCGCCGAAGTGGTTCCCGGGAGCAATCTCACCGGCCGCAGATTGACGTACTGTGAAAACGCGCGCCGCACCGGGATCAAGAGTCCCCACAGTGAAACGTGGTCCGGCACCCCAGGAAAACCCACCGCCCCGAGGAAGATCCCGTCGAATGCCGAAAGCCGCTCGATCCCGTCGTCCGGCATCATCTTGCCGGTTTTCGTGTACCGCTCACAGCTCCAGTCGAACTCTGTCCACTGTAGACCGAAGTCGTGCAGCTCGGCCGCGCGGTCGAGCACCTTGCGGGCCTCGATGGTGACGTCGACACCGATGCCGTCGCCGGGGATGCTCGCTATCCGATAGGAGTTCACAGGTTCACCGCGATGTACTTGATCTCGAGGAACTCCTCGATGCCCATCTTGCCGCCCTCACGCCCGAGGCCGGATTGCTTGACGCCGCCGAAGGGCGCCGCCGGATTGGAGACGATGCCTTGATTCAGCCCGATCATCCCGGCGTCAAGGCGCTCGGAAACACGCAGCCCGCGCTTGAGATCACTGGTGTACAAGTAGGAAACCAGCCCGAACTCGGTGTCGTTGGCCGCCGCGACGACCTCGTCTTCGGTGTCGAAGGTCAGAATCGGTGCTACGGGACCGAAAATCTCCTCGAACACCAGCT
Organism: Amycolatopsis sp.; assembly: GCF_036008905.1. Taxonomy (GTDB): domain Bacteria; phylum Actinomycetota; class Actinomycetes; order Mycobacteriales; family Pseudonocardiaceae; genus Amycolatopsis. The sequence continues at coordinate 86,306 of NZ_DASYMU010000225.1, read as the reverse complement.
TCGCGCCCGAGGGGACGTCGACGAGCACAGTCGCCGGGTAGAAGTTCCCGGGGCCGTCCACGGCCGACCCGCCGGTGAGCACCTTCGCGCCGCGATCCACGGCGTCCTTGACGAGCGAACTGACCTTGGTCACCGCGGCTTCGTCGATGAGCGGCCCGACGACGACACCGTCTTCGGTGCCACGGCCCATCGGCAGCGCGGACATCCGCTCGGTCAGGCGCCGCGAGAACTCGTCGACAAGGCCGCGCTGCACGTAGATCCGGTTCGCCGCGGTGCACGCCTCGCCGATGTTGCGCATCTTGGCCTGCATCACACCGTCGAGCGCGGCTTCGAGATCGGCGTCCTCGAAGACCACGAACGGCGCGTTGCCGCCGAGTTCCATCGACGTCCGCAGCACCTTCTCCGCGCACTGCTCCAGCAACTTGCGGCCGACGGCGGTGGAGCCGGTGAACGAAAGCTTGCGCGCGCGGCCGTCGCGGATCAGCGGCTCCATCACGCCACCCGAGTCGGTGGTGGTCAGCACGTTGAGCACGCCTTCGGGCAGTCCTGCCTCGACGAGGATCGCGGTCAGCGCGAGCATCGAAAGCGGGGTCTGCGCGGCGGGTTTGATCACCATCGTGCAGCCCGCGGCGATCGCCGGGCCGATCTTGCGGGTGCCCATCGCCATCGGGAAGTTCCACGGCGTGATCAGCAGCGTCGGCCCGACGGGCTGGCGCGTGACCAGGAACCGCCCGGCGCCATTCGGCGCGACGGCGTAATCGCCGCCGATCCGGACGGCTTCCTCGGCGAACCACCGGAAGAACTCGGCCGCGTAGGTGATCTCGCCCTTCGCCTCGGCGAGCGGCTTGCCCATCTCCAACGTCATCAGCAGCGCCAGCTCGTCGCGGCGCTCGATGAGCAGCGCGTAGGCCCGGCTCAGAATTTCGCCCCGCTCGCGTGGCGCGACGGCAGCCCAGTCCGCCTGCGCGGCGACGGCGGCATCCAGTGCCGCGACCCCGTCTGCCGGGGTGGCGTCGGCGACCTCACACAGGACTTCGCCGGTCGACGGGTCCTTGACGGGGAAGGTCTTTCCGCCGCTGGCGGAGACCCACTTCCCGCCGATGAACAGGTCCTTGTCGACCGATCCGACAACCCCAGTCTCGCTGATCGCGCTCATTCAGACCGCTCCTCGATTGATTGCAGTGCGCCTCAGGGCCATGCTATGGATATTGTCAACAATCGACAACCAGTCAAGCCGACCTAGGAGCCCGCTGCCATGGCCCAGCTCTCCCCGCTGCTCAAGCAGGCAACGCCCATAGTCGTCGACCACGGCGAGGGCGTCTATCTCTACGACGTCGACGGCAACCGTCATCTCGACTTCACCGCCGGCATCGGCGTGACCAGCACCGGACACTGCCACCCGAAGGTGGTCGAAGCGGCCCGTGAGCAGGTCGGCAAGCTCATCCACGGCCAGTACACGACGGTCATGCACCAGCCGCTGCTCGAGCTCACCGAGAAGCTCGGCGACGTGCTGCCGACGGGCCTCGACTCGCTGTTCTTCGCCAACTCCGGCAGCGAAGCCGTCGAAGCGGCGTTGCGTCTTTCGCGCCAGGCCACCGGCCGGCCGAACGTCATCGTCTTCCAAGGAGGGTTCCACGGAAGGACAGTTGCCGCAGCCTCGATGACGACGTCCGGCACGCGGTTCAGTGCCGGGATCTCGCCGCTGATGGCGGGCGTGCACGTGGCGCCGTTCCCCTACGCGTTCCACTACGGCTGGGACGAGCAGACAGCGACGAAGTTCGCGCTGCGCGAGCTGGATTACCTGTTCGCAACCGTTTGCGCCCCGAACGAGACGGCCGCGTTCTTCATCGAACCCGTCCTCGGCGAAGGTGGCTACGTCCCGGCGAACACGGAATTCATGGCCGGACTCCGGGAGCGCGCCGACGCCCACGGAATCCTGCTCGTGATGGACGAGATCCAGACCGGGTTCGGCCGGACGGGCAAGTTCTGGGGACACGAGCACTTCGACGTCCACCCGGACATCGTGCTGATCGCCAAGGGCCTCGCGAGCGGCTTCCCGCTGTCGGGCATCGCGGCGTCGAAGGAACTGATGGCGAAGGCGCTGCCGGGCTCGCAGGGCGGGACGTATGGCGGCAACGCGGTTTCGTGCGCGGCGGCCGTCGCGACGCTCGGCGTCATCCAGGACGAAGGCCTGGTCGAGAACGCCGCCGAGCGCGGACGGCAACTGCTCGAAGGCGCGCGGCTCATCGGCGACAAGACCCCGGGGATCGGCGATGTCCGGGGACTCGGGCTGCTCGTCGGCTCCGAGTTCACGAAACCGGACGGCGAGGCCGACCCGGCCACCGCGGCCGCCGCGCAGAAGACCGCCGCCGCAACGGGACTACTGCTGTTGACCTGCGGCGCGTACATGAACGTCGTCCGGATGGTGCCGCCACTGGTGGTCAACGCGGAACAGATCGAGGACGCCCTGCGCATCTGGGCGGACGTCGTCGCAACAGTCACAGGGAGCTGACACATGGCCCGATACATCACCATCAGTCTCGACAAGCGCGGTGTGTCCTGCCGCGCCCGCCTGCTCGACGCGGAAGCACCGCGCACCTGCAAGGCCGTGTGGGAAGCACTGCCGCAGAGTGGGTCGGCGTACCACGCGAAGTACGCCCGCAACGAGGTGTACGCGCTGGTGCCGCCGTTCGCGGAACCCAAGCCCGGCCGGGAAAACCCGACGGTCACGCCGATTCCCGGCGACGTCGTCTACTTCGGCTTCGAGGCCTGGGAGATCGGCAACCCCGCATACGGCTACGACACCGGGAGTGAGGCCCACGGCGATCAGGGCGCGACGGACCTCGCGATCTTCTACGGTCGCAACAACCTGCTGATCAACGGCGACGCGGGCTGGGTCCCCGGCAACGTGTTCGCGACGATCGAAGAGGGCCTCGCCGACATGGCCGCCGCCGCCCAGGACCTCTGGCTACGCGGCGTCGAAGGCGAAACCCTCTCCTTCGCCCGCGCCGACTAAAACTCCGGAATATGTCGACAACTTCCGTTAGCTTGCCTAACGGAAGTTGTCGACATATTCGGAAGATCAGGCGATGTTTTCGCGTTCGCAGTAGTTCAGGACGTCGTCGGAGCGTCGGTCGCTGTAGTTGTAGAGGTTCTGGACGCTCGCGATGGGACCGATTTCGCGAGCCGCGACAAGTTGCTCGACAGTGACCTCGGAGAGGCCGATTCGGGCGATCTTTCCTTCCTCTCGGAGCCGCAAGAGGGCGCCGATCTGGTCGCTGAGCGGGACCTTCGGGTCGATCCGGTGCAGCTGGAACAGCTCGATCCGTTCGACGCGCAGCCTGCGCAACGAGAGTTCCGCCTGCTGACGCAGGTACTCGGCCCGCCCCAGCGGCACTCATTCCCCCGCACTCGGGCGGCCCTGTCCCGCTTTGGGGTGATGCCGAGGTCGGCGGCGCGCCGGGCGACGGCGAGCGCGTCGGCGTGTTCGGCGGGCGGTTTGCGGTCGTACCCGGTGAGCCGCATGGCCCCGAAACCCAGCCGTGGCACGGAAAGATGCTCGTCGAAGGTGGACTGAGAAGTCATGTCGCCAGCGTAGGCCCAGCCGATCCTCGGGCCCACAGATTTAGTTTCACGTGAATCCAACAACATGAAAATCTTTCATCACTACGGTCAGGGGTTCCGTACTACGCTCTTGTGACCAGGCAATGACGCGAGGAAGAAGGCTCAGATGGGCGACGTTGCGGCAGTGCTCGCCGAGATCGTCGGTGACAAGCACCTGCTGACCGGGGACCAGATCTCGGAGGACTACGCGCATGACGAGGCGCTCTCCTGCGAGCCGGTGAAGCCGAAGTACGTGGCGAAGCCGGCCAGTACCGAGGAAGTCGCCGCACTGTTGGTCGCCGCTTCCGAGAACAGCCTCCCGGTGACCGCCCGCGGCTCCGGAACCGGCCTGTCGGGCGCGTCGAGGCCCCGCCAAGACGGCCTACTGGTGTCCTTCGAAAGGATGAACTCGATCCTGGAGGTCGACGTCGACAACCAGGTCGCCGTCGTCCAGCCCGGTGTCACCCTGACCGAACTCGACGAGAAGACGGCCGAAGCCGGGCTGATCTACACCGTCCACCCCGGCGAACTGGCCGCGAGCGTCGGCGGCAACGTCGGCACGAACGCGGGCGGGATGCGCGCGGTCAAGTACGGCGTCACGCGCAACAACATCCTTGGCCTGCAAGCGGTTCTCCCCACCGGCGAGATCATCCGCAGCGGCGGCAAGACGGCGAAGATCTCCACCGGCTACGACCTGACCCAGCTGATCATCGGCTCGGAAGGCACCCTCGCACTGGCCACCGAGATCGTCGTCAAGCTCCACCCGCGCCTCGCCCACGGCGCGACGGTGCTGGCGCCGTTCGGCGATCTCGACCAGGTCATGAACGCCGTGCCGAAGGTCATCGCCAGCGGCCTGAGCCCGAACATCCTCGAGTACATCGACGCGTTCACCATGGCCGCGATCACCTACACCGCCGATCTTTCCCTCGGCATCCCCGACGCCGTCCGCGACGCCACGCAGGCGTATCTGGTGGTGGGATTGGAAAACGCCGAAGACGGACGTCTCGCGGAGGACGTGCAGCGAGCCGGCGAACTGCTCACCGAACTCGGCGCCGCGGACGCGTATGTGCTCGACGGGCCGTCCGCGCGCAAGCTCATCGAAGCCCGCGAGAAAGCCTTCTGGACGGCCAAGAACGCCGGTGCCGACGACGTGATCGACGTCGTCGTCCCGCGCGCGGCGATGCCGAAATTCCTCAGCAGCGCAAGGGAACTCGCCACGGCCGCCGAGTCAGGCGTGGTCGGCTGCGGGCACGCCGGAGACGGCAACGTGCACCTCGCCGTCTTCTGCAAGGACCCCGAAAAACGGCACAAGCTGTTGCACGACATCTTCGCCGTCGCGATGGACCTCGGCGGCGCGATCTCCGGTGAGCACGGCATCGGCAACACCAAGAAGAGCCATTTCCTCGAACTCGAAGACCCGGCGAAGGTCGAACTCCTGCGGCGCATCAAGCAGAGTTTCGACCCCAAGGGCATCCTCAACCCCGGAGTCCTCTTTGACTGACACGAACGAAAAGGCGAGCAGCATGAACGGCGCACAGGCCCTGATCCGCACTCTGGTCGACTCGGGTGTCGACGTGTGCTTCTCCAATCCCGGCACCTCGGAGATGCATTTCGTCGCCGCGCTCGACACCGTGCCGGAGATGCGCGGCGTGCTCGGCCTGTTCGAAGGCGTCGTGACCGGTGCCGCCGACGGTTACGCCCGCATCGCCGACAAGCCCGCCGCCACGCTGCTGCACTTGGGACCTGGCCTCGGAAACGGGCTCGCGAACCTGCACAACGCGCGGCGCGCGAACACCCCGATCGTCAACGTCATCGGTGACCACGCGACGTACCACAAGCAGTACGACGCGCCGCTGGAGTCGGACATCGAGTCCGTCGCGAGCTCGCTGAACGGCTGGGTCCGCCGCTCGGAGAGCACCGCCGACGTCGGCGCCGATGCCGCGGCCGCGGTTGCCGCGGCGCAGGACGCGCCCGGCCGGGTCGCGACGCTCATTCTTCCGGCCGACGTTTCTTGGGGCGACGGTGGAAAACCGTCCGCTCCCGCACAGGTTCGCGGCCCGCGCGGCGTGGAGGAGTCGACGGTCAAGTCGATCGCCGACGTCCTGCGCTCCGGCGAGCCGATCGCGCTGCTCATCGGCGGCCGCGCCTGCCGCGAAGAAGGCCTGCGCGCGACCAGCCGGATCGCCGCCGCCACCGGCGTCAAGGCGTTCGTGGAAACTTTCCCGAGCCGGTTGGAGCGCGGCGAAGGCCTGCCGACGATCGAGCGGCTCGGCTACCTCGCCGAGCAGGTCGCGTACCAGCTCGACGGCGTCAAGCACGTCGTCATCGCGGGCACGCGCGCACCGGTTTCGTTCTTCGCCTACCCCGGCAAGCCGAGCGACCTGGTACCCGAAGGCGCGAAGGTGCACGTGCTCGCCGAGATCGACGAAGACGCGACAGCGGCACTCGTGGCGCTCGCGGAGCAGGTCGCGGCGGACACGGAACCCGTGCTGCAGCAGGCTTCCCGGCCCGCGCTGCCGTCTGGTGACCTGACGCCGCAGAACTGGGTCGACGTCATCGGCGCGCTGCTGCCGGAGAACGCGATCATCGCCGACGAGGCCAACACGTCCGGCCTGCTGCTCCCCGGCGCGACAGCCGGAGCGCCTCGCCACGACGTACTGACGCTGACAGGTGGCGCGATCGGCTTCGGCATCCCCGTGGCGACGGGTGCGGCCATCGCGGCGCCGGACCGGCCGGTGATCAACCTGCAGTCCGACGGCAGCGCGCTGTACACGATCTCCGGGCTGTGGACGCAGGCGCACGAGAACCTCAACGTCACCACGGTGGTGCTGAACAACCGCGCGTACGCGATCCTGCGTCTGGAGCTGCAGCGCGTCGGCGCGGAAGGTTCCGGCCCGAAGGCGAAGGCATTGCTGGACCTTTCGGGTCCGGACATGGACTTCGTCAAGATCGCCGAAGGCCTTGGCGTCCCCGCGACCCGCGCGACCACCGCCGAGGAACTCGCCGAACAATTCGCCGCCGCACTTGCGGAGCCCGGCCCGCACCTGATCGACGCCATCATCCCGCCACTGTTCTGACCCTGCGTGGCTCGTGGCGACAAGTGTTCTATTGATGGGTAAGGCAAACATGGAGTGCTGTGCGGTTAGCAGCCTTCGCCATCTGTCGACAGATGGCGGTAGTTGCGGACGGTGGCTCGTGAGTGGCTACAAGTGTTCTAACACTCGTAGCCACTCACGACTCCGACAGTTACGGGTGATGCAAAGCCGTAACGTGCGGCTCCGGACGTGTGAATTGGTCGCGTCATGACGGCGAATTCGAGTGGCGTGGACTTACGTTGGGGCGATGACCACGTGGAAGCCTGTGATGTCGACCGGGCGCGGCCGTGAACTCGGTGGCGAGCTCAGACGTCTTCGTGAGCGCGCGCATTACAGCGGGCATGAGCTCGCGCGCAAGGTCGGGTGGAACCCGGCGAAGATTTCGCGGATGGAGACGGGGAAGTGTGAGCCGTCCGAAGTGGATGTGGCCATCTTCCTGACCAGCTGCGGAGTTTCGGGTGATGAGCTCGAGCGGCTGCTTGATATGGCGACGGAGACGAGCGAGGGTTATTGGTATCGGCAGCATGATCAGCAACTGCCGGACGAATTGCGTTCGCTGGTGGTGCAGGAAAACACCGCCGAGACCATCACCGACTTAGAACTGACACGAATTCCCGGACTGTTACAGGACGAGCACTACGCTCGCGCACTACTTGTAGGCGCCGGGATAGTTTCGGCTGAAGGTATCGAGCCGCGGGTCGAAGCGAGGATGGCAAGACAAAGTCTGCTCAAGCGCCGAGATCCCCCGCGTTGTGTCTTCTATATCCACGAGCACGCGTTCCGCCTGACCGTCGGCAGCGCCGAGGTCATGCGGCATCAGATCTGGCATCTTCTGATGGCGACCTCGCATCCCCGATGTGCCATTCGGGTGATCCCTGTAACCGCCGGTGCACACGCGGGCATGGCCGGGCCGTTCCGCTTCCTGGAGTTCTACGAACACAAACCCATGGTCTACGTGGAAAACGAGACTTCCAGTCTGTTCCTGGAGGAAGAACAGCACATCGAGACCTACCGCAAGGTGCTCAATCAGCTCTCCGAAGTCGCTATGGATGCGGCACAATCCCGGGAGTGGCTCGCCGACCTGGTGAGCGAGTACGACTGAGCGAAGGCGGCGGGAATGGCGTGGCGCAGGAGCAGTTACAGCGGCAACAACGGCAACTGTGTGGAGGTTGCCTGGCGGAAGAGCAGCCACAGCGGCGACAACGGTGACTGCGTGGAAGTCGCCTGGCGGAAGAGCAGCCACAGCGGCAACAACGGTGACTGCGTCGAAGTGGCGAACTCTGAGCGTGCCGTGGCCATCCGTGACTCCAAGGCCCCGCACACCGGCCACCTCCACGTCCCACCAACCGCCTGGCGTGAGTTCCTGTGTCACCTCTCGGCTTAGCGAAGCGCTACGCCGTTGAACTGGCGGTCTCAGCGCTCGTCCTCGGCGAAGCGCTGTTCACCTCGCTCGACGACGCCAGCGAAGTCCCGCATCGACTCGCGTTCGGCCTGACGCTGACCGTCCTGGCCTGCGCGTCCCTGTTCCTCCGCCGCCGCTTCCCCCTGCCGGTCGCCGCCTTCACCCTCCTCGCCTGCGGCCTCTACTACCCGCTGACCGAACCCGACGGCATCGTCCTGCTGACCTTCGCCGTCGGGCTCTACACCGCCGCGGCCGAGGGGCACGTGCGCGGCGCGATCGCGCTCAGCGTCGCCGCGATGGCCGGGGTGACGATCGGCGAGTTCCAGTCCACCACCGGCCGTCACGTCGACAACTTCGCGTTCTTCCTGATGACCGGCTGGTTCATCGCTGTCATCGCGGTGGGCGCGGTGACCCGCTACCGGCGAGAGGCCGAGCGCACCAAGGAAACCGAGGCCCGCCGCCGCGAAACCGAGGAGCGCCTGCGGATCGCGCGTAAGCTCCACGACGTCCTCGGGCACCATCTCGCGCTCATCAACGTCCAGGCCGGGGCCGCTCTGCACCTCAAGGATCCCGAGCAGACCGAAGAGGCACTCGGCACGATCAAGAGGTCCAGCAAGGAAGCATTGCAGCAGCTCCGCGCGACGCTCGGCATGTTGCGTCAGGTCGACATGCCGGGCTTGGCCGACATAGACAAGCTGGCCGAATCCCTGCGCGCGAACGGGCTGAGCGTGCGCACCGAGATCGCCGGGACCGTACGTGACCTGCCGGCCGACGTCGATCTCGCCGCGTTCCGGGTCGTCCAGGAGGCGCTCACCAACGTCACTCGCCACGCCGCGGCGAGCGCCGCGGTGGTCCGGATCACCTACACCGACCATGATGTGTCCGTGCGGATCGACGACAACGGCAGCGGCGGCCAGGTGGCTCCCGGCAACGGCATCCGTGGCATGTCCGAACGCGCGGCGGCACTCGGCGGCGAGCTCACCGTAGCGGCCCTGCCCGAAGACGGCTTCCGCGTGCACACCAGGCTTCCGCTGTGATCCGGCTATTGCTGGTCGACGACCAGACCCTCGTCCGCGCCGGGTTCCGGTCCATTTTGGACGCCGAAGCCGACTTCTCAGTAATCGCCGAAGCCGCGAACGGCCGGCAGGCACTCAGCTTGGCCCACCAGCACCAGCCGGACGTCGTGCTGATGGATATCCGGATGCCCGAGATGGACGGCCTCACCGCGACCCGGCAGCTGCTCGCCGACCCGGCGCTGACCGGCACCAAGGTCATCATCCTCACCACCTTCGACCTCGACGACGAGGTCTACGGCGCGCTGCGGGCGGGCGCGAGCGGATTCCTGGTCAAGGACACCGAACCCACCGAGCTGATCCACGCCGTGCGTGTCGTCGAGCGGGGTGACGCGCTGCTCTCGCCGTCGGTCACGCGGCGGCTCATTTCGGAGTTCGCCGGCCGCACGCCGCAGCCGCCGCCATCCCCGCGTCTCGGTTCGCTGACCGAGCGGGAACGCGAGGTCATGCAGCTCGTCGCGGCCGGGTTGTCCAATGACGAGATCGCCGCGAAACTCGTGCTCAGCCCGTCGACGGCGAAGACGCATGTCAGCCGGATCATGACCAAACTGTCCGTGCGGGACCGCGCGCAGCTCGTGGTGCTGGCGTACGAATCCGGCATGGTGACCCCGAACTGGCTCGGCTCCTGACAACTCGGGTACTACGGGACTTCCCCTAGGTGTCACCTGCGGTACCGCCATCAGTGACTCCCCCGGCCGGACGACCGCGCGCAGTGATCTGAAGATCCTTGGAGGCATGGAAAATACCTCCGAAGGCAGGCTCGCCCGGCTGGCGGGCTGGTCGCAACGGCACCGCTGGCTCGCTGTCGTGCTCTGGGTGTTGACGCTCGTGGGCATCACCCTCGCCTCCCAAGCCGCGGGCAGCGCGTACCGCAACGACAACTCCTTGCCCGGCACCGAATCCCAACAGGTGCTCGACCTCTACAAAACCTATTCACCGGCCGACGCCGGTGCCACCATCCAACTCGTTTTCCAGTCGGACAACGGAATCTTCGCCGACCCGGTGCTCGCCGACGTGCGCACCCAACCACACGTCGTTTCCGTAAGTCCGCTGACGTTGTCCGAGAACGGCACTATCGGCTACTCGACCGTCCTGCTCGACAAGCCGTCGACTGACATCCCGGCCGAGGACGTCCGCCGGATCATCGAAGTCGCCCAGAAAACCGACCTGCGGGTGGAGCTGGGCGGCGACCCGATCCGCAACGCGCAGGAGAGCGGCGGCGGGGCGTCGGAAGGCATCGCGTTGCTCGCGGCGCTGGTGATCCTCGTGTTCATGTTCCGCTCGCTGCTCGCCGCGGGGTTGCCGGTGATCACCGCGGTGTTCGCCGTCGGCAGCACACTCGGGGTGATCGTGCTCGTGTCGCACCTCGTCGACATCGCGAGCTACACGGCTCCGCTGATGATGCTGGTCGGGCTGGGCGTCGGCGTCGACTACGCGTTGCTGATCTTTTCCCGCTACCGCACCGAATTACTGGCTGGTTACGACCGCGAGCGGGCCGCGCGCCGGGCACTCGACACCGCGGGCCGGTCGGTTCTGTTCGCCGGGTGCACGGTGATGATCGCGCTCCTCGGGCTGCTCGCGCTCGGTTTGGGCTCGCTGCGGGGTGTCGCGCTGGCGGTGGCGTTGACCGTGCTCGTCACGATGATCGGCTCGATCACACTGTTGCCCGCGTTGCTGTCCATCCTCGGCGCGCGGATCGAACGCGGGATCAAGCGTCGCGCGGACAAGCGACCTCAGGGTGACCGCTGGCGGCGCCTTGCCGTTGCGGTGCAACGTCGTCCGTGGACTCCGCTGGCCATCGGGCTCATCGTGTTGGTGGGCTTGTCTTTGCCTGCTTTGGGAATGCGGCTCGGGTTCGCCGATTCGGGCACGGACGCGCCTTCGACGACCAGCAGACAGGCCTACGACCTGCTCGCCGAAGGCTTCGGACCGGGCTTCAACGGCCCGCTCGTCGTGGTCTCCGAAGGCGGTGATCCGGTTGCGCTGCAACAGAAACTGGCGTCGACGCCGGGCGTGGCCAGTGTCTCGCCTCCGCAAGGACAAGGCGTGACGACCCTGCTCGTCAATCCGGTGGCGGCTCCGCAGGACGAGGCGACGTCGGAGCTGCTCACCACGCTGCGCACCGAAGTCCTTCCCGCTCTGCCAGGGAGACATCTCGTCGGCGGGAGCGTCGCGGCCACGGCCGACTTCGCGGACGCGGTGGCCGATCGGCTACCGCTGTTCATCCTGGTGGTGGTCGGGCTTTCGGCGTTGCTGCTGATGCTGGTGTTCCGGTCGATCCTGATCCCGATCAAGGCCGCGTTGCTGAACCTGCTGAGTATCGGCGCATCGCTCGGCGTCATCACGTTGGTGTTCGGCAACGGGATGTTCGGCGCGCAGCCGGGTCCGATCGAGGCATTCGTGCCGGTGATGATCTTCGCGATCGTCTTCGGGCTTTCCATGGACTACGAGGTGTTCCTGGTGTCGCGCATGCACGAGGAATGGCGGCGGACCGGGGACGCGTCGGTCGCCGTCCGTGAAGGGCTCGCGGCGACGGGCGGGGTGATCACGGCGGCCGCGGCGATCATGGTCGTGGTGTTCGGGGCGTTCCTGTTCGATCCGGGGCGGATGCTCCAGCAGTTCGGGCTCGGGCTCGCCGTCGCCGTGCTGCTGGACGCCGTGGTGATCCGGTGCCTGATCGTGCCCGCCGTCATGCGGCTGCTGGGCCCGCGCGCGTGGTGGCTGCCGCGCTCGCTTCGCCGTCTGCCCGAGCTTTCCGGCGTCTAGGAATGCGTTGAGGACAGGCGGAAAGTGAGCAGACCGCCATGGGTGAGGTCGGCGGTCTTCCAACCCTGGGGAACACCGTCGCGGCGGACGGATTCGACGTACTTACCGTCACCGGAAGTCGTGATCAGGGTCGGAAGGCCGCCTGCGGGCAGGATCAGCGCCCTCGGGAACAGCGGGCTGGACAGCAGAAGCTCGGAGCTGCCGGGGGTTCGTGGATAGATGCCTAGCGCGGAGAAGACGTACCAGGCCGACATCGTGCCGAGGTCGTCGTTGCCGGGTAGGCCCGCGGGACCAGTAGTGTAGACCGTGTTCACCAGCTCTCGCACGGTTTCCTGCGTCTTCCACGGCTGGCCGAGCTCGTTGTACAGCCAGGGCGCGTGGATACCGGGCTCGTTGGTCGGGTCGTACTTGAGCGGGCCGCCGCCGCGCAGCAGCCAGTTTCCGTTGGCATCGTGGAAGAAGTCGTCGAGCCGCGTCACGGCTTGCTCTTTGCCGCCCATCGACGCGGCGAGTCCGCTGACGTCCTGCGGGACCATCCAGGTGTAGGTCGCGCTGCTGCCCTGCGCGAAACCGCGGTCGCTCGCCGGGGCGAAGGGCGTCACCCAGCTGCCGTCGAGGTTGCGGGCCTGCATGTAGCCGGTCGCGGGGTTGAAGACGTTCTTCCAGTAGGAGCCGCGTTCGGTCAGCGTCTGGAATTCCTTGTCGCGGCCCAAAGCCTTGGCCCACTGCGCGAGCGAGAAGTCGGCGACCGAGTCTTCCAGCGTCTCGGCGGCGCCGCCCCAGCAATGGCAGACGTCGTTGGCCGCGTAGTGCGAACTCAGGTACTGCGCGAGATTCGGCCGCTGGCCGACGCATTGACCCGGACATCCGGCGTCCTGCAAGCCTTCCGGCCGGGGCACGGTCGCCTGCGCGTACAGCGAATCGAACGCGCCGCGGAAGTCGAAGTTGCGGACGCCCATCGCGTAGAAGGTGGCGATGGTCGCCGCCGACGGGTCACCGGTCATCACGTGCGTGGCGCCGTTGACGTGGACCCAGCGGTCCCAGACGCCGTTGTTCTGCTTGGCGTAGTTGAACAACGACTGCGCGAGGTTCCCGGCGACGCGCGGTTCGAGCAACGCGAGCAGCTGTACCTGCGCTCGGTATTGGTCCCAGCCGGAGAAGTTGCCGTACTGCGCGTCCTGTCCGCGTTCGAGCCGGTGGGGCAGGCGATCCATGCCGAGGTACTGGCCGTCGACGTCGCTGACGAGGTTCGGCTGCTGCAGGCTGTGGTAGAGCGCGGTGTAGAAAACCGTGCGCTGGTCCTCTGACGTGCCGCCGATCTGCACACGGTTGAGCCGCTCGTTCCAGGCCCGCTTTCCCGCCGCCGCAACGCTTTCGACCGAAGCGCGCGGCGAGATCTCGGCGCGCAGGTTGTTCTCGGCGCCTTCCAGGCTCACGTATGACACCGCGAGGCGCATCTTGACGTTCTTGCTGCCGAAGGTGACGTACCCGCCGGAGCCGCGGCCCGCGCGGTCGGCGCCGGTCGAGTAGCCCTCGCCGCCGGTGGCATCGGTCGTGCCGGGCTTGAGCGTGCCGTCGGTCCAGGTGCCCGTCGCGGTGAAGGCGCTGTCGAACTTCGCGACGAAGTGCAGGCGGTAGTAGGTCTTGCGGTTGTTGACGCCGCCGTTCGCGCGGCGGCCGCAGAACGCGCCGGTGAGCACCGAGCCGGTGACCTGCTGCTTCGCCGGGTCGAGGTGGACCTCGGCGTCCTCGCTGCCGTTGAGGGAGTTCGACGTGCGGAAGAGGAGGTTCGCGGGCTTGTCCGCGGGGAAGGTGAAGGCGCCGATCCCGGCCCGGTCGGTGGCGGCGAAGTCGGTCTTGACGCCGTTCGCGAGGCCAAGGCGATAGCGGCCGGGCTCGGCGATCTCGTCGGCGTGGGAGAAGTCGCTCGCGTAGATCGCGTCGGTCTTGTCGGCGCTCGGTGAGGACGTCACGTCGCCGGTGAACGGCATGATCGGGATGTCCCCGCCGCGCCTGGGTTGCAGCCCGCGCCGTTGACGTGCGTGAGACTGAAGCCGCGGATGCGGGTGGTGTCGTACTGGTAGCCGTTGGCGGCGCCCGTGCTGGTCTGATCGCCGCGCGTGCTCGTGGGGCTCCAGGCGAGCATGCCGAACGGCGTCGTCGCGCCGGGGAAGGTGTTGCCGTCACGGGCCGAGCCGATCAGCGGGTCGACGTAGTCCGCCGGCGAACTCGTCGGGGCTGCATCGGCGACGGGGTTGAGCCCGCTGGCCAACAAAACCGCTGTCAAAACTCCCGCTGTAACCCGGCGCATGCGGCGACCGTAGCTGATCTACACGGCCGATCAGCGAACTTCAGAAGACAGATAAAAGGTCAGGAAACGCCAACGAGTTCACGTTTGTCGACGCGCGCCGGGACGAACGCCGTGAGCACCAGGCCGATGAGCGCGGCGACCGCGGCGACGATGAACGTCGCGCGGAACCCGTCCGCCGACGGCACAGTCGTGGTGCCGACGACGATGGTCAGGTGGGCGAGCATGGTGGCCATGACAGCGCTGGACGTCGACGTCCCGACCGAGCGCATGAGCGCGTTGAGGCCGTTCGCCGACGCGGTTTCGGTGATCGGTACCGAGCCCATGATGAGCGCGGGCATCGCCGCGTAGGAGATGCCGACGCCCGCGCCGATGATGATCGACGCGATGACGAGGTCGGCGACGTTGTCCATCATCAGGGTCACGAAAATGTAGCCGACGGCGATGACGGTGGCGCCGAGCATGAGCGTCAGGCGCGGGCCGAAACGCGTGGTCAGGCGGGCGGAAACCGGCGAGAGCAACATCATGACCAGGCCGTTCGGCGCCAGGCAAAGCCCCGCCTGCACGAGTGTCTGACCGAGTCCGTAGCCCGTCGAGGACGGCGCCTGGAGGAGCTGCGGGAACGACAACGCCATGGCGTACATGGAAAACCCGACCATGATCGACGCGAAGTTCGTGAACAGCACGGGACGTCTCGCGGACACGCGGAGGTCGACGAGCGGGTCACGCGTCTTGAGCTGGTAGGCGCCCCAGCCGAGCAGGATCACGATGGCCGTCACGGCGAAGCCGATCGTGCGCGCGCTGCCCCAACCCCACTGGCTGCCTTTGACGATCGGGAGCAACAGGCCGGTCAACCCCACGACCAGCCCGAGCGTGCCGAGGAAGTCGAACCGGGCCTTCGTACGCAGCGGCGATTCGGGGACCACCACCATGATCAGCAACGCGCACGCCGTGCCGAGCGCGGCGGATCCCCAGAACAGGACGTGCCAGTCGGCGTTCTGGGCGACCAGCGCCGCCACCGGCAGCCCGATCGCGCCGCCGACACCGAGCGTCGCGCTCATCAGCGAGATCGCGCCGCCGATCCGTTCCTGCGGCAGTTCGTCGCGCATGATGCTGATGCCGAGCGGGATCACGCCCATCGCGCAGCCCTGCAGGCCACGGCCGATCACCATGAGCCACAACGAACTCGTCGTCGCCGACAGGACCGAGCCGAGGATCAGCAAACCGAGGCTGAACAGCATGATCCGGCGCTTGCCATAGAGGTCACCGAGCCGCCCGCTGACCGGCGTGATGACCGCGCCCGCGAGCAACGTGACCGTGACGACCCAGGACGCGTCGGTGGCGGAGGCGTTGAGGAGGCGGGGGAAAACCGGGATCAGCGGGATGACCAGCGTCTGCATGAACGACGCGACCAGCCCGCAGGAAGCGAGGACGGCGACGACGACCGTCGGGGATCCGGAACGTCTCAACCCAGTGTCTCCCAGCGGATTTCGTGCACGATGAACGTACTCCGCACGATACATAGCTATAGCAAGGAGTTTCCCGATGAGTGAGCGAAACAACTCGGTCACCGCGCTATGAAGGGTCCCTTCCTCTCAAAAAACGGGAGGAAGGGACCCTTCATAGCACTCCACCGACCGAAGCCGACTTACTCGTAGATTTCGCCCTTTTCGGCCTTCGCCACCAGCGACT
This sequence comes from Amycolatopsis sp., assembly GCF_036008905.1. Classification (GTDB taxonomy): domain Bacteria; phylum Actinomycetota; class Actinomycetes; order Mycobacteriales; family Pseudonocardiaceae; genus Amycolatopsis. Next base: position 70,367 of record NZ_DASYMU010000225.1, on the reverse strand, counting down.
CGGGCGGCAGGAAGTGGTCGCCGTAGCGCTCCGCCAGCTCACGCGAGCGGGCGACGAAGCCCTTCAGGCCACCGTCGTACTGGTTGATGTACTGGATGACACCGCCGGTCCAGGCGGGGAACCCGATACCGAAGATCGACCCGATGTTGGCGTCCTCGACGGTCTTGAGGACGCCCTCGTCGAAGCACTTCACCGTCTCGAGTGCCTCGGCGAAGAGCATGCGCTCCTTGAGGTCCTCGAACGGCACTTCGGCGCTGCCGGACTTGAAAGCGTCACGCAGGCCGGGCCAGAGGCCGGTGCGCTTGCCGTTCTCGTCGTAGTCGTAGAAACCGGAGCCGGTGGAGCGGCCCTTGCGGTCGAACTCGTCGACCATGCGGTCGATGACGGCCTCGGACGCGTGCCCGTTCCAGGTGCCACCCTCGGCTTCGACGGCCGCGCGGGTTTCCTTGCGGATCTTCTGCGGCAGCGTGAGCGTCAGCTCGTCCATCAGCTGCAGCGGCGGCGCGGGGTAGCCGGCCTGCGCGCCGGCCTGCTCGATCGACGCGGGCTCGACACCCTCGCCGAGCGCGGCGACGGCCTCGTTGATGAACGTGCCGATGACCCGCGAGGTGAAGAAGCCGCGGCTGTCGTTGACGACGATCGGGGTCTTCTTGATCTGCAGCGTGTAGTCGAACACCTTCGCCAGTGTGGCGTCGGAGGTCATCTCCCCGCGGATGATCTCGACCAGCGGCATCTTGTCGACCGGCGAGAAGAAGTGGATCCCGATGAAGTCTTCCTGGCGCTTCACGCCCTCGGCGAGCGAGGTGATCGGCAGTGTGGAGGTGTTGGAGCCGAGGACGGCGTCCGGGTTCACGATGCCTTCGATCTCACCGAAGACCTTGTGCTTCAGGTCGACGCTCTCGAAGACGGCCTCGATGACGAAGTCGACACCGGCGAAGTCGGCGGCGTCGGCCGTCGGCTTGATGCGGGCCAGCAGCGCGTCGGACTTCTCCTGCGTGGTCTTGCCACGCGAGAGGGCCTTCTCTTCGATCTTGGCCGCGTAGCCCTTGCCCTTGTCGGCGCCTTCCTGGGTGACGTCCTTGAGCACGACGTCGATCCCGGCCTTCGCCGAGACATACGCGATCGCGGCACCCATCATCCCGGCGCCGAGCACGCCGACCTTGGTGGCCTTGAACTTCTCGAAGCCCTCGGGGCGCGAGCCGCCGGAGTTGATGGCCTGGAGGTCGAAGAAGAACGCCTTCGTCATGTTCTTCGAGACCTGGCCGGTCACGAGGCTCACGAAGTAGCGCGTCTCGATCTGGATCGCGGTGTCGAAGTCGACGACCGAACCCTCGACGGCCACCGCGAGGATCGCGCGCGGCGCGGGCATGTTGGCGCCCTTGATCTGCTTGCGCAGGTTCGCCGGGAACGCGGGCAGGTTCGCCGCGAACGACGGGCTGTTCGGGGTGCCGCCGGGGATCTTGTGCCCCTTGACGTCCCACGGCTGGACCGAGGCCTCAGGGTTGGCCTTCAGCCACTCCTTCGCCTTCGGCAGCAGCTCGTCGACCGAGCCGACGACCTCGTGGATCAGGCCGAGCTCGAGCGCCTTGGCCGGCTTGTGCCGCTGGCCCTGCACGAGCACGTTCATCACGGCGCTGGCGATACCGAGCAGGCGGACCGTGCGGACCACGCCGCCGCCACCGGGCAGCAGGCCGAGGGTGACCTCGGGCAGGCCGATGACGGTGCCCGGTACGTCGGCCGCGATGCGGTGGTGCGTCGCCAGCGCGATTTCGAGGCCGCCACCGAGGGCGGCACCGTTGATCGCGGCGACGACCGGCTTGCCGAACGTCTCGAGCTTGCGGAGCTGTGCCTTGAGCTGCGCGCTGTGCGCGGTGATCTCTTCGGCCTGCTCCGGCTTCGCCTTGATCAGGTCGTTGAGGTCGCCACCGGCGAAGAAGGTCTTCTTCGCCGAGGTGATGACGACACCGGTGATGGAGTCCTTCTCGGCCTCGAGCCGGTCGACGATGATGCCCATCGACTCGACGTAGTCGGCGTTCATCGTGTTCGCCGACTGCTTGGGGTCATCGAGGGTGAGGACGACGATGCCGTCGGAGTCCTGCTCCCAGCGGATGGTCTTCGCTTCAGACATACTCTGTTCCTTAAAAGAGAAAGAACGAAAACGGTCCGTCAGACCCGCTCGATGATGGTCGCGACGCCCATGCCGCCGCCGATGCAAAGGGTGACCAGCGCGCGGCGCGCCTGGCGGCGCTCCAGCTCGTCGACGACGGTGCCGACCAGCATGGCGCCGGTCGCGCCGAGCGGGTGGCCCATCGCGATGGCGCCACCGTTGACGTTGACCTTCTCGTCGGGGAGCTTCAGGTCCTTCATCCACTTGAGCACCACGGACGCGAACGCCTCGTTGAGCTCGAACAGGTCGATGTCGTCGACGGTCAGGCCGGCCTTGGCCAGCACCTTCTCGGTCGCCGGCGTCGGGCCGGTCAGCATGATGGTGGGCTCGGAGCCGATCGCGGCGGTCGCGACGATCCGGGCGCGCGGCGCCATCCCGAAGTCCTTGCCGAGTTGCTCGTCACCGAGGAGCACGATGGCCGCGCCGTCCACGATGCCGGACGAGTTGCCGCCGGTGTGGACGTGGTTGATGCGCTCGACCTGGTGGTACTTCTGCAGCGCGACGGCGTCGAAGCCGCCCATCTCGCCGATCGCGGCGAAGGCGGGCTTCAGCTTGCCGAGGCCCTCGACGGTGGAGCCGGGACGGCGGTGCTCGTCGTGGTCCAGGATCGTGACGCCGTTGATGTCCTTGACCGGGACGACGGACTTCGCGAAGTAGCCACCGGACCAGGCCGCTTCGGCCTTCTCCTGCGAGCGCACGGCGAACGCGTCGACGTCTTCACGCGAGAAGCCCTCGATCGTGGCGATCAGGTCGGCGCCGGTGCCCTGCGGGACGATGTAGTTGTCGTACGCGGTGGTGGGGTCGAGGAACAGCGCGCCGCCGTCCGAGCCCATCGGCACCCGCGACATGGCTTCCACGCCACCGGCGATGATCGCGCGCTCCCAGCCCGAGCGTACCCGGGCCGCGGCCTGGTTGGTGGCTTCGAGGCCGGACGCGCAGAAGCGGTTCAGCTGGACACCGGCGACGCTCTGCGGCAGGCCGGAAACCAGCGCGGCCGTGCGGGCGATGTCACCGCCCTGCTCGCCGACGGGGGAAACGACGCCGAGCACGATGTCGTCGATGACCGCGGGGTCGAGGTTCGGGTGGCGGACCTGGAGCTCCTTGATGAGCCCGGCCACGAGGTCTACCGCCTTGGTGCCGTGAAGGGCACCGCCCTTGTTCTTGCCGCGAGGCGTGCGTAGCGCCTCGTAGATGTACGCCTCACTGCTCACTGAGATCTCCTCGGGTACTGCGGTGGACTTCCGAGAGTAATGCTAATAACCACTAACATATGCCTGAAGAACCCCATGGTGTCAACGGGTTGCGACCTAGTCAACACCAGGTAGAACAGCGTCGCAAAGCGACTCCGTTGAGGGTGGTGGAGGGAGACGGGTGAGCTACAGTGTGTTCACCTATGGATCACTCGACCGTGCGCCCCCGGCGACCGCGAGACCGCAAGGCCCAAGTGGCCGCGGCCGCCGCGGAACTGTTCCGCGCCCGCGGGTTTCACGGCGTCGGCATCAACGACCTGGCCGCCGCGGCGGGCATCACCGGCCCCGCGTTGTATCGGCACTTCGCGGACAAGCAGGCGATCCTGGCGTACGTCGTCCTGGCCGGGATCGACGACATGGAAGCCGCGACGACAGAGACGCTGGCGGGCGTCGATACGCCTGTGCCAGAACAGATTTCAGCCCTGCTGACCGCACTGGCGACCGAAGCCGTGGAGCGTCGCGAGGTCGCCGCACTGTGGCGCTGGGAGGGCAAACACCTCCCCGCCGAACACCAACGCGAGATCCGCCGCCGCTCGAGCGCGGTGCTCGCGGCGTGGACGAAAGCACTGCTCAGCCAGCGTCCCGAACTGTCACCCGAAGACGCCGAGCTGCTCTGCTGGGCCGGACTCAGCGTGTTCGGCAGCGTCTCGGTACATCACACGACCGTGGCGAAGCGCCGGTTCATCCAGCTACTCGTGAAGCTCGCCCAGCGTGTGCTGCACGCCACACTCCCCGAGCCGCCCGAAGTGGCGCCGGTCACCCTGCCCGCGTTCAGCGTCGGTACCCCGTCCCGCCGGGAACAACTCCTCGCGGCCGCCTCCGACCTCTTCGGCCGCCGCGGCTTCCACGCCGTCAGCATGGAAGACATCGGCGCCGCCGCCGGCATCACCGGCCCGAGCGTCTACCGGCACTTCCCGAGCAAGGCCGCCCTGATGGTCGCCATCGGCCACCGCGCGGCGGACAGGCTCGCCGTCGGCGCCGACCACGCGCTCCGCCTCGCCGCCCCCGCCGACGAACGCGAAGCCCTGCGCGGGCTCGCGACGTCGTACGTCCAGACACTGCTGCACACACCCGAGCTGTCGGTGTCGTTCTCCGGCGACCCGGTGACCATGCCCGAACGCGACATGACCGACCTGCTGCGCGTCCAACGCGACTACGTCGGCCGCTGGGTTCAACTCCTCGCCGCCGCCCACCCGGAACTGAACGCACGGGACGCGAAAATCACCGTGCATGCGGCGCTGACCATTGCCAACGACCTCACTCGCACGCGCCGCATCAGCTCACGGCCACACCTGGAAACAGAACTCGGCGCGCTCATGACAGCGGTTCTGGGTCTCTGAACCGACCCAAGTCGTGAGTGCGTAACAGTGTTATTGACGGGTGAGGCAGATATGCGCGTCTTGGGTGTTCAACGACCTTCGCCATCTGTCGACAGGTGGCGGTAGTTGCGGACGCGGGGTATCACGTGATGTCGACATCTCGTGGCTAGCGGGCCGGGCTGGGTGAGCGGGCTCGGCTCGGGCGGGCGGGTGGCTTGTGAGTGGCTACGAGTGTTAGAACACTTGTTGCCACTCACAACCCCACCTGACCAGCAGCGACGCCCGGTAAGACCGTCACCTGCTTGCGACCGCCCGCGTCATGCCATGTTTGCCTCATCCATCAATAGAACACTGTTACGCACTCACGACTGTCGCTCGTAAGGATCACCTCTGGCGCCGTCACCTGACTCAAGGTAACCTACTCGCGAGTAGGTAACGTGAGAGCCGGTTCCCGGCTGAGGGGAGAGGCGACGGTGGCTGCGCCAAGGAAACGGGACGCGATGGGCTTCGGCCTGGGTGCGCTCACCCGGCTTGCCGGAAGCAAGACGATCGAGCGGGCAGGGCTGCGCAAACCCGTGCAGAACCTGGTGACCGCGGGCACGCGGAGCGGCTTCCGGGCGGCGGGCGCCGCGGGGCGCACGTTCAAGTCGGTGCGGAAGCTCGGCAAGCCTGCCCGGCTCGCGCCGGCCGAGGACACCGGGATGTTCGACCTCGCGCCGAGCGAAGACCAGCAGATGATCGTCGAGACGGTCACCGAGTTCGCCGCCGAGCAGTTACGGCCTGCGGCGGCCGACGCGGATGCGAAGCTGGCGGCCCCGGAAGGATTGCTCACGCGGTCCGCGGAGCTGGGCATCACGCTCCTCGGGATTCCCGAGGAAGCGGGCGGGGTCGGCGAGGGCCGGTCCGTCGTGACCAACGCGCTGGTGGCCGAGGCGCTCGCGCACGGCGACCTCGGGCTGGCTGTCGCGGTGCTCGCGCCGTCCGCGGTCAGCACGTCCCTGGTGCTTTGGGGCGACGCGCAGCAGCAGGCCGACTATCTTCCCGCGTTCGTCGGCGACAACGTTCCGGCGGCGGCTTTCGCGCTGCAGGAGCGGACGCCGTTGTTCGACCCGTTCAAGCCCGCGACCAAGGCTCGCCGGACGCCTAAGGGGTACCAGCTCGACGGCGTGAAGTCGCTGGTCCCGCGGGCCGCACAGGCCGAGCTGTTCGTGGTGTCCGCCGATCTTGAGGGGCGCGGGCCGGCCCTGTTCATCGTCGAGTCGTCCAACGCCGGTGTGAGCATCGAGGGCGAGCCCGCGATGGGGCTTCGTGGAGCGGCGACGGGCAAGCTGCACCTGGACAAGGTTCAGGTGCCTGCGGGCGCGTTGCTCGGTGGCGGCAAGGTCGAGGTCTTCACGGAGGCTGTCCGGCTTTCGCGGCTCGGGTGGGCCGCGCTGGCGGCGGGAACGGCGAAGGCCGTGCTCGACTATGTCGTGCCGTACGTCAACGAGCGCGTCGCGTTCGGCGAGCCGGTGAGTCATCGGCAGGCGGTGGCGTTCTCGATCGCCGACATGGCCATCGAGCTCGAAGGGCTGCGGCTGGTCATGTTGCGCGCGGCGTCGCGGGCCGAGCAGGGCAAGACCTACGCCCGAGAGGTCGCGCTGGCCCGGAAATTGGCCACCGACAAGGGGATGCAGATCGGCAACGCCGGGGTGCAGCTGCTCGGCGGGCACGGATTCGTCAAGGAACACCCTGTCGAGCGGTGGTACCGCGACCTCCGTGCCATCGGCGTGATGGAAGGCGCCGTCCTTCTCTGAAAGGCAGTTCACCATGATCAACCTTGAAGCTCCCAAGAAGGCCGGGCCGCTGATCAACCAGGCGTACCAAGCGGCGGCCCAGGTTTTCCGGCCCATTTCCCGGAAGTACGACCGCGCCGAGCACACCTACCCGACCGAGCTCGACATGTTCGCCGCCCTGCTGGACGGGCTGAACTCGTCCGGCGAGGGCGGCGCGGGTGCCGCCGGGGTGCGACGCAATGAAAAAGACGGCGAAAAAAAGGGAAACCGCAACGGCGCCAACCTCAACGTCGTGCTCGGCACCATCGAAATGTGCTGGGGCGACGTCGGTCTGCTGCTTTCCATGCCGCGCCAAGGTCTTGGCAACGCCGCGATCGGGTCCGTCGCGACCGACGAGCAGCTGAAGCGGTTCTCCGGGCTGTGGGCCGCGATGGCGATCACCGAGCCGAGCTGCGGTTCGGACTCGGCCGCCATCACCGCGACGGCGAAGCTCGACGGCGACGAGTACGTGCTCAACGGCGAGAAGATCTTCGTGACTTCCGGCGAGCGCGCGGACGCCGTCGTCGTGTGGGCGACCCTCGACAAGAACAAGGGCCGCGCGGCGATCAAGTCGTTCGTGGTCGAGAAAGGCACGCCGGGCTTCGAGGTCGTGCGGGTCGAGCACAAGCTCGGCATCCGCGCGTCGGACACCGCCGTGCTGCGCTTCGAAAACTGCCGCGTGCCGGCCGGAAACCTCTTGGGCACGCCGGAAATCGACACCAAAAAGGGTTTCGCCGGGGTCATGCAGACCTTCGACAACACCCGCCCGCTGGTCGCCGCGATGGCCGTCGGCCTGGCCCGCGCCGCGCTCGAAGAGACGCAGCGCATCCTGGCCGGAGCCGGGGTGACCATCGACTACGACAAGCCCGCCAACTCCCAGCACGCCGCCGCCGCGACCTTCCTCCAACTGGAGGCGGACTACGAATCGGCGTACCTGCTGACGCTGGAATCGGCGTGGATGGCCGACAACCGGAAGCCCAACTCGCTGCAGGCGTCCATGGCCAAGGCGAAGGCCGGGCGCTCGGTCGTCGACATCACGCTCAAGTGCGTCGAGCTGGCCGGAACCGTGGGTTACACGGAGGAATCCCTGCTGGAGAAGTGGGCGCGCGACGCGAAGATCCTCGACATTTTCGAGGGCACGCAACAGATCCAGCAACTCATCGTCGCCCGCCGCATCCTGGGGAAAACGAGCTCCGAGCTCAAGTAGGGCAGAAGTGCTATGAACGGACCTTTCCTGGCGAAAAACGCTAGGAAAGGTCCGTTCATAGCACTCTGGCGCTCCCCGACACCAGCAGCTCCACCATCCCCGTCCAGCTGAGCCGGTACCCCTGTCGCTCGGCCGCCGCGCGCTCAGCCGGGTCGAACGTCGGGTCCAGCGCCGCCTCGACGGGCCCCAGCCCGACGCCGACGATGCTGTCCGGCCAAAGTCCCAGCCGTTCGGCGTGGTGCGAAACCGCACCACGCAGGGTGAAACCGCGCAGAGGCTCATCCGTCAGCATCAGGGCGACCGCGCCCGCGCGTAGCACAGCGAGGGTGTAGCTCACGTCTTCGTCCTCACGGAACCAAGCCAGAGCCCGGCGAAGCGCCGCGAGGGCGTCGCTGATCGAACCGGCTGACACCGCCGCGCGGCGCATCATCGATTGGGCGATGCCCAGTTCCGACCAGCCCGCCGCCCACAGGTATCCGCACTGCTGCGCGAGTTCCGCGGCCGCGGCCAGGTTTTCCTCGCCAGGCACCGGCTGTCCTTTGAGGACATACGAGCCACCCAGCGCCATCTGGCCGCCGACGACGAGCCAGTCCTCGTCCAGTTCCCTGCCCACGGCGATCGACTGCTCGGCCGCTTCCCGTGCCGCTTCGACGTTGCCGCTCAGCAGGCCGCCAAGCGCGGTGTAGTAGAGCGCGCGGCCGTACAGCACGTGGTGTTCGTGGTCGACGGGCTCGCCCAACACCGAGTAAGTCTCGTCGCCGCAGCGTTTCGCGTCGACGAGGTCGCCCGCGTAGTAGGCCAGGCTGGTCAGCGCGACCCAGGCTCGGGCACGGTCGAGCGTCGGCGCGGCGGGCGCGGCCAGGAGCGCGGCGCCGAGCTGACGTCGCCCTTCGGCGATGTGGCCGCCGCGGGCCCAGAACCAGTTGAGCTTGGCGACCGTGTGCAGCGCCAGATCCGGCCGGTGCGCGAGGTCGTAGCTGATCCCCGCGCGCAGGTTGGGCAGCTCGCGCGTCAGCACGCGGTTCGACCACGCCGAGCGTTCGCTCACCGAATCGATGGCCCAGCGCGCGACGAACTCGCGGATCCAGCGGGCGTGCGCCTCCTGCGAAGCGACCGCGTCCGGGTCGATTTCCCGGCAGTAGGCGCGAATCGTCTCCATCAGCCGGTAGCGCGTCGGCGTCATCGTCGTGTCGGCCATGATCATCGAGCGCGCGACCAGCGACGACAGCGACTCCAGCAGTGAGGCGTCCACCGTCTTCGGCTGGACGGCTTCGGCTGCCTCCAACGAGAATCCGCCTTCGAACGGCCAGAGACGCAGCAGCAGCGCTCTGTCCTCATCGGACAGCAGGTCGACGCTCCACGAGATCGCCGCTTCCAGCGTCGTATGCGGCGTCAGCGATCCACGCGGGACCGAGCCGAGCACGGCGAACCTGTCGTCGAGGCGTTCGGCGATCTCACCGAGTCCCAGCACCCGGGCGCGGGCGGCGGCGAGTTCCAGCGCCAACGGCAACCCGTCGAGCGCCGCGCACACCTGGCGCGCCTGCTCGCGCGCTTCGGGTGTGGGTATCCATCCGGGCCGGATCGCGCGTACGCGGTCGAGGAGCAGCAGCACCCCGGCGCCGTCGGAACCGTCGTCGGCCTTGAGCGGCAACGGATCCAGCGAGACGATCGTCTCGCCGTCGATGTCGAGGGGCACCCGGCTGGTCGCGAGGATGCGCAGATGCGGGCAGCTTTCGAGCATTTCGATCGCCAGCTCGGCCACCGCGTCGACGAGGTGCTCACAGTTGTCCAGCACCAGCAGGCCGCGGCGCGGGCCGAGCGCGCGGATCAGCGCCAGCCGCGGGTCTCCCGCGATCTCGGCAAGCCCTGCCGCATCGGCGACGGCGTGTGCGAGCACTTCGGGCTGCCGGACGTCGGAAAGCCGGACCAGCCAGGACATCTCCGCGCCGGCGACGTACTCGAAGGCCAGCCGCGTCTTGCCCACACCCGCCGGGCCGACGACCGTCACCAGCCGCTGTTCGGCCAGCAACCGTGCCACCGTCGCGACTTCGTCGTCCCGCCCGATGAACGACGACAGCCGCCGTCCGACACCGGTCGTCAGCGCGCCAGGTGCCGGCAGGAGGAGCCTCGGGTCCTGGGCGAGCACGCGTCCCTCAAGCTCCTGCAGCTCGATACCCGGGTCGACACCCAGGTCGTCCGCGAGCAGGCCACGCACGCGTCGCAACGCCGCGAGCGCGTCACCCTGACGTCCGCAGCGGTACAGCCCGAGCGTGAGCAACGCCCAGCGCCGCTCCCGGTACGGCGCGACCCGCACGCCCGCCTCCAGCTCGGCCACCGCGCTCGCGGCGTCGCCCATCGACAGCTGCGCGGCGAGCCGCTCTTCGACAGCGACCTCGCGCAGCTCGCCGAGGCGGCCACGGGCGGCTTCGAGCGCCGGTGAATCGTGCAGATCGGCGTACGCCTCGCCGCGCCACAACGCCAGCGCTTCGGTCAATACTTGGAACGCCTGTTTGGCAGCGCTCTCAGCGAGCATTTGCTTACCGTCGGCGACGGCCTTGGTGAAGCGGGCCGCGTCGGTCGCGTCCGGTTCCAGCGCGATCCGGTAGCCGGTCCCGCTGCGCTCCACCAGCCCCTGGCCCTGCGGTCCGAGCGCGCGTCTCAACCGCGAGACGTAGACCTGTAAGGCGGCTACAGCCCGCGGCGGGGCGTCTTCGCCCCACACGATCTCGACCAGTTGATCGTCGGGAACGGCATGTCCGTCGGCGGCTACCAGCGCGGTCAGCAGGCGTCGGGGCAGCGGCCCGCCCACATCCAAGTGGGCACCGCCGGCCTCCACCTCCACCGGGCCGAGCACGAGGCACACAAGCACACCAAGACCCTAGCCGCGCAGGACCGAATCGTCTGTAAGTCGACTGTAGGAACACAGCGTCAAACTTCGAAGAGCTGGATCCGAGGAGGACGAAATGAAGCTTGACGACAACATCCGGGTGACGCTCGACGACCGCGATCTCACCCTCCGCAGCGCTCTGGCGGCCGTCGAGGGGATCACCCTGGCCGACGACCGCCCGGACGTGGTGCTGCTGGACCTCTCCGCGCACACCACGATCGGCGGGATCCTGCGTGCCACACCGGGCGCCACCGTGCTCGTGTTCGCCGGGCCGGACGACGACCGGTCGCTGCTCGCCGCGCTGAGGGCGGGCGCACGTGGCTACGTCGCCAAGTGCTCCGGGGTGGACGAAGTCGTCCGGGCGATCCGCGAGCTCGCCGGCGGCGGCGCGTTCTTCGGCGCACCCATCGCGGACAGGCTGGCGGGCCTGCTCGCCGGTACCCGGGACCACTTCCCGTACCTCGAGTTCACCAAGCGCGAGCGGGACGTGCTCGACCTCGTCGCCGACGGGCTGGCCAACTCCGTCATCGCGAGCAGGCTGGAGCTGGCCCCGAAGACGATCCGGAACCTGACGTCGACGATCTTCGCCAAGCTGCACGTGTCGAGCCGCGCCGAAGCGATCGAACGATCGCGGGATTTCGGCTTCGGCCGTCAGGTCGCCGCCGCGATCTGCTCGGCCTGAAACTCGTCTATGTAGCGCCAGGTGGTGCCGCGGGCCTTCCGGCCGGTGAGCACGCCGAGGTGCCCGCCGGGCGCGGTCTCGAACCGCACCGACTGCGCGTTGTCCAACAGCTCGACCACGCGCTCGACCGACGGCCTCGGGGCGATCGTGTCGTTCTCCCCCGCGACGATCAGCACCGGCACCTTGACGTCGGACAGCGCGATGACACGGCCGTTGAGGTCGACCGTGCCTTCGGCGAGATCGTTGGTGCGGAAGAGGCGGTGGTAGAGCTGGCCGAAGGTCCGGCCGGGGTAGGCGATCATGTTGTCCATGAAGTGGTCGACCGCTTCGATCTGCGCGAGGTAGTCACGGTCGTCGAGGTTCTTCAGGATCGCCAGCGGCTTCGTGATCTCCTTGCTGATCCCCGTCGCCCGAAACACGCGGCTGACCAGGTACGACGGCGCGCCGCCCAGCGCTCGGTAGATCGGCGTCAGCAGATGGCCGCCGGTCAGGTCCACGAGCGGGCGGAACGGCGCCATGATCGGGATCGCGGTGAAGTCGACCGGCGAGCCGACGGCCACGATCGACTCGATCGGCAGCTTCGGCTGGTCGGCCGCGACCAGCAGCGAGAAGATGCCACCCAGTGACCACGACACGAGGTGCACGCCCTGGCCGCCGGCGTCCTCGCTGACCTTGCGGATCGCGCGCGGCAGCACCTCGTCGATCCAGTGCTCGATGCCGAGCCGCCGGTCGGAGAACGCGACGTTGCCGTAGTCGACGAGGTAGGTGTTGCGCCCGTTGTCGACGAGGTGCTCGATCAGGCTGCAGCCGCGGCGCAGGTCGAAGCAGATCGCGGGCGCGGCGAGCGGCGGCACCAGCAGCACCGGCGGGCCGGAGCCGATGCCGGTGCCCTTGCTCGTGGTCATGCGGTAGACCGACCGGTTGGGGCCCTGGTCGATCAGCACGCGGGGCATCGGGCGCAGATCGGCGACGCCGCCGTGCAGCACCTTGCCGACCACGTTCGAAGCGGCGGCGGCGAGCCGTGCGGGCGGTGATGCCATGAGATTGCCTCCAGAAAGTGAACTCCGGTGAGCAATCTTGCCGTGCGCGGACTCACGTCTCAACAGGCGATCACCGCAAGCACCCAGCAAGCAGTCCACTTCGGACGGTCCGTTAGGCCGTCCGAGTCACTCGGTGTCGACGGCAGGAGCGCTCCCGGCGGCCCGCGCTTCGTACCCCGCGCGGGCGGTGGAATGGGCCGCTGAAGCCAAAAGCTGGTCCCCGCCGAGCGAACGCGTGATCCATTCGCCGGTCTTGCGCGGCAGCAGCCTGGTGATCCTGCCCATGGCGTCGAGGGCTTGGGGAACGTAGACGTCGAAACGCGGCTTGCGCAGCGCGCCGACGATCGCCTCGGCGACGTCTTCGGGCAGCACGGACTTGAGCATCTTCGCCTCACCCAGCCCGGCGGCCAACTCCGTCCGGACGATCGCGGGCATCACGCACGAGACGTAGACGCCGGTCCCGCGCAGCTCCAGGTGGACCGCCTCGGAAAGACCGACGACAGCGTGTTTCGTGGCGCAATAGGTTGCCGCGCCCGGAAAACCCGCTTTGCCCGCCATCGAGGCGACGTTGACGATGTGCCCGGTCCGGCGCGGGCGCATCCGCTTGATCGCCTCGCGAGTGCCGTGGATGACGGCGTGCAGGTTGATCTCGAGCTGGCGGCGTGTCGAGGCGTCGTCCTCTTCGTCGAGCGGCGCGAGCGGCATGATCCCGGCGTTGTTGATGAGCACGTCGATCGGGCCGAGACGGGTTTCGACCTCGTCGAGGAACGCGGTGAAGCCACGGGTGTCGGTGACGTCGAGGGCCAGCGCGATCGTGTCACCACCCAGCTCACCTGCGGTCTTCTCGGCACGGACCTGGTCGAGGTCGCCGATCGCCACCTTGGCGCCGTGGCTGACGAGCGCGGCGGCGGTCTTGGCGCCGATCCCCTGCGCCCCGCCGGTGATCACGATGACCTTGCCTCGCAACGAACGCGGTTTACCCATGATCGGCTCCCTCTTCGTCCACATTGACATTGTTGACGCCGTGCCAACAGTGTCACCCGGATCGCCGCTCAGCGCTAGTCCACGCGTTGCTCCAGCACCTGGCCGACCCAGCCCAGAACGTCGAACTGGACCGTGGATTTGAAGCCCTGGCTCTCGTAATAGCGCACGAGATCGCCGTCGCCACCCGCCCAGCAGTCCACCCGGACGAGGGAAATCCCGCGACGCGACGCCTCCTCCAGCGCGTACGAAATCAGCTTCGAACCAACGCCGCGCCCGGCGAACTTCCGGGACGTGATCAGCAGGCGGACGTAGAGCTCACGCTCGTCCACCTGCGGCACGTGCTTGAAGGTCTCTTCGTCGACGACGAGCGCTCCGGCCGGTTCGCCGTCGATCTCGGCGACCCGGATGCCGGGGTTCCCCGCCATCAACCGCACCTGCTCGACCCGTCCGGACATCTTCGACCACGGCACGGAACCCCATTGCGCCTCGCTGCCGCGTGCGCTCAGCCAAGCGACGGCGTCGTCGAACATCTGGAGCAACGCGTCGTGGTCGCCGGGACCGCCCTGCCGGATTTGGATCTCGCTCATAAGGCTGTGAGGATACGAGGTCCTTCCGCGGTGATCGCGATGGTGTGCTCGACATGCGCGGCGCGGCTGCCGTCCGCGGTGTGCAGCTTCGTTCGACACCCACGAAAAATCCATGAAGGCCACGTTGAGGGACTCTGACCTGGATCCACCGAGTCGACATTCTGCGTGGTTTCGTTGATTTTGTGGATGGGTTGTTGATCTTGTTGTGTGGTGAGGACGTGCTGGTGCGGCTGGCGTCGCACCAGCACGTCCTCTGCCTCGGTCGGGGTTGGTCGCTCGCAGTGTCAGGTCGTGGCGGGTGGGTGGTGGGTAGAGGTGAACAGGCCGGTGTAGCTGTCGGCCCAAGGCCAGTTTCGGGGTAGATGGATCACGATGACGCGGGCGGAACGGGCGATGCGGGCGGCGATGGTCACGAGGTGACGGCGCAAGGTCGCGGTGCGGGCGGTGGCGTGGGCTCGACTGGTGAGGCAGCCGGTGGCGCGCAACAGGTTGTGGGTCAGCGCGGCGAGGGTGAGCCAGGCGGCGTTAGCGGCGAACCGGCCGCTGGGGAAGTGGGCCAGCGCCGAGTCGTTGAGGTCGGCGAAGACCTGTTCGATGGCGCCGGCGCGGTCACGGTGCTGAGCTTCGGCGGTGACCATGTCGAAGGCACTGTTGGTGAACACCGCCTGATGGCGGTAGGTGGGAAACAACGCGGCAGTGGTGTCACCGGTGGGTTGCAGGACACGGCGGACGAGGAGACGGGCGGTGATGTACTGGCCGTTGCGGGTGGTGTTGGTGAACGCGGTGTAGGTGGTTTCGGCGATCTCGGCGGTGTGAACCCACTGTTGGGTGTCGTTGTCGTAGACCGATTTTCCGTAGGTGATCTTCTGCCAGGCGTCCTCGGGGATGGTGGTGATCGCGGCGCGGACCGAGGGGTTCTGGGGCGCGGTGACCGAAAACAAGGCGCCTTCCTCGAGGATCGTGGCCAGGATGTCCCCGCTGTAGTAGCCGGAATCCATTCTCACCAGCAGGGTTCCGGTCGCGCCGCAGTTCTGTCGGGCGGTGGTGAGGTTCTTGCGGACGAACGACGTCGCGGCTCGGCGGGTGTTGGCGTTGCCGCCGCGTAGCCGGGTCCCGGTGATCACCGGTGCGCTGATCGGTGAGGACAGGGTCGCTGCGAGGAAGTCCAGGCCACGTATCCCGGTGTGACCGACCGCGGCGCCGTCTTTGCCGGGCCCGAACACCTCGGTGGTTTTCGAGTCGATGTCGAGGAACGCCAGCGTGGTGATTCCGGGTAGCAGCGGGGTCAGTGTTCGCAGGTTCGCCAGGACCTGGTTGGCCATGTTCTCCAGTTGCGCGACGTGGCCGAGGGTGAAGTCCCGCAGGAATGTGCCCAGTGTTGAGGGTGCCCGGATCCCGCGGAACAGCACCGGCAGTGCGCCGTGGCGCACCACGTCGAGGTCGTCGATCGAGTCCGCGCCGGCGACCATTCCGGCCACGATCGAGGATACTTTCGCTGCGGGGTTGGCTCCCGCTGTGGTTCCCAGCTTCACCAGTTCGTCGGTCAGTTCGGGTAGTCCGGCGTTCTGGGCCAGTCGCATCACTGGCACGAGTCCGGCGTGCGACACGAGGTTCGGGTCGTCGAACGTCGCTGAGACCGCGGCGGTGCTATGAGATAGTCGCATCTAGCAGATGCCCTCTTTCTTCAGGTGATCGTTTCCTTCGCAAGAACAATCATCCGAGGTCAGAGGGCATCTGCGTGTCACGACACGGCTTATATCAACACATCACACCGGTGGATCCAGGTCAGAGTCCCTCAATGTGGCCTTCACGGACCTACAACTAGCGGTGGGGCTAGCTGACTGCGTCCAGGGCGTTGACGAGGCCGTGGCCGTAGTAGGAGTTGTCGCGGTCCGGGCCGGAGCAGGTCGGTGCGGCGGTGCCGCAGGCGACGGGGTCTGCCTGGCCTTCGAGCAACGCTGTCAGCAGCCACGGACCGGCGAACCGGTACTTGCTCGCCAGCAGCGCGACGACACCGGCGGCGTGCGGGGACGCCATGGAGGTGCCGCACTTGGTGCCGTAGCCGCCGTTGAAGATGGTCGACAGCGGGCAGCCCGCACCCTGGCCGGCGGGCGGACGCTGGGTGCTGTCACCGCCGGGGGCGGTCACCTCGATGTCACCGAGACCGTAGTTGCTGTAGTACGACTTCGTGCCGTTGTAGCCGACAGCCGACACGGTCACGACGCCGTCCAAGCCCTTGGGCAGGATCGCGCAGCTGGAGTCGACGGCGTGCGGGCGGTTCGGGTCGGTGGTCTGCGCGGGGACGTCGAAACCGCTGTTGCCGGCGGCGGCGATGTTGAGCACGCCACGACCGGTGGAGTACGCGACGGCGCGACGGACGGCTTCGTAGGCGGCCGCGTCACCCGGCTCCTTCGAGCAGTAGAACATGCCAGGGTCGATGTAGTAGCTGTTGTTGGTCAGCTGGAACCCGTGCTGGCCCGCCCACATGAACCCGCAGACGGCCGACTCCGGGAAGATGTACCCGGCGTCGCTGACGACCTTGACCGACGCGAGCTTCACGCCCGGCGCGATGCCGGTGAAGCCACGGGCGGTGTCCTTGCCCGCGATGGTGCCCGCCACGTGCGTGCCGTGGTCGGACGTCGTCGGGACCCAGGACGCCTGGCTGGTGTCGGGGGCGCCGGTGAGGCAGCCCGCCGAGGCCTTCTTGTCGACGGCCGCGGTCAGCGCGGGGTGCGCCGGGTCGATGCCCGAGTCGAGCACACCGACGGTGACGGACTTGCTGCCCGGGTTGATCTTGTTCGCTTCGGGGGCGTGGATGGCCCGCATGTCCCACTGCTGGGCGCTGAGGTCGTCGGCGACGACGACTTCGGCGGTCTCCTCCAGCTGGCGCTGGGTCACCGCGGCGGAGCGGCGGCTCGCGGCGGCCGTCGGCGGGATCGCGACCTCACGGTCACCCGAGTAAGCGCGGTAGACGCCGATCAACTGCGCGAAGTTCGCGTTGCGCGAGGTGGCGACGGCGACCCCGATCTCGGAGTAGTAGGTCACCTTCGTCCCGCACTTGGCCTTCAGTTCCTTGTCCACCACGAACTGCGGGGTGTGGGGGTTGTAGAGCACCACGTAGCTGTACGCGTCACTGGTCGTGTCGCAAACGGCCTGCGCGGCCTCGGCCGGTGCGGCGTTCGCCACCGGGGCGGCCAGCAAACCGGCCGTGGCCACTGCGGCGACCGTCGGGGCCAGCCATCGTCGGATCCGGGACATTCCACCTCCACAAAGAGCGGGCTGCGTGCCCATGAGCGGTCCGCTCACGGGCACGCAGCCCGAAAAACCTGTATGAGGTGAACGTTAGGCAGTCGAACGACTCAGCGATGTCCCCCATTTGGGGGAATAGTCGTCTTTGGCGCCCAACGAAAGTAGGTGCGAGGTACATCCGAAAAGGTGAAGTTTTCCCCTATGGAGTCGGTTGCTTCTCGACGGCGCCACGAGCCGCCCGGAGCCCGCGCCAGCCGATCACGCCGATGATCGTGCCGAGCACGAACGACACCACGGTCAGCACCGCGTGGACGACGAAGTACGCCGTGGGCGTGCCATCCGGCGCCCAGGCGTTGTCGCTTTCCCACAAATTCTTGGCGAAGGTCACCCAGATAATCCATGACCAGACGCCGAACGCGGCGAGGAACAAAGAGGTACGACGAGACATCCGCATGACCCCGAGTATGCGATAAACCTCCAGGATCTACATTCAGCGGGTGCACAGCGCTATTCGCCGGTCGCTCCGGGTACTGGTTCCGCTCCTGTTGTCCGGTTCGTTCGCCCTCGCGGCGCTCCCGGCCTCCGCGACGAACGAGCCGTCGACAACTCCGAACGCACCCGTCGCCACCTGCGGGGTCCGCAACGCGCCACCGCCCCCGGTCGACACCTCCGAGAAACCGGCGCCGGGCAAGCTCGCCCCGGCTCCGCTGCCCGTCCCGGCGCTGCCGGTCGGCGGGCCCCGGATGGCCGAATGCGGAGACGTGCTGCCCGCCAACGCGCTGAACCCACCCGCGGGCACCACCGCGGCTTCCTGGGTGCTGCAGGACCTCGACACCGGCAACGTGATCGCGGCGAAGGATCCGCACGCGCGGCAGCGGCCCGCGTCGCTGATCAAAACGCTGCTGGCGCTGGTCGTCGTCACCGAGCTCAAACCGGCCGACATCATCGTCCCCACCAAGGAAGACGCCACCCAGGAGTGCACCTGTGTCGGCATCGCCGAGGGCGGGCAGTACACAGTGGACCAGCTGCTGCACGGCCTGCTGATGCACTCCGGCAACGACGTGGCCCACGCCTTCGCCACGAAGCTCGGCGGCGTGGATGTCGCGCTGGGCAAGATGAACGCGCTCGCCGCGAAGATCGGCGCGATGGACACCCGCGCCGCGACGCCGTCCGGGCTGGACGGCCCCGGCATGTCGACGTCGGCCTACGACCTGAGCCTGATCTTCCACGCCGCGATGGCGCAGCCGGAGTTCGCGGCCGCCGTCGGGACGAAGCAGTACCAGTTCCCCGGCTGGGCCGACAAGCCCGCTTTCCCGATCTACAACGACAATAAGCTGCTCGGCGTCTACCCCGGTTTCCTCGGCGGCAAAACGGGATTCACCGACGACGCCCGGCACACTTACGTCGGCGCGGCGCAGCGCGGCGGCAAGCGCGTGGCCATCGTGCTGATGCGCGGCGAGCAGAAGCCGACGAAGCTGATCGACCAGGCTTCGAAGCTGCTCGACTACGGTTTCGCGCTGCAGGCCGACAAAGCGGAGCCGGTCGGCGTGCTCGACTACCGGCCTGACAAGGTCGACGAGGCGAACCCGCCACCCGCCGACGGCTCCGCCGACAACGCCGCGCCGAACGAAGCAGCCAAACAGCCAGAGGACCCGTTCGGCACCACCGGCTGGATCATCACCCTCGTGGTGTCACTGCTGGTCATCGGCGGTTTCGTGCTCGGTCACCAGCGCAAGAAGGCCGAAGCGGCGGTCAACGACGACGACGCCCGAACCAGCCCAGGAGTGCGCCGGCGCTGAACGCCCCGGCGGTCGCGCTGAACGGGAACCGCGGCCGTTCGACGGCGATCCGCGGCCGGATGATCGCGGGCGGCGGCGGTTCGACGACGGTCACCATGTTCTCCTTCGCCGTCGCTGTCCAAGCGGTGACGAAAAGCAGGAACCGCGAAACCAGGTTCGCGAAGAACAGCAGCCCGAGGATCGGGCCGAACAGCACGGTGCTGGGCGAGTTGGTCACGAAGCCGAGGTAGACCGTGGTGACCTGCTTGAGCACCTCGAAGCCGATCGCGGCCATGATCGCGCCCTTGATGGCACTGCGCGCGCTGACCTTCTCCCGCGGCAGCCGCGCGATGACCCACAGGAACACCAGCGTGTTCGCGAGCAGGCCCAGCACGATCGTCGCCAGCCGCAGCAGGAACACCGCCCAGCTCTCGTGTTCCAGGCCGACCAGTTCGAGCAGGAGCTGGCCGATCCCGCTGCCGGCGGCGGCGAGCCCGAACGAAATGGCCAGCGCGAGCCCGAGCCCGGCGAGCCGGAGCAAGTCCTTGAGCGTGGTCGAAACCAGCGGCAGCTGCTGCTTTTCCTGACCCCACTGCGCGGTCAGCGCGTCGCGGAGATTGGTCATCCAGCCGATACCGGAGTACAGCGCCAGCACCAGACCGAGGATCCCGGTCCCGGCCCCGGCGCTCAGCGCGGCGTTGACGATGCTGTTGAGGAAGTCGCTGAGACCCGCGGGCGCGGAACTGGTGATGCCGTCCCGGATCTGATCCAGCACCACGGTGTTGCCGCGCAGGACCATCGCGGTGATCGAGAACCCGACCATCATCAGCGGGAACAGCGAAAGCACGCTGAAGTAAGTGATCGCGGCGGCGTAGTGGTTGCCGTAGCGCTCGGTGAAGGCGTCATTCGCGCGGACCAGATGATCGAGCCACGCGTACTTCCGCCTCAGTCGCGGGAGCAGCTTCTCTTTTTCGGGGCCCTTCGCGTCTTCCGTTGCCACTCACAAACGTTAACCAGCCAGGCACGACTTCGCAGCGCGAGCAAGGCGGAACGCCGAGTGATCCTTACAGCGAGTCGAAAAAGGCGTCCCTGACCGGCCGGAGCAGGCCGCGTTCCGGGCCCGAGAGCCAAGTGCCGTTTTCGTGGTACTCGATCAGCTCACCGACCAGCCGCTTGGCTTCGTCGTCCAGCTCGGAGTAGACCTCGTTGAACGCGCCGACCGAGCCCGCGCCGGTCTGGCAGCAGCCGAACAGCACTTCACCGCTGAACTTCTTCGGAATCGACACGAGCTCGCGCCACGCCAATGCCGCGCCCCGGCCCAGTTCGGCGTCCGGGAAATACTCCAGCGCCTCCATGGTGTCCTCGTAGGCGCCTTCGTCCTCCTCGGCCCGCATCGAACCGATCAGGGCGACGACGGCGTCGACCCCGCCCTTGCCGCGGATCTGCTTGACCAGGCCGATGTAGCGGAACATCTGCTGGTTGGCCAGTTCCTCGGCCTCCGGGTCGTCGGGGACGTCGTGGAACAGGTTCCCGGTTTCGTAAAGCTCGGCGCGCCACGAGTCGAAGTCTTGGATGGCCATGTCAACGCGCCGGGGGGAGGAATCCGACCCGGTCGTAGACCTGGGTGAGGGTCTCGGAGGCGACCTCGCGGGCGCGCTCGGCACCGCGGGCGAGGACCTTGTCCAGCTCGGCCACGTCGTCCATGTAGGACCTCACGCTTTCCTGGAACGGGGTGACGAACTCGACGAGGATGCCGGCGAGGTCGACTTTCAGGTCACCGTAGCCTTTGCCCTCGTACGCCGTCTCGAGCTCGGGGATGGAACGTTCGGTCAATGCGGAGTAGATAGTCAGCAGGTTCGCCACGCCCGCCTTGTTCTCCGCGTCGAAAACGACCTCGTGGCCGGTGTCGGTGACCGCGGAGCGGATCTTCTTCGCCGAGCGCTTCGGGTCTTCCAGCAGCTCGATCAGCCCGTTCGCCACGGACGCGGACTTGCTCATCTTCGACGTCGGGTCCTGCAGGTCGTAGATCTTCGCGGTGTCCTTGACGATATGCGGCTCCGGTACGACGAACGTCTTGCCGAAGCGGTTGTTGAAGCGCTGCGCGAGGTTGCGGGTGAGCTCCAGGTGCTGGCGCTGGTCCTCGCCGACCGGTACCGCGTGCGCCTGGTAGAGCAGGATGTCCGCGGCCTGGAGCACCGGGTAGGTGAACAGCCCGACGCTCGCCCGGTCGGTGCCCTGCTTGCTGGCCTTGTCCTTGAACTGCGTCATCCGGCCGGCCTCACCGAAACCGGTCTGGCATTCGAGAACCCAGCTGAGCTGGGCGTGCTCGGGCACATGGCTCTGCACGAACAGTGCCGAACGCGCCGGGTCGACGCCGATCGCGAGCAACTGGGCGGCCGAAAGCCGGGTCCGCTCACGCAGCACCTTCGGGTCCTGCTCGACGGTGATCGCGTGCAGGTCGACCACGCAGTAGAACGTCTCGTGCGTGTCCTGCAGCTTCACCCACTGGCGCAGCGCGCCGAGATAGTTGCCCAGGTGGAACGAGTCGGCCGTCGGCTGAATGCCGGACAGCACACGTAACCGGGTGGCGCTGGCTTCCGCAGCTTCTTCAGACACGTAAGGATTGTTTCAGGCGGCTCGGGCGGTGGTGGCGGCGAGGTCCCACCAAGAGCCCAGGAAGAGACCGACCGGTCCACCGGACGAACCCGTCATCGGGGTGCAGGTCCTCGCGACTACGCACGGGTCGCGGTCTTGCGGTGCGCCCGCAGCGCTAACAAGAGCCCCTTGTACGTGAACACGAGAGCGCCCGTGGCCAACACTACTGTCACGAGCCGGAGCAGCACTTCGAGGACGCCGGGCACACCGATTTCGAAATACATAACGACGGTGAAATACACACCAGGGTCCACCAAGTCGTACACAGCGGAAAGCACCTGCAATGTGCTGATGCCGCAGACTATGGCTGGCGCCCACGGCCGGCCTGCTCGCACCTTCCAGGCGGAGAACACCCAGAGCACGACCAGCAGCAGGGCGAGAATCACCGAGCCGACGCCATCCGCGATGCGCCGCCCGAGTTCCAGGCTGACGTCGAGCCGCGCTGCGGTCTTGGCAACGATCGCGTTGGTGTTCACCACGCTCAAAATGACGCGCAGCAAGAGAACCGCGGCAGCAACGACACAAAGCTTGACGGACAGGTCCATCGACTTCGACGCCTGTGCCGAGAAAGCCGGGCCATACCTCGACGGCGAAACTGGGCTCGGATTCGTCGCCATAGCGCCCGAACGTACTCGGCGAACGCCCTGCGGCGGGAGGGAAATGCCGAACCGTTAGGAGACCGGCCGTTACGCCGAACGGCCCCCATAGGCCAAAGGGACTAAACGGTTAAACAGCCCATACTTCCGTGGGTTCTGCCGGTCCGCCGAAGTTCCTAGCGTTTTGCCTGTCCGGATGACTCCTCCGGGTTACGCAAAGGAGACAACGTTATGAAGGCAAAGTCCCTGCTCACGGGCTTGTTCATCGCGGCGGTCACCGCACTTTCCGGGTTGGCCATGCCCGGCGCGGCGGTCGCGGCACCCGAGCCGACCGGTGTCCAGCCGAACATCGTCGGCGGCGGGAACGCCAGCCAGGTCTACTCGTTCATGGCCTCCCTGCAGTCGAGCAGCGGCGGTCACTCCTGTGGTGGCACGCTGATCAAGGCGAACTGGGTCGTCACCGCGAAACACTGTGGGACGCCTTATCAGGTGCGGGTCGGCACCACGAACCGGTCGAGCGGCGGCACTGTCGCCAGGGTCGCGGCCCGGGTCGCGCACCCGACGGCCGACCTCGCCCTGCTGCGGCTGTCCACCTCCGTGAGCCAGGCGCCCGCCGCGATCGCCGCCTCTTCGGGTGCGGTCGGCACCGCGACCCGGATCATCGGCTGGGGCCAGACCTGTGCCCCGGCGGGCGGTTGCGGCGCACCGACCACCTTGCAGCAGCTCGACACCTCGATCGTGACCGACAGCCGGTGCCTCGGGATCAGCGGCGCCAGCGAGATCTGCACCAACAACCCCGGCGGCGACAAGGGCGCTTGCTACGGCGACTCCGGCGGCCCGCAGATCAAGCAGGTCAACGGTGTCTGGCAGCTGATCGGCGCCACCAGCCGCGCGGGGAACAACAACTCAACCTGCGCGACCGGCCCGTCGATCTACGTCGACGTCTCGTACTTCAGCAGCTGGATCGCCCAGAACAGCCAGTGAGGCCCTGGCCCGGCCCGGGTCGCCCCACCTCCCCCGGGGCCGGCGCGGGCCGAGCAATGAGGTCAGGGAACCGGGCTGAAGTTCGAACAGTTCCTCGAGGATCCGCACCGCGCGGAGCGAATCAGTTCGCTCCGGGCGGCTGCGGCCGCTACGCCAATAGCTCAGCGTCGCGATGCTGACTCGCACGCCGTGGCGGGCGAGCCGGGCCCGCACCCGGTCGAGGCTCAACCCGCTCGACGCGATCGCGTGGTCCAGCGCTCGGGGAAAAGGGGTTTCCGTTCGGGTCGCCATACCGTCGACCTTCGCGTTTCCGCTCAGCGGAAACAATCAGGGCGGCACTAGGTATCGGCACCCAATCAACCCCGGAAACATGTCGACACTTTCCCCGTGAGCCCGGGAAAGTGTCGACATGTTCCGGCGGTTGGGCTACAGCGTGGGCGCGAGAGTCCGGCCGTAGGTGGTGGTCCGCTGGCGCGAGGGACGCCCGGCCAGCGACGCGAGGTGGTCGAGCTCCGCGGTGGTCCGCGAGGAACCGTGCTCGGACCCGGCCATCCGCGAGATGGTCTCCTCCATCAACGTGCCGCCGATGTCGTTGACGCCGCCGCGCAGCACCTGCGCGGTGCCCTCGTCACCGAGCTTGACCCACGAGCACTGCACGTTGTCGATCCGGCCGTGCAGCGACAGCCGCGCAAACGCGTGCACCGCCCTGTTGTCCCGCACGGACGGCCCCGGACGCGCGACGCCCGCGAGGTAGATCGGCGCGTTGTTGTGGATGAACGGCAGCCCGACGAACTCGGTGAACCCGCCGGTGTCCGCCGCGATCCGCGACAGCACCCGGAAGTGCCCGACCCAGTGGCCCGGATGGTCCACATGGCCGTACATCATCGTGCTCGACGACTGGATGCCGAGCCGGTGCGCGGTGGACACGACGTCGATCCACGTCTGCGCCGGCAGCTTGCCCTTGGTGAGGACCCAGCGGACCTCGTCGTCGAGGATCTCCGCCGCGGTGCCCGGGATCGAGCCGAGCCCGGCGTCGCGCAGCTCGGTGAGCCACTCCTCGACGCTGACGCCCGCCTTCGACGCCGCGGACACGATCTCCATCGGCGAGAACGCGTGGACGTGCATATCCGGCACGGCCTTCTTGATGGCGCGCACGATGTCGGCGTAGTAACTGACGGGCAGCTTCGGGTCGATGCCGCCCTGCATGCAGACCTCGGTCGCCCCGGCCGCCGCCGCTTCGACGGCGCGCGTGGCGACCTCCTCGACCGAAAGCCGGAACGCGTCGGCGTCCTTCTCGCGCTGCGCGAAAGCACAGAACCGGCAGCCGACGTAACAGACGTTGGAGAAGTTGATGTTCCGGTTGACGACA
Source organism: Amycolatopsis sp. (assembly GCF_036008905.1). Classification (GTDB taxonomy): domain Bacteria; phylum Actinomycetota; class Actinomycetes; order Mycobacteriales; family Pseudonocardiaceae; genus Amycolatopsis. The sequence continues at coordinate 45,799 of NZ_DASYMU010000225.1, read as the reverse complement.
TAGGTGATGTCGTCGCCGACGACGTCCTTGCGGAGTTCGTCGGCGAGCCTGGCCATCGTCTCCAGCGCTTCGCCGTCCGACGTGATCAGCGCGAGCGCGGCGGCGGCGTTGGACTCGTGCAGCAGCGCGGCCGGGTCGGTGGAGGCGAGCCGCAGGCCCTCTCGCACATCGCTGTCGAGCCGTTCGGGCGCCTTCGCACCCGACCGGCCGCCCTCGGGCACCTGGTCCTTCAGCATCTCCCAGTCGCCGTAGACGCTGTCGAAGTCACCACGCCGGTCCGAAGTGCGGCCCTCGGTGTCGATCGTGGTGTTGAGGTCGGCGCGGCCCACGGTCTCCAGGCCGCCGTCCGGCTCCTGCCACGGGTGGCCGACCACGGGCGCGTCTTCGTTCGCCAGCCCGGTTTCGACGTCGACGAGCGCGTCGATATGCGGCTTGAGCCGGATGTCGAGCCACTTCTCGGCGGCCTTGACGTACTTCGGGTACACCGCGAGCCGCTCGCGCAGCACGAAGCCCGCTTCGGCGGTGACCTCGCGGAGCTGGTCGATCTTCGGCCACGGGCGCTCGGGGTTGACGTGGTCCGGGGTGACCGGCGAAACGCCGCCCCAGTCGTCGATCCCGGCGCGCAGCAGCAACGCGTGCTCGTCACCGACGAGGTTCGGCGGCGCCTGGACGCTGACCCCCGGCGGCATCAGCAGGCGGCCGACGGCGACTGTCGCGGCGAGGTCCTCGATGTCGGCGTCCGGGGCCGAGCGCATCGCGGTGTCCGGCTTCGCGCGGAAGTTCTGGACGATGATCTCCTGGATGGACCGGAACTGCCGGGCCCGCGAGCGGATCGCGTGCAGCGACTCGGCGCGCTCCGTCAGCGTCTCGCCGATACCGACCAGGATGCCGGTGGTGAACGGGACACCGACGCGCCCGGCGTCGTCGAGCACCCGCAGGCGGACGGCGGGCTCCTTGTCGGGGCTGCCGTAATGCGGGCCGCCCTTCTCCGACCAGAGCCGCGTCGCGGTGGTCTCCAGCATCATCCCCATGCTCGGGGCGACGGGCTTGAGGCGCTGCATCTCCTCCCAGCTCATCACGCCGGGGTTGAGATGCGGCAGCAGGCCGGTCTCCTCCAGCACCGCGATCGCGCAGGCGCGGACGTAATCCAAAGTGGAGTCGTAGCCGCGCGCGTCGAGCCATTCCTTCGCCTCGGGCCAGCGGTCCTCCGGCCGGTCCCCGAGGGTGAACAGCGCTTCCTTACAACCCTGCGCGGCGCCCGCGCGGGCGATCTCGAGGACCTCGTCGCGTTCGAGGAACATCGAGTGCAGTTTGCCGGGGACGGTCACGAAGGTGCAGTAATGACATCGGTCCCGGCAGAGTCTCGTCAGCGGGATGAACACGCTGCTGCTGTAGGTCACGACACCACTGCGGCCTTGATCCGCGAGGTGGGCGTCGCGGACCTTGCGGGCAGCGGTCAGGAGTTTTTCCAGATCTTCACCACGAGCATGCAACAGCACCGCGGCCTCGGAGACATCCAAGGCCACACCGTCGGCGGCACGGCGTAACGCCCTGCTCATCGCGGAGGGGCTGGGCTTCGGCTCGGGCGGGGTGATCAGCACACGGTCAGCCATGAACAGAGCCTACGGCCGCTCAGCAGGTTCCGGCCGCCGATACCGCTGTGAGGGATTCCTCCTCCACGCGGGAATAAAACCGACCCTGACCTCGGCGGCGAAGTTTAGCCCGCCCGTCACCCACCGCCGCCCTCAACGGCGACGCTGTTTTTGATCCCGAAAACGCATTTTCAGGGGCGACGCGGGGTCAGCATGGGGTGGGTGGGCTCTTCGGGCCGGACGGGGATGGGGGCTGTGTCTGCGGCGGCCGAGCGGGCCTTGCGGCGCTGGCGGAAGACACCGGCCGTCATCCCGACGATGCCGAGTGCGACGGCGACGAGCCCGACCGGGCCCAGCAGCCCGAAGGTGACCGCGTCCGGTTCCGCGTGGACGGTCGTCCCGGCGCTCTGCGCGAAAGCCGCGCCCGAGCCGACGACCAGCAGCCCGGCCGGAACCGTGACGAGCACTGCCGAGGCACGCGCCACGCGCATCGTGGTCCGCACCAAGAAACCTACTGGGTTGTGCACCGGAGTGCCTCCCGCGCCGTTTATTGCCCTGCACGAAGCCTGTCACCCGAAAGGGGGATCGTCTTCATGTTGATGGTGAAAAAGCTACCGAGCGTGTCAAGACCGAGGACCTGAACTGACTCGGGTGAACAGGGTAGCGGCCGGAGGAGTACCCACTTCGACGGGCTTGGGCCTGCTGCGTAACCCATGGTCAGCGGCCCGCGGCTAGATTGGGGCCGCCGGCTGACGAAAGGGCCATGGTGACCCCCATCACTCGCGCTCATTTGGAGCACTGGGACGAGACCGACGAACTGGGCGTGCTGCGCGAAGAATTCGTGCTCCCCGACGGCTTGATCTACCTCTGCGGCAACTCGCTGGGCGTGCTTCCCCGCGCCGCGAGCGAGCGTGTGCGGACGACCGTCGACGCCGAATGGGGTCAGGGCCTGGTGGGCAGCTGGAACACCGCGGGCTGGTTCGACAAGCCGGTGACGGTCGGAGATCGTCTCGCCCGCCTTGTCGGCGCCGACTCGGGCGAGGTGCTCGCCGCCGACTCGACTTCGGTCAACCTCTTCAAGGTGCTCTCGGCCGCGCTCGCCCTGCACCCGGATCGCAAGACCGTGGTCGCCGAAGCGGACAGCTTCCCGACAGACCTCTACCTGCTCGACGGCGTCACGGAGATGCTCGGCGGCTACGAGCACCGACTCGTCGAGAACGTGGAAGGCGCATTGGACGACCAGGTCGCCGTCCTCCTGGTCAACCACGTCAACTACCGCACCGGCCGCCTGCGGGACATGGCCGCGCTGACCGAACTCGCGCACCGCCACGGCGTACTCACGGTCTGGGACCTCTGCCACAGCGCGGGCGCGCTCCCGGTGCACCTGAACGCCTGCGAAGCGGACTTCGCCGTCGGCTGCACCTACAAGTACCTCAACGGCGGCCCCGGCTCCCCCGCCTTCGTCTACGTCGCCCGGCGCCACCAAGAACGGGCGCGCCAACCGCTTTCCGGTTGGATGGGGCACGCGTCGCCGTTCACCTTCGACGTCGGCTACACGCCGTCCGACGGTATTCGGCGGTTCAGCGCCGGCACCCCGCCGATCGTGTCCTATGCGCCCCTCGAAGCGAGCTTGGACATCTGGGATCGCGTGGACCTCGACGACGTCCGCGCCAAGAGCGTGAAACTGACCGGCCTGTTCATCGAACTCGCGGCCGGCCTCGACGTGGTTTCGCCCACCGATTCCACGCTCCGGGGGAGCCAGGTTTCCTTACGCCATCCGGAAAGCTACGCCGTCATGCGCGCGCTCGTCGACCGCGGCGTGGTCGGCGACTTCCGGGCGCCGGACATGATGCGGTTCGGTTTCACGCCGTTGTACACGCGCTACACCGACGTCTGGGACGCCCTCGAAATCCTGCGCGAAATCCTCGCCACGGAAAGCTGGCGCGATCCGAAATACGCCGTCCGCGCGAAGGTGACCTAGGCCGTGAAATGCCTACTTATCCCGAGCCACAACGCGATCACGAGGTACGGCACGGCAAATAGCGCGTAAATCGTGCTGTTGGCGAAACCCGCGGAGCCGGCGGCATACGCGCCGTAGACACCGACCGTCGCCAAATCCGTGCCCAGCCCCGCCAACGACGTCACGGTCGCCCGGCTCGGGCCGGAGATCGTCCCCTGGAGCCGGGCGTCGGCCACCACGGTCGCCATCTGGAACGCGCAGTACGCCGCCGCGAGCAGGACGAAGCCCAGCGGGTGGCCACTGAGCGCCCCGGCCGCCAAGGCGAGCGCGGCGGCCGCGACCGTCCCGGCGAACACCTTCCCCGGCATCCGCTCCCCGACCGGCGCGAGCAGGCCACCGGCCGTGACACCCGCCCACAGCAGCAACATCAGCCACGGCACGGCTTCGACCGTCACGCCGGTGTCGATGGCCAGGAGGGCGTCGTACTCCTCGAGCGCGCCCCAGATCGCCGTCAGCGCGGGGATGATCAGCAACAGCCGCCGGACCGAACGACTTTCGCGGGCTTCGGTGAGTCCGGCCTTGAGCGTCTCGAAATAGCCGAGCTCGTTTTCTTCGCCGGATTCCGCCGCGCCGTGCTCGGTGAACCGCAGCCCGATGACCGCGCCCGCCACGCAGGCCAGGACGCTGGCGATACCCAGCGCGACATAACCGCCGACGGCGAACACCGGCCCGGCCGCGGCTGTCGACGCCATCACGGCGACGAACCCGCAGGACCGCGCGCGCCCCATGATCCTGGCGTACTTGTCCGAGGCCTTTTCGTGCTCGAGTTCTTCGTAGACAAGCGCTTCCAGCGCTCCGGACTGCAGCGCGCTCGTCGCGCCCCACAACACGAAACCGGCCGCGAACGCCCAGTACGAAGGTGCGAAGACCCACAGCGCGAAGCCCGCGCCCTTGAGCAGCGGCGCGCCCGCTAGAAGCAGCCGCCGCGAGACCGCGTCCGCCCAGACGCCGGAGGGGACCTCCAGCACGATGCCCGTGACCGCCCAGATGACGAACAGTGACGAGATCTCGGCGACGGACAGCCCGGAGTCCGTGAACAGCACGACATACACCGGGTAGAGCAGCGCGAAGTCATCGAAGAACGAGTAGCCGTAAAGGGTGACGGCCAGCCGTTTGGTGCGTGCGGCGGGCGCGGGACTGGAAGGTCAATGTCGCCAGGTCATAGCTCGATACTAGTGCTAGCCCGCGCGTCAACCGTTTTGTCCGATCTTCACCGGACGCCGGGCAACCCTGACAAATTCGGCCAACCCTGCCGCCGGCCCTTGGCTTCCGGGGCAAATTGGTCTATACCTGACTGGTATAGACCAATCGATTTCCGCTCTCCGCGTCACCGCCGACGATCTGCGCATCACGAGGAGTAAATCAGTGTCGATACAACGCATAATGGCATCTCTCTTGGCCATCGTGGCCGCGGGAGCGATGGCCATCCTGATCCCGTCGTCCGCCGCGACCGCCTCGGTAGCCGCGGCCTGCGCGGGCGGATGGAATTCCTCCGCGGTCTACACCGGCGGCAACGTCGCCTCGTACAACGGCCACAACTGGTCCGCCAAGTGGTGGACCCAGGGCGAAACCCCCGGCACCGTCGACGTCTGGGCCGACCAAGGCACCTGTAGCGGCGGCTCGACCCCGCCCGGAACCAGCTGTTCGTACCCCAACTGGGTGGCGGGCCAGAACTACGTCGTCGGCAACATCGTCAAGTACACCAACGGCCAGTACTACCGGGCCAAGAACGACAACCCGGGCTACGACCCGGTCATCAGCACCTGGTTCTGGGAACCGTTCACCTGCGGCGGCCCCACCGACCCGCCCAGCACCTCCGGCTTCGTCGTCAGCGAGTCGCAGTTCAACCAGATGTTCCCGAGCCGGAACTCCTTCTACACCTACAGCGGCCTGACCGCGGCGCTCTCGGCGTACCCCGGCTTCACGAACACCGGCAGCGACACCATCAAGAAGCAGGAAGCCGCCGCGTTCCTCGCCAACGTGAACCACGAGACCGGCGGCCTGGTCTACATCGTCGAGCAGAACACCGCGAACTACCCGCACTACTGCGACACCAGCCAGTCCTACGGCTGCCCCGCGGGCAACGCGATGTACTACGGCCGTGGCCCGATCCAGCTGAGCTGGAACTTCAACTACAAGGCCGCGGGTGACGCGCTCGGCATCAACCTGCTGAACAACCCGAACCTCGTGCAGACCGACTCGGCCGTCGCGTGGAAGACCGGTCTTTGGTACTGGAACACGCAGAACGGTCCCGGCACGATGACCCCGCACAACGCGATGGTCAACAGCCGCGGCTTCGGGGAAACCATCCGGAGCATCAACGGCAGCATCGAGTGCAACGGCGGCAACCCCGCCCAGGTCCAGAGCCGCATCGACGCCTACCAGCGTTTCGTGCAGATCCTGGGCACCACCCCCGGCGGCAATCTGTACTGCTAGTACCTCCAGGGAGACAACCGAGTGAGGGTGCGGCCGCGCGGGCCGCACCCTCACTCGGTTTTTGGCACGCTGAAGGCATGACAGTGCTTCGTGTACGTGGCCGCGCCCTTCCGGCGGGCGAGTACGTCGATCTTTATGCCGACGGCGACCGGTGGACCACCGATCCCGTCCCCGGCGCCGAACTGGTCGCCGAAGGCTGGCTGCTGCCCGGTCTGGTCGACGCCCACACGCATCCCGGCGCCAAGGAGCCCGGCGACCCGCTGGACGAAGACACGCTCCGCGCCGACCTGCACGAGCACGTCAACGCCGGGGTCACCGTGATCCGCTCGCCCGGCCTGGCCGGCGACCCGCCCGCTTGGTTCGGCAACGACCCCGACGTCCCACGCGCCACCCACGCGGGCCCGTGGATCGCGCAGCACGGCCAGTTCTTCGACGGCTGGGGCCGCCGCCCGGCGCACGACGAACTCCCCGCCGTCGCCGCCGCCCAAGCCGCGCGCACCGGCTGGGCCAAACTGATCGCCGACTGGGGCATCGACGACGACCCGATCCCCCTCGACGTCCTCACCGAAGTCGTCACCTTGGTCCACGCCGTCGGCGGCCGCGTCGCCGTGCACTCCCAGCAAGCCGCAGGCGGCGCGAATGCCGTCGCCGCCAAAGTGGACTCACTGGAACACGGCATGTGCCTGGCGCCGGACCTGCTCGCGCAGATGGCCGCCCAAGGCACCGCCCTGACCCCCACCCTCCAGGCGCTGACCGGGTCACTGGACGAAGCACGCGCGAAACCGTCCAGCCCCCGCCGAGACTGGTACGTCAACGGTGCCGGCGCGCACCACGCCCTCGTCGCCTCCGCCGCCGAAGCCGGCGTCACCCTCCTGGCCGGCACCGACTCCCACCCCCACGGCCGCGTCGCCGACGAAATCCGCGCTTTCGCCGCCGCGGGCATGACCCCGCACGACGCCCTCGGCGCCGCCTCCTGGACAGCGCGGGCCTACCTCGGCTACCCCGGCCTGATCCCCGGCGCCCCCGCCGACGTCGTCGTCTACGACGAAGACCCGAGAACCGACTTCGACCAGCTAGCCGTCCCCCGAGCCGTCATCCTCCGAGGCCTCCTCGCCCACCGCCGCCCCTAACTCCGCCAAACACCCGAAGGCCAGAAGTACTACCTACTGGGCGTCGACAGCAACGATGACGGGAAAGCCATTCTCGCCAAGGGAAATCCCGATACCGCCACGAACGTCGCGTCGTACGTACCCGGCACCACCTCCGACCTGGCCACGTTCGGCGACGAAGCCAGTCGGGGCGACATCATGCATGCCGCTGCGGAACGCGCCGGCTCGCCCTCTACTTCGGTCATCACTTGGCTCGAATACGACGCGCCTGACGGCCTGACCAATGCTGTCAGTTCCGGGTGTCGGTGGCGCGCTCGATCCGCTCGGCCCCGATCCCGCGGCTGAGGGATTCGGAGGACGAACCTTTCAGTCCGATCCAGGAACCAGCATGGGCGGACTACCCACCTCCGCGGCTCATGGTTAGTACTGGAACCGTAACAACCCGTCACTCGAAGGCATGGGACTAGTCATCTCAGGAAGCGCGCCGTGAAACACAAAGGAATGTCAAGCAACATCATCCACGCCCTGGCAGCGTTGTGGCTGACGGCTGTCGGCATGTTGACACTTGCCGGATGCGACTCGACCTCGGGAGATGCCATGTCACGGACCATCACACTCGCAGAAGCGAATATCAAGGTAGATGAGTACGCAGAGAACGCCCGGCAAGCAATAGCACCAAACCTCGAATTCCGAGTACAAGAGAAACAGACTGACGCGCCGTGTTCCAACTCCGACGGCAGTCCGGCACAAGACCGGCGAGACTCCAGCCTGAGCTACGAATTACAAGGCATATCGGCGGACCAAATACCTGGCTACTTCGAAGCACTCCGCACCTGGTGGGTCGCACATGGATTCACGATCACAGATGAAAATCCCGGAAACCGCTTCCTCCGAGGCGAAAAGAAGGACGATGGATTCAGCATGGCTATGCAATCCAACAATCTGGGGCAAGTTTATCTAACGGTCAACTCCCCATGCGTGTGGCGAAATGGGACACCGGAGCCATAGCGCGCCACTTTACCCAACGCCCAAGCACGTGGCTCATGTGTTTCGCGGGTTAGAGCACCGCGAAACACTCACGAGAGTGACCAACAGCGGCGCCGCACTTTCCCGCCAAAGTGCCCACCGTCAACACGTCCACCCTCGTACCTATCCCGGGAAGTCCCAGTCGAAGGTCGCCGTCACCGGTGCGTGGTCGGACCACCGCTCGGCGTACGTCTCCGCCCGCTCCACCACCACGGACTTCACCTTCTCCGCCAGCCCCGGCGTCGCGACCTGCAGGTCGATGCGCCAGCCGGCGTCGTTGTCGAACGCCTTCCCGCGGTAGGACCACCAGGTGTACGGGCCGGGGCCTTCCGGATCGAGTTTCCGCTGGACATCGACGTACCCGGCCTCGTCGTACACCCGGCCGAGCCAAGCGCGTTCTTCGGGCAGGAACCCGGACTTCTTCTGGTTCGTCTTCCAGCTCTTCAGGTCGACTTCGGCACGCGCGATGTTCCAGTCGCCCACCACCAGCACCTCACGCCCGGACGCCTCGGCCTTCGCGCGCAGCTCGACCAGGTACGGCAGGAACGCGGCCATGAAGCGCTCCTTCTCCTCCTGGCGCACGGTGCCGACATCCCCGCTCGGCAGGTACAGGCTCGCGACGATCACGCCCGGCAGCTGCACCTCGAGATACCGGCCGCTGCCCTCGAACTCGGCCTCGCCGAAGCCGATCCGCACGGCTTCCGGCTCCTGCCTGCTGTACACCGAGACGCCGTTACGGCCCTTCGCGAGCGAAGGCGCGTGGAAGCTGTACCAGCCTTCGGGGGCCGCGACCGCGGCCGGCAGCTCGGCCAGTTCGGCGCGCACCTCTTGGCAGGCGACGACGTCCGCGCCGGTGGCGCCGAGCCACTCGGCGAAGCCTTTTTTCGCGGCGGCACGGAGGCCGTTGACATTCACAGTGGAAACGGTCAGCACCCACCGCACGCTACCGGCACCCACCGACAATCTTCCCGACGCCCACGCTCAGGGGTTCAGCTTCTCCGACAGGGCGATCTCGTACTTCCTGGCGATCTTCCGCAGTTGCGGCCCCATCATGGGCTCGATCAGGCGCAACGGCCCGCGCGTCTCGATGGCGACGTCGCAGATCACTTCGGTGCCTTCGCCCGCGGGCCGGAGGTGCCAGGCGCCGGACACGGTGATCATGCCGGTGTCGAGCGTGCGAAACGCCACCTCGTCAGGGCTCTTCGCTTCGACGAGTTCGACTTCGCTCTGCTGTTCGTCGCGGCCGACCCGCACGAGCTGGCTGTACTTCGCGCCGACCACTCCGACATCGCCGGAGACGAGTTCGGAAGTGAGCACGTCGAAGCGCCAGTCGGCCTGGTTGGTGAAATCGACGAGATAGGCGTAGACCTCTTCGGCCGGTTTCGCGGTCACGACCCGGGTGTGGACTTTCTTCATCGTGCGCCTCCGAAGCCTGGGTGGTCACTGTAGAAGTCGTGGAAGGTCAGTGCCCGTTACCCGCCCGGTCTGAAACACTTCCGTGGTGAGCGAAATTACCGTGTTGGGAAGCTGCGGGGCGTGGCCGGAGCCCGGCCGGGCGTGTGCCGGATTCCTGGTGTCCCACAACGGTTATCGGGTGCTGCTGGACCTCGGTTACGCCGCGCTGCCCCGGTTGCTGGAGCACTGCCCGGACGGCGCCGTGGACGCGGTCGTGGTGACGCACGCCCATCCCGATCACTGCGTCGACGTCAGTGGGCTGGCCCGCGTCCGTCACTACGCCGGCGACACGTCGAAAACGCCGTTGTACTGCGCACCCGGGGTGCTCGACGTCCTCGCGATGCTCGAACCGAGGCCGCATCCGAGCACCGTTTTCGACGTCCACGACCTCGACGGGACTCGCGAACTCGGCCCGTTCCAGGTGAAAACCCACCGGTTGCCGCACCACGTGCCGAACTTCGGCGTCCGCCTCAGCGCGCCCGGATTCACTGTCGCCTATACCGGTGACAGCGGGCCGTCGCCGGTGCTCGCGGAGCTGGGCCGGGACGCCGACCTGCTCATCTCCGACGCGACGCTCCAGGGTCCGTCGCCCGAATCCGAACCGCGCTACGTCATGACGGCCGCGGAGGCGGGCTTCTGGGCCTCGAAGGCGGGTGCGAAACGCCTGCTGCTGACACATTTCTGGCCGGGTAGCGACCGCTCGGTGTCGGTCAAGGAGGCACGAGAGGTCTTCGGCGGCGAGGTCATCGCCGCCGAAGAAGGGCTCGTCATCACCCTTTGACCCAGCCGCGACCTAGCCGCACTTGGAGCCGGCGAGCGGCGTCAGGAACTCGGTCTTGGCCCACTTGTTGTCCGCGATCTTGCGGAAGCCGTCCTGAACCACCGGCTGCGCGTCGATCTGCGCGTCCTTGTTGTACTTCCCGACGATCCCGGCGTCGGCGGCCGGTGCCGAACGGGCGTTGAGGACGTCGGCCACCACGGTCACCTTGCAGCCCGTCGGGGAACTGCTGGCGTCCGCGGCCCGCTTGTCGGCGCCGGTCACGTAAATGATGCCGATACCGACGAGCACCACGACGATGATCAGCATGCGCTTCGGAATGCCCAGGATCACGTGCGCTCCTCAGAGGCAGAAGTTGTCCTCCACCAGGGTAGACACACAGTTGGCCGGACAACAGGTGCGACCGGGTCAACCACCCGTAGGCGCCAATACTGCCACCCTGCGATCACGTTGAGTAACCACTGTCGAGCAAGAAAAGAGGCGCGCGCCGGTCATCCGGTACGCGCCTCTTTCGAGAAACGACTACTCAGCCCTGCGCGATCTTCTTCGCGAGGTTGTCGTCCAGCGTCGCGAGGAAGTCCTCGGTGGTCTGGAACGGCTGGTCCTTGCTGATCAGCAGCGCGAGGTCCTTGGTCATCTTGCCGCTCTCGACGGTCTCGACGACGACCTCCTCCAGCTTGTTCGCGAACCCGATGAGCTCCTGGTTCGAGTCCAGCTTGCCGCGGTGATCGAGGCCCCGGGTCCACGCGTAGATCGACGCGATCGGGTTGGTCGAGGTCGGCTTGCCCTGCTGGTGCTGGCGGTAGTGCCGGGTGACCGTGCCGTGCGCGGCCTCGGCCTCGACGGTCTTGCCGTCCGGCGTGCGCAGCACCGACGTCATCAGGCCCAGCGAGCCGAAGCCCTGCGCGACGGTGTCGGACTGGACGTCACCGTCGTAGTTCTTGGTGGCCCAGACGTAGCCGCCCTCCCACTTCATCGCCGCGGCGACCATGTCGTCGATCAGGCGGTGCTCGTAGGAGATGCCCTTGGCCTCGAAGTCGGCCTTGAACTCGGCCTGGTAGATCTCCTCGAAGACGTCCTTGAACATGCCGTCGTAGGCCTTGAGGATCGTGTTCTTCGTGGAGAGGTAGACCGGGTACTCCCGGTCGAGGCCGTACTGCAGCGACGCGCGCGCGAAGTCCTCGATGGACTTCTTGTAGTTGTACATACCCATGAGGACACCGCCGCCCTCGGGGAACTGCGTGATCTCCATCTCGACCGGGGCGGAACCGTCGGCCGGGGTGTAGGTCAGCGTCGCGGTGCCGGGGCCGGGGACCTTGAAGTCGGTGGCCTTGTACTGGTCGCCGTGGGCGTGCCGGCCGATGATGATCGGCTTGGTCCAGCCCTGCACCAGGCGCGGGATGTTCGAGATGATGATCGGCTCGCGGAACACGACGCCGCCCAGGATGTTGCGGATGGTGCCGTTCGGGCTCCGCCACATCTTCTTCAGGCCGAACTCCTCGACGCGGGCCTCGTCCGGCGTGATGGTGGCGCACTTGACGCCCACACCGTGCTTGAGGATGGCGTTCGCGGAGTCGATGGTGATCTGGTCGTCGGTGCGGTCCCGCTCCTCGATGCCCAGGTCGTAGTACTCAAGGTTGAGGTCCAAGTAGGGGTGAACCAGCTTGTCCTTGATGAACTGCCAGATGATGCGGGTCATCTCATCACCGTCGAGCTCTACGACGGTGCCCTGGACCTTGATCTTGGTCATGAGCGGCGGTGCTCCTCTCTGCTTAAGGGTCGGACCCTGCAAGCAGGTCCTCACGCGGATCTTCGCGTCTGTCTTCAAGACTTCTGGTAGCGGTACAAGCGTACTGGTAAACGGTCCTGAATGCTTCCAGTGGTGGCCTGGATCAAGTCTCTCAGCAGGCGCTTGTGTGCGAAGTCACCGGGCAGGAGCATGGGGCGATGCGAACGCCCGGTGTCCGCGCGGTAGCCCTTCTCGCCCTCACGCTCTCGGCATGCACCGCGGACGAGACCCCGGCCCCCGCGGCCAGCCTGGCACCACACGTGGACTGCGACCACCCGCCGGCACCCGAAAGTACGGGCATCCAAGGTGAGGCGAGCAGCGGATCGGTCGTCGCCTGGGTCATGGCCGACAAGTCCCATGGCCTGCCCGTTGGCGAAACCCTCAAAATCGTCTGGCGGATGACCGGCGCCGGCGACGCCCGGTTCTCCGCCACCGGCCCCGGTTCGGCGACGGTCGCCCCTGCCTGGGGCCCGGAACCCCATGGCGGCTCGACGTTCCAGTACCCCGGCGACGAGTGGGGCACCGGCTTCGCCTTCCCCGCGCCGGGTTGCTGGACCATCCACGTCACACGGGACGACATGACCGGCACGCTGAGCCTGCCGATCACGTGAACACCCGGAGTGGCACCCTCGACCCATGGGACTGTTCACGGTTGAGGAAGCCAAAGCCGAGCTCGCACGACTCCTGCCGATGCTGGACGAACTGGTGTCCCTCCGCGCCGACGCCGCCGAACTGACGGCGTCCCTCGCGCCGGGAGGAACACCGACCACGCTCGGCGGGCTACCCGAGTTCAAGGCCGCGCAAGCCCGGCTCGACGAGCTGATGACGAACGTCCAGGAGACCGGCGCCCAGCTCAAGGGCTTCGCCCCGCTGCTCATCGACTTCCCCGCCGAACTCGACGGCGTCGACGTCCTGCTGTGCTGGATCGAGGGCGACGCGGAACTCTCCTGGTACCACCGCGCCGACCTCGGTTTCGCCGGGCGGCGACGCCTGCCCTAGGGCGTGTCAGGCCTCGAAGTGGACTTCGCCGCGCGACGCGGGCGCGGTGGCGCTGCCGCAGCGCTGCTCGAAATCGGCGTCCAACGCGGTGAGCTTGCCACCGGCGTCGCGTTCGATCCGGTCGATGGTGAACTCGGCGAAGTCGGTGCCGCAGCCGAATCCGCCGGACACCACCAGGATTCCCGGGCCACCCGGGTCCAGAAGGCGGTTGCGCACACCTTCGTAGGTCCCCACCCGCAACGGCACGAAGCCGGTCGCGTTCAACTCGACCCGGACGTAGTTCCGGCCGTCCATCGTCGAGGCGTCGACCTTCACGATGTTTTCGTTCTCCCAGACCATGAACTCGTCCGCGGGCGTTTCCCAGCGATGACTGTTCGACACCGGCCACGCGCCGGTCTCCGAAGAGATCTCGAGGCTCGCCGACTCCGTGGTGTCCGCCATCGCGACCGGCGCGACGGCACCGCTCATCGCCAGAACGACCGGCAGCACCAAGAGCGCACGCCGAAACCCACCCTGCACAACGGTCATTTCCATCTCCCCAGTTCGTCCGCCCGATCGGGCGCTCACATCACCTTGTCGGTCACGGCTCATCTAGTCAAGACTATTCGAGTGCTTGCTCGAATAGTCCGAGGAGTACTCCGACGTCGAGCAGGGATGAGGCCGCCGTATTCCGGCATTGTGTAAGACTGGTCACATGATGCGCGCGTTGTGCCTGACCGGCGATCCCGTCGCCGACAAGCTCCTCACCGACGACCCGTTCGCCCTGCTCACGGGCATGCTGCTGGACCAGCAGTTCGCGATGGAACTGGCCTTCGCCGGGCCGCAGAAGATCGCCACCCGGATGGACGGCTTCAGCATCACGAAGATCGCGGAGTCCGACATCGAGGAGTTCGTCGAGCTCTGTGTCACCAAGCCCGCGATCCACCGCTACGGCGGTTCGATGGGCCGTCGGGTGCACGAGCTCGCGTTGCACGTGGTCGAAAACTACGACGGTGACACCGAGGGGATCTGGACGGCGGGCCGTCCGAAGCCCGACGGTCCCGAGGTGTTGAAGCGGCTCAAGGCCCTGCCGGGCTTCGGGGAGCAAAAGGCGAAGATCTTCCTGGCGTTGCTGGGCAAGCAGCGCGGGGTCCAGCCGAAGGGCTGGCGTGAAGCCGCGGGTGCCTATGGCGACCGCGGCTCGCGCCGGTCCATCGCCGACGTCATCGACGCCAAGACGCTCGTCGAAGTCCGGGCGTTCAAGAAAGCCGCGAAAGCCGCCGCGAAGGCAGGCTAAAAACCCAGTGCTTCGCGGGCGGCCGCGGCCCAATGTGGCGCTCCGGCCTTGTCCGCGATCGCTTGTGCCCGCCGGTAATGGTCCGTGGCTTCGTCGCGCCGTCCGAGAGCGGTGGCGAGGTCGCCGAGGTACTGCGCCGCCGGGCCGAGGGTGAGCAGGCCACTGCCCGCACCGGCGAGTTCTCCGGACGCGGGGAGCAGCTGGACGTAGAGGCGTTCCATCGTCGGCCGGTCGTGGTTTTTCCGGGCTGCCACGGCATTCAGGCAGGTTCGGACTTCGAACAGCAGGTCGTGCGGGTAGTCCGGGCCAGGCAACGCATCAGCAGGGTCGAGAGAGCGCAAGGCGAGCGGGAGGATGCCGTCCTCCAGACCGGACATTCCGGTGCCGCTGAGCCGGGAAGCCGCCGCGCGGTAAGCGGTCCGGGCCTCGGCCAGACGACCGACCACGGCGAGCCGGAGCGCGGCGTACCAGTCGGTGAACACGCCGACCACGGGCAGTTCGTGGCGCTCGGCAAGCAGATCGGCGGCGGCCGCGTGCCTGTCCGCGGCCTCGAAATCGGCGAGCGCGGAACGGGCCTGGATGAGGATCAGGCGCGCGAGTACCTCGAAGGTCACCAAGCCGTGCCGGGTCGACAAGGCCAGCAGTTCTTCGCCGATCCGAGCGCGTCGCGGGGCGAGTCCGGCCCGGTGGAAGGTCTGCATGAACCGGCCGTTGAGCGCGTAGGCCAGCAGGAGCGGGTCGTCCAGGTCGCGGGCGAGTTTCTCGGCTTCGTGCGCCGCTTCGCTTCCCCGCGGCCCGGCGTCGGCACGCCGTTCCATCGCGATGGTGATCAAAAGCCGCGCGCGCTCGGTCTCGCGATCGGCGGGCAGGGTGATGAGCGTGCGTTCGGCAGCGGCCACGAGCACGGCGGACAACGCTTCGTCGTCGTTGACCGGCCAGATCGCGGGAACGTCGAAGGAACCGAGCACGCCCGCGGTCAGCAGCGGATCGCCGATCGCCTCGGCCGCGGCGACCGCCTCCGCGCGGTGACGCCGTGCCTGCCGCAGATCGCCGGTCACCGCCAGCGCCCGGACCAGGCCCATGACCGCTTCGAGGCGGGTCCTGGCGTCGACGTCGTCCGAGCGGTCCAGCGCCGCGACCGTTTCCCGCCACAGCCGGGCGGCTTCGTGCGAGGCGAACCGCCGCTCCGCTCGTTCGGCTGCCGCGCGGGCATAGTGCGCGGTCCGGCTCGCCGTGGCCCGGCTTCCGGCGCGCACCAAGTGGTGGGCGATCTGCTCGACGTCGTCAGGACGCGCCGCTTCGATGAGCTCAGCGGCCGTGGCATGCCACCGGGCCCGCCGCGCGTGCGTGATGTCTTCGTACAACGTGTCGCGTACCAGCGCGTGGGCGAACCGGAGGCGCTCGCTGTCCTGCTCGACCAGGAATCCTGTGAGTAGCGCGGCTTCGACGGAGTCCAGGACGTCGTTTTCGTTTCCCGCCAAGGGAATGAGGATGTCAAGGTCGACGTCCTGGCCGAGAACCGCGGCTTGCCGAAGATGGGTTCGCGTGGTCTCGCTGAGCTTGGCCAGCCGCTGCCGGATGACATCACGGACTCCGGCAGGCACGGCGTGGGCCACGTCGCCCTCGGTTTCCCAGAGCCGGATGAGCTCACGGACGAAGAACGGGTTGCCCCCGCTGCGGGCGTGAATCCGGCGACTATCCAGCTCGCGGTCGGTGATGGCCCCGACCAGTTCGTGGACCTGTGGTTCGGTCAGGCCGCCGAGATAGATCCGGGCCGGTTCGGTGCGGGCGGCACGGCCCAAGGCTTCGGTCAGCCCGGCGGAGATCTCGGTCGACCGATACGTGCCGACGATCAGCACCGCCCCCGCGCCGGGATCGGTGGCCAACGCCGTCAGCAGCGCGAGGGTCTCCTCGTCCGCCCAGTGCAGGTCGTCGAAGACCACCACGACCGGGCCGCGTTTGGAAGCCAGGTACGAACCGATCGCCCGCTGCCGGTGGAACCGCGCCGCGGCGGGATCACCACCGGGATCCGGGAGGCTCGAGGTCCACGGCCAAGCCACCGGAGCACCCGGGAGTTCAGGGCTGGCGCCCCACGCGATCGTCCAGCCGCCGGTTTCCAGGTGCCCGGTCAGGGTTCGGGCCAACGCCGTCTTGCCCGCGCCGGCCGCGCCCGACACCAGCGCGAGTCGCGGTCGGCCGGTCGCCACGGCAGCCGTCGAAGCGTCTGTCAGTTCGGCCAGTTCACGGACGCGGCCGACGAACGGCCGCGCGTGACTCGCCAGCTTTGGGGGCGGTGGAGCGCTGAGGTGCGGCGCCTGGGCGAGGATGTCCGACTCCAGCTGCCGCAGGCTCGGCCCGGGGTCGACGCCGAGTTCGGTGCGCAGGACGTCGCGCGCCCGGCGGAGCGTGGCCAGCGCGTCGCCCTGCCGTCCCGTTTTGTAGAACGCCAACGCGAGCAGCCGCCAGCCGTCCTCGCGCAGTGGATGGCTCTCGACCTGGGCTTGGAGGTCGGGCACCGATTCGGCGACCAGTCCCATGGCCAACGCCGCTTCGGCGCGACGTCCGATCGCGAGTAGCCGCAGCTCGGTCAGTCGAGCGGCCTCGCCGTGGGCCCAGTCGTGCTCGGCGAACTCGGCATACGCGGGTCCGCGCCAGAGCGCGAGCGCTTCGTCGAGCAGCGCGCGGGTTTCCCCGGCTTTGCCGGCGGCCAGCAACGTGGCTGAGTCCGCGACGGCGGCTTCGAAGCGCCAGGCGTCGACGTCCTCGGCACGCAATGCGTACCCGGGCGGTGTTGTGACCAGCAGCCGGGCGGGTGTCCGAGGCGGGCGATCGGGCTCAAGGGCTTTCCGCAGCGCGCCGACGAAAGTCTGGACCGTGCCGAGCGCGCCTTCGGGGGCTTCGTCCCAGAGGTCGTCGATCAGGCGGGTGACCGGCACGACCCGGCCTTTGGCGATCAACAGCCTGGCCAGGACGGCCCGGTGTCGCAGGCCCTTGAGGTTGACCGGCCCGTGCTCGTTCGCGGCCTCCAGCGGGCCCAGCACGCCAAAGCTCACCACCGGCACGCCGACAAATCTATCCCGCCCGGCTGAGTCGCCGCTGATCCAGCGCTGATCGGCGGCATTGACGATGGCCGGGTACGACCGACCAGGAGGAGAAACCCATGATCACCGGATTCACCCAGCGGCGCGTCACCGTTGCCGACGGGGTCGAACTCAACGTCGCTGTCGGCGGCTCGGGCAGCCCCATCGTGTTGCTCCACGGCTTCCCGCAGACACACCTGATGTGGCGGCACGTAGCCGCCGACCTGGCCGCCGATCACACGGTGATCTGCCCCGACCTGCGTGGCTACGGCGACAGCGACAAGCCTGCCGACGATGGCGAGACGTACTCGAAGCGCACCATGGGCGCCGACATCGTCGCTCTCGCCCAAGCTCTCGGCCACGACCGCTTCGCGCTGGTGGGCCACGACCGGGGCGCGCTCGTCGCCATCCGCGCCGCGCTCGACCACCCCGACACGATCACCCACTTCGCGTCGCTGGACGTCCTGCCGACGCTGGACATGTGGGACGTCATGCACGGCACCACCGCGGCCGTCGGTTTCCACCTCTACCTGATGGCCCAGCCGCCCGGACTGCCCGAACGCATGATCAGCGCCTCCGCGGACGCGTTCTTCGGGCACTTCCTCGACATCTGGGCCAACGACCCGAACGCGATCCCCGCCGACGTCCGCGCCGAGTACCTGAAGGCGTCGCGTGAGGCTGTTCCCTCGATCGTGGCGGACTACCGGGCCTCAGCGGGCATCGACGTCGAGCACGACCAGGCCGATCTTCGGGCGGGCACCAAGCTGCGGATGCCGGTGGCCGTGCTGCAACAGGACTGGGGCAGCGCGCTGGGCTTCGACGCCGCCGCCCGGTGGCAGGCCTGGGCACCCGACCTGGAGCACAACACGGTGACCTGCGGGCACTTCATGGCCGAAGAGTCGCCCGCCGAAATCGTCAAAGCCCTACGCGACCTGCTCACCCGGTAGCCCTGGTCACCAGGGTCGTGAGTGGCTACGAGTGTTAGAACACTCGTACGCACTCACGAGGGGCGCTGGGTCGGGAGTCGCCACCCACCCAGCCACACGCGGCTTCACAACCGCGCGAGCCAGACCACGTCCGGTTCGCCTTGCGGCACCGGCACTTCCAGCACCTGCACCTCGTTGAACCGCGCCCTCAGCCGTCGCGTGAACGCTGGGCTCGCCTCGGCGCTCCACACCGCGAGCACCCCGCCCGGGCGCAACCTTGTCGCGAGCCGCACCAGCCCCGCGGGCCCATACAACGAAGCGTTCCCGTTGGTAACAGTCCACAGTGGACCGTTGTCGATGTCCAGGCACAGCGCGTCGAACCGCTCGTCGGTCGTCGCCAGCCACTCCACCAGATCGGCTTGAACCACCGTGACGCGCTCGTCGGCAAGCGCGTCACCGTGGACGTCTCGCAAAGGACCGTTGCGGTTCCAGTCGATGACGGAAGGTTCGCGTTCCACCACGACGATTTCCCCGACGCCCGGGTGATCGAGTGCGGCGCGCAGGGAGTAGCCGACGCCGAGGCCGCCGATCAGCATGCGCGCCTTGCCCGGCACCATGTCCGCGGCGACCGACACCAGCAGCCGCTCCGACTCGCCGTTTCGGGTGTCCATCAGGAACACCCCGTTGGCGATCACCTCGAAATCGTCCCCCACGCGGCGCAGCAGCAGCCGTCCGCACACCCCGTCCACGTCTTCGAGCACCTCGGTCATCCGGACACTTTAAGGGAAAACGCTCGGTGAATCAGACATCTCGACGGGGGCGTCGGGGCGTTTTATCCTGGTATCGGCCAAAGGAGGTCAGCGATGTACGCGACCGTGGGAGACCGGATCCTCATGCACGGGCGGACCGTCGGCGCCGGCGAGCGGCACGGGGAAATCATCGAAGTGCGGGGCGGTGACGGCAAGCCGCCGTACCTTGTCAAATTCGCGGACGGCCAGGAGAACCTGATCTTCCCGGGGTCCGACTGCGAGATCGAACTGCACGCGCGCTGACTCACAGCAGCCCCGCGAGTTTGTAGAGCACGAGACTGCCTGCCACCGCGACGTTCAAACTCGAGCCGATGCCGACCATCGGGATTTCGACGACGGTGTCGAGCAGGTCGAGCGCGCCCGGCGGGATGCCCTGCTGCTCGTGCCCGAGGACGGCGATCGTGCGCCCGCGCGCCACGGGGAGGTCGGCGAGCCGGATGGATTCGTCGGCGAGTTCGACGCCGACGACGGCTGTGCCCGCCTGCCGTTCTCGCGCGAGCCAGCCGAGCGGGTCGTTGACCCAGTGCACGCACGCGGGCCGGCGCAGGGTGTTGCCGCGGCGCAAGGCCTCGGGCACCCACGGGAATTTCGGCACAGCCATGCACGCGCCGACGGCGTCACAGGTTCTGAGCAGGGTCCCGAGGTTCGCGCCGTGCAGTGGCCAGAGCGGCGCGACGACGAGATGTCCCCAGCAGGAATGTGCCTTGCGGCGCCGGGCCGACCGCAACTCGGACGGGGTGCGGACCCGGATCGACGGGCTCACCTGAGCTGAGGCGCGGAGCCTCCAAGTTCGATGGTCATGACCCCGATGATAGCCGCCGCGTGATCAAATCCACACTCCCTTGCCCGCCGACCCGTTGCGGCACAACGGCTCGGCCCATGGTGTCCATCCTCACTCCCGCCCGTGATAACGAAACACCCCCTCTTCTCGGTTGAATACCCGTAGGGACAGCTCAGCGACGCAGTTGCCGCTCTCGGCTGTCCTTTGTTTGTGTCAGCCATCTAGATCGATTCAGTACCTCGAAAGGAGAGCCGTGCCCGTCGCGTTAATCGCGCTCGCCATCGGTGCCTTCGGCATCGGCACCACCGAGTTCGTCATGATGGGCGTGCTGCCCCAGGCCGCCGCGGACTTCGGTGTCTCCATCCCCTCCGCCGGCTACCTGATCACCGGTTACGCGCTCGGCGTCGTCGTCGGCGCCCCACTGCTCACGGCGTTGGCCGTAAGACTTCCTCGCAAGACCATGTTGCTGGCGATGATGGGCCTGTTCACTCTCGGCAACGTCCTGTTCGCGATGTCGCCGAACCAGGAGATCGGGGTGGTGTTCCGCTTCATCGCCGGGCTCCCGCACGGCGCGTTCTTCGGCGCGGGCGCGGTCGTCGCGTCCAGCTTGGTCGAAAAAGGCAACCGGGCGAAGGCCGTCTCGATGATGTTCATGGGCCTCACACTGGCGAACGTCGTCGGCGTCCCGCTCGGCACGCTGCTCGGCCAGAAGGTCGGCTGGCGCGCGACGTTCCTCGTGGTCGCCGTGATCGGGCTCCTCGCGATCGGCGCCATCGCGAAACTCGTCCCGCACCAGGGCAGGCCCGTCTCTCCCTCGCTGCGTGGCGAACTGGGCGCGTTCCGGCGTCCGCAGGTGTGGCTCGCGCTCGCGATCGTCACGTTCGGCCTCGGCGGCGTGTTCGCTTGCCTGTCGTACATCGCACCGATGCTGACCGACGTCGCCGGCTACTCGCCGACCAACGTGACGCTGCTGCTTTCGCTGGCCGGTATCGGCATGACGATCGGCAACTTCCTCGGTGGCAGGCTCGCGGACAAGGCACTCATGCCCGGTCTGTACGCCTCGCTGCTCGCGCTGGCCGCGGTGCTGGGCATCTTCACCATCACCGCGCAGGGCAAGGTCGGCGCCGCGATCACGATCTTCTTCGTCGGCCTCGCCGGGTTCATGATCGGCCCGATGATGCAGGCACGGATCATGGAAAAGGCCGGCGGCACACCGTCGCTGGTCTCGGCCGCGGTGCAGTCGGCGTTCAACATCGCCAACTCGATCGGCGCCTACCTCGGCGGCCTGGTCATCGCCGGTGGGCTCGGCCTGCTCGCCCCGAACTGGGTCGGCGCCGTGCTGGCCGTGATCGGTCTCAGTATCGCCGTGGTTTCCGGCGGGATGGATCGCCGAGAGGACCGCGAAGCGAACCAGCGCGTGCCCGCCATGGCGTCATGACGAGGTGTCGAACGGTCCGCCCGTGATGGTGAACGTCAGGAACAGGATCAGCGCGGCGAGACCCGCGTAGCTGACGAAGTCGACGATCCGGCCCCGGATCGCCAGCAGACCGGCCCGATCCTCGGGCAGGACGATTCGCAGCACACTGGCGACGAGCAGGGCACCGCCGATCAGCGCGGTGCCCTGCCGCCAGTGGTACTGCCCGATGCGCAGCGCCGCGACGGCCACGATGAGCATGACCACCGCGAACGGCAGCTGGCTCAGCGTGAAACGGCCCTTCTGCGGGTGCGCGGCGCTCATCGGTTCTCGAGCGAACGCTCGGCGGCTTCGACGACCTGGCTGACCAGCATCGCCCGCGTCATCGGCCCGACCCCGCCCGGATTCGGCGAAAGCCAGCCGGCGACCTCGGCGACGCCGGGCGCGACATCCCCGGTCAGTTTGCCCTCGACATGCGAGACGCCGACGTCGAGCACGGCGGCACCGGGCTTGACCATGTCGGCGGTGATGATCCCCGGCACGCCGGCCGCGGCGATCACGACGTCGGCGCGGCGGACTTCACCGGCGAGGTCGACAGTGCCGGTGTGGCACAGGGTGACGGTCGAGTTCTCGCTGCGGCGCGTCAGCATCAGGCCGAGGGTGCGGCCGACGGTGATCCCGCGGCCCACGACGGTGACGTTCGCGCCGTTGAGCTCGACGCCGTGCCGTTTGAGCAGCTCGATGATCCCGTACGGCGTGCACGGCAGGAAGCCGACTTCACCGAGCACCAACCGGCCGAGGCTGACTGGCGCGAGACCGTCGGCGTCCTTCGCCGGGGCGATGCGCTCGAGGATCCGGCCCGCGTCGAGATGCTTCGGCAGCGGGAGCTGGACGATGTAGCCGTGGCACTCGGGGTCGGCGTTGAGGTCGTCGACGACGGCTTCGAGCTTTTCCTGGGTGATGTCGGCCGGCAGATCGCGGCGGATCGAGTTGACCCCGATCTTCGCGCTGTCGGAGTGCTTCATCTTCACGTACGAGTGCGAACCGGGATCGTCGCCGACCAGGACGGTGCCCAGCCCCGGCGTCACCCCCCGCGCGGCGAGGGCCGCGACCCGCGGCTTGAGCTCCGCGAAGATCGCGTCCTTTGTAGCCTTGCCATCCAGAGTCTGCGCCGTCACAGGCTCATTATCGCGCATCGCGAATGCGTAGCCAGACCGCGCCTTCCCGAATCAGCTGCGGACTGCGAGAGGGGCGGCCTGCCTCCTCATTAGCGGGCCTTCGGCCGTGGCGCGACCTTCAAGGGATCAAAAGATCGTGGGTCACCTTCGCCGTGGTCATTGTCAGCGGTGAGCTCAGCCCATCAACGTGGTGCGCGCGTCAGTGTCGGCACAAGAGCTATGCCGACGGCGACCAGCGCGATCGCCGCACCCACCAGCGTCGCCGTCGCGAGGTGTTCGCCATGAGCGGGCACGAAGACGTCCAGCAGGACAGCCCCGATCAGCTGACCGGCGATCGCCGAGAGCCCCAGCAGCAGCACGCCGATCCACTCGACCACGAACGAAGCCAGCGCGATGAACAGGATCCCGACCAGCCCGCCCAGGTAGAGCACCGGATTGTGCGGGAACGCCGTCGGCCCGCCGCGCAGCACCAGCGAAACCACCCAGCCGAGCAGCAACACGCTCAGCCCGGTGACGAAGTTGACCAGTGTCGCCGTCATCGCGCTGCCCGAAGTCGCCCCGACGCGGCCGTTGTACGCCTGCTGGACGGCCATCAGGACCCCGGCGACCAGCGGCAACGCGAGCAGCCAGAGCCCGGCGCCGTGGCTGCCGAATCCGCCGGACAGCGAACCGCCCACCGCGGCCAGCGTCAGCAGCGCGCCGAAGACGCGAAGCGGCGTCAACGGCTGTGGCCCGGCCGGGCCGAGACCCGCGCGGTCGACGAACAGCCCGCTCACCGTCTGACCGGCGACCGCACCGACGGTGAACATCGCGACGCCGAGGATCGGCACGGTGATCGACTGCCCGGCGACGAAGGTCGCGCCCGCGAACCCGCCGAGCAGATGCCACGGCCGCAGCGTCTGGTTCCTGACGGCGTCACGGAGCTTCCGGAGCCCGAGGCGCATCTTCGGGGAAAACGATAAAACGACCAGCAGTACGAGCAGTCCGCCGCCGAACGAAATGACCGCGGCGAGCATCGAATCGTGGAGTTCGCTGCCGAGTTGACCGTTCACCCGGCCCTGTACCGCCATCGCCAAACCGGACACGACCGCGAGGCCGACGCCGAGTGCCTTGTTCGCTTTGGGTGATCTTTCGGTCGCACCCTGTGGTGCCGAGGCGGTACTTGCGGTAGCCATCACCGTGATTGTCCGCCAGACGGCGGGTCGACCGCCTCCCCGGTGTGGTGATCTATGACCTTTAGCACCCTGAGTAGAGCGAGGTCAGAGGCATTCACCCGGGGTTTCGAGCCGTAATACTCACATGCGGGGTGCACACCGGCGATTAAGCAGTCAAAATGTTCACGTGGCACAACCGACGACCCAGCTGAACGCGACCGAGCAGGACACCCTGGTCAAGCAGATCGGCCTCGCGCTGCTCCGTGCTGCCCCGCGCGATTGGCGCCGGGTAACCGCGGAGTACCGAGCCGTCGGCCGGTACCACGAGATGACCGGGGAGATCATCAACGAAGATGGCACCGCCCAGGACTGGGTGGCGACGCACGACATCGCGACGCTGTTCGGCAGGCTGCGCGCCGGGAT
Organism: Amycolatopsis sp.; assembly: GCF_036008905.1. GTDB lineage: Bacteria > Actinomycetota > Actinomycetes > Mycobacteriales > Pseudonocardiaceae > Amycolatopsis. The sequence continues at coordinate 21,554 of NZ_DASYMU010000225.1, read as the reverse complement.
GTACCGCGACGGCCGCGGGACCTGGTTCAACGCCCGATACCAACTGGACCACCCCTCCAGCTACAACCTCGAGTACAACCGCGACGAACCGAAGTGGGACCTCATCCCGCCGCCGCAGGCGTACTCCGACGAACTCCGCATGTTCCCTCGTTCGGAGGACAACGTCCCCGAATGGCTGATCCGGCGGATGTCCGGGCTCGCCCCTGAGCAGCCCGGCCAGCCCCGGTTCCGGATCGCCCGCATCTTCGACACCGTCGGCCCGGCGGGCCGCCCGGTGATCAACCGCCCGGATCTCGAGGTCGAGGAGCAGGACCGCCTGCTCGAGTACCTCGACTCGGCGCCACTCGTGGTCTCCGACCGCGGCTACGACGTCGACAGGCTGGCGGCGACGCCCGAAGCGACCGTCCCGGTCGCCTTCCACAGTGACGGGCTCTGGATCTGGCCCGCCGCGGTGAACTTCTACCTGCGCCAGTACGGCGTGTCCCCGGAGCCGGACCTGGTCGAGCACGTGCGGGCGGTCGGCTTCAGCCTGCCCGACGTCGACGACCAGACCCTGCAGGCGGCCGGGGCCTATCTCCAGCCGCCGCGTCCGCCGGGCCCGCCGCCGGTTCAGCCGCTGCAGGGCTCGACCCCGCCGCCCGGACCACCCGCGCCCGCGCCGCTCGCGGCCCAGGCACCACCGCCTCCCCCGCCTCCGCCTCCGCTACCGCCGGTAGTCGCGCCGGTGGCCATCGAAGAACCGCCGCCGGCTCCTCCGGTCGCAGAGGAAAAGGTCACGGCGCCGGAGTACGACGAGCTGGAAGCGACCCAGTTCCACGACCAGACCGAGTTCGCCGAGGCGTTCGGGGACGACCAGCCGTTCGAAGAGCATTTCGACGAGCAGGCCCAGTTCGCCGCCGAGCCGGAGTTCGACGAGCGCGGCTTCGTCGAGGACGCCGAGCCCGAGCCGGAGTACCAGCAGCAGGAGCAGCCGGTCGCCCACGGCATGGGGACCAATGGTTCGGGCCCGGGCGTCGACCAGGCGACGATGTACACGCCGGCGCCGCAGATCGATCCCGGTCCGCCGACCATGTTGTCGGCGCCGATCCAGCAGTCACGGCCCGAGCCCGCGCCCTACGCGCAGGCACCCGCTTCACCGCCGCCACCGCCGATACCGATGGAGGCGGCGGTCGAGCCGCCTCCGGTCCAGCACGCCGCGCCGCCGGTACCGGTCGCGCAGCAGCAGCCCGAGCCGGAACCCGAACCCGCGCTGCCGCCGCTCGAACAACTGCAGGCCAAGCTCGACGAGCTCGACATCCCGGACAACATCTACCGCATCGGCGAACCGGCCGAGCGCGGCTGGAGTGTCGAGCAGGTCGAATCGGGCTGGCGTGTCGGCTGGTACGACGGCGAGCTCGCCAACCCCGCCGTTTTCGGTGACGCCGGGGACGCGGCCGCGTTCATGCTGGGCAAGCTGCTGCTGGCCCCCGACGGCCGGATCGACGAGGTCCCCGAGGAGCCCGAGCCCGAAGTAGAGCCGCAGCCATCGGCATCGGTGATGGCCACGCTGTCACCCGAGATCGCGACGGGCGTCTCGGCGAGCCACTCGCTCGCCGACGCCGACACCGTGGCGCATCCCGACCAGCCGGCCCGCGGTGGGCTCAACGACTTCGACGACGGGATCGACGGACTGCCCGCCGCGCCACTGCCGTCGAGGACGCCGCCAGCTGCGCCGCCTCCGCTGCCGCCACCACTGCCGCCTCGGCGGGAGCCGCCGCCCCCGGCGCCGACGGTCGCCGTCCAGCTGCCGCCCACGCCTCCCCCGGCGCAGGCACCGGCACTTCCGCGCCGCGCGGAACCCGTCCGGCCCGCGGCCGCGGCGGCGCCCGAACAGCGTCCGGCGTCGGGCAACCAGCAGTGGCCGATCTACCCGATGTCCGGCGAGCCGCCGTTGACGCTGTTCCGCGGCAAGGAACTGCGTGAGCTGCCCGCGGGCAGCGAGCTCGACAGATTCGGCGGCCCGAACGGCAACCTGACCTACGCCGCCGGGACCCCGTTCCACGAGCGTTCGCTGGTGCCGGAATGGGCGAACCGGCCGTACCACGTGTACCGCGTGCAGCGGCCGATCGAGTCGCTGTACGGAATCGCGATCCCGTGGTTCGAGCAGCCCGGTGGCGGCTCGGCGTACCTGCTGCCCGCGTCCATCGAGGATCTCGTCGCCGCCGGCGATCTCCTCGAACTCGACCCGGGCGACCCGCCCATCGACTGACCGATTTGTCGGCCTCCCTACCTTCGACGGTGTTTCGCCCGATTCGTGCTCCCTAGGGTTACTCGCACTGAGTGGCACTGTGGAGCATGGGGTGGAGCCAAATGGCAGGGATACGTCGACGTGATGTGCTGACGGGTGCGGTCGCGGTCGCCGGTGCGGCCGCGATCGGGCTCAACCCCGCGGCGGCCTCGGCCGCCACCCGGCAACACCCGGGGGCGGTGCAGGAGCCGCAACTGCTGTTCGGCGACTACCCCGTGGTGGCGCGGGTGCGCGCCCGCCGCGCGCTGGAGCACCTGCGAGTGCTCAGCGACGACATCGGCCCGCGGATCGCCGGCACGGCCGGGGAACACCGTGCCAAGGACTACCTCGCGGGCGTGCTGCGCAAGCTGCGTTACCAGGTGACCGTGCAGCCGTTCCCGGTCGCCGACAAGTACCTCGGTGAGATCCGGCTCGGCCGGGACAGCTGGCAGACCGGTTCCTCGCCCCAGGGCACGCAGGACGTCACGAGGGAAGCCGACGTGGTCGACGTCGGCTCGGGTGCGCCGGAGACCTTCCCGGCGGACGTGACCGGCAAGGTCGTGCTTTACGCGGCGGTGACGAACGACCCGAACGCGTACCTGCTGGCCGCCGAGCGGGGCGCCGTCGCGGTGCTGATCGGCAGGCTGAACGCGACACCGGACCGCAAGCTGTCGGCGTTCTCACCGACGTTGGCCACGCCGGTGCAGATCCCAGTTCTGGGCTTGGCCCAGGTGCAGGTGGAGCGACTGCGCGCCAAATTGGCGGCGGGCCGGGCCCGGATCCGGCTTTCCTCGGTGCACCACAAGAACTTGACGAGCTACAACGTGATCGCCGAGCGACCGGCCACGCTGCCCGGCCCGGACAACGGCGTGGTGATGGTGAGCGCCCACTACGACAGCGTCCCCGGCTCCCCCGGCGCCAACGACGACGGCAGCGGCACCGTGCTCTGCCTCGAACTCGCGCGGGTGCTGCGCTATCTGCCGACGAACAAGGCGATCCGGTTCGCGCTGTGGGGTTCCGAGGAGTACGGGCTGGTCGGCTCGCGGTACTACGTCAACAACCTCTCCGACGCCGAGGCCGGCCGCATCGCCGGGTGTCTCCAGAACGACATGGTCGCCACCAGTTACGACCCGGCGAACATCTACTGGCTGCTGTCGGTGGACGGCGCCGACAACGCCGTCACGCAAGCTGTCGGCGCGGCCGCGGGACGGCTCGGCTACACCCCGCGGACGAAGGGCCCGGTGGCCCGCGGTTCCAGCGACCACGTGCCGTTCTTCGAGCGCGGGATCGCGTCGGGCAACTTCAGCTGGCGTGGCGAGGGCGGCCCGGCACTGCTGGAGCCGACCTACCACACGCCGGAGGACACCATCGCCGACAACGTCAGCCTGGAGCGGCTCCAGGTGTCCCTCGAGCTGATCGGCGCCGCCGCCTACGACCTGCTGCGGCGCCACTAGTGCACGACTAGGCCGCGCGCGGCGGCGAAGGCGATGGCGGTTTCCATGTCGACGTGGGCGCCCGCGAGGTTCGCTTGGACGAGCCCGTTGGCGTCCAGCTTCGCCCCGCGCAGGTCCGCGCCGCCGAAGCGCGTGCCGTGCAGCCGGGCGCCGGTCAGGTCGGAACCGCGCAGGTCGGCGTCGGTCAGATCGGCGTCGACGAAGTTGGTCTCGCGGAAGCGCAGCTTGGAGAGCCCCGCCTTCTTGAGCCTCGCGCCGCCCAGGCTCACGAGCGAGAAGTCGCAGTCGGTGAGCTTGATCGCCTGCATTCGGCAGTCCACAAAGGACGATCCGAGGAACGAGCAGCCCGCCCAGTTCGTGTCGGCGAGCACGCTGCGGTCGAAGGTGCAGGAGCGGAACGCCGACGCCTCGTGCCAGGACTCGCCCAGATCGGTTTTGGTGAAGTCGCAGTTGTCGAAGGTGCAGGCCCTGGTGCGGAGCCCGCGGAGGTCTGCCTCCGAGAAGTCGCACCGGACGAACTGACGTTTTTCCCACTGTTCCCGGGGAAGCACCGCGTCGCGGTAGTCCTCGCCGGTCTCGATTTCGCCCACGTCGGCAGGGTGTCACATCGGACACAGGCCGCGGGCTTCGAGGGCCTTCTTTGCTAGGCGCAGTTCGACGTTCATAGAACACCGAACGACGTACTATGGAGCCATGAAGCACCCGCAGGTCCATCCCGACACCGACCAGCTGAAACTCACCGAGGTGATGGCCGCGCTCAGCGACCCCATCCGCGTGGGCCTCGTCCGGCTGCTGTCGGACGACGTCGAACGCGGCTGGGGCGAACTGCGGGCGCCGGTGGCGAAGTCGACGCTGAGCCACCACCTGAAGGTGCTCCGCGCCGCGGGCCTCACCCGCACCCGCGAGGAGGGCACCCGGTGCTTCGTCCGGCTCCGCCGCGACGACATCGCCACCCGCTTCCCGCACCTGCTGGACGCCGTACTGGAAGCCGCCGACAACGAAGACGTCGGCCACCAGGTCGGGCTCGTCAGCGATTCGGTAACGGCCTAATCCAGCTCGGGCACCAGCAGGAAATCGGGCTTCGACACGTCCCAGTCCGGCCTGCTCACCGCGTTCAGCGCCGAGACGAGTTGCCGTTCCTCATAGGTGAAATGCGTTTCCAGCAACGAAGAAAGCCCGTCCAGCTCGGCTCGGATCGACGCCGGATCCGACTCCGGCCCGAGGTCGCTGAGCAGCTTCTGCAGGTTGCCGAGTAACCAGCTCACCATGTTGTGATCGCGTTTCAGCTCTTCGAGCACCGGCCGCAGTTCCGGGAACTGGTCCGCCAGCACGAGAAACGCGCCGCCGTCCTCGCCGGTGTGATGCCGATGCACCGCCGAGCAGAACGTCAGGCAGTGCGCCTGCAGCTTGCGCGGCAGGCCGCCGTGGCCGTCGAGATAGGCGTCGACGTCTTCGCGGAGTTGTTCCAGCTCTTCGCGGAGCCAGATGTGGACTTCGATCAGTTGATTTCCGAAGGCGCGGACGCGGCCATACGGTTCGTTGTGCTCCAAGGGTTTCTTCCCATTGGTTCGGCGCCTCCATGCCCACGGCGGGCCCTGTTGCCGGGTGCACGCGACGCTGGAACGAGGATATCAGTGGAAGTCGCGGGACTTCGCCGTGATCCGCATCGGCAGGTGCTGCAGCCGGTCCGCCAGGATGTTGACCACCCCTTCCGTCCGCTCCACCGTGCCGCGGATCAGCAGCGCCGGACTGGACCGCGCGATCCGGTGGTAGCGCCGCCACAGGCCCATCGTGCAGATGACGTTGACCATGCCCGTCTCGTCTTCGATGTTGAGGAACGTGATCCCGCCGGCCGTCGCGGGCCGCTGCCGATGCGTCACCGCGCCGCCGACGAGCACCCGGCTGCCGTCCGCGACCTCGAGCAGCCTGGCCGCGGTGACCACGCCGAGCGCGTCGAGACGCTCACGGATGAACTGCGTGGGGAAGCTGTCCGGTGAAAGCCCGGTGGCCCAGACGTCCGCCACCGCGAGATCCACTTCGTCCATGCCCGGCAGGGCAGGCGAGTGCACCCCGACCGTGCTGCCCGGCAGTTTTTCCGGGCGCTCCTGGGCCACCGCGCCCGCCGCCCACAGCGCTTCCCGCCGCTCGTGGCCGAAGGATCCGAACGCTCCCGCTGTCGCCAGCGCCTCCACCTGCGGAGTGGTCAGCCGGACCCGCCTGGCGACGTCGGCCATATCGCTGAACGAACCGTTCTCTTCCCGCTCGGCCACGAGCTTTTCCGCGAGCGGCTGCCCGATCATCCGTACCCCGGAGAGTCCGATGCGGACAGCGTGTTCCTTGTCCTCCAAGGGTTCCAGCGTCGCGTGCGGAAGGCTGGCGTTCACGTCCGGGCCCAGCACCGTGACGTCGTGCCGCCGCGCGTCGGCGACCAGCGACTGCGGCGAGTAGAACCCCATCGGCTGCGCCCGCAGCAGCGCCGCACAGAACGCGTCGGGGTGGTACAGCTTGAAAAAGGCGCTCGCGAACACCAGATAGGCGAAGCTCAGCGCGTGGCTCTCCGGGAACCCGAAGTTCGCGAACGCCTTGAGCTTCTCGAAGATCTTCTCGGTGAGTTCCAGGGTGACGCCGTTGGCCGCGGCGCCGTCGAAGAACCGTTGCCGCAACCCTTCCATCTTCTTTTCGGATCGTTTGGAGCCCATGGCATGGCGCAGTTCGTCGGCCTCCGCGGCGGTGAAATTCGCGATGTCCAAGGAAATCTGCATCATCTGTTCCTGGAACAACGGCACGCCCAAGGTCTTGTCGAGCGCGTTCTTCAGCAGCGGGTGATCGTGCTCCCACTTCTCCTTGCCGCTTTTCCGGCGGATGTAAGGATGCACCGAGCCGCCTTGGATCGGGCCTGGCCGGATCAAGGCGACTTCGACGGCCAGCTCGTAGAAGGTCACCGGTTTCAACCGGGGCAAGGTCGCGAGCTGCGCCCGGCTTTCCACCTGGAACACCCCGATCGCGTCGGCCCGGCACAGCATCTCGTAGACCTTTTCGTCCTTGAGGTTCAGCTTCGCCAGGTCGATCTCGATGCCCTTGTACTCGCGCACGAGGTCGATCATGTAGTGCAGCGCGGAAAGCATGCCGAGCCCCAGCAGATCGAACTTGACCAGCCCGACGGACGCGCAGTCGTCCTTTTCCCACTGCAGCACACTGCGGTTCTCCATCCGCGCCCATTCGATCGGGCAGATCTCGCTCACCGGCCGGTTGCAGATGACCATTCCGCCGGAGTGGATGCCGAGGTGCCGGGGAAAGTCCTCCAGCGCGGCGGCCAGCCCGATAACCGATTCCGGGATGTCGTGATCGTGGTCTTTTTCCGTGGACCGCAACGCGCCCCAGCGGTCGATCTGCTTGGTCCACGCGTCCTGCTGACCCGGTGGATAACCGAACGCCCGCGCCGCGTCACGCACCGCGGAACGGGACCGGTAAGTGATCACGTTCGCCACTTGCGCGGTGCGCAGCCTGCCGTGTTTTTTGTACACGTACTGGATTACTTCCTCGCGGCGATCCGATTCGATGTCGAGATCGATGTCCGGATAACCGTCCCGGTCCGGGGCCAGGAACCGTTCGAACAGCAGTTTCCACCGCACCGAGTCGACCTTCGTGATACCCAGCGCGAAGCAGACGGCCGAGTTGGCCGCGGATCCCCGGCCCTGGCAAAGGATGTTGCTGCGACGGCAGAATTCCACGATGTCGGAGACGATCAGGAAGTACCCGGGAAAGCGCATTTTTTCGATGATCTTCAGTTCGTGGGCGAGCTGGGCGTAGGACTGCTTCCGTTCTTCCTTGCTGTGATCCCGATATTGCACGGCCGCCCCCGCGTAGGTCAGCTTCCGGAGGTACTTGACCTCGTCGTCCCCTTCCGGGACCTCGAACGGCGGCAGCTCCGGGGCGACCAGGTGGAGTTTGAACGCACACTCCATGCCGAGCAACGCGGCCCGTTGCACCGCACCGGGATAGTCCTCGAAGAGCCTCGACATCTCCTCCCCGGAACGCAGGTACGCCATCCCCGCCGAAGGCAACCAGCCCTCCATTTCGTCGAGACCGCGCCGCGCCCTGATCGCCGCCAGCGCGGCCGCGAGCCGTCCCCGGTCCGGAGTCGCGTAATGCGCCGCCGTGGTGGCGACCGTGGGCAAGTCGAATTTCTTGGCCAGCTCCCACAACGCGTCGTTGTGCTCAGTGTCGGTCGGTAGCCCGTGATCGGTCAGCTCGACGAAAACCCCGTCGTGGCCGAACAAGTCGACAAGTCGGCGAAGCTGTTCGGCAGCGGCTTCCTCACCACCGGAGAGCAAAGCCTTACGCACCGCGCCTTTGCGGCAGCCGGTGAGGACCACACACTTCCCGGCGACTTCCTTCGCGACAGCCTCGATGTCGTAGACCGGCCTTCCCTTTTCCGCCCGCTGTTTCGGAGGCAGGTCCTGGTCGTAACCGTGGAGCTGGCCTTGGGTGATCGCCCGGCAGAGACTCGAGTACCCCTCCTGTTTCCTGGCGAGCAGGAGCAGATGCTCGCCCTCCGGATCGGCGATCCCGTTCTGCGGCCCGGAAAGCCCGAAACTCAGCTCGGTGCCGAACACCGTGCGGATGCCGAGATCCCTGGCCGCTTCGGCGAACCGCACCACGCCGTACATGCCGTCGTGGTCGGTGAGCGCGATGGCGTCCAGCCCCAGCCGCGCCGCCTCCTCCACCAACTCCTCGGGATGGCTCGCGCCGTCGAGGAAACTGAAGTTGGAATGGCAGTGCAGCTCGGCATACGGCGTCCGTTCCGTGCCACCGCAGTCGTCGTCACCCCGCAGTTCTTCGAGGTCCGACGGCCGGAAGTAACCGTCGCGATGCCGCCCCCACGCCGGGCTGTCGTTGCCGTCGCCGGGCGGGGACTCGCCGGAGAGTTTCCGCTCGAGCTCCTTCCACGGCACCGGCGGATTGTCGTATCCCACTTAGTACTCCCGGTTCTCCGGCGCCGACCTCGGCGGCGGAATCCGGGGACCGAAGGAATCCCAGGGCGCGTCGGCGACTCCGCGTTGCAGGGGCAGGGAAACCTCCGTCTCCAGCCACTTCCACAAATTGCGCGAGTACTCCTCGTCCATGCTCAATCGTATATCCCTTCAACCGTCCACAAAGGATTTATGCCACCCTCGCGGAGCAACAGCACCGCGAGGTTGTCCTCCAGCAGGACCTGCAGGCGGATCCGGCTGTTGACCCCGGGCTTGACCCACCACTGGACGTCCGCCGGCCACGGTCCCGCCCAGTTCACGACCCGCCGCCCGGGGCCGCCGTCCCAGCTCACCCAGGCCGGTTTCCCGGTGAGCTCCCGCCGGTGGGTCAAGCCGACCTCCCTGGCGTCGGCGTCCACCACCCGCGCGGGCATCGGCCGCTCGGGCACGATCGACGGCGAAGGTGCGGGCACCCGGCCCGGCCACGGCGCGGCCGGCGGCGCCGAGAGGGCCCGCCGATCACCCCATGGCACCAGGTGGACCCGTTCGCCGGGCCCGCGCCCGCCGTCGAGCAGCGCGGTGAACACGCTTTCCGGCCCGAGCAGGCCCTGCACCCGGACCAGCGCGCGGCCAGCCTGCTCGGCCGCGAGGCTGTGTTCCTCGCTCATCCCGCCGGATCCGCCCTGCCACAACCCGAGTTGCAGGGACCGGCCTTCGACCGTTTCCTCCGGCTCCAGCCGCAACTGGGAGACGCCGGCTGTCGGCCTGCCCCCGGGCGCGGCCTTCAGCCAGCCCTCGAACTGCCAGCGCACGCGGTCCGCGATACCTTGCGGGGTAAGGGGTTCCGCGCAGCGCCACACCCGGCGCAGCTCGTCACCGTTCTCCGTGACGGCGTAGATCCCGAGCCGTGTGCAGGCGAGCCCCCGCCCGGAAAGCCCGGCGTGGAATTTCACGCCGAGGGTCTTCGCCATGAACGCGGCGGCGTCGACCCGGTCGAGCGCGGGGTCGAACGACTCGGTGATCGACAGCTCCGGTGGCGGTTTGCGGCGCAGCGGCGGACGCTCGGAGTGCCCCTTGGCCAGCCGATGCGCGAGCACACCGTCTTGCGAAAAGCGGGAGGCGACGTCCCGCTCGGTGAGCTCGGCGAAGGCGCCGATCGTGCGCAAACCCAAGCGGTGCAACAGATCCACGAGCTCACCGCGCTCCGAGCCCGGCTGGTTCAGCTCGCCGATGTTCAACGGAGCGAGGAACTCCGCGCCCTCGCCCTTTTCGACCAGCTCGGACCGGCGGGCGGCCAGCGTCGCCGCGAAAAGCCCGTCGGACACCCCGACCTGACACTCCACGCCCGCCGCGCTCGAGACGTGGTCGACCAGCAACTCGACCAGCCGATGCTCCCCGCCGAAGTACCCCGACGCCCCGGAAACCGGCACCGCGACCACCCCGGGTCGCACCACCTCGACCCCGACGATCAGCTCCTCCACCGCGGCGGCGACCGGCTCGAAAAGCCGGGCGTCGCGGCCGTCGTCCTCACCGAACACCGCCAGCTCGGGACACTTGGCCTGCGCCTCACGCCGCCGCATCCCGCGCCGCACCCCCGCGGACCTGGCGACAGCCGTGCACGCCACGACCCGGTTCGCCGAAAACACCGCGGCCGGGAGATGCGCGGGCACGCCTTCCGCCGCGCCGGCGGCGACCGCTGGCCAGTCCGGGCACCACAAAACCAGCATGCGCACTGGGAGGCTCATCCGACCTCCAATGCCCGCAACGGCACGGTCCGCTCCAGCCGCGCTGTCTTTCCCGACGGCCCGGGCAGCAGCAACTCGTCACGCTGCGGCCGCGAGGACGCGCCCCGCCCCTGCGTCCGCACCACGACGTCACGCGCCCGCAACCGGCCACGCCCACGCTTGAGCCCGGCCCACTCCCCCGGCTCACACCGCAGTTCGAGCTCGGCCCCCGGCCAGCCCCCGAACGACAGCAGCACCGCGCCCCGATGCCGTGCCCGAGCCGAAAGCCGCCTGGCGACCTGCGGATTCACCTGGATACCGCCGACCGCGACGACGTCTATCCCCTCCAGCAACGCGGCCGTCACCGCGGCGAAATCGGCCCCCGGCTTGGGCACCAACGCGAGCCTGCCGACTTCGACCCCGAACTCCGACGCCGCGACCAGCCCGAGCGCGGGCACCCCGACCACCGCGGCCCACGCCCCGTTGGCCGTGGCCCCCGCCAGCAACGCGAGCAGCAGCGATGTCGACCCGAGGACCGCGACAGTGCTCCCGCGCCGAAGCCCCGTCGTGGGAAACAGACCCGCCAGCTCAGGCAGAACGGGAAGCACCCCACCCGTCGCCTGAGCGTGCTCGGCCGTCTTCGCGACCCCGCTCGCCGTGCTCACCCCCGGCAGCGACGCCAAGCGAGCCACCGGGGCGTCCGCCACCACACCAGCCGTCACCGGTCCGCCTCCACCATCACCGCCACCCGCGCCACCGCGCGAACGACGTCGAATGTCACCGTGGGGAAGACGGTTTCTCGAACGCCTGTTCGATACCTCAGATAGAACACTTGTTCGACTTGGATGTCAACCCTACGATCTTCGCCATGGGAACGCTCCTCGACTACGCCACTCCTGGCCCGTTCACGCGCCTCGACAGCGTCAGCCCGGCGGCACTCGAACCGATCGCCACCACCCCGGTGGAGATCTGCTTTCCCGTCCACGACCTGGTCATCCAGCCGGGCGACGCGACGGCGGCCGATCTACCGCCCGAACGCTTCGACGAGAACCAGACCCGCCCCGCTTCGGTGTTGGTCCAACGCCTGCTCGCACTGAACCCGGCCCCGCTCACCACCCCACGCGAACCACTCGAACGAGTGATAGGCACCTGCCGCCACTTCGCCGTCCTGAGCTGCGCGCTCCTCCGTCACCGCGGCATCCCCGCGCGCGTCCGCTGCGGTTTCGCCACGTACTTCCAGCCGGGCCAAGGCCTCGACCACTGGATCACCGAGTACCGGGACGACTCCCGCTGGATCCGCGTCGACTCCGAAATCCTCGGCCAGTCAGTGCTGGAACACCCCCACGACCTGCGCCCCGGCGAATTCCTCACCGGCGGCGAAGCCTGGATCGCCTTCCGGCGCGGAGAAATCGACGACTCCACCTTCGGCGTCCACGGCACCGAAAACTGGGGAGCCGCCGAGATCCGCGGCAACGCCGTCAAGGACCTCGCCGCCCTGAACAAGGTCGAATCCCTGCCATGGGATGAATGGGGCCGCATGACCGAGGCCTACGACGGAAAAACCGGCCCGGACTACGACGAACTCCTCGACGAACTCGCCGAGGTCTGCGCCTCCGACGACCCGGCCGCCGTGTCCGCCCTCTATGCCCACAAAGACCTGCGCGCCCCGGATTCCCTGCTCACCTAGGCTGCCTGCGTGGTTGATGAAGGACGTCCGCAAACCTGGTCCTGGGCCGATGTCGATCCGGCGACCCATCCCTTCGATCCCGATTCCGTCGCGGGAGTGATCCGGGGCTTGCCACTCGCCCAGCTAAGGCCGCCGACGCCCTACGTCTACGGCCCGGACTTCTCCACACGATTCGTTCGGCACCCCTGAGCAGACGCTGGAGGTGATGCGTGAGGCGTTGCTGGAATGGCGCGGCTGGCTGGAGGAGCTCGCCGAGCGCTTTGACAGCTTCCTGCCGATCCCGCCTGACGACCAGCTCGCGGCCTGGGAACGAGCGGTGGCTCAACTGGTGACCGTCGTCGCCATTCGAACCCGAAGCGAGGCGGGCTGGCACTTTCATTGTGAAAGAGTGCTGTCCTGGTTCCTGGAACGTGCCGGAATTCCCTCTGCTCAACACCGCGCTTTGATCGACGACGCCATCGGTGGCCGATTCGAAAGCGGGCTCGAGCCGGAACCGGCGATCACCGAAGCCATAGCCAAGGACCTGGCCACGACCTTGACCACCGGATCCAATGGTTGATCACCTGCTTACCTGGCTTCAAATCCGTGACCAAGTCGACTGGGAGAGCGCGCCCGAGATTCGGAAAACGGGCAATAACCATGACGGCGTCGCCAACTTCGTCAATTCCATGGTGCGGCAACGAGACCCCGACCGCGCACGCCGTCTGCTCGCCGCGCTGGAGCAAGTACGGACCGCGGGACGTGAGCCGCTCACGTTCGCGCTTTTGTCGTCATGGCAACGCGAAGTCCTCGGCGAAGAACAACTCGTTTTCCGGACCGTCCCGGCTTTCGCCAAGCGCGGCCGCGAACGGTACGGCCTGCACCCGGACACGCCGCGGGTTTTCGATCACTGCCTTACGCAGAGCGCCGGCCCACTGCCGCTCGCCGCACGAGCCGCCCGCGCCTATTTGGACGTGGCGTTCTTCCACCCGTTCCCGGACGGCAACGCCCGCGCGGCGATGCTCGCGCTCTATTTCGTCCTCGCTCGCGAAGAAGTCTTGCTCGGCCAAGCCGCCCCGATCCTGCTGACAGTCCGTCGCGCCGACGACGCGGCTGGAGCCTTCGCGCTGGCGCATCTGATCGCCGTCTTGGCCAACGCCGTGATCGCCAGGAGCGAACCGGCCACGCCCTGAGCGAACGACGCCCCTCCCGCCGCCTTCCACGCCCTACCGTCGGCACCATGACCCTGGCACCCGAAATGCAGGCCCCGAACGCCTTGTCCCTCAACGACTCCGTCTACGAACAGCTCCTGCACGACCGGATCGTGTTCCTCGGCACGGAGGTCACCGATGAGGTGGCGAACCGGCTCATCGCGCAGTTCCTGCTGCTGGCCGCCGACGACCCGGACAAGGACATCACCTTCTACATCAACTCGCCGGGCGGTTCGGTGACCGCGGGCATGGCCATCTACGACACCATGCGGCTCGTCAAACCGGCCGTGGCCACCTGGGGCCTCGGCTTCGTCGCGTCCATGGGCCAGTTTCTGCTTTCCTCGGGTACGCCGGGAAAACGCCACCTGCTGCCCAACACGCGGATCGTGATGCACCAGCCGTCCGCGGGCATCGGCGGTGCCGCCACCGACATCGCCATCCAGGCCGAGGTGTTCGGCAAGATGAAACGCCGGATCGCGGAGATCACCGCGCGGCAGACCGGCCAGTCCGTGGAGCGGATCACCACCGACGCGGACCGCGACCGCTGGTTCGACGCCGACGAAGCACTGGCCTACGGCTTCGTCGACCACATCGTCGGCGAAGCCTGACTACTGTTTCGGCGTGACTTCTGTTTCCTTGCGCCGAGCCCTGGCCGATCCCGGCGTGCGCCCGCTGCCGGATCGAGCCGTGGCCCTGCTGGAAGAACTGGAAGCGCCACCCAGGCTCGCCGCGCACCTGCGCTTGGTTCACGAGGTGGCCTGGCACCTGACCGAGTGGGTGACGGCGAACCATCCGGCGGTGGAATTCGACCGGGCGGCCGTGCTGTTCGGCGCGGCCACCCACGACATCGGCAAGACGGTCCACCTCGCCGAGCTGTCCGGCCCTGGCTCCCTTCACGAGCAAGCAGGTTACGAACTCCTTGTGGCACAAGGCATCGACGGGCGCCTGGCTCGGTTCGCACGTAGCCACGCGTCTTGGGGTGCCGATCTCGACGTGGAGGATCTGCTGGTCAGCCTCGCCGACAGGATCTGGAAGGCCAAGCGGGTCGCGGAGTTGGAGCAACTCGTCGTGGATCACCTTGCCGCGGCGAGCGGGCAGGAGTCATGGGAAACGTTCATGGCGCTGGACGACGAACTCGACCGGATCGCGGCGGACGCCGACCGCAGACTCGCCTTCCAAGCGAGCTACCCCGTCAGCGCCTGAGACGCTTCGGCCGCGACGCTCGCCGCTGTGTCCACAAAGGACGTGAGTGTGACTGTCCGCAGTCGTGACAGCGGCGGCTGCGCGATGCCCAGCTTGTCCGCCGCCCGGCCGAAGTGCACTTGCCGGAACGATCCTGCTTTATTGAAAGGCAAACGTGGCGTGGCTGGAGAGCGAAGCTCCGGCACTGTGGCGAGAAAGTGCGCTCCGGCTTGTCTCCCGATGTCGTGACGGCCACCTTGTGGAACTCGGAGCCGCTCAAGGTGGCCGTCACCGCGTTCCCGGCGACGATCCTGCCGGATACTTCCGCTGGTCAGGTGAGGGTCGTGAGTGGCAACGAGTGTTCTAACACTCGTAAACACTCACGACCCCCACGCGCCTGACCGCCGGAACGCTATGAAGGGTCCCTTCCTCCCGAAGATCGACGGCGACCACGCACATCTGAACGCCCAGTTCATCGTCTTCGAAATCCGCGCCGCCGCCCGCCCCGCCGAGCGCGTTTAGCGGGCTAAACGTCCTTGCGCAGGTGGGAGCCAGGTTGGGCGGAGGTGAAAGGTGAAACCGGCTCGCGTCAGGTTGGCCGCACTCAGCGAGCCGGGGATGGCAGTCGCGACGGCCAGCGCGCAACCCGCGTCAGCGGCCATCCGGAGCCGATGTCCGAGCAATCGAGGCTGAGCGCCCTTGCCTCGGTGAGCGCGCAACGTCGAGGCGCCGCCGAGCACAGCGACATCGCCGTGGACGGTCATGGCCGCCGCCGCGATCGGGACGTCGTGCTCGAGCAGCAGGAACCGCCGCACCTCAGGACTCCGATGTTCGGCTTCGATGAACGCCGCGACCGTGCCTTCGACCTCGTAACCTGCCAGCAGGATCCGCGCGAAACCAGCATCGCCGTCCTCCACGTCCGGCGACGCGGTGTGCTCACCGAGCCTCCGCACGGCGAGCCCGCGATCGGCCACCCGCGTGAAACCTGGCAGCTCCAGCTCGGAAGAGCCGATCAACGCCGGACGCACGCCGTCCCAGACCGGATCACCGACGAGTTCGACCGCCGCGGCCAGGTTCTCCGGCTCGACACCGGACACCGTCGACAAGAAGCTCAACGCCGGATCCGTGACGAGCACCGCCAGCAAGCCGTCCTGCTCCAACACGCGGAACCGCCCCGGAAGTCCTGCGTAGGTTGCGGCCGCGCAGGCTAGCTCGGTCCGTTGATGAAGGGCTCGTTCCGCGCTGCGCATTACCGAATCCGAGCACGCGCCGCGCCCTGCCGCACGGCAGGATGGGCGGGTGGCAGGTAAACGCAGTGCCGGGATCTTGTTGTTCCGCAGGTCCGAGTCGGGTGTCGAGGTGCTCCTCGGGCATATGGGCGGGCCGTTTTGGGCACGCAAGGACGCGGGCGGCTGGTCCGTGCCGAAGGGTGAGCTTGAGCCGGATGAGGCTCCCGAGGCCGCGGCCCGGCGGGAGTTCCAGGAAGAGCTCGGACTGCCGGTCCCCGCGGGGGAGCTTCTCGAGCTCGGCGAAATCAAGCAGTCCAGCGGCAAGGTCGTGACGGCCTGGGCGCTGGAGGGCGACCTCGATCCCGACGCCGTCGTCCCGGGAACGTTCGAGATGGAGTGGCCGAGAGGCTCCGGGCGCATGAAGGAGTTCCCCGAAATCGACCGCGTCGGCTGGTTCGAGCCCGAGCAGGCCCGCGAGAAGCTCGTCGCAGGCCAGCGCCCGTTTCTCGACCGCCTCGCCGAAGTACTTGCAACCCCTAACGAGCGCGATTAGCCCGCGAAACGCAAGCCAGCGGGGTAAGACGAAGGCCGGGGCGGCTAGCGGCCACCCCGGCCCCGTCGAATTACTTGCGCACGCTAACGAGCGCGATTAGCCCGCGAAAGGCGCTTGCGGTCAGTGGGCGAAGTGGCGGGTGCCGGTCAGGTAGAGGGTGACACCGGCGGCTTCGGCGGCGGCGATGACCTCGGGGTCGCGCACGGAGCCACCGGGCTGGACGACGGCGCGGACACCGGCGTCGATCAGCACCTGCAGGCCGTCCGGGAACGGGAAGAACGCGTCCGACGCGGCGACAGCGCCCTTCGCGCGGTCGCCCGCACGCTGCACGGCGAGCCTCGACGAGTCGACGCGGTTCACCTGGCCCATCCCGGCACCGACGGTGGCCAGGTCGTCCACCAGCAGGATCGCGTTCGACTTGACCGCCCGCACCGCGCGCCACGCGAACTCGAGGTCCGCCAGCGTCGCCTCGTCGGCCGCCGTCCCTGTCGCCAGGGTCCAGTTCGCCGGGTTGTCGCCCTCAGCGGCGATCGTGTCGACGGTCTGCACGAGCAGCCCGCCGGAGATCGGCCGGAACTCGATCGGGTCCGGGTTCTCCAGCGGCGCGAGCTTCAGCAGCCGGATGTTCTTCTTGCGGGTCAGCACGTCCAGCGCGTCGGCGTCGAAGTCCGGGGCGAGCACGACCTCGGTGAACACCTCCGCGATCTGCTCGGCGGCCGCGAGCGTCACGGTCTGGTTGGTGGCGATGACGCCGCCGAACGCGGAAACGGGGTCACACGCGTGCGCCTTGCGGTGCGCCTCGGCGATGTCGACGCCGGCCGCGATGCCACACGGGTTGGCGTGCTTGATGATCGCGACGGTCGGCGCGGCGAAGTCGTACGCGGCGCGGCGGGCGGCGTCGGTGTCGACGTAGTTGTTGTACGACATGGCCTTGCCGTGCAGCTGCTCGGCGTGCGCGAGGCCACCGCGCCAGTGCTTGTACAGCGCGGCCTGCTGGTGCGGGTTTTCGCCGTAGCGCAGGATTTCCCCGCGCTCCCAGGTCGCACCGGTGAAGTCGGGGAAGCCGGAGTCGTCGGCGGGCGCGTAGGAGTTCGCGAACCACGAAGCGACCGCGGTGTCGTAGGCGGCCGTGTGCGCGTAGGCCTGCGCGGCGAGGCGCTTGCGGTCGTGCAGACCGAAACCGCCCTCGGCGACGCGCTCGAGAACCCAGCCATAACGCGAAGGGTCGACAACGACGGCCACACAGCCGTGGTTCTTCGCGGCGGCACGCACCATCGCCGGGCCGCCGATGTCGATGTTCTCGACACAGTCCTCGGGGCTCGCGCCCGAAGCGACGGTCTGGGTGAACGGGTACAGGTTGACCACCAGCAGGTCGAACGGCGCGATGCCGAGCTGCTTCAGCTGCTCGACGTGGTCGGGCCGGTCCATGTCGGCGAGCAAGCCCGCGTGCACCCCGGGGTGCAGCGTCTTCACGCGGCCGTCGAGCGACTCGGGGAACCCGGTCACCTCTTCGACCGGCGTCACCGGCACACCCGCGTCGGCGATCGCCTTGGCGGTGCCCCCGGTCGAGACGATCTCCACCCCGGCGGCGTGCAGCCCCGTCGCGAGCTCGATCAGACCGGCCTTGTCCGAGACGCCGATCAGGGCACGCCGAACCGGACGCAGCTCATCCTTAGTGCTCACGAAAAATCACCTTTCGTCCATCGACTGTGCAGCCACCACGGCCAAGTCTTTCGATCGTTTCCACCAGCAGCCGCCGTTCGACGGCCTTGATGCGCTCGTGGAGAACGGCTTCATCGTCATCGGCTTCGACGACGACGGCTTCCTGCGCGATGATCGGCCCGCTGTCCATGCCCGCGTCCACGAAGTGCACCGTCGAACCGGTGACCTTCACGCCGAGCTTCAGCGCGTCGGCGACGGCGTGCATGCCGGGGAACGACGGGAGCAGCGCCGGATGGGTGTTGATCACCCGATTGGGGAACGCGCCGAGAAAGTCCGGACCGAGGATCTTCATGAACCCCGCGGAAACCACCAGGTCAGGCCGATACGCGGTGACGGCCTGGGTCAGCGCCTTGTCCCACGCGGCCCGGTCGGCGTGGTCGGCGACGCGCACTGAGAAGCTCGGGAGGCCCGCGCGTTCGGCCCGCGACAGCGCCTCGACGCCGTTGCGGTCCGTGCCGACAGCCACGACCTTCGCCGGGTAGTTCGGCTGCTGGGTCGCGTCGAGCACGGCTTGCAGCAACGTGCCGGAGCCGGACGCGAGCACGACGACCTTCGCCGGGATGGGCAGGTCCAAGCGACTGGCCAGAACTAACTCCTTGGCGGGGCGTGCGTGCTCGGACGCACAGCGATTCACCTGGTCGTACTTAACCCTAACGGTCGGGCTCCGGCTCGCTTTCGGCGACGGACCCCGCGGTGGATTCGGTCACATCGGCGCCGGCCGCCGGCTCGGGCCCGGCGACGTCCACTTCGGACTCGAACTCGTCGGATTCTTCAAGCGCCACAACGTCATCGTGAAGCAACTCTTCGTCGAGTTCGATCTCTTCATCGTCCGACAGCTCGTCGTCCACGAGTTCGTCGGCGGCATCGTCCGTGAGTTCGTCCGTGAGCTCGCTGTCCTCGGCTTCGCCGTCTTCGAGTTCCGTGCCTTCAGTCTCGTCGGCTTCCGTCTCCTCGGAGTCGTCTGCTTCGGCGAAGGCCCCTTCGGCGGTCTCGTCAGGCGGCGCGGGCGGCTCGTGCGGCCCGGCGAAGAAGGCGACCATCCCGCCCGGGATCACGATCCAGCAGAACGCGACGACCGACGCGACCCCCACCGGCACGCTGACCGGGTCGAAGGGCCCGTCGCCGAGCTGTCCACCGGCGAGAGTGCCCAGCACCACGCAGCCGAAGCCGACGATCGCGCCCGCGACACCGACCGTCCGCAGCCGGGCGACCGGTTCGGCGTCGACGTTGCGCACCGACCAGCCGACCAGCACACCGACCGCGGCAGGCAGGAGCACCAGCACCGGCCACCAGGCCGCGCGATGATCGGGAATGCCCGCGAGCAGCGGCACGCCGGGCACCGAACCGCCGGAGAAATCGAGCGGGCCGACCGTGACCGTGCCCATCGAAAATCCCGGCCCCGCCGCGAACGACAGACCGGCGACGATCGCGTTGGGCAGATAGCCGAGGGAGAGCAGGAAGAGCCCGAAGCTCGTGCCGAACCCCGGCTCGTACAGCTCACGCAGGGTGGACGTCGACAGCGCCAAGCTCAGCGTGAAGACCACGGCACCGCTGGCCAGCAGCCCGGCCAGGCCGAGCACCCCGGCACGGATCCCACGCAGGGCGAGCGGGTCGAGATAGTCCTGGGCGGCACTGATCAGGCCGGCGCGCTTCGCGAGCCCGGCTGTGGCGGCCAGCGCGGCGAAGAGACCGGGTACGAAGAACGCGGTGACCGCCTCGGCCTCAAAGACCCCACCTCGCGAAATCAAGGCGATGACCAGGCCGAACAAGGCGTGCGCGCCGGTCAAGACGGCGACGACGGCGATCGCCTGCCGCGGCTCGTGCAGGCCGAGACGCTGCGCGGCACCGGCCGCCGTACGGGCGATGAGCACGGCCACGCCGATGGCGGGCAGCAGCGGCAGCATCCCGAGCCGGTGACCGGTGATGTCGAGCGGCACCTGATGGGCGGCGAGCCAGCCCGGCCCGGCCGAGGCCAGCACGCTCAGCGTCGAGAACCGGGTCCGGTCCGCGGTGACGGTGACCAGCGCGAACACCGCCGCCACCAGCGCGTAGCCGGTGATCAGCGGCCCGAGCGCGGCGGCGAGCAGCACCCGGACCCGGGTGGCGCGCGAAAGGTCGAAACCGGGCTCCGGATCGCTCAATCGCTCGTCGCCCGGCGGGAGCGCCGAGGGCGTGAGCAGGTCCATGATCTGCACCCTCGCATCCGGCCGCGGCCGTCGCGGTGAGCCACGCCGCCCAAACCTTGCCTCACAGGTCACACCCACCCGGACGGGTTGTCCGTGACAGAAAAAACACCCCATGGCGACTTTGCGTCACCACGGGGTGTTCCTGTTTCGAAGATCAGCTCTGCTGGCCGAAACCACCGGGCGGCGTGCCCGGCGACTGCTGCTGGCCGCCTTCAGGCGACGAACCCGGCTGCTGGAAGAACTGGCCCTGCTGCGGGGCGTAGGTCGTGGACTGCTGCGGCGGATTCGGGGTGACCGGCGGCGAGTACGTCGTCGGCTGGTCGGACTGGCCCTGCCCGGGCTGGCCGCCCTGCTGACCCGGACCGGGCTGACCCGGACCCGGCTGACCGCTCTGGCCCGGCTGCTGGCCGAACCGCGGCGGCTGCTGGCCGTACTGCTGCTGCGGGCCGCCCTGGCCGAACTGCTGGCCGTACGGGTTCTGCGGCGCCGACGGCTTCGCCGCGGGCAGCTTGACGACGCCGTGCGCGAGCAGCAACGAACCGACCGCGACCGCCATCTGCACGATGCCCAGGATCAGCACCACGACGACGATGCCGGGGGTGCTGGCGTCCGACGAGATGCCGATCACGGTGTCGATCACGTCGAACGCGCCGAGCACGCTGAACAGCGCCGCGAACGGCAGCGCCTTCGGGCCGTTGGGCAGGACGTGCAGCCCGGCCAGCAGACCACCGACCAGGAAGAACGTGGTCGAGCCGCCGACACCGCCCGCTTCGTCCGAGAAGCCGAGGAAGTACTGGATCAGGCCCAGTGCCGCGACGCCGAGCGCGAGCAGCAGCGGCAGGTTCGGGGAGCCCGCCGAACCGCTGGGGGCGGCCGGGGGCGGGGGCACCGGTGGGAAGGATCCCGTGCCGGGCGCCGGCTGGTAGGGCTGCTGGGAGCCACCCTGCTGGGGGTAGCCAGGCCCGCCGCTAGGGAAGGTCATCCGATGCTCTCCTGTCGTTGACCGGCACCCCGGGAGCACGCGGGACACCCGGGACAAACGAGGCGCCTTGTGATGATGGAACGCTAGCGCACAGACGGACAAGCGCCGCCTTGGGTATCGGACGGATGAACGCCGCACCCGGTTCCGTTTTCCGGCGGAATGTGTCGTGGGTCGTACGGGGTCGTCAAAGAAAGAGCCGGACATCGAAAGATCGATGTCCGGCTCTTCGGTGCCTTACGGCGAACTAGTGCAGGCTGTTGTACAGCTCGCGGGCCAGTTCGGCGGTGGCGCTCGGGGTCTTGCCGACCTTGACGCCGGCGGCCTCGAGGGCCTCCTGCTTCGCGGCGGCCGTGCCCGAGGAACCCGACACGATGGCGCCGGCGTGGCCCATGGTCTTGCCCTCCGG
>NZ_DASYMU010000224.1:0-11565 GCF_036008905.1 Amycolatopsis sp. | reverse complement strand
GTTGGGGGCATCGAGCGCCCCCAACGCCGCTTTGGGGAAATCCCGGGAGCAGGCCGACGCTCAGGGGCGTCGGCACCTGGGGGTCGTGAGTGGCAACAAGTGTTCTAACACTCGTAGGCACTCACGAGCCACCCACCTAGCCGAGCGCCGGCCCCATCCCGAGCCACGCCACCTATCAACAAGGTTCAGAGGGGGTTGGGTTCGCCGAGAGGGGCGGTGACAAAGGGGCCGCCGACGTACTCGGCGGCGGGGCCGGTGAGGGCGGGGGCGGTGATCTGGTCGGCGAAGGTTTCGGCGTTGTCGAGGGATTTGTAGCCCAGGGCCTCGGCTTCGGCGAGGGAGTAGATGCGGCGGGTGTTGTCGGAGACGCCCCAGATCAGCCGGTAGCCGGGCGACGGGGTGGCGAGGCAGGCTTCGAACAGGCGCGCGCCGTCGTCGGGGGAGAGCCAGGTGACGAGGCCGCGGGGGCCGAGGACGACCGGGCTCGGGAAGCAGGAGCCGATGCGGACGACGATGACGTCCAAGCCGAATCGGGAGTGGTAAAGGCTTCCGAGCGCTTCGATGGCCGCCTTGCTGACGCCGTAGAAGGTGTCGGGGCGGGCGGTGGAGTCGGCGGGCAGGCCCGTCTCGCCGGCTTCGTCGTTCCGCCGGAAACCGACGGTGTGGTTGCTGGAAGCCAGGATCACGCGCGAGACACCGGCCGCGCGGGCGGCTTCGAGGACGGTTTTGGTGCCGTGGACGTTGACGTCGAGCGTCTCTTCCCACGACGTCTCCCGGCTGTGACCGCCGAGGTGGATCACCGCGTCGACACCGGCGCACGCCTCGGCCATCGCCGCCGGGTCGGTGACCGAACCGGAGATCAGCTCGACAGCTTCGCCCGCCTCCGCGGCCGGCTGGCCGGACAGGTCCAGCAGGCGCAGGATCCGGCCCTCACGGCGGAGCCGCGAACGCATCAAGCCGCCGACGATGCCCGCGGATCCGGTGATCAGGACGCGCTGGTCTGCCATCGATGTTCTCATTTCTTGTATGGGGAACAGGGGAGAAATCAGCGAATTCCCGCGCGGCGCAGGCGTTGCCCGAGCTCCGCGGTGGTCTCGGCGAGCAGTTCGCCGACGCGTTTGGCGTCGTCGTCGGTGACCTGGCCGATGGGCATGGAACAGCTCATCGCGTCGGTGGCGGGGATCCGGTACGGGATCACCGCGGCGACACACCGCACCCCGAGGCTGCCTTCCTCGATTTCGGCGCCATAGCCGCGTTCCCGGGTCAGGGCGCATTCGGCGTGTATGGCTTCGACCGAGGTGATCGTGTTCGGGGTCAGCGCGTTCAGCGGGTCGCGCAGCACGGCTTCGATCTCGTCGTGCGTCAGCTCGGCGAGCAGCACCTTGCCGAGCGCGGTGGCGTGCGCGGGCAGGGTCCGGCCGACGCGCGACACCAGATGCGTGGACCTGATCGACTCCCGGGTCTCCAGGTACACGACCTCCGCGCCGTTGCGACGCGCGTAGTGCGCGGTGAACCCGGTCTTCTCACGGACGAGTTCGAGCGCTTCGGTCGCGTAGGGGACAACCGGGTCACGATCGAGATACGCCGTGCCGCAGATCAGGGCCCGGACCCCGAGGCGATAGCGCGCGGTGTTCGAGTCCGCTTCCAGCCAACCAGCGTCGAGCAGCGTGCGAAGCAGCCCGTGCAGGCTTGACCTGGGGAAACCGGTCCTCGTGTGCAGATCCGACAGCGAAAGCCAGACGTCGTTCGACGCGAACGTCTCCAGCAGATCGATGGCGCGGCGCGCCGATTTGACTCCCGCGGGCTCGACGGCGTTCTCGCCTGCCGGGATTACCACCTTCTGCGGCATTGGGCGCTCCTCCATCTGGCCGTTGACACCTTCGTCACGCCATATTAACGTCCCGGGACAACGTTCCTGTGTATGAACCATAATCACTATAACAGACTCCGTTCACAAGCGTGAACAGCGAGAGGGGTCAGCGGTGCATTTCCTCGACTGGACAATGGTGTGCGGTTACTTCGTACTGATGGTGGTGATCGGCTGGTGGTCCCATAAGAAGGTTTCCAACGTCAGCGACTTCTTCACCGCCGGCGGCAAGATGCCATGGTGGCTGGCCGGAATCTCCCATCACATGTCCGGCTACAGCGCGGTTCTCTTCGTGGCGTACGCCGGTGTGGCGTACACGAGCGGGATCACGGTCTACTTCTGGGGCTTCGCCAGTATCGGCATCGGTGTCGGGATCGGCAGCTGGCTCTTCGCCGCCCGGTGGAACCGGTTGCGGTCGAAGGTCGGCGTGGCCTCGCCGCTCGAATACCTGGCCAAGCGGTACAACATCCCGACGCAGCAGGCACTCGCGTGGAGCGGCAGCCTGCTGAAGATCTTCGACATCGCGGCCAAGTGGTACGCGGTGGCGACCCTGCTCAACGCCTTCGCCGGGGTCCCCTACGTCTGGGGCATCATCCTCACCGGCTCGGTCACCCTCATCTACTGCACCGCCGGTGGTCTCTGGGCCGACGCGCTCACCGACTTCGGCCAGTTCGTCATCCAGGCCGTCGCCGCGCTCGTGATGATCTGGGTCATCCTGGACAAGCTCGGCGGTATCTCCGGTCTCTGGACGATGTGGGCGAAGCTGCCCGAAGGACACCTCGACCCGGCGACCTCCAAGTACACGACCATCTTCCTCATGGTCTACGTGCTGGTGAAGACGCTCGAATACAACGGTGGCATGTGGAACCTGGCGCAGCGCTACATGGCCGCGCCGAACACCCGCGAAGCCCGCCGCGGCGCGCGTCTTTCGTCCGCTCTCTACCTTTTGTGGCCGCCGGTCCTGATGTTCCCGATGTTCGCGGCCCCGCTGCTCATCCCGGGCCTCAAGGACCCGAACACGTCGTACGCCGTGATGACGCTGACCTTCCTGCCTCCCGGCCTGATCGGCCTGGTGCTGGCCGGCATCTTCTCGCACACGATGGCCATGGTCTCCTCCGACGCCAACGCGATCTCCTCGGTGATCACCCGCGACATGCTGCCGGTGCTGTGGCGCCGGGCGAAGTCGTTCACCGAGGTCGAGGGACTGCGTGCGGCCCGGATCTCCACCATCCTGTTCGTGGTGGCGACCATGATCGTCGCGACCCAGGCACAGCAGCTCGGCGGTGTGCTCCAGATCGTCGTGTCGTGGGTCGCAGCCCTGATGGGCCCGATCTCGGTACCCTTGTTGCTGGGCATGCTTCCGGCGTTCCGCAACTGCGGGCCGCGAGCCGCGCTGGTTTCCTGGGCGGGCGGGCTGATCGCCTACGCGCTCTGTTACTACGTGTTCCTCGCCAACCCGACGGTCACCGTCGCCACGCCGGTGCTGGTTTCGCTGGCCCTCTTCAGCGGGCTTGGCCTGCTGGCCCCTGAGCGCAGGGAGTCGACGAACGCCATGATCGAACTGATCGGCCGTGAAGACGACATCGAGGTCGGCGGCAAACCACCGGCCGCGTCGGCGGTACCCGCATGAGCGAAGCCACCCTCCGCTCATGATCCCCTCAGAACGAAAGAGCTGAAAGTTGATGGCACAACCCAACATCGAGCTTGACGGCCTGCTCGCGTTTCCCCTCACCCCGTTCACCGACGACCTTGAGCTGAACCTCGACGCGTTCGGTGAAACGGTCGAGGGACACGTGGAAGCCGGTGCCGGAGCACTGTTCATCGCCTGCGGGACGGGTGAGTTCAGCGCGCTGGCGGCCGACGAGCAAGCCGCGCTCCTGCGAACGGCGCGTGAGGTGGTCGCCGGTCGAGTGCCGGTCTGGGTTGGTGCCGGAGGCGGCGCGGCGACGGCGCGGGCCGGGATCGCGGCGGCACAGGAAGGGGGCGCCGACGGCGTCCTGCTCCTGCCGCCGTACCTCGTGTCCGGGCCGCCGTCCGGCCTCGTCGACCACGTGCGCTACGCGGTGAACGACACCACCATCCCGGTCATCGTCTACCACCGCTCGAACGGCGCGTTCACCCCGAAGTCCGCGCCGGCCCTGCTCGAAATCCCGTCCGTGGTCGGTCTCAAGGACGGCGTCGGCGACGTCGAACTGATGACCAGGATCGTGACCGCGATCCGGAGCTCGGACTCACCGCGCGCCGGGGAGTTCCTGTTCTTCAACGGTTTGCCGACGGCCGAGGTCTCGGCACGGGCGTACAAGGCGATCGGGGTGGCCCGCTACTCCTCGGCGGTCCACTGCTTCGCGCCGGAGATCGCGATCCGCTTCCACGGCGCGCTCGCGGCCGGGGACGACAAGGTCATCGACGCGCTGCTGGCGGGCTTCTACCTGCCGCTGGTGGCGCTGCGGGACGAAACCACGGGTTTCGCGGTCTCGCTGGTGAAGACGGCCGCGCGGCTGCGGGGCGACAAGGTCGGCGGCGTCCGGCCGCCGCTCGTCGAGCCCGAGGCGGAGCAGATCGACCGCCTGGAAAAGATCGTCAAGGACGGCTACGCGCTTCTGTCCACTCTGGACGGTGCGCGCTGATGAAGATCGTCGGCGTCGTCCTGACCCCGGTCGCGTTCTCCGATCCGCCGCTGCTCAACGCGATGGGCGTGCACGAGCCGTTCGCGTTGCGCAGTGTGGTCGAACTGCGCTGCGAGGACGGCGTGGTCGGCCTCGGTGAGTCCTACGGTGACCTGGCTTTCCTGGACCAGGTAAGGAAAGTGCTGCCGGAGCTGGCCGGGCACGACGTCTTCGACCTGCCCGGCCTGCGCCGCATCGTGACGCGGGTGCTGGGCGGGGCGGTGTTCGCCGACGAGCACGGCCTCACCGGCGGCTTTTCGGTGAGCAAGACCATCGCCAGTGTGTACTCGCTGTTCGAGGTCGCTTCCATGGACGCCCAGGGGCATTACCTGGGCCGTCCGGTGGTCGACCTCCTCGGCGGGCGCGCGCGGGACGAAGTCGACTTTTCGGCGTATCTCTTCTACAAGTACGGATCGCATTTAAACGCCGAACAGGACGTCTGGGGCGAAGTGCTCACCCCGGAAGCCCTTGTCGGCGAAGCGAAACGGATGATCGACCGATACGGCTTCAAGTCGATCAAGCTCAAGGGCGGTGCGCTGGAACCCGACCACGAGATGGACGGGATCCGCGCGCTGGCCGAGGCCTTCCCCGGTCACCCGCTGCGCATCGATCCGAACGCGGCCTGGACGGTGGAGACCTCGCTCCGGGTGGCGAAGGAACTGGAAGGCGTCCTCGAGTACCTGGAGGACCCGACGCCGGGGATCGACGGCATGGCCAAGGTCGCCGAGCAGGCGAGCATGCCGTTGGCCACCAACATGTGCGTGGTGCGTTTCGAGGACATCGAGCCCGCTTTCCGGGCCAGGGCCGTCGGTGTCGTGTTGTCGGACCACCACTTCTGGGGTGGTTTGCGTGACACCCAGGCGTTGTCGAAGACCTGTGAGGCCTTCGACGTCGGCCTGTCGATGCACTCCAACAGCCATCTCGGCATCAGCCTCGCCGCGATGGTGCACGTCGCCGCGGCGACCCCGCACCTGACGTACGCCTGTGACACGCATTGGCCGTGGCGCAGCGTCGACGTCATCGCGCCCGGAGCGCTGGAGTTCCGCGGTGGCGCGGTGGCCGTGCCCGACAAGCCGGGGCTCGGCATCGAACTGGATCCCGACGCCTTGGCCAGGGCACACGAAGACTATGTCCGATGTGGACAGACCAAACGAGACGACGTGACCTACATGCGCAAGTTCGTCCCCTCGTTCGAACCCAACACGGCACGGTGGTGAAACCATGCGAGTAATCGGTTACGCCTATCCGTGGGACATCCTCGACGCCCCCGGTTTCGTGGACCGGGCGCGGGAACTCGAGGTCGACGAAGTCGCGGTGGCGGTTTCGTACCACAGCACGCGGTCCGCGACCCCGTGGTCGCCCGAGGGTACTTCGGTGGTCGCCCGGCACGCGGCTCTCTATCGTCCGGTGCGGGAGGAAGCCTGGCGTGACGCCAAGTTACGTCCGGCCGCACCGGACTGGGTCTCGGTCCCCGACAGCGCCGGGGACGCCGTCCGCGTGTTGAACGCGGCCGGTATCCCCGCCGCCGCGTGGATCGTGCTCACACACAACTCCCAGCTGGGCACCGAGTTCCCCGAGTTCGCCGTGCGCAACTGTTTCGGCGAGAGCTACCCCTGGGCGCTGTGCCCGTCGCGGCCCGAGGTCCAGGCGTACGCGGCGACGTTGACCGCGGAATGCCTGGCGGGGCTCGACTTCGCGTCGGTGCTGCTCGAAGCGTGCGGTCCGCTCGGCGCGGTTCACCAGCACCAGCACGAAAAGACCGACGGGGTCTGGTCTCCCGCGGTCGCGCGACTGCTTTCGGTGTGCTGCTGCACGGCGTGCGCAGACGGCTGGGCCGAGTCCGGGGCCATCGCCGAAGACGTCCGCAACGCCCTGCGGACCGAGGTCCGCCGCTTGGTGGACAGCGCCGATCTTTCGGCCACGGCCGACAAACTGCCCGCCAAGCTGACGGCCGCGATCCTCGAAACCCGGCAGCGCGGCACCGATCAGCTCCGGCGTGGCGTGCTCGCCGCGATCAAGCCCGGCACCAGGGTCGTCCTGCACGGCGCGCTCGAGCCCTGGGTGACCGGGGCACTTCCCGGTCTGACCCCGGCCGCGGCCGATGACGTCGACGCCGTGGTGCTGCAGAACTGGGCACCCGGACAAGGAAGTGTCGACGCCGTCGCCGCGGCGCGCAAGAAGCTTCCATCCACTGTGGACGTCGGCAGCTACATCACCGCGGTGGCCGCGAGCCCGGTCCCCGATATCGAGGCCTACGCTACGGATCTGGCCAAGGCCGGTGCTTCCGAGCTGCACCTCTACCACCTCGGGCTGGCCGGCCCCGGCCGCTGGCCGGACATGCACGCCGCCACGAGCGCGGCACACGCTTTCCGAAAGAAGGATTCATGACCCAGGACACCGATTCCGCCACCTTGGAGCGCGTTCTCGCCGGTGCCGCGGATGCGGCCGGACCAGCAGCCGCTTCGACGCCC
The DNA here is from genome assembly GCF_036008905.1 of Amycolatopsis sp. GTDB lineage: Bacteria > Actinomycetota > Actinomycetes > Mycobacteriales > Pseudonocardiaceae > Amycolatopsis. The sequence continues at coordinate 4,561 of NZ_DASYMU010000224.1, read as the reverse complement.
GCCGAGCGCGCGGCCTGGCTGATCGCCGTCGCCGACGCGCTGGACGACTCCGCCGGCGAGCTCATCGCGCTGGCAGCGGCCGAAACGCACCTCGCGCCCGCACCGCGGCTGAAGGGCGAGCTCGCCAGGACGACGTTCCAGTTGCGCCTGTTCGCCGGTGAGCTGGACAACGGGCACTTCCTCGGCGCCACGATCGACCACGCCGACGCCGCGTGGCCGATGGGCCCGCGCCCCGACATCCGGCGCGTGCTGATCCCGATCGGCCCGGTACTGGTCTTCGCCGCCAGCAACTTCCCGTTCGCGTTCAGCGTCGCCGGTGGCGACACGGCGTCCGCGCTGGCCGCCGGTTGCCCGGTGGTGCTCAAGGCGCACCCGGGTCACCCGGAACTCTCCAGCCGGACAGGCGCGCTCGTGCACGACGCGCTCGTCGCGGCCGGTGCGCCGGAAGGGATCTTCGCGGTCATCCACGGGGTCGACGTCGGTGTCACGGCACTGCGTGACGAGCGGATCGCGGCTTCGTCGTTCACCGGTTCCGTGCCGGGTGGGCGCGCGCTGTTCGATATCGCCAACAGCCGTCCGAACCCGATCCCGTTCTACGGCGAACTCGGCAGCGTCAACCCTGTCGTCGTCACCCCAGGCGCGGTGGCCGCGCGCGGCGAGGCTGTTGCCAAGGCGTACGCGGGTTCGTTCACCACGGGCGCGGGCCAGTTCTGCACCAAGCCCGGCCTGCTTTTCCTGCCGGAGGGCCACGGCCTCGAGGACACGTTGAAGGAAGCCGTTTCCGGTGTCGCCGCCCAGCCGATGCTGAACGAGCGCATCGCGGAGGGCTACACCCGCGTGCTGACCGGGATCCGTGAGGTGCCCGGCGTCGAGGTGCTGGCGGAGGCCGGACAGGACGGTCCGGTGTTCACCCCGACGCTGCTGAGCGTCAGCGGCAAGGAGTTCCTGGCGGCCGGTAAAGCGATCCACCAGGAATGCTTCGGCCCGGCGTCGCTCGTGGTCACCTACACCGACCAGGCCGAGCTGGTGAGCCTGCTCGACGAACTCGAGCCGGGGCTCACCGCGACCGTGCAGGGCGAGGAGAGCGAAGCCGAGCTGGTGCGCGGTGTGCTGCCCTCGCTGATCAAGCTCGCGGGCCGGTTGCTGTGGAACGAATGGCCGACCGGGGTCACGGTCAGCTGGGCGCAGCAGCACGGTGGCCCGTACCCGGCTACCACCGCGCCGACGTCCACGTCCGTGGGAACCGCGGCCATCGAGCGTTTCCTCAGGCCCGTTGCGTGGCAAGGCTTCCCGGACGCGCTGCTGCCGGAAGCCCTGCGTGACGACAACCCCTGGAAGCTCCCGCGCCGCACGGACGGCCAGCGCTAGACAGACTCTGAAGACCTCTTCGGCGGCGCCCCTCGCCGCCGAAGAGGTCTTCAGCGAACCCGAAAAACCCAGCAAGCCAACGAAGTCTTGACCCTGGAGGCCCGTCATGCCCATGAACCGGAGGACTGCCCTGCGCGGAAGCGCGGTTGTCGCGGCGGGCGCCGCACTGGGGGTCGGGGGTGCGCTGCCCGCGTTCGCCGCGCCGGCCGCCGCGGCGCGACCGGCGGCACAGGATTTCGCGGCGATCGAGGCCGCGTACCGCGTGCTGCAGGTCGGGAGCAACCGGCGGTCGCGCGAGCGGGACAAGGCCGTGGCCGCGATCGACGAGGTCGCCGAGGGCTACAACTCGACCATGAACGTCGGCGCGGACCAGCTGTGGGCCGACCTGCCGATCGGCCCGGGCAGCACCTACTTCCCGAAGATGTACTACAAACTGCGCACGATCGCCGTCGCCTGGGCGACCCCGGGATCCGCGCTGTCGGCGAAACCCGAACTGCCCGGCCGCATCCTGTCCGCTTTGGACACGTTGTACCGCCTGCAGTACAACGAAAACACCGGTGAGATCGGCAACTGGTACGTCTACGAGATCGGCGTGCCGTACTGGGTGCTGCAGATCCTGGCGTCGATGGGGGACAAGGTCTCCCCGGCCGATCGCGAGCGGTATCTGCGGCCGGTGCTGAAGTTCGTGAGCGACCCGAACCGGCGTGGCAACACTCCCTCGCTCGTCGAGACCGGCGCGAACCGGGCCGACAAGGCGATGATCGCCGTGCTGTCCGGCGCGATGCTGGGCGACGCGGCGCGCGTCACCACCGGCGTCGCGGCGGTCACTGACGTCGCGGGTGGCGGCGCGGCCAGCCTGGTGAAACTGGTGACGAGCGGCGACGGGTTCCACACCGACGGCTCGTTCCTCCAGCACGACGTCGTGCCCTACCCGGGCCATTACGCGCTGGTGCTGCTGCAAGCCGTCGCGAGCCTGATCGAGGTCACCTCCGGCACGGCCTTCGAGGTCGCGGCCGACGTCCGCGAGCAGATCTATGACATCCTGCCCGACGCCTGCGCGCCGTTCATGTTCAACGGCTACATGATGGAACCGGCCAGGGGGCGGTTCTTCTCGCGGCAGGGCGAAACGGGCCACGACGCCGGGCACCAGTTGATCGCCGCGACCGTCCTCATGGCACACAAGGCCGAGGAGCCCGCGCGTTCGCGGCTGGCCGGGCTCGCCGCGGACTGGATCGACCGCAACAAGTGGGCGCCGTTCCTCGACGTCGTCGACGTCCAGCGGTTCTCGGGCGGACTGCAGCCCGTCGGTGTCCCCGAGGTCGAGTACGCGCAGGAACTCCTTGCCACCAAACCGAAGCGCCCGCCGGTCGTGCCCGTGCACCGCGTCTTCGGGCAGGAAGACCGGATGATCCACGTGACCCGCGACTGGTCGGCGTCGCTCGGTATCAGTTCCACGCGGATCTGCCGCTACGAGTCGATCAACGGGATGAACCTGCGCGGCTGGTACACCGGCGACGGCGCGCTCTACACGTTCCTGCCGAGTGCGGAGGGCCACTACAGCGACGCCTACTGGCCGACCGTCGACGCCAGGCTGATCCCGGGAACGACCGAAAAGGATTCCACCCCGACGCCACTCGGTTCGGTGCCGGTGACCCCGCTGCACCACACCGGCGGAGTGCGCTGGGACGCCGAACACGGCGCGCACGCGATGGACTTCGTGTCGCAGGACGGCACGCTGACGGCGAAGAAGTCCTGGTTCTTCACTCCCAGCGGCGTGGTGTGCCTCGGTGCGGGCATCACCGACGCGTCCGGCGCGAACGTGCGCACCACGGTGGAAAACCGGAGCCTCGGCGAGAACGGCAGCGGCGTGCTGCTGGCCGACGGGCACTTGTCGTCGACCCGCTTGGGCCAGACGTCCACTTTGGACAAGGCGCGCTGGCTGCACTTGAAAGGCGTCGGCGGCTACATCCTGCTCGACGACGCCAAGCTCTCGGTGTTGCGGGAGGACAGGACCGGCGCCTGGGCCGACGTCGACACGGGCGCGAACACCGGCGGTACCACGACGCCGTACACGCGGCGGTACCAGAAGATCGTGATCGAGCACGGGGCGAAACCGTCCGGCGCGTCGTACGCCTATGCCGTGCTCCCCGGGGCGTCGCTGGTGTCCACAGTGGCCTCCGTATGGGCGTGGCGGGTCCGGGCGAACACCCGCACCGCCCAGGCGATCCTGTTGTGGGACAACACCTTGCTGGCCAACTTCTTCGCGGCCGGCACGGTGGACGACGTGACCGTCTCCGGCCCGGCGTCGATCGGCCTTGGCCGGACCCGCAAGGGCTGGCGGCTCACCGTCTCCGACCCGGCGCAGACCCAGAACACTATCCGGGTCACCGTGCGGCGCAAGGTCGTGGACGTCCCTGTCGCGGGCACCTTCGGAGCCACCCAGACGGTAGAACTGGGTAACTGAGCGCTACGCGCGGCCACTGTTCAGCCAGTGGTCGCGCGTAGCCCATCACTGTACTTAGTGGACGGTTAGCGAACGCATAGCGGGCACTGCCATCGTGGTGATCAAGATCGAAATTCACCAACGAAAAGGGCAGTGATGAAAAAGAATCACGTTATCGCTGGAGTGCTCGCCGGAATCGCCCTGTCGCTGGGCATGGGCGCGACGGCCGAGGCGGCGCCCGCTCAGCCCGACGGCGTCACGGCGACGACGCTCGAGCTTTACTCGGACTTCGACTACGACACGCACTGGCTGCACGGCGGCGTCGTCAGGTACTTCACCGATTCGTCGGACGACCTGGAGCGCGCCCAGATCGGTGACGCGGTCAGCTCGCTGAAGAACACCACGCCGTCGGCCTGGGTCGTCTACGAGCACCAGGATCGCAAGGGTGCCGCTTACTGCGTCAAAGCGGGGCAGCAGATCCCGGACATGCGCGCGAAGCACAACTTCAACGACAAGATGTCCTCGGTGAAGCGGCTTTCGCAGGCTTCCTGCGCCGGGCAGACCGCCTGGTAACCCCGCCTGGGCAGGTGGCTCGTGAGTGGCTACGGGTGTTCTATTGATGGGTAAGGCAAATGTGGCGTGTTCAATCTGCGGCGTAGCGGACTTCTTGTTTGCCGAAGAACGCTTTCACCCTGCCGGGCTGGTTCTGACGGCGGCGTAGATGGGTCCGGGCCTCCTCGGCGAGTTCCT
>NZ_DASYMU010000223.1:0-11524 GCF_036008905.1 Amycolatopsis sp. | reverse complement strand
CCTGTGCCAGCAGTTCCGCTGCCCGCTTGAGTTTTCCGCGGGCGATTTCGAGTCTTGTCGCCAGCATTCGCGCCAATCCCGCCTGCTCGGTCAGCCGTGGTGGCATCGCTTTCGCCGCTCGCAAGACACGAACAGGCAATACCGACTGGCTATCTCTCGTTCTGAGCGCGTCTCTCACATCTGCATGCAGACCGATGATCGTGGCATCAGCCACACACGTCTGACAACCCATTCGAAGCATCCGGCGACGTGCGGAAGTCGCCCACCGGCGTGCCAACTCGAGATCATCGACCATGAGCGCCGCCGAGGCGCGGAACAGCTCCACGCCACCCAGTTCGCGATTCGTGCTGTGCCTGGCCTTCATGACAGGCAAGACCTCGTCGAGGTGTCGACCTGCCTCGTCCGCCAAGCCTGCTGTCATGAGAGCTTGAGCCTGCTCCAAGCGCAGCAAGGGCGGAACTTCGAGACCGTGGCCGCGATAAGTGCGTTCACTTTCTTCGAACAACCGCAAGGCGATCGGAACATCGCCAGTTCTCAACTCGAGCGAGCCGAGCGGGCGCCGGACGTCCGCGGCCTGCAACGGGCGGTCGTATCCTTCGGCGATTGAGATGGCTCGAGTGAAATCCGCCCTTGCGCGACGTACGTCACCCAATCTGGTGTAAGCCAACCCTCGAGTAGAAACAGTGTTGAGGAAGCCGCCCAGCAAGGACCCGGGGTCGCCACTTTCCTTAAGTCGCTGTTCCTGGTGTTCGATCGAGGTGTCGAAATAGCTGATGCTCTCGTCGTTACGCCCCGAAGCCATGAGCAGAAGGCCGTAGTTGTGGTCGACTGCGCCTCTCAACTCAGCCAAAACACCGGGGTCGGACACTCCTTGAGTGAGCAGTCGAATATCGTCCAGGCTCGCCAAGCCAGAAGCCACTCCGCCACGAGTCTCCGATGACCAGAATGCCAAGGTACTTGCCAGTCGAATTCGAACTACCAGCCAATCCTCGTGGAACCGAGGATCGACTGGATGTATCGACTCCAGCAAGCTCATACCGCGGCGCAGGAGCTGGATCCCCTCGCGCTGCCGCTCGGAGCACGCCGCATCGACCCCTGCTCGATGAAGCTCACGAGCTTTTCGGATGGTGTCGAGTGGTCCGGGCTTCGTTACAGGCACCTCACTATGACAACACAAGCTGTAGACAAATGAAGCCCGCCTACCGAGAGATCCTCGACAGGCGGGCAGTCAAGCAACGTTCACGCCTCAGGGCTCGATCTTCTGAGGACAACCCCCCACACAGTTGGTGGTGAGGTCGTGGTCGTGGTCCTTGTGCTTGTCGTCTTCCGGAACCTCCGGCAGTGGCGGAAGGACAGGCGCTTCCTCGGTGACCGGGTTGGTGGTTTCCGCAGGCGTAGACATGAGCGATCTCCTCCCCTAACGATCTTCATTGGTCCAGACAGGCGACGCGGGTGCTGCCGATACACGCATTCCCAGTAGCACTTTGTCGCCGTTCGCGGGTCCCTCACCCCGCGAACAGAGCAATATTGGCACAAATGAGGTTCGTTCGGGAAGGTTTTTCGACACTCCGTCACCTCCTGACCGATGGTCCGCCCTATCGGTCAGTGGGCCACGAGTGATTACAGTGGCGCGATGCGGATCATGATCTCGGCGGACATGGAAGGCGCGACCGGCGTCACGTGGACCGACGACGTAGTCCCGGGGACCGAGCAATGGCAGCGGTTCCGGCGGCTGTTCACCGGCGACGTGAACGCCACGATCGCGGGCCTGTTCGACGCGGGGGCGACGGACGTGCTGGTCAACGAGGCGCACTCGTCGCAGCGCAATCTCCTGCTGGAGGACCTGGACCCGAGGGCACGGCTGCTCACCGGGCGGCACAAGCCGTTGTCGATGATGCAGGGCATCGATTCCGGGGTCTCCGGGGTCGTGTTCCTCGGCTACCACGCGGGCGCCGGGTTCGACGGCGTCTTGTCCCACACGTACTTGGAGAACCAGATCACCGGGGTGTGGCTCGACGACATCCCGGCGAGCGAGGGCAGGCTGAACGCGGGGATGGCCGCCGAGTACGGCGTGCCGGTGCTGGTGGTGACCGGCGACGACAAGGCGTGTGACGAGGCCCGCGACTACGCGCCCGACGCCGAACTGGTGGCCGTCAAGGAGTGTGTGAGCCGGTACGCGGCGATCTGCCTGCCGCCGGCGCGCACGGCCGAGCTGCTGAAGTCGGCCGCGGCCGACGGGATGAAGCAGGCCGGGCGGTTGCATCCGGAGCAGGTGCCGCACCGGATCGAGGTCGAGTTCGACGCGAGTCATCTCGCGCAGGCGACGGCGGTGATCCCGACGGTCGAGCAGATCGGCACCCGCCGGGTCGGGTTCGACGCGGCGGATATGACCGAGGCGATGAAGGCGTTCAAGGTGGTCACGGCCATCGCGGCGGGAGCGGTGCAGGGTATCTATGGCTGAGCTCGATGTGGTGGACGTCTGTTCGGCGCTGGTGCGGTTCGACACGACCAACCGGGGCAACGGTGACTCCGAGGGCGAGCGGGCCGCCGCCGAGTACGTGGCGGGGCTCCTGGCCGACGCGGGGGTCGAGGCGAAGATCCTGGAGTCCGCGCCCGGGCGAGCCAACGTGATCGCGCGAATCGCGGGCCGCGATCCGTCGTTGCCCGCGTTGCTCGTGCAGGGCCATCTGGACGTCGTCCCGGCCGACGCGAGCGACTGGTCGGTGCCGCCGTTCTCCGGTGAGGTCCGCGACGGTTACCTCTGGGGCCGCGGCGCCACGGACATGAAGGACTTCTGCGCGATGGTCCTGACCGTCGTCGACGGCTTCGCCCGCACCGGCCGGCGCCCGAAGCGCGACATCGTGCTCGCGTTCGTCGCCGACGAGGAGGACAAGGGCGAGTTCGGCGCGCACTGGCTCGCCGCGGAGTACCCGGAGCTGTTCGAGGACTGCGCGGTCGCGATCAGCGAGTCGGGCGGCTACTCCTACCACGTGCCCGCGGCGGACGGGCGAATGTGCCGCCTGTACCCGGTGGCCACGGCCGAACGCGGCACGGCACATATCCGGCTGACCGCGCGCGGCCGCGCCGGGCACGGTTCGCGGCCCAACGACGAGAACGCCGTCCTCCGGTTGATCGGCGCGCTGCAGCGGATCGCCGAGCACCGCTGGCCGGTCCACCTGACCCCGACTGTGCGGGCGTTCCTGGAACGCGCCGGTGCGGCGCTGGGTGTGCCGGTGGATCTGTCCGATGTGGACGGAACGGTCGCGAGACTGGGACCCGCGGGCGCGCTCGTGACGCCGACGGTCCGCAACAGCACCACACCGACGATGCTCGAAGCGGGCTACAAGGTCAACGTGATCCCGAGCGCCGCGCGGGCGCAGGTCGACATCCGCGTGCTGCCGGGCACCGAAGACGAACTGCTCGCGACGCTGGACGAACTGCTCGGCCCGGACGTCGAGCGGGAGTTCGTCGCGCACCAGCCCGCGGTGTCGGCACCGGTGGATTCACCGTGGTTCGACGCGATGGCCGCCGCGCTGCGGTCGCAGGATCCCGACGCGGTCGTGGTGCCGTACTGCATGGGTGGCGGCACGGACGCGAAGGCGTTCAGCCCGCTCGGGATCGACTGCTACGGCTTCGCGCCGCTCTGGCTGCCCGAGGGCTTCCCGTACCGCGCGATGGCCCACGGGGTCGACGAACGGGTCCCGGTCGAAGGACTGCGCTTCGGTGTCCGGGTCCTGGACCATTTCTTCACGCACTGCTGACGCGCATGACGGGGCAGGCCGAACCGGGCCTGCCCCGATGCGCCCGGCTCACGCCTTGCGGTGCTTGGTGTCGTCGGTGACCTCGATCTGTTCCTTGCGGATCTTGCCCGAGATGGTCTCCTCCTCGGTGACCGTCTCGGTGCCGAGGCGAACCCGTTCCATCTCGACGGTTTCCTTGTTCACGACGGGCTTTTCGCTGTGCAGCACGACTTCCTGGTCCTGCTCGCCGATCTCGGCGCGCCCGGTGCCCCGGGCCCCGCCGGTGATCGGTTCCCGCACGACATTGACTTCCTCGTGCCGCACCGGGACGGTGACCTGCTGCTCTTCGGTGACGACGTACTTGTGCAGCCGCACCCGGCCGGACTCGACCTGTTCGGTGCCGACGTTGAGCCGTTCCTCTGACCGGGTCATGCCCTGCTGGCCCGCCGCGGCCTGCTCGCCGCCGCGCATCGCCTGCCCGCCGCCCGCGGCCCTGGTGCCCATGTTCCTGTCGGTACGGTCCATCCGCTGGCCGGCGGCCTGGTCCCCACCGGCGTGCCGTCCCATGTCCTTGTCGGGCGCGCTGCGCGGCATCGGCAGGCCGTAGTGGCGGTAGAGCTCGGCACTGTCGCCTTGCGACAGATGCCCGTCGGTCTCGAACCGCGGCGCGTCGGACACCTTGTCCTTGGCGACGCTGACGTGCAGGCCGTCGTCGTCGATGTCGGCGCCCTTGAGCGGCACGAAGCTTTCCTTGTGCCCGAACAGGCCGGTCTTCACCGTGACCCACTCGGGGTTCCGCGTGTCGTCGGCGAGATAGACGGTGCCGACCTTGCCGATTTTGCTGCCTTCCGGATCGACGACAGTCGAGTCGATCAGATCCTGCGGTCGCATCGTGCGGGTCATGACTACCGCTTCCTTTCACGTTCGATGGATGGATCGCTTGTCTTGTTCACCGGCGAACAAGATCACCATCGAACGCTTCAGGAGGCTTCGCAACCGCGGCGGTAACGGGTGGGTGACCCCGGAAAGTGTCAGTTTGAAATCGCCCGAAACGGGTCACTCACCGCTGAACGTTGCCCACCACCGGCCGCCGCCGCGGGTGCGTTCCAGCTGGTCGAGACGCACACCGTCACGGGCGAACGACTCCACTTCGGACTGCGTCAGCGGCCACGGCGGCCCCTCGGCTTCGGCGTCGTCTTCAGCCGCGAAAGCACCGACGAGCATGGTGCCGCCGGGCGCCAGCAGGCTGGAGACGCGATCGATCGCGACCTCGCGCACGTGCCGCGGCAGGGCCTGCACGGTCGCGATCTCCACCACGAGGTCGAAATGGCGGTCCCAGGCCGTCGGCGGGGCGAAGAGGTCCGCGACGGCGTAGTCCACGGTGGACTCCGGGAAGCGGCCGCGGACGGTGGCGATCGCGGTCGGTGAGACGTCGAAGGCGACGGTGTCGTAGCCGAGCGAGGCGACGTACTCGGCGTCGTCCCCGAGCGCGCAGCCGATGACGATGGCTCGTTTCCCGTCGCCGCGTCTGCCGGCGGCCCAGTCGGCGATCTCGGGGTTTGACACTCCCCTGGCCCACGGGACGACGGCGTCGCCCGTGGCGGCGTCGGCGTAGAGCGGTTCGAACCAGGCCGTCGCGTTGCCGGTGGCGAGTGCCTTCGCCGCGCGGATCCGGGAGTCCTTGTCGGGATCGATCGTCGTCATGGTGCCCCCACGTCAGTGCCAGGCGCCCCGCTCGTGCCCGCGGGGATCGTCTGCCGGTAGCCAGTGCTCGGCGATCCGCATGGTGGTCCGCCGGGTGACATCGTAGGGCGCCCACCCAGTGGCGCCGGTGCTGGTGGACAGCACCCAACCTTGAAGCGGTATGGGTTGCTCCGTCATTGTCCGATTCCGGTCAAGTTTTCTCACCGATCTTGACATCGATGTCACAACCGAGCTTCCCTTCCTGGGCGCCGGAGTGTCCCCACCGCTGTGGCGCGCTACTAGACGCCCCCGCCAGAAGAGCTTGGAGCAATGATGCCCCGAAGCGCGAGACCATCGGTCAACACGCTGTTGTCTGTCGTTGTCATAGCCGCCGGCCTGGTCGCCCTCCCGGCGTCCGGGCTCGCCGCCGCGGATCCGGCCGCACCACCGGACTTCGCGTCCTCGTTCGAGTCGGGTGAGCCCCAGCCGACCTGGAACGACACCGTTGACATCGACGCGTCCGGGAAGCCCAAGGCTTTCGGCGTGAACGGTGCGAACGGGACCGCGATCCCCGGTGACATCCGCGGCCGGGTCACCGAGTCGAGCGCGACCAGTGAGAACACCGACGCCGGGGAGGTCGCCGCGAACCTCTTCGACGGCTCCACCGACACGAAGTGGCTCTCCTGGGACTCGGTCGCTTCGGCCCAGGCCACACTGTCGGAGCCGACTTCGATCACGCACTACGCGATCACCTCGGCCAACGACTTCGCCGACCGCGACCCGAAGGACTGGACCCTGCAGGGCTCCGCCGACGGCGCCGCGTGGACCGACCTCGACCGGCAGACCAACCAGACCTTCCCGAACCGGTTCCAGCAGAAGGACTACAAGATCGCGCCGACCGCGGCGTACAAGTTCTTCCGCCTGTCGGTGACCCGCAACAACGGCAGCTCGTCGATCCAGCTCTCCGAGCTGCTGCTGGCCAACGACGAGCCCGCGCCGCCACCACTGCCGAACATGCGGACCTTCGCCGACAGCGGCCCGACCAGCGGCTACACGAACAAGAACCGTGTCGGCTTCACCGGCCTGCGCGCGTTCCGCTACTCGGGCAGCCAGACCGCCACCGGCCACGGCTACTCGTACAACAAGATCTTCGACGTCGACATCCCCGTCGCCGCGGCCACGGAGCTCTCGTACAAGGTGCAGCCGCAGTTCATCACCGGCGACCTGAAGTACCCGAGCACCAACGTCGCGGTGGACCTGGCGTTCACCGACGGCACCTATCTCTCCGAACTCGGCGCGGTGGACCAGTACGGCTTCGGTCTCTCGCCGCAGGGCCAGGGCGCGAGCAAGGTGCTGTACACGAACCAGTGGAACCTGGTGCGCTCGGCGATCGGCACCGCGGCCAAAGGTAAGACGATCGACCGGATCCTGGTCGGTTACGACAACCCGAACGGCCCCGGGCTCCTGCAGGGCTGGCTGGACGACATCAAGATCTCGGCCACCCCGACCCCGCCGGTGAGCACCCGTCCCTCGGACAACGTGCTCACCACCCGCGGCACGCTGTCCAACAGCACGTTCTCGCGGGGCAACAACTTCCCCGCCACGGCCGTGCCGCACGGGTTCAACTTCTGGACCCCGGTGACCGACGCCGGCTCGAACAGCTGGCTGTACAACTACCACTCGGGCAACAACGCGCAGAACCTGCCGACACTGCAGTCGTTCAGCGTGAGCCACGAACCGAGCCCGTGGATGGGTGACCGGCAGAGTTTCCAGGTGTTCCCCTCGGCCGCCGCCGGCGTGCCGGACGCGAATCGTGAAGCCCGCCAGCTCGCTTTCAAGCACGACAACGAAACCGCGCGGGCGCACTACTACGGTGTGCAGTTCGAGAACGGCATCAAGACCGAACTCGCCCCGACCGACCACGCGGCGCTGTTCAAGTTCTCCTTCCCCGGCAACGATTCCAGCCTCATCTTCGACAACGTCAACAACAACGGTGGCCTGACGCTGGACCCGGCGACCAATTCGCTGACCGGCTACTCCGACGCCCGTAGCGGGCTTTCGGCGGGCGCCGGGCGGATCTTCGTCTACGCGACGTTCGACAAGCCGGTCTCGGCCGGGGCGAAGCTGCCCGGCGACGGCCGCGACAACGTCCGTGGTTACCTGCGCTTCGACACCGGTGGCGCGAAGACGGTCAACATGCGGATCGCGACGTCGCTGATCAGCGTCGACCAGGCGAAGAAGAACCTCGACCAGGAGATCGCGCCCGCCGCGACGCTGGAAACGGTGCGTGACGCCGCACAGCGGGCCTGGGACGACAAGCTCAAGGTGATCGAGGTCGAAGGCGCGAGCCAGGACCAGCTGACCACGTTGTACTCCAACCTGTACCGCCTGTTCCTGTACCCGAACTCGGGCTCCGAGAACACCGGGACCCCGCAGGCGCCGGTGATCAAGTACGCGAGCCCGGTGTCGGCGAAGACGGGCGTGGACACCCCGACGCAGACCGGGTCGAAGATCGTCGACGGCCAGACCTACATCAACAACGGATTCTGGGACACCTACCGCACCACCTGGCCGGCGTACTCGCTGTTGTCGCCGGACATGGCGGGCAAGATGGTCGACGGGTTCGTCCAGCAGTACCGCGACGGCGGCTGGATCTCCCGGTGGTCCTCGCCGGGTTACGCCGACCTGATGACCGGCACGAGCTCCGATGTCGCGTTCGCCGACGCCTACCTCAAGGGCGTCACGAACTTCGACGTGAAGTCGGCCTACGACGCGGCGCTGAAGAACGCCACCGTCACCCCGCCGAACAACGCCGTCGGCCGCAAGGGCGTGGACGAGGGCATGTTCCTCGGCTACGCCCCCAACACCGCCGATCACGGCTTCTCGTGGGCGATCGAGGGCTATGTCAACGACTTCGGTATCGCGAACATGTCGAAGAAGCTCTACGACGAAGCGCCGCAGACCGATCCGCGCAAGCAGGAGTACCTCGAGAACTACGAGTACTTCACCAGCCGGGCGCAGCAGTACGTGAACGTGTTCGACCCGAGCGTCGGGTTCTTCCAGGGCCGCGACGCCGCGGGCAAGTTCAGCCGCAGCAAGGAGACGTACGACCCGCGGGTCTGGGGTATCGACTACACCGAGACCGACGGCTGGGGCATGGCGTTCTCCGTGCCGCAGGACGGTCAGGGCCTGGCGAACCTCTACGGCGGCAAGGCCGGCCTGGGGTCCAAGCTGGACGCGTTCTTCGCCGATCAGGAGACGGCGAACTTCCCCGGCTCCTACGGTGGCGTGATCCACGAGATGCGGGAGGCCAGGGACGTCCGGATGGGCCAGCTCGGCCACTCCAACCAGGCGTCGCACCACACGCTCTACATGTACGACTACGCCGGCCAGCCGTCGAAGACGCAGGCGAAGGTCCGCGAAGCGCTCGGACGGCTCTACACCGGCAGTGAGATCGGGCAGGGCTACGCGGGCGACGAGGACAACGGCGAGCAGTCGGCCTGGTGGCTGTTCAGCGCGCTGGGCTTCTACCCGCTGCAGATGGGCAGCCCGAACTACGCCATCGGGTCGCCGCTGTTCACGAAGGCGACCGTGCACCTGGCCGGTGGCAAGGACCTGGTGATCAACGCGCCGAAGAACAGCGCGAAGAACGTCTACGTCCAGGGCCTGAAGGTCAACGGCAAGGCGTCGACGTCCACGTCGCTCTCGCAGGACGTGCTCGCCAAGGGCGGCACGCTCGACTTCGACATGGGCCCCAACCCGTCGACGTGGGGCACCGGCCCGAACGACGCACCCGCGTCGATCACCACCGGCGACGCCGTCCCGACCCCATTGCACGACCTGACCGGGCCGGGCAAGGGCACCGCGTCGGCCAGTGACGGCTCCAACGTCACCGCGGTCTTCGACAACACCTCACGGACCGAGACGACGGCGACCGGTGCGATCCAGTACCAGCTGCTGTCGTCGAAGGAAGCCGCGACGCACTACACGTTGACCTCGCCGAAGGGCCCGGGAGACGCGAAGAGCTGGGTGTTGAAGGGCTCGTTCGACGGGAAGTCCTGGGCGGTCGCCGACCAGCGCACCGACCAGACCTTCCAGTGGCGCCAGCAGACGAAGGCGTTCAAGGTGGCCAACCCGGCGCACTACAAGTACTACCGGCTGGAGGTCACCGCGACCACCGGCGGTACGGCGTCGCTCGCCGAGTTCGAACTGCTCGGCAAGCCCGACGCGGCCTGCACGCAGACGATCACCGGCGAACGCAAGGGCCCGCTGACCGTGTCGAGCGGCACGACTTGCCTCGACGGCGCGACGGTGTCTGGTCCGGTGACGGTGTCGCCGGGCGCGAGCCTGGTCGCCACGGGTGGTTCGATCGGCGGCCCGCTGGCGGCGACCGGTGCGGCTCAGGTCGTGGTCGTCGGGACGAAGATCGGTGGTCCGCTGGCGATCACCGGGGTGAAGGGCACGGTGTCGATCGAACAGGCCGACATCGCCGGCCCCGTCGCGTTGACGGGTAACCAGCATCCGGTGCTGACCGCCAGCACGGTCGGTGGCCCGCTCGCCTGCGCGGCGAACACCCCGGCCCCGACGGACTACTCCCTCCGCAACACCGTCCGCGGCCCGTCCGCCGGGCAGTGCTCGAGTATGTAACTGCTCCTGTAGGTCCGTGAAGGCCTCCTTCACAGCGTCTGACGCTGTGAAGGAGGCCTTCACGGCTTTCTGGGCCTCTGCAACGGACGTCTCCGCTGGTCAGGTGGGTCGTGAGTGGCAACAAGTGTTCTAACACTCGTAGCCACTCACGAGAGGTGAAGCGGCTGCCAGCCGGTCTCGACCGAGACCCGGCACCTCCCGGGATCGTCTCCCGTGCTGATGAACAGCGCGGTCAGCAGGGGGACGCCGTTGGCGAGTGTCTCGCGCGGCAGGGGGCCGTTGGCGACCAGCGAGACCAGCCCGTGGGCGATGGTCCAGCTCTGGGTCGCCAGTTCCAGCGGGACGATGTCGATGCGGAAGCGGCCCGCTTTCCTGCCTCGGTCGGCGGCTTGGACCATGTGTTCCAGGGTGGTGTCCGCGGCTTTGAGGTCTTCGAGGTCGAAGTTCGCGTCGAACATGACCCGGTAGAGGTCGGGGTGATCCAAGGCGTTGCCGAGGTAGGCGGAGACAAGGGCGGTCAGATCCTGAACCGGGTCCTCGGTCGTGGTCACCGTCGCGAATCTGGCCGCGAGACGGGTGAAGCCTTCCTGCCGCAGGGCTTTCCACACGCCGTCCATGCCGCCGAAGTAGGTGTAGACGGCCATCGTCGACACGCCGGTCCCGGCCACCAGTGAGCGCAGGGTGATGGGCTCGCGGGTGCGAAGCATGTGCGCGGCCCGTTCGATGAGCAGGGTGCGGACCGCGGGGTCCTTCGTCCTTGCCATGGCACCACAATACATAGCATTGCACTGCTATAGTATTGGGGAACATCCCGCGACATGGAGGCAGCAATGGCCATCACCCTGGTGAACCCCGAAGGACTGCCGAAGGTCGACATCTACCGGCAGGTGTCGATCGCCACCGGATCGAAACTGGTCTTCATCGCCGGCCAGGTCGCCCGCGATGCCGACGGCGGCAAAGTCGGCGAAGGCGACTTCGCCGCCCAGGTCGAGCAGTGCTACCTCAACCTCGGCACCGCGCTGGCCGAGGTCGGCGCCACCTTCGACGACGTGGCGAAACTGACCGTCTACCTCGTCGACTGGACCCCCGACAAGATGCCCCTGTTCGCCGAGGGAGCCGCCCGCGCCGCCGCGAAACTGGGCATCACCGCGCTCCCGCCGCTCACCGGGATCGGCGTCGCCACCTTGGCCGAGCCCGACATGCTGGTCGAGATCGAAGCCACCGCCGTGCTCGACTGAACACCGGCGCCGCGCGCGAGGGTCGGCCCCGGCCATTACGGTGAGTGGGTGACGATCACCGGCTTCTTCTCCTCCTTCGAAACCGGTGACCCGCAGCCGGTCGACCCCGCGCTGCAGGTGGGCCCGGGACCAGGCAAATCACCGACGGCCAAGATCGGCGTCGGATTCACCGGGCTCAGCGCGCTGCGCTACGACACCCCGGCCAGGAAAACGCTG
>NZ_DASYMU010000222.1:0-15191 GCF_036008905.1 Amycolatopsis sp. | reverse complement strand
CTTTGGGGTAACAGGCACGGCATCGCGAGCGACCGAAGGACCGCCCGGCGGGCCGTGGTCACCTTCTCGTGAGTGGCTACGAGTGTTAGAACACTTGTAGGCACTCACGAGCCACCCACCCAGGCCGCGCACACCACCGGCGTCCGGGGCGCGGAGCGGCCAGCTGCGCGCTAGAGGCAGGCTTTGCGCAGGGCGTCTAGGTGCTGGACGTTGCGCTGTGCCCACTGGCCCACGACACCGAGGTCGTCCCAGCGTTCCCGCTGCACCTGGACGTACGAGTCGGCCATCGTGAACAGGGCGTTCTTGACGTCCTGCTCCTGCACCTGACCGGCGAGCTCGCGCAGGCGGGCTTCCTTGTCGGCGGCTCTGGCCTTGACCTTTTCCGGGTCGACCAATGGGTTGAGGTCGGCGAGGCCGAGCGCTTCACCGCAGGCCGTGGCCTTGCCGACCGCGCCGTTCGCGGTGTCGACAGCCGAGTCGACGCCGTCCACGGCCTCGTTGACCTCGGAGCAACCACCCAGCAGCAGCCCGGCGGCGGCCACGATTCCCAGCACTCCCCAACGTTTCATGATTCCAAGGTACCGGCTGATCCGGGCATACCGGGCGGGGCATGCCGCCTGCCCGGTAGTTCAGCCCTTCACGCAGACGACCTGCTTGAGCTGCGCGACCACCTCGACGAGGTCGGTCTGCGCCTCGATGACCGCGTCGATGTCCTTGTACGCGGCCGGAATCTCGTCCACCACCCCCGCGTCCTTGCGGCATTCGACACCGGCCGTCTGCGCGGCGAGGTCATCAGTGGTGAACATCCGCTTGGCCTTGTTCCGCGACATCCGGCGACCGGCGCCGTGCGACGCCGACTGGAACGAGCCCAGGTTGCCGAGCCCACGCACGATGTACGAACCGGTCCCCATGCTGCCCGGGATGATCCCGAGGTCCCCGGAACCCGCGCGGATCGCGCCCTTGCGGGTCACCAGCAGCTCGACGCCGTCGTAGGTCTCCTCGGCGACGTAGTTGTGGTGGCAGCTGATCGCGTCGTCGAAACGGGTCCCCGGCACGGTTTCGGCCAGCGCGAGCTTGACGAGCGCGACCATCGTCGCGCGGTTACGAGCCGCGTAATCCTGTGCCCAGAACAGATCCCGGCGGTACGATGCCATTTCCGGCGTGTCCGCGAGGAAGACCGCGAGGTCCTTGTCCGGCAGGTCGGCGTTGTGCGGAAGTCGTTGCGCCGCACGGATATGACGCTCCGCGAGCTCCTTGCCGATGTTGCGCGAACCGGAGTGCAGCATCAGCCAGACACGGCCTTCGTCGTCACCACCCTGTTCGAGGCAGACCTCGATGAAGTGGTTGCCACCACCGAGGCTCCCGATCTGCATCCGGGCCCGCTCTTCGAGGTTGCGGACGCCTTGGTGGAGTTCGCCGAACGCACCCCAGAACGTGTCCCAGCCACCGATTCCGTGCACCTTCGCGGGGTTCACCGGCGTCTTGTGCCGGTTGAACCCGACCGGTACCGCGGCCTCGATACGACTGCGGAGCGCGCTCAGGTCGTCGGGAAGATCCTTGGCGGACAAGGAAGTCCGTACCGCACTCATGCCACACCCGATGTCGACGCCGACGGCCGCCGGGCACACCGCGTCGCGCATCGCGATCACGCTGCCGACGGTGGCGCCCTTGCCGTAGTGCACGTCCGGCATCACGGCGAGACCATGGATCCACGGCAGGTTGGCGGTGTTGCGCAGCTGGCGCATCGCTTGCTCTTCAACGGAATGCGGGTCCGCCCACATCCGGATCGGCACGCGGGAACCTTCCACTGCGGTGTACATGACTTCCCTCTCGTAAGTGGCTTTGGACCTCGAAGGATCCATTGCCGCCCGTGGTGCCGCAACCGAATTGTTCAGTGATGCCAGGGAAGTTGGACCGGTTCGGGCGGGATCCGACCGGCTGCCAACGCTTTCAGCAACGGCGCGAGCTCCAGCGGGTACACCGGGTCCGAGGGCGCGGCCAGTTCGCCGAGGGTCCACCAGTGGTGCGCGGTGATCTGCGCGCGCTCGAGGGCTTCGAACCCGGAGGTGTCGACGTCGTGCTTATCGACGCGCAGAAAGAAGAAATCGTCCCGGAAGACGCCCTTCGCCCAGCCCAGATCGGCGTACCCGGACGTCTCGGCGACGACCTGGCCGAGCTCCTCGGGCCGGACCACCAAACCGGTTTCCTCCCGAAGTTCCCGAACCGCGGCATCAACGAGACTCTCACCTTTGTCCACCCCGCCGCCGGGAGTCCACCAGCAATAGCCACGCGCCGGTTCCTTGCTGTTGCGGTAACCGCGGAAGAGCAGCAACCTGTCGGCACTGTCGAGCAGGAGTACACGCGCCGTCCTGCGGCGATAGGTTTTGCTAGGCACTTCTGCAGGCTAGCCGCGCGGAGCCGGCTCCGGTCATGACGGGCTCTGACCGAATGCACCCTTACCTGGAAGACGAATTTCGGGCATCAGGCACACTAGCCGCCATGGCCCTCTCCCTGCCCAGCAAGTTCAAGGCCGCGCGGGCACTGACGCGCGAAGCGAAGCGGCGCGGAGTCTCGACCGACGAGCTCGGCGTGATGCTCACCCCGGCGGAGATCGCCGCGCTGACCACACCGGACAGTGAGCCCACGAACGACGCGCTGCGATGGCGTCTGGTCCACGAAGACGAAGTCAGCGCGGAACCGTTCGCCGAGCCGGTGCTCGCGTCGGTGCTCGCCGGCGCCGCCGACCTCGAATGGCGGCCCGCCGCGGAGCTGCTGCGCGCGGCCGGCACCGATTGGGAACGCCGTGGCCTGCTCGTTTCCCGGCTGGCCGAGACGGCCGCCGAAGACGACGGCTGGCTGAAGGCGTGGCGCCGCGCCCGGCCCGACGACCCGCACGCGCTGATCGTGCACGCCGAATCGCTGGTGACCCTGGCCTGGCGGCAGCGCGACGGCCGGTTCCACAGCCTGCTGGACCAGGCCGAGGCGTCGGCCGAAGAAGCGGCCAAGGCGCTGCCGCACGACCCGACGCCGTGGGTGATCGCGGTGACCATCGCCCGCGGCCTGGAGTTCGACCGCGACAAGTTCGGGACATTGTGGACCGAGCTCGTCGCACGTGGTCCGTACCACCGGCGCGGGCACGAGGAAGCGCTGCGGTACTGGCAGGAGAAGTGGGCGGGGCCACACAAGCAGATGGTCGCGTTCGCCGAAGCCGCCGCCAAGGCACCGTCGCTGAGCGCGTTGCCGCTGCAGGTCGCACTCGAAGGCGACGACCCGGGTGTCTGGAAAAGCGCGCCGGTCCGACGGGCGCTCGACTCGCTTTTGGGCTGGCTGCGCGGAGAAGGCGCACACAGCCCGCACCTCGGCGTCGACCGCAGTTTCGCGGCGATCGCGCTGGTGCACAACAAGCGCTTCAACGAAGCCGTCGAACAGTTCAGGCGCTTGGAAAACCGGGCCGACGCCTGGCCATGGGCCTCGTTCGGCGACCCGAAGGAAGCCTTCCTCGACTTCCGCGCGAAAGCCACCCGAGGCGCTCGCTAGAACCACGCGAGATGTCGACATGTCGTGATCTCTTAGGAACTGAGGGATCACGACATGTCGACATCTTTGGCTAGGCGAATTCTGGGGCGAGCTGTTCGGCGACTTCGTAGGTGTTGAGCGCGGCGCCCTTGCGCAGGTTGTCGCCGCAGACGAAGAAGTCGAGCGCGTTCGGGAAGTCCAGCGCCTGACGCACCCGGCCGACGTAGGTCGGGTCGCCGCCGACGACGTCCGCGGGCGTCGGGAACTTGCCGTTCTCCGGGTCGTCGACCAGCACGATCGACGGCTGCGCCTCGAACACCTTGTGCGCGGCCTCGACGGTGACCTCACGCGCGAAGGTCGCGTGCACGGCCAGCGAGTGCGTGGTGACCACCGGGACCCGCACGCAGGTCGCCGAAACCTTCAGGTCCGCGATCCCCAGGATCTTGCGGGATTCGTTGCGTACCTTCAGTTCCTCGGAGTACCAGCCGTCGCCCTTGTACGAACCGGCGGCCGGGATCACGTTCAGCGCGAGCGGTGCCGGACCGAACGGACCGTCCTCAACGGACAGTCCAGCGGCTTCCAGGGCCTGCCGGACATCGCCCGCCACCGCGCCGACGTTCTTACCCGCCACCGCTTCGAGCTCGGCGTTCAGCCGGTCGATCCCGCCCTGGCCCGCGCCGGACGCCGCCTGGTACGAAGCCACGACGAGTTCCTTGAGCTCGAACTCGCGGTGCAGCGCGCCGAGCGCGGCCATCATCGACAGCGTCGTGCAGTTCGGGTTCGCGATGATGCCCTTGGGCCTGTTCGACGCATCGGCAGCATTTACCTCGGGCACCACGAGCGGCACTTCGTCGTCCATCCGGAACGCACCGGAGTTGTCGACCGCGACCGCGCCGCGGGCCGCCGCGATCGGCGCCCACTCGGCGGAGATCTCGTCGGGGACGTCGAACATCGCGATGTCGACGCCGTCGAAAGCTTCCGGCTTCAGCTCGATGACCGTCAGCTCTTCGCCGCGCACGGTGATCTTCTTGCCCGCCGAACGCGCGGACGCGATCAGCCGGATCTCACCCCACGGCACGGTTTCCCGGCCGTTGATGATGTCGATCATGACGGTGCCGACCGCGCCGGTCGCGCCGACGAGAGCCAATACGGGTGCCATCTAACGTCCACTCCCTGCATAGACGACGGCCTCTTCGTCGCCGCCCAGTTCGAAGGCTTCATGAATCGCGCGCACCGCGTCGTCGAGTTGCGCGTCCCGGATCAGCACGGAGATGCGGATCTCGGAGGTGTTGATGATCTCGATGTTCACGCCCGCCTCGGCCAGCGCCTCGCAGAAGGTCGCCGTCACCCCGGGGTGCGAACGCATTCCCGCGCCCACAAGGGAAACCTTGCCGACGTGGTCGTCGTACAGTACCGACTCGAAACCGATCTCACCCTTGATTTTCTCCAGCTCCGACACGGCCTTGGGACCGTTCGTCTTGGAGAGGGTGAAGGTGATGTCGGTGCGGCCCGAGACCGTGCTGGAAACGTTCTGCAGCACCATGTCGATGTCGATCTCGGCGTTCGCGATGGTCCGGAAGATCCGGGCGGCGGCACCGGTGTGGTCCGGCACGCCGGTCACGGTGATCTTAGCTTCGGACCTGTCGTGCGCCACACCGGTGATCAGCGCTTGTTCCACGGGGATCTCCTCAATTGAGCCGGAAACAATCGTCCCCGGCTTGTCGCCGAACGAAGAACGGACACTGATCGGGACGCCGTAGCGCCGCGCGTACTCGACGCAGCGGAGCATCAGGACCTTGGCGCCACCGGCCGCGAGCTCGAGCATTTCCTCGTACGAAACGGTTTCCAGTTTGCGCGCTGTCGGCACTATCCGCGGGTCGGCGGTGTACACACCGTCCACATCGGAATAGATCTCGCAGACATCCGCGTTCAGCGCGGCCGCGAGCGCGACCGCGGTGGTGTCCGAACCGCCACGGCCGAGCGTGGTGATGTCCTTGGTGTCCTGCGCGACGCCTTGGAATCCGGCGACCAGCGCGATGTAACCCTGTTCCAGTGCTTCGGTCACCCGGCTCGGCGACACGTCGATGATGCGCGCGTTGCCGTGCACCGACGTGGTGACGACGCCGGCCTGCGAGCCGGTGAACGACCAGGCCTCCGCGCCTTGGGCGGAGATGGCCATCGCCACGAGCGCGTTGGAGATCCGCTCACCCGCGGTGAGCAGCATGTCCATCTCGCGCTCCGGCGGCACCGGGTTGACCTGCTGCGCCAGGTCGAGCAGCTCGTCGGTGGTGTCACCCATCGCCGAGCAGACGACCACTACGTCGTTACCGGCTTTCTTGGTGGCGACAATCCGCTCCGCCACCCGCTTGATCCGGTCAGCACTCTCCAGCGACGATCCGCCGTACTTCTGGACCACGAGCGCCACGCCCGAACCTCCTCGCCGGGGCGGGTCGGCTCCTCAGGGCGTCAAGGAGCCCCCGCGTCCCTCATTTGCGGAAATCCTACCGGGGTGACGGATCGTCACCACCCCGATGTGTGGCCCTGGACACTTCTTGGGAGTATCCGGCGTATGGAGAAGCCTGCGGAAACAAGCGTGCCGGTCGCCGATTTCATCGCGAAGCGCTGGAGCCCGCGCGCGCTGGACGAGACGGCGACGGTCTCGTGGGACCAGCTGCGCGCGATACTCGAAGCGGCCCGATGGGCGGCGTCGTCTGGCAACACGCAGCCCGCGCGCTACCTCGTCGGGCTGCGCGGTGACGAGACGTATCAGAAGATCTTCGACGCGCTGTCCGACGGCAACAAGCGCTGGGCACACCGGGCGAGTGCGCTGCTCGTTGCGGTGATGGTCACCCGCAACGAGAAGGGTGACATCCCCCACGCCGAATACGGATTGGGCCTGGCCGGGCAGAACCTGGTGCTCGAAGCGATCAACCAGGGACTGGTCGCGCACCAGATGGGCGGCTTCGACCCGGCCGCGATCCAGCGCGACTTCGAACTGCCGTCCGACGCCGTGCCACGGGTCGCGATCGCCGTCGGGACGCCCGCGGCGCCGGAGGTGCTCGGTGACGAGCGCAGCGTCTCCCGCGAAGTCGCGCCGCGGAAGCGGATCCCGCTGAGCGAGTTCGCGTTCACCGGGTCGTGGGGAAAATCCGCGTTCTAGGCTTCGAGGCCAAGGCGCTCGAGTTCCCAGCGGGCGAGCTTTTTGATGACGGCCGGGTCCTGGTTGCGCCAGCCGGTGGTGACCTCGCCCGCCTTCGCGAGCCGCGGCAACGGCTGGGTCACGAGGGCGCGCAGGGCGAGAAGGTCGTAACCCTCTTCGCCGAGACGCTGCAGGTGGACGCCCGCGGTGGCCCGGCGCACGAACCGCAGTCGCAGCGGCAGCCACGTGATCAGCAGGAACACGATCGGGATCGCGATCAGGATCACGGCCATCCAGAGTGCCAAGTCCGTCACCGCCTCGACCTGCCACTGCCCGGCCTGGCTGAGCTTCGCCCCGGCGTCGGACCCGGTGTGCAGGGCCTTGGCCAAGGCGTCGCCGACCAGCGGGACGTCGTCTGCGTTGTCGGCCGCGGAGTCGAAGGTGCCGCGCAGGCCGGTGCCGGCGTCGATGAGCCCGTCACCG
The DNA here is from genome assembly GCF_036008905.1 of Amycolatopsis sp. Taxonomy (GTDB): domain Bacteria; phylum Actinomycetota; class Actinomycetes; order Mycobacteriales; family Pseudonocardiaceae; genus Amycolatopsis. The sequence continues at coordinate 8,053 of NZ_DASYMU010000222.1, read as the reverse complement.
GGCGCGCGGAGTTGCATGACCTGGGAGTGGACCTCAGTGCCCAGCCAGATCGCGAAAACGGCGAGGAGGAGGGCACCGAGGTCGGCGACGACCTGGGCGGTGCGGCGGATCGGACGGTCGGCGTAGAACTTCATCGAGTCGCCCCTTGTGCGCGCGGTCACAGCGCACGGAACCTACCCGATCGGGTGATAAATCAACCCCCGGACTGGCCACCGACCCGGCGGATGACCTTCGCCAGGATTCCCGACACGACCAGCCAGAAGATCGCCGCGATGCCGTAGTTCACGAGCACGTTGAGCTTCGGGTCCACGGGCTGGAACAGATCCTTGAAACCGAGCGAGACCGACTCGGCCCAGCCCTTCACGAACGACACGATCCCGTTGGCCTGGTTGGCGTCACCGATCACGAAGATCACGTAAAGCACCAGGAACGCGGCGAAGATCAGGCCGATCCAGCGGACCAGGCCCGCCAGGAACGAGACCGTACGGTCCTTCTGCTTTCGCCAGTCGACACCGCGCCGATCGACATCGTGGCGTTCCGCGGGTTTGGTCTCGGGTTCCGGCTCAGCGTGCTCGCCCATGCCGGGCAGTGTGACACGCGCTTGCGCCAATTACTACCTGCCAGTAACACCCACGTGAACCCGCCTGACTTTCCTTAGGGCACGTCGCGTGGTTAAGGTGGAGTCGTGGCACGCGCTCTCCTGCTTCGCTGCCGCGACGGGGCCTGACCGGACCGGCTCCTCGTCGCGGGGCTTTGTGATGCCGGTCGAAATCGACCCTTCCCGGCAGGAGTTTTCTTCGCATGACCACGTCAGAACCCCGCACTTCGCCCAGCCGCATCCGTAAGCCGGCCAGGACAGCGCCCGCGGACCAGCCCGTATGGAACACCCAGCGCGGCACCTCGATGCCCGTTCACCGCTACCGGCCATGGCACCAGCTGATCGAGGACATCGATCTGCCCGAGCGCACCTGGCCCACCAAACGCATCGAGCGCGCGCCACTGTGGTGCGCGGTGGACCTGCGCGACGGCAACCAGGCGCTGATCGACCCGATGTCCCCCGCCCGTAAGCGCAAGTTCTTCGAACTGCTGGTGCGGATGGGTTACAAGGAGATCGAGGTCGGCTTCCCGGCCGCGAGCCAGACCGACTTCGACTTCGTCCGCGAGATCATCGAAGAGGGCGCGATTCCCGACGACGTCCGCATCCAGGTATTGACGCAGTGCCGCCCGGAGCTGATCGAGCGCACGTTCCAGTCACTGGAAGGCGCGCCGCGCGCGATCGTCCATATCTACAACTCGACGTCGATCCTGCAGCGCCGCGTGGTTTTCCGCGAAGAGCGCGAAGGCATCAAGAAGATCGCGACGCAGGGCGCGGACCTCGTGCAGGAGTACGCCGCGAAGTACTCCGACACCGACTTCCGCTTCGAGTACTCGCCCGAGTCGTACACCGGCACCGAGTTGGCTTACGCCGCCGAGGTCTGCAACGCCGTCACCGAAATCTGGCAGCCGACGCCTGAGCGGCCGGTCATCCTGAACCTGCCCGCGACCGTCGAGATGGCCACGCCGAATGTGTACGCGGATTCCATCGAGTGGATGAGCAACAACATCGAGCGCCGCGACGGCGTGATCCTGTCGCTGCACCCGCACAACGACCGCGGCACCGGCATCGCCGCGGCCGAACTGGGCTACATGGCCGGTGCGGATCGCATCGAAGGCTGCCTGTTCGGCAACGGCGAGCGCACCGGCAACGTCGACCTCGTCGCGCTGGGCATGAACCTGTACAGCCAGGGCATCGACCCGCAGATCGACTTCTCCGACATGGACGAGATCAAGCGGACGGTCGAATACTGCAACCAGCTGCCCGTGCCCGAGCGCAGCCCGTGGGGCGGGGATCTGGTGTTCACCGCGTTCTCCGGCAGCCACCAGGACGCGATCAACAAGGGCCTCGACTCGATGAAGTCGTTGTCCGACAAGGCAGGCATGCCCGTCGACGAGTACCCGTGGGAGGTCCCGTACCTGCCCATCGACCCGAAGGACGTCGGCCGCAGCTACGAAGCCGTCATCCGGGTGAACTCGCAGTCCGGCAAGGGCGGTGTCGCCTACATCATGAAGGCCGAGCACCAGCTCGACCTGCCGCGCCGCCTGCAGATCGAGTTCTCCAAGGTCATCCAGCGCCACACCGACACCGCCGGCGGTGAGGTCGCCCCGGCGACGATGTGGAACGCATTCTCCGCGGAGTACCTCGAGCCGCGCGTGCCGCTGGAGCTGATTCGCCAGCACGTCACCGACAGCGGTGGCGGCGACTACGAAATCAAGGCGTCGGTCCGCGTCGATGGCGACGACCACGAGATCCACGGCAACGGAAACGGCCCCATCGCGGCGTTCTTCGACGCGCTGTCGACGGTCGGCTTCGACCTGCGGCTGCTGGACTACAGCGAACACACCCTCACTCCCGGCGACGACGCGCGGGCGGCCTCGTACATCGAGTGTGCGATCGCGGACCGGGTCTTCTGGGGCATCGGCATCGACGCGTCGATCGTGACGGCTTCGCTGCGCGCGGTCGTTTCGGCGGTGAACCGCTCACACCGGTAGCGGTACCCCGCGGTACCGGCTGAGTCCTTTGCGGTGAACCGGTCGTGCCGTGCTGTCTCGCAACGGCTATGTGGTCCTAGCGTGATCACATGACCGAGACAGCACGGCCCGACTCCACCGCCCGGGCCCGCGAATTGGGCCTCGACATGAAGCTCACCCGCGAGCGAGCGAACATGAGCGGGCGCGAGCTAAGCCGAAAGCTCGGCTGGACCCACGGCAAGCTTTCGCACATCGAGAACGGCCGCCGCCCACCATCCGGCGTGGAAGTCGCGACCTACTTGGCAAGTTGCGGACCTCTGGTGCGGCCGGACTACGAGCGCATGCTTGAACTTGCCGCACAACCTGATGATGCGTACTGGGTACGACCACACAATGTCGAACTCCCGAATGAGCTCCGCTCACTGATCCTGCAAGAAAGCATCGCCAGTTCGATCGCTCAATACGAGCCGTTGGTTGTACCTGGTCTTCTCCAGACCGAGGGCTACATGCGGGCGCTGTTCCGCTGGGGTTCGAGGCGGCCCGCGAAGGAAATCGAGCTGAGAATTCAGGCTCGGCTTGCTCGGCAAGGTCTCCTCAAGCGGCGGTTCCCGCCTGAGTGCACCTTCTTCATCCAGGAGCACGCACTGCGTACTTCAGTGGGCGACATTCTGGTGATGGGTGAGCAGCTCCTCTACCTCGCACTCGCCACCTCACAGCGGCGATGCACGATTCGAGTCGTGCTGGATTCAGCTGGACCGTTCAGCACCGGTGGCGCGTTTCGATTGATGGACTACAGCGCACACGATCCGGTCGCCTACACCGAGAATCTGGCCTCCGGGATGTTCCTGCAAAAGCCTGAGGACATCGCGCTGTACCGAGATTTCCTCACAAGACTCGATGGACATGCGCTGGATCAGGGACAATCGCGGGCATGGCTTGCCAACTTGGCAGATGCCTACGATTGTCTGGAGGCAGGCACCCCATGCCCACCCGAGAGCGCACCGAGCTGACCTGGCGCAAAAGCAGTTACAGCAACACCAACAACGGCGACTGCGTGGAAGTCGCCTTCATTCCGGACGCCACGGCAGTGCGCGACTCGAAGGCCCCCGCCTCCGGCCACCTCGCCCTCGCCCCCCAAACCTGGCGCGCCCTCCTCACCACCTTGGCGTGAGTCGGTCAGCCGAACCATTGTTTGTCGGCGAAGAACGTGTCGTCATCGTTCTCCTCGGGCCTCGGCCGTCGCGGCGGGCGGGTGGGCTCCGGCGGAGTGGGCTCGTCGATCTCGATCGTGCGGATCTTGTCGGCTATCCGGTCCATCGCCTGGTCGGAACCCTCGACGAGAGCTCCGCGCTCCTGTTCGCTGGTCTTCTCCCAGCGATCCAGCAGCGGGGCCATGCTGGAAGCGTTGTCGCCCGGACCGGAGGACAGGTAGGCGAGATCGCGCAGGGAGTGCCGTCCGGCGAGGACGTCCCGCGCGAGGTCGCGTTTGCCGGGTGAGCCTTCACGCGCGACCAGTTCGAGCAGCTTGGTGGTGGTTTCGCTGTTCCACATGCTCATTGCATCCCCTTCGGGACCGTATAGGGCTCGGTGGGCCAGTCCGCCGCCTTCACGGGATCGGTGGCGGCCAGCACCTCGCCGAGGCCCTGAAAACCTTGGACTATCGTGTGCGCCGCGGCCACGGCGTCCGACACCTTCGTGGCGTTGCTGACGATGGCCGTGAGGACGTGAAGCGGGTTCTCACCCCCGAGCAGACTCTTGATGCCTATCGACACGTCGGTGATCAGATCGGCTTTGAGGACTTCCTCGATGAGGTAGTCGAGGCACCGGTTGATCGACTCGAACGCGAGGTAGAGCAGCCGGGCGAGATTCATCATCCGCTCGCCCGCGCGCATCAGGAACTCCGAATGCTTCTGGCAGCAGGCCGAATAAGTCTGCAGCCAGGCCAATGCCTCGTCCGAGGCGTGCCCGCTCCAGCTCTGCTGGATTTCGAAACGGCCCTGGTCGATGTTGGTCTTGATGCTCCCGAAGCTGTAACCCGCGTCTCGGAACGCGATGGCCTGGTCGCCGAGCAGTTCGTAGCCCAGGCCGCCGATCAGGACGACGAGATCGTTGAACAGGTCCCGGCCGCAGAGCCTCTTGACGATCTCCCGTACGTAGGCGGCCACCGATGCCGTCTCCAGGATCTTGTCCGCTTCCCGGTACGCCTTCACGCCCCAGTTTTCGGCCCACATCTCACCGCCGGGATGTTCCATCCCCGGCGTCTCCTGCCAGTGCCGTGGATCGTCGTACGGGTCGGCGACGTTCTCGAAGGGCTTGGTGCCGTTGCGACGGACGACTGCGCCCTGCTCCACTATCGCGGGCGTGTAGTCCTCCGCGTAGGTCTTGTCGAAGGCGGCTCGCCACTGCTCGTCGTGACTGGCGTAAATAAGGGCGACAGCGGTGAAGGCCGCGCCCGCGGCCGCGCCCAGCGACCCGGCCTTGGCCGTGTTCTCCATCCCGACCCGCTGCAATTCGTCGATGGCCGCGCGTGCCGGCTCGAGCAGTAACGGGATACCGATCCCGCCGAACATCGAGAGGCCGCCGCCCTCGCCCCAGTTGGACGGTCCGTTCGAGATCCGCCCGCCCATCGCCGTCGCGGCCGCGCCACAGCGTCCGACCAGGCCACCGAGGTTCTGAATGTCGATGGGTGTCACTTGGAAGCCGGCGGCCTGAGGCTTGGTCATGGAATCCGATGTTACGCAAAAGCCGGTTCCCCGGCTGGAAGCTGTGAAAGCTGTCGGGGTGCTGAGAGATCGCTGAGGGTGGGGAGTGGTTTCGGACCTGGTGCGTTGTAGCGGGTATGAACGGAACGACGGCCGCGCTGCTCGTCCTTTTCGTTGTCGCGCTCGTGCCGCTGCTGCCCACTGAAGTGGCGCTGATCGGCATGGGCGTCGCGGCCGCGCAGAACGAGACAGCGCTGCTGCCGGTGATCGCGGTCGCGGCTGTCGGGTGCCTGGTGTCCGACCTCGTCTTGTACGGACTCGGCTGGGCCAGCGGGCCGCGGGCGCTGACCAAACTGCGTCGCCGTCCGAGTATCGACGCCGGGCTCGACTGGCTCGACGGGCAGCTCGGCCGTCATCCGCGTCCGGCGCTGGTCGTCGCGCGCTGGTTGCCCTCGGGTGGGACGGTCGGCGCGTTGCTGGCCGGGTCGCTGCGCTGGCCGATGGCGACTTTCCTCAGCGCGTCGGCGATCGGCGTGACGTTGTGGACGTCGTACGTCGCCCTGCTCGGCTATCTCGGCGAGCAGCTCATCGAGCAGCCCGGAATCAGCCTGCTGCTTTCGCTCGGCGTCGCGACGCTGCTGGGCTCCGGGATCACCTTCGCGCTGAAGCACCGTCAGCGCAACTCGGCGACGATCTCCTCGGGTTCCGTGCGGGTCGTGTAGTCCGGGTGGACGTCGATGAACCGGATCGTCTTGTCCTGGTTCACGATCAGCACAGTCGGATGCGGGAGTTCGGCTTCACCGGTGCCGTTGATCACCTTGAGGTCCGTGCCGAAGACCGCGGCGGCGTCCTGGACGTCCTGCATCTGCCGATACGTGATGCCCAGCGGGCGGGCGACCTCATTGCCGACGTCGGACAGGACGCTGAATTCCAGCTCGTTCGCTTCCTTCATCGACAGTGAGCCGTCCGGGAGCTGCGGGCTGATCGCGACCAGGCGCACCCCCAGCTTTTCCAGCTCCGGTACCAGTCCCTGCTGGTAGGTGTGCAGAGTCGTGTTGCAGTACGGGCACCAGCTACCGCGGTAGAAGACGAGCACCGCGGGCCCGTTCGCGACGATCTCGTCGAGGGACACCTGTCCGCCGGTGGCGTCCTGGAGCTTGAAATCGGCGACGATCGAGCCGACGGCGGCGACACCGGACGCCGTGTTGCGGGCTTGCTCAGCGGCGAAGACGTCGAAGATCTCGGTGGGTGCAGCCTGCTTGACCTGTGCTTTTGTGCTGTCGAGCGCGTCGGAGAGCATGTGGTGACCCCTTAATCGACCGCTGTACCGTTCAGTACAACGATCGAGACTGTACTATTCGGTACATGGCGACGCAAGCGACGACCGATCAGGGAAAGCGGACGAGGGATTCGATCGTCGACGCCGCCGCCCAGCTGATGTACACGAACGGCGTGGCCGCGACCAGTCTCGACAAGATCCTCGCCGCGTGCGGCGCCGGGAAATCGCAGATGTACCACTACTTCAAGAACAAGAACCAGATGGTCGAGGCCGTGATCGAGCGCTACCTGGAAACGATCCTGGCCAACCAGCCGCAGATCTACGACCTCGACTCGTGGGAGAAGTTCGACCTCTGGGTCGAGCAACTGCTCGACATCCAGCGCGGCCCCGACGGCCCGATCGCCTGCCCGCTCGGCAACCTGGCCGGGGAGCTCGGAGACGACGAAAAGATCGCGCCGCTGCTGGACAAGGCGTACCGCGAATGGGAGTCACACCTCGCGCGCGGCCTGGAAACGTTGCGGGACAACGGGCTTCTCAATGCCGATGCCGACCCGGGACGACTGGCGCAGTCGACGTTGGCGTGCCTGCAGGGCGGTCTCCTGCTCGCGCATGTCCGCCGGGACATCACCCCGCTCGTCGACATTCTCGCCATCGCCATCGCGAACCTCAGGCTCCACGCGCGGCCTCAGGCGTAAGCCTTTAGGCATAGATACGGCTCAGGGGCCAGGTCCGGTCCGGTCGGTTCCCGATGTGCCGAGCCCGCTGATTCCGAAGGCTGAAGGCATGAAACTACGCTGCCGAGCGAGCGACGCGAACTCATGGTGTCGATCTGGTATCCCGCGAAGACTTCTGCCGGCACTCCCTCGCGGTACCTCACCTCGAAGGAATCCGAACTTCCGGCGGCTCTACTGGAAGATCCAAGCGTGCCGACGGACTCGTTCGCCAGGACGAAGACCTATTCCAAAGTGGACAGTCCGCCACTCGGTCTGCACGGACCGCTTGTGGTGCTGTCGCCAGGCTTCATGAGTCACGGTTACGTGGTCGCCGGGATCGGGCACAACTACGAATCGGTCGCCACTACGTTCCCCGACGGCCACACCGATCGCGTGGCATGCGCGGAATCCAGTGACCGCCCCAAAATCGCCCGCGGTCGCGCGGCGGAGGTGTCGTTCGTACTCGACCGGCTCACCGGGCCGAACCCGCTCTGGGCCCGCGGTATCCAGATCACCCGGACCTACGTCGGCGCGTTCCTCGACAGACAGCTGCGCGGCTGGCCGGAACCGCTGCTGAACCGGCCTTCGACTCGCTTTAGCGAGGTCCACCACTGGGCGCCCTAGGCAAAACAGGGCGCGGCCAGGTGCGTGGCTCGTGAGTGGCAACGAGTGTTATTGATGGGTAAGGCAAATGTGGCATGATCGGTGGATGGCTCCGAAGGTTCGGGTGACGGATGCGCGGCGGCTTTCTCAGGCGTCGCAGGAGGATCTGCGTCGGCGGGTGGTGGCCG
>NZ_DASYMU010000221.1:0-62426 GCF_036008905.1 Amycolatopsis sp. | reverse complement strand
AGTGTTCTAACACTGTTACGCACTCACGACCCCAGCCACCTCGGCTGAGCGGCTGGGGAGTGGTGCTGGGCGTCATGGCATGCTTTGCCGCATGTTTGCGCTGCACCGGGACGAAAACAGGCAGAAACGCCGCGCGCCGGCGATCTGGCGGACGATGCTCAACATCGACCGCGGCCTGGTCAACATGCTCGGCCACCTCAAGGTCACCGGAGAAATCCCCGCTGACCTGCGGAGCCAGCCGTTGCTGATGACCCCGAACCACATCGGGAACTTCGACCCGTTCGTCATCATGGCGGCCTGCAAGCGAATCGGGATCAACCCGCGGTTCCTGCTGGCGGGCGGCATCCTGGACGCGCCCGTGATCGGCAAGGCCCTGCAGGCCAGCGGGCATCTGCGGATCGACCGCGCGCACGCGACCACGGCCGTCGGGCAGTTCGGGGAAGCGGTCCAGGCACTGCGCTCGACCAAGGACCCGATCGTCGTCTACCCCGAAGGCCGCATCAGCCACGACGCCGGGCTCTGGCCCGAGCGCGGCAAGACGGGCGCCGCTCGGCTCGCGCTCGGTGCCGGGGTGCCGGTCATCCCGATCAGCCAGTGGGGCGCGCACGAGATCGTCTACTGGGGCACCGAAGTCGTCAACGGCCCGGCCGACGTGCTGCCGCTGCTGAAGTCCGGGCTCAGCGCGCCGGTGCGGCGGCCGACGCTGCGCGTCCACTTCGGCGAGCCGGTCGACCTGTCCGAGGTCGAGCCGGAGCGGCCGGGTGCGGGTGTACGCGCGCACGCGAAGATCATGCAGGCCATCACCGACGGACTGGTCGAGCTGCGCCGCGACGAGCCGGACGTGCCGCGTTTCAACGACCCGACGCGCCCGACGGACTCCAAGAGCCCCTGGCTCCATTGAACGGAGTCCGGGATGTGGACGCCGGATGCACACCGCCCGGGCGGTGCATAGGGTCCGAAGGGTGAGCACACGCATTCTCGTCGTCTACTACAGCGCCACCGGCAACACCGCGAAGCTGGCGGAGTCACTGGCCAAGGGAGCCGCGGAAACCGGCGCCGAGGTCCGCGTCCGGACGGTCGCGGAGACGGCCCCGCCGGAAGCGATCGCCACTAACCCCCGCTGGCAGGCCTACGTCGACGCCGGGCCGCGCGCCGAACTCGCCACGCTCGGCGACCTCGAGTGGGCGGACGGGCTCGCGGTCGGCAGCCCGACCCGTTTCGGCGGCGCGGCGAGTCAGCTCAAGTCCTATTTGGACACCACAGGTGGCTTGTGGGCCAAGGGAAAGCTCGCGAACAAGGTGGCGACGTCGTTCACAACGGCGTCCACCGCACACGGTGGCCTGGAGTCCACGATCCTGGCGATCAACAACGTCTTCTACCACTGGGGTTCCATCGTGGTGCCGCTCGGCTACACCGCGGCGCATCTGATGGAGTCCGGCAACCCGTACGGCGGCTCGTGGGTTTCGCGCAAATCCGCCGAGCCCGACGACGTCGCCCTCCAGGCCCTCCACATCCAGGGCACCCGCCTCGCCACCATCGCCACCTTCGTCGCGGAAGGGCTGCGCTCCTCCGGGGTGTGAGGAAAGTCGTTTTCGTCGCGGCGGGGGCAGCACATACGCTCGCCGGGTGTCCATCGATGTCTCAGCTTCCCCGCAGGCCGGGCTGTCCCACCGCGCGCGGGGCACCGGCCTGATCCTGTGCGCCTCGGTGTTCTTCGGCACTTCCGGGGCGCTGGGCAAACCGGCGATGACCGCGGGCCTCTCCCCCGAACAGGTCGCGACGGCGCGGCTCGGGCTTTCGGCGCTGATGCTGCTGATCGGGGTCGCGCTCGTCAAGCCGGCGCTGCTCCGCGTGCGTCCCGGTGAGTGGAAACTCCTTGCGGCGTACGGGCTTTTCGGTGTCGCCGGGGTACAGCTGCTCTACTTCGTCGCCGTGTCGCGGATCCCGGTGGGGATCGCGATCCTGCTCGAGTTCACTTCGCCGGTGCTGATCGCGTTCTGGGTGCGGTTCGTCCGCAAGACGCGGCTGCCGCGCGCGATGTGGCTGGGGATCGCGCTCGCGATGGGCGGGCTGACGATGGTCGCCCAGGTATGGCAAGGCCTGCGTCTCGACGCGCTGGGCCTGAGCGCCATTTTCTGCGCGGCGTGCTGCTCCGCGGTCTACTTCCTGCTGGGCGAGCAAGGGGTCGCCACCAGGCATCCCCTCGGCATGGTCACCTGGGGCATGATCATCGGCGCGGTGGTGGTGTGCGTGGTGGCGCCGCCGTGGACGCTGCCGGTGTCCGTCCTCATCGGACCGGCGAAGTTCGGCCCGTGGCAGCCGCCGGTGTGGGTGCTGCTCGTCGCGCTGGCCCTGTTTTCGACCGTGATCGCCTACCTCGCCGGGATCACCGCGCTGAAGTACGTCTCCGCCTCCGTGGCGAGTGTTCTGGCGCTGCTGGAGCCGGTGGTGGCGACCGCGGCCGCGTGGGCGTTCCTCGGCGAAACCCTGACCTGGGTGCAACTCTTCGGTGCGGTGGTCCTTTTGGGAGGTGCGCTGATCGTTCAGCTCAACTCGCCGAAGCAGCACATCACGGCGGCTGAACCACTGCCCGGATAAGGTCGTGACCCGACTTGAGAAGGGGCACCATGCTCATCGTTTCCGGAAAGATCTACGTGGACCCGGCCGCACGGGAGAAGTACCTGGCGGACTGCGTCCAGGTCGTAGAGCAGGCACGCGCCACCGCAGGCTGCTTCGACTTCTCGCTGTCGGCCGACATCGTCGAGCCCGGCCGGATCAACATCTACGAGCGCTGGGACACCGACGAGCAGCTCCAGAGTTTCCGCGGCTCGGGCCCGAGCGATGAGCAGACCGCCGAGATCCTCGACGCCGACGTGGCGAAGTACCGCATCTCGACGGTCGAAGCGCCCTAGGCGAGCTTCCTCAGCTCGGCGATCTCGTCCTGCTGGGACCGGGAGAGCTTGCCCGCGAGTTCCCGCGCCCGCGGGTTCTCGCCGGCGGCGTTCTCCTGGGACGCCGTGTCGATCACCCCTTCGTGGTGACGGATCATCAGTTCCACGAACCGCTTGTCGTACGCCGTCCCGGAAAGCGCGGCCAACCCGCCGACGTCGGCATCGGTGACCTTGCCGGGGCGGTTGCCGTCGAGGCCCGGGTCCTCCGGCGGGCGCTGGCCCCAGGACTCCAGGAGTTCCGACGCCTGCGCGATCTCCGGCTCGTGGGTTTCGACGAACCGCTTCGCCCACGCTTTCAGTTCGGCGTTCGCGGCCCGGGAATCGGCTGAGGAGGCCAGATCCACGCCCTGCTGATGCTGCGACACGAGCTGCGCGGCGAAGGTCACATCCGGCTGGTCGAACGGCGCGGGTGATTGCGCGAGCGGCTGCGCGGACGGCTCCGGCGCCGCCCCGGCGTCCGGGTCGGAACAGCCGGCGAGGACCGCGGCCAGTGCGACGACGGCCACGGCGAACCGTCGAGGGATGCGAAGCATGGAGGGCTCCTCAAGAAGGTACGGCGAGTGCGGAGTCGGCTTAGGTTGGCAGAACGGCGAACCGGCACCGCGACGGGGGTCCCACTGACCACTGTGGACGGCTAATTGCCGCCGGACAGCTTGCTCAGCGCGCTGTAGAACACGTCGACGATCTTGCTCGGGTCGGCCGCGATGAACGCCTGGCCGCCGGTGGGCCGCGTGATCGCCTGCAGCTCGCTGTCGTCGACGTCCGGGCCGATACCGATGCCGACGACCGGGATCGGCCGCTTCGGGTCCTGCAGTTTGGCCAATTCGGCGAGGAGGTCGTCCCGGCTGATCCCGCCCGGGTCGTCGTTCTTGCCATCGGTCATGATCACGATGACGTTGAGCCGTCCCGGTTCCCATTCGGTGCGCGAGATCTTGTAGATCGCGAGCAGGCTGTCGTACAGCCCGGTGGCACCGTTGGCGTCCACCTGGATCGCGCGGAGCTGGGCGAGTCCGGTCCCGGCGAGGTGCTCCGCGACCGACTTCATCGGCAGGACTTCGCGGTAGTCCTTGTCCCCGTCGAGTTTCGTCGAGAATTCCCAGGTCCGGTTCCGGGTGGTGGGCTTGAACAGGGACATGCCCTTTTCCGCCGCTTCGAGCGTGAGCGCCATGCGGGTTTTGCCGGTGCCGGGGACCTCGTCGTTCATCGAGCCGGAGACGTCGATCAGCGTCTGCACCCGCGAGCTCAGGTTGATGCCCGCCCACTGGTTCAGGATCTTGTCGACGTCTCCGCTCGACGGCATCGGGGCCGTCTTCAGGCCGTCGTCGGAAACATGCGTGTCCGTGGACCGGTTGCGCAGCGCCTGCCCGCCCGCGGCCCGCAACCCCGCCTGCGCGACGGCGTCGGCACCGGCTTCCCCGACCAGCCCCCGCAGCAACGGGCCGACCTCGGCGAACTGGGCCGAAGTGGAGGAACCGAGCACGGCGAACGGGTAGTCCAGCGAAGGCGCGGCCGCCGAATACACCGCGACGAGCCCGTTCGCGGCCTGGTTGAGGTTGTGGCGCAGCAGCGAATTCTCCGAAGTCGGGAACACCGTGACGGGCGCCCCCGGCGAACTCGACCCCGGCAGCCGCGCGAAGAGGTCGGTCTCCACGGACTCGGTGTTCGGCGAGAAGCGCCGGAGCAGTGACGCGTACGCGGCGGCCGGATCCGCGCTCGTGTTCGCCGCGTCCTTCAGGCCGAACAACGCGGCCACCCCGACCGGGTCACGCGCCGGATCGGGCAATCCGGCGACGACACTGCCGTCCGACGCGTTCAGCACGTCCGCCCACGTGAGTGTCTTCGCGGGCCAGCCGAGGGTGTCGGCGATCTCCTGGTCGACGGCGAGCACCACCGGGGAACTCGCGACCGACGGCCCGGACTCGGGCACGTCCGTCGCACCGAGTTGCCGGGCGCGTTGCAACGCCAGCGTCGAATCGGGGATCCACACCTGCGGGCGGGCACTGCCGTCGGAGATCGCCAGGCTCTCCGCCAGCTGCGCCGAATCACGGGCCTGGACCTCGATGTGCACACAGTCCTTGGCGACGGCGGCCACCACCAGGGACACCGCGGGCACGATCTCGGGAGCGGCGGCGACGAGCACCTGGGTCGGTTCGACGCAGGTGGACCGGTCGCGGAAGACCGTGACGAGGGTCCACGCCCCGGCTCCCAGAAGGACAACCACACCGAGCGCGATCGAGGGCAGGAGGAGGCGTCTGGGTCTCGGCGTGGTCGAGTGTCGCCCCATAGGTGCGGCCTCCTGCTGACGCGGTGGCATCCAGGCTAGACGGAAAACGGTGAATGTCGTAGACCGAATACCCCGGTAATAATTACGCCGCGTGCAGGAACATTCCTCACCGGAATCGCTGCCATCCGGGGAAAAAGAACCGGGTCAGGTGCGGGAAAGCCGGCTCAGGGCCGTATAAAAGACGTCCATGATCTTGGCCGGGTCCTCCGCGATGAAGGTCTGGCCGCCACTGGGCGTGGTGATCTGGGCCAGTTCGGCCTCGTCCGCGCCCGGGCCGATCCCGACGCCGATGACGGGAATAGGCCGTTTCCAGTCGCCCAGCCGGGTCAGCTGGGTCCGCAGTTCCGGCAAGCCGATTCCGGCCGGGTCGTTGTTCCGCCCGTCGGTCATCACCACGACGAAGTTCAGCCTGCCCGGTTCCCATTCCTCGCGCGCCCGTTCATAAGCCGCCAATATGCTGTCGTACAACCCACATTGCCCCTCGGGTTTCGCCTTGATGGACCGCAGCTTCGTCAATGCCTCACCGGAAAGCTGTTCGCCCACCGGAGCCATCGGCAGCACCTCGGTGTAGTCCTTGTCCCCGTCCAGGTTCGTGGCGAAGGTCGAGATCCTGAGCTGGGTGGTGGGCTGGAACAATTGCAGGCCCTGTTCCGCCGCCTCCAGGGTGAGTTGCATGCGGGTCTTCCCGGTCGCGCCGACGGTGTTCATCGACCCGGACACGTCGATCAGCACCTGTACCCGCGCGCTCAGGCTGACCCCGGCCCATTGGTACAGCGCCTGTTCGACCTCCATGCTGAACGGCGTCTTGGCGGTTTGCAGGCCCCGGCGCCAGATCCGGTTGTCCGTCGTCTCACCGCGCAGCGCCTGGCCGCCGGCCGCCCGCAGGTCCACCCGCGCGACGGCGTCCGCCCCCGGCTTCCCCAGCATCGCGCGGACCAGCGAGTCGAGCAGAGTTTCCTGGTCCTTGGTCACGGAATTGAAGACGGCGAAGGGATAGTCCAATGTGGGCGCCGCGGAAGAGTACACCGCGACGAGCCCGTCCGTGCCCCGGTTGACGTTGTAGCGGATGACCGAATTCTCCGACGCGGGGAACACCGTCAACGCCGGATTCGGTGCGGCGGCACCGGGAAGCCGGGAAAAGAGGTCACCCTCCACCGAGGTGGTGTTCGCCGAGAACCGGCGGAGGACGGCTTGGCCGGCCGCTTCCGGATCAGGAGTGTCGCGCACCGCGTCGCGCAACCCGAACAACGCGGAGACACCGATGGAATCCCTTGCGGGGTCAGGCATTCCGGTGACGACACTGCCGTCGGCCACGTTCAGCACATCTGCCCACCGCAGGAACGCACGCCCCTTTCCGATCCCGTCGGCGATGTTCTGGGCGACCGCGAGGACAACCGGCGAGCTGGCGACCGACGGACCCGACTCCGGCACCTGATCGGCACCCAACTGCCGGGCGCGCCGCAAAGCCAGTGTCGAGTCCGGGATCCACGCCTGCGGCTGAGGCCTGCCGTCGGAGATCGCGAGGCTTTCCGCCACCTGGGCCGAATCGCGGGATTGCACCTCGATCCGCGCGCAGTTCGTCGCGACACCGTTCGCGACGGCCGACAACGCGGGCGCCATTTCGGGCGAAGCCGCCACCACGACCCGGGTCGTGGACGCACAACTGGCCGGGGCTCGCGCTATCGAGATGGCGGCCACCGTGCCGGAACCGACGAGCACCACGCTGCCCAACGCGGTTACGGTAAGAATCAGTCGCTTTCTTTGCCAGCCGTTCGAGTGCCGCCCCATTCAGCATGACCTCCCTGCCGATCGATACCGGAATCAGCGCAACACAGCACCGCCGCGAGAGGAACAGATATTCGCGGACGTCTGTGTCACGGATGGTCCAGGAAAGTTACGCCAGGTGGCCTATCAGCCACAAGGGGTTGGTCCAGACCTTCGGTAGCCTGGAACAATTCCTACGGTAGGGCGAGCCGGGGCCTTCGGTGGGTAATGTCAGTAAGCACCTGAAAGCCAATGACAACCGTTAAATCGACAGGACACTTTGCCGCGAATTCCTTGACAGGGAGTTCCATTTCATTCTTACTCACCCGTTAAATACGTGAAGGCCTCCTTCGCAGCATCAGACGCTGCAAAGGAGGCCTTCACGGACAAACGGACTAGACCGGGATGATGGTCGGGATGATCATCGGGCGGCGCCGGTAGGTGTCGGCCACCCAGCGGCCGACGACCCGGCGGATCGCCTGCGCGATGCGGTGGGTGTCGGTGATGCCCTCGGCTTCGCTGCGGGACAGCTCGTTCTCCACCAGCGGCACCACGGCGTCGAGCGCCTTAGGGTCGTCGGAGAAACCGCGGCCGGACACCTTCGGCGCCGTGACGGCGCGCCCGGTCTTCGAGTCGATCGCGACACTGATCGCGATGAACCCGCCCTCGCCGAGCACCAGGCGATCCGACAGCGTCGACTCCCCGACGTCACCGACGGACAGGCCATCGACGTACACGTGCCCGACCTCGACGCGGCCGGAGACGCGGGCCTGGCCGTCGACCAGGTCGACCACCACGCCGTCCTCGGCGATCACGACGTTCTCCGGCGCGACCCCGGTGCTGATCGCCAGCTTGGCGTTCGCGACGAGGTGCTTCCACTCGCCGTGGACCGGCATGACGTTGCTCGGGCGCACCGCGTTGTAGAGGTACAGCAGCTCACCGGCGGAGGCGTGCCCGGAGACGTGCACCTTGGCGTTGCCCTGGTGGACAACGTTGGCACCGAGGCGGACCAAGCCGTTGATGACCCCGAACACCGAGGTCTCGTTGCCGGGGATCATCGAGCTGGCCAGGATGATGGTGTCCCCGGCCTTGATGGAGATCTGGCGGTGCTCACCACGAGCCATCCGCGAAAGCGCCGAGAGCGGCTCACCCTGCGAACCCGTCGAGACGAAGAGGACCTTGCTCTCCGGCAGCTTGCTGGCCTGGTCGATGTCGAGCAGCAGGCCGTCCGGGATCTGCAGCAGCCCGAGGTCCGCGGCGATGCCCATATTGCGGACCATCGAGCGGCCCACGAACGCGACCCGGCGCTTGTGCTGGACGGCGACGTCGAGGATCTGCTGGACGCGGTGCACGTGGCTGGCGAAACACGCCACGATCACGCGCTGGTCGACCCGCCGGATGACGTCGTCGAGCACCGGGCCGATGTCGCGCTCGGCGGTGACGAACCCGGGCACCTCGGCGTTGGTGGAGTCCACGCAGAACAGGTCGACACCCTCGTCGCCGAGCCGTGAGAAGCCCGCGAGGTCGGTCAGCCTGCCGTCGAGCGGCAGCTGGTCGAGCTTGATGTCACCGGTGTGCAGCACGACGCCGGCCGGCGTGCGGATGCCCACGGCCAGTGCGTCGGGGATGGAGTGGTTGACCGCGAAGAACTCGAGGTCGAAGGGCCCGACCTTGCGGCGCTCGCCCTCCTTGACCTCGATGAGCTTCGGGCGCTGCCGGTGTTCCTTGCACTTCGCCGCGAGCAGGGCGAGAGTGAACCGCGAGCCGTAGATCGGCAGGTCCGGACGCAGGCGCAGCAGGAACGGCACCGCGCCGATGTGGTCTTCGTGCCCGTGCGTGAGCACCAGGGCGTCGATGGTCTCGAGCCGGTCTTCGATCGCGCGGAAGTCCGGCAGGATCAGGTCGACCCCGGGCTGTTCGTCCTCCGGGAACAACACCCCGCAGTCGACGATCAGGAGCCGTCCGTCGAATTCGAAGACGGTCATGTTGCGGCCGACTTCACCGATGCCGCCCAGTGCAACTACGCGCAGGCCCCCTTCCGGGAGCGCGGGTGGTGCGTTGGTCGGGCCGGGGCCGATTGAGAGTGAGCTCACCTAGGAATGATCCCTACGCTGGTGTGAGTGGTCGGAGCGACGTAAGCCGCCACCGAGTCGGTCTGGGCAACCCTGGAAGTGTTCCAGTTCGTTGCTTTGGAGTCTTCAAGTGGCACACCGGCTTGCGCGAGGTCGGCGGCGATGGCCGCGACCTGCTCCTCGGTGGCCGCGACGATCGGCAACCTGGGGTCGCCGACGTCGAAACCGCGCAGCCGTAGCGCGGCCTTCCCGAACGCGACGCCGCCGACGCGGGCGAACGCCCGGTAGACCGGCAGCATGCCGCGATGGTTTGTGCGTGCTGTGGAGGTGTCGCCCTCTTCGTAGGCGTCGAGCATCGCGCGGATGCGCCCGGCGACCACGTGGCCGACGACGCTGACCACGCCGGCCGCGCCGACCGAAAGCCACGGGAGGTTCAGGCCGTCATCGCCGGAGTAGTACGCGAGATGCGTATTGGCGATGACCTCGCTGCCGGCCAGCAGGTCGCCCTTGGCGTCCTTGACCGCGAGGATCCGCGGGTGCTCGGCCAGCCGCAGCAGGGTGTCGACCTCGATCGGCACCATGGAGCGCGGCGGGATGTCGTACAGCATCACGGGCAGCCCGGTGGCGTCCGCGACGGTGGTGAAATGCGCGTACAACCCGGCCTGGCTGGGCCGCGAGTAGTACGGGGTGACCACGAGGACACCGTGCGCACCGGCCTTTTCGGCCTGCTGCACGAGCCGCACACTGTGTGCGGTGTCGTAGGTGCCCGCGCCGCTGACGACAGTGGCGTAATCGCCGACGGCCTCGACGACGGCACGGATCAGGTCGGCCTGCTCGGTGTCGGTGGTCGTCGGGCATTCACCGGTGGTGCCGTTCACGACCAGACCGTCGTTACCCAGCTCCACCAGGTGTTTGGCCAGTTCCTGCGCCCGCTTCAGATCCAGTGCGCCGTCGGCGTCGAAGGGGGTGACCATCGCGGTGAGCACACGTCCGAACGGCCTGCCCGGCGTGGCTGTGGGTGGAGTGGACATGGCCTGACGGTACCTCCTTGTACTCTCCTTCCCTGCGACGACCTGGTTGTTCGCCCCAGAACCGGAGAATCCCCGGCGCGGCGGCGAGTGGGCCGGAACATCTCCTTCGTGCACTACTTGATCTTTACATGGACCTGTCGGCTCAGCTGGGTGCTGTCCGCTTTCGTGAGCACGCAGTAGACCGCGCGGGCCAGTTTCTTGTAGTCCTCGGGGAGGTTTCCCCATTCCTTCGCCGACGGGACGAGCGCGCGGTAGCTGAGGCCGGCACGCTTGTCCTTCGGGACCAGGTCGGAGTTGAACCCCAGCGCACAACGTGCCTCCGCGGCGCGTTTCAGGGGTTCCGCGCCGGGATAGGTCACCGCGATGGTTTCGGCGTCGGTGGTGTTGGTGGCCTGGCCGAGCAGGACCGGGTCGTCGTAGATCTCGACGGTATGACTCTTGTCGCAGTCGGACTCGTTGTCACCACTGAGGGTGACCCCCACCGCGATCACCGCGTTGTAGCAGGCCGAACTGCTGTTCACGACGAGTTTGATGTCGCCCTGGAAGCCGTAAGTCATCGTCGGGAGCATCGCGGTGTCGACTGCGGGAGCCGAGATCGCCCGGCCGAGGAAGACGCCGCCGATCAGCGCCACGACCGCGATCACCGCGGCCAGCGTCACCCACAACGCGCGTTTCGGCTTCGCGGGGACGGGCGTCGGGCCGGTGGCGTGCCGGGTCGGCGGGCCCGCGCTGTGCATCGTGTACCCGCCGGGCGGTGTGCCCTGGCCAGTGGGTTTGCCCGCCATCGCGAAGAGCTCGTGTGCCTGGAGGGCGGTGATCCTGGCCTCGGGGGTGGAGATCAGCAGCCCCATGATGGCCGAGGCGACCGGGCCCTGGGCCCGGGTCAGATACGGCACTTCGTTCATGATCGCGTGCAGCGTCGCGGCGGTGGTCGCGCGTTCGTGGGCGACGGAACCTTCCACCGCGAAGTACAGCGTCGCGCCGAGGGACCACAGGTCCGACGCCGGCAGCGCTTCACGGCCTTGGACGCGCTCCGGCGCCATGAACGCCGGCGAGCCGACGATCATCCCGGCGGTGGTGAGCCGCGGGTCGTCGATCGCCTGCGCGATCCCGAAGTCGGTCAGCTTCACCCGGCCGTTGGCGGCGACCATCACGTTGCCGGGCTTGACGTCCCGGTGCACGATGCCGGCGTCGTGCGCGGCCTTGAGCGCCGACAGCAGCTGCTCGCCGATCGAAGCGACCTGCCACGGGGGCAGCGGGCCGTTGCGCCGCACCAGGTCCGACAGCGTCGGCGCCTCGACGAGCTCCATCACGATGTAGGTACTGCCGGCTTCGTGGACGACGTCGAAGACGGTCACCACGGCCGGGTCGTTGAGCCTGCCGCCGGTGCGCACCTCGCGCAGCACGCGCTCCTGGAAGACGCCCGCGTCCTCGGCGCTTTCGGGCAGGCGCAGTTCCTTGAGGGCGACGGCGCGGCCGATCACCTGGTCCTGCGCGCGCCACACCACGCCCATGCCGCCGCGGCCGATTTCACCCAGCAACGCGTAGCGGCCGGAGATCACCCGTGGCCCGGTTGCCTGCTGGGGCCGCTGGGTCTGCTCTTCGGTCACTGTCGGTCCGCCTCCTTGATCTGCCGGGATGGTAGTCCGACCCTCAAGGAGGCTTTATGGTTCCGCCGAAATCGGTCACGTCCCGGGCACGAAAGGCGGCTCAGCCGAAGAACGTCAGATAGATCAGGGCGATGTTGAGCGTGATGATGATCGCGGCGACCAGCCAGCCGAGGACGGTGGTGACCCGGCGGTTGACGTCGTCGCCCATCAGGGAGCGGTCGCTGGTGAGCCGGATCAGCGGCGCCAGCGCGAACGGGATGCCGAAGGACAGCACGACCTGCGAGACCACCAGCGCCTGACTGGGGTCCACGCCGATCGCGAGGACCACCAGCGCCGGGGTCAGGGTGATCAGGCGGCGCAGCAGCAGCGGGATCCGCTTGCGCAGCAACCCCTGCATGATCATCGCGCCGGCGTACGCGCCGACCGACGTCGACGCGAGACCGGAGGCGAGCAGGCCGATCGCGAGCATCAACGCGATGCCCGGGCCGAGTGCCTGGCCGACAGCGGCGTGCGCGCCCTCGATCGAGTCGACGCCTTCCTGGCCTTGGAGGTTCGTGGCGGCGAGCAGGAGCATGCCCATGTTGACCGCGCCGGCGAGCAGCATCGCGAAGCCGACGTCGAACCTGGTGGCGCGGAGCAAGCGCTTGCGTTGGGCGCCTTCCTGATGACCGTGCCTGTCCCTGGCAAGCCCCGAATGCAGGTAGACCGCGTGCGGCATGACCGTCGCGCCGAGCATCGCGGCGGCGATCAGGACACTGTCGGTGCCGCTGAACATCGGGATCAGGCCGCCCGCGATCCCCGACGGCGACGGTGGCTCGACGAACAGGCTCGACAGGAACCCGACCGCGATCACCAGCAGCAGCCCGGTGATGACCCGCTCGAACCGGCGTTGCCCGCCCTTGTCCTGCACCATGAGCAGCACCATCGACACCGCGCCGGTGATCACGCCGCCCATGAGCAGCGGGAGGTCGAAGAGAAGATTGAGGGCGATCGCGCCGCCGACGACCTCGGCCAGGTCGGTGGCGACGGCGACCACTTCGGCCTGGATCCAGTAGGTGAGGCGGCCGGTGCGCGGCATCCGCTCGCGCAGGGCTTCGGGCAGCGACATGCCGGTGACCAGGCCGAGCTTGGCCGACAGGTATTGGACGAGTACCGCCATCAGGTTCGCGACGACGATCACCCAGACGAGCAGATAGCCGAACCGGGCGCCCGCGCTGATGTTCGAGGCGACGTTCCCGGGGTCGACGTAGGCGATCGCGGCCACGAAGGCGGGCCCGAGCAACGCCGTGCTCGTCCGCAGGCGGCCGAGCTTCTTGGGCCGGACGGCTTCCGCCAGCGCCATGACGCCACCTCTCCTCGTTGTTGGTAGCCTAACTCGAAGTTTAGGCATGCCGAACATTCGATGTACAGGTGAGCCACGGCACTGGACCGAGAAAGACCAAGGCCACGCCGGAGAGCGGGGGCCGGGGTACGCAGGCGCGGCCAGGTGGGTGGGTCGTGAGTGGCAACAAGTGTTCTAACACTCGTAAACACTCACGACCCACGCAGGGTCAGAGCCCGACTTCGTGGCCCGACGCCCGCAACGCCTCGACCGCCCGCTGAAGCTCGTCCTGGCGGACGAGGATGTGGTCGGTGTCGAAAGTGGACAGTGAGAACAGCGCGACACCCGCCGCCGCGAGCTCGCTGGACAGCGCGGCGATGATGCCGGTCAGGGTGAACGCGAGCGGGCCGCGCACGGTCAGCAGCCGCCAGCCCGCCTCGGTCTCGGCGCCTTCCGGCGCGAGCCCGGCCGGGCAGATGATGGAGAGTTCCGTGGGCGTCCTGGTGATCGAGACCAGCACGGGCGCGCGGGGGTCGAGCAGGTTCGCGGGCGTCGGGGCGTTCGCGGGGAGCCTGGCGACGATGTAGTCCCCGGACTGGACATCAATGGCTAAGCGGCGCATCAGCCTTCCAACACCTTCGGACTCGAGGCGACCTCAGTGCCGTCAGGCAAGGCCGAGATGGTGAAGTCGGCGAACACGTTGCCCGCGACCTTCTGGAGTTCACGCAGGCATTCGACGGCCAGCGCACGGATTTCGACGTCGGCGTGCTCGGTGGCACGCATCGCCACGAAGTGCCGCCAGGCACGGTAGTTGCCCGTGACGACAATGCGGGTTTCGGTGGCGTTCGGCAACACGGCGCGAGCGGCCTGGCGAGCCTGCTTGCGGCGCAGGGTGTCGTTCGGCGAACCGGCGAACTTCTCCTCCAGACCGGCGAGGAGCTCGTCGTAGGCGTCCACGCTCGCCTGTGTGGCGGCGAGGAACTTCTCGTGGAGCACCGGATCGCCGGCGATCACCTCCGGCTCGACGACGTTCTCGGGCACATGCCGCCGCGAAAGCTGCGAGTAGGAGAAGTGGCGGTGCCGGACGAGTTCGTGGGTCACCGAGCGCGAGATCCCGGTGATGTAGAAGGTGACCGAGCCGTGTTCGAGCACGGCGAGGTGGCCGACCTCGATGATGTGGTCGAGGTATCCGGCGTTCGTGGCCGTACTCGGGTTGGGTTTGGACCACGACTGGTAGCAGGCTCGACCAGCGAATTCGGCCAGCGCCTCGCCGCCGTCGGAGTCGGTGGACCACGGCACATCGTCCGGCGGGAAGAACTCCGTCTTCGCGATCATCTGCACCTTCGGCGAGACCGTTTCGGCCACTTCCGCACTCCCTCATTCGGCCCATTCCGAGAACGCTTGAAGCCTAACCGCCATCGCGACGACACCACTGTGACATCACAGCCGCCTTGACTGACACCACATGTGACGTCATAGTGGTGTCATGGACTTGACGCCGTACATCAGCAACCTCCGCGAGGACCTGGCCGCGACGGCCTCGGCGGGAGACGACCAAACTCGGCGCGCGGCCGCGCTGCTGTCCGGCGCGCTGGAGCCCGCTGTCCGGCTCGCGATCATGAACGCCCTTGCCGACTTCGCCGCCGAAACGACGGCGAGCCTGCCCGACTACGTCGTCGAGGTCCGCCTCGACGGCCGGGACGTCCGCGTGGTCGTCACCGGCAACGGGTCGAACTCGTCCGAGCCCGCACCGCGTGCCGCTCGCAACGACTCGCCGCCGGTTTCGTCGCCGCCGATGGACGGTGGCGACATCAGCCGGATGACGCTGCGCCTGGTCGAGCAGATCAAGGGCCGCGCCGAGCAGGCCGCCTCCGCGCAGGGTGTCTCGCTGAACACGTTCATCTCCCGGGCGGTGCAGGGCGCCCTCGGGCAGGGCTCCTTCAAAGGCGGTCACTCGGGCTGGGGAGACAAGACAGAGCACGGAAAACAGAGCGACACCCGGCTGCACGGCTGGGTCCGGGGCTGAGGGGCGATCATGACCGAAGAGAACTTGAACGAGACTCCCGCGGAGCCCGTGCGCACCGAGACCTTTCCGGCGGACGGCCCGCTGCAGGTCGACGTCGGTGTCACCATCGGCAAGGTCGAAATCCACCTGACCGACCAGCCCGACGAGGCGCGGGTCGAACTGCGCCACGACTCGAGCGAAAAGCCGCCGTGGGTCGACGGCATGGCGTCGATGCTGAACTGGGTCACCGAACGGTTCGGCACCCAGTTCGGTACCGAGATCGACATCTCGTCCGGCGACGCCGTCGGAGAGGCACGGGTCGAAAAGATCGGCAACCGGCTCGTGGTGCAGGCGTCGAAAACCCTGCCACTACGCAACATCCCGCTCTCGGTGACCGTCTACGCGCCGGGCGGATCGCATCTCGAAGTCCGGGCGGGCGCCGCCGACGTCTCCGTCAGCGGCTCGGCGGGCCGCGCCGACATCCTGACCGGATCAGGCGTGGTGGCACTCGACCGCGCCGACGGCGCCGTCACCGTGCGCACCGGCTCCGGCGGTATCAAACTCGGCCCGACGCTGTCCGGCCTTCAGCTGCGGACAGGCAGCGGCGACGTCGAAGCGTCTTCGCTGTCGGGTTCCGCGACGCTCGCCACCGGCACCGGCGACATCTGGCTCGGCGCCGTGTCCGGGGACGTCATGGTCCGCAGCGGCAGCGGTGACCTCTCCGTCGCCGACGCCGCCTCGGGTTCGCTCGAGCTGATCACCGGATCCGGCGAGATCCGCATCGGCATCCGCTCGGGCGTCGCCGCGGAAATCGAGCTGACTTCCCTCGCCGGCAAGCTTTCCAGCGAACTGGAGGTCGCCGATTCGGCGCCGGAAGGCGAGGTGCCGCTGAAGATCCGGGCACGTACCGGCTCGGGCAACGCCGTCGTCACGCCCGCCGCCCAGTAGCCACCTTCGGCAGGGGAACAGGGGACCTTTGGTGCTTCCAGGCAGCACCAAAGGTCCCCTGCTTTGGTTATGGATGAGCACGCCAAAAGTGGTGTCGCTCGGGAGCGGAGCCCAGGCACTTCGGCGAGAAAGCGCCGGTCGGCCGGTGCCGGGAAGCACGCCACATTTGCGTTATCCATCAGTGAGCGGGTGGTCGAACCAAACGTTCGGCTCGACGTAGATCCCGAGGTCCTGCTCGGGCGACGCGAGCACAGGTGACAACGCGCCTTCGACGACGTTGTGGCCAGGGACGAGCGGCGCGCCGGTCCAGTTTTCCCACTGTGCCAACGTTCCCGTGATGGTCATGGCGAACGGCGCGATCTTGACGAACTTCGCGCCGGCGCGTTCGTGGGTCCGCACCCAGGGATCGACGGACGAACCGTCCGGACGGCTAAACGCCAGATAGTCGCTCATCGGCAGGTGCGGGTGATCCTGTTTCCCGGTGGGACGCACGGGAACGACCAAACGGGCCAAGCCCTGGTCGCGTGCGCGCTCCCCCAGCGCCTTGAGTGCCGCGGCCGCGATGCCCTTTCCGCGATGGGCCGCGGTGACGTGCAGATCCACCGCGGACAGTGTGGTGGGGACACGCTCGTCCAACGCGTCCTCGACCGCCCAGAGGATGGCGCCGTCCCAGCCGAGATCGGGCAGTTCGGTCCGCTCGGCGTCCGGGAAGACCAGCGGGACACCGACCGCGCGGGCGACGGGAACGTCGTCGTCCAGCAGGACCAGGAAGAACTCGGGCCAGCGCTTCGCCAGCCGTCTCGCCCTGGCGAGCGTACCGACGTGGTCGTGCTGCATGAACTCGGCGCCGATCGAGCCGAGCGCCAGCGCCGGGACAAGAAGTTCAGGCCGTTCGGCCAAGCTGTGTATCCGCACCATGGGTCAGTCGCGGTCGGCCGAGTCGGGGTAGACATAGTGCACCCGGCTTTTCATTCCGAAAAGCCGCCAGGCTTCGATGGGTCCCGAGCAGGTCGGCATGAACTCGAATCCCACCGAGTTCGTGATCTCGATGACGACTGAGCCCGTGTCCGACATCCGCGTTGCGAGCACTCGGTATTCCGACGCTTCGAATCTGGCCGTCAAACGCCTCGCGTTGCGATCGTACATTGTCGCATTGGTGTCGTACGCCACGTCCGGATCGGCCTTGCGATCCTCCGGGTAGGACATATCGGCCGAACCAACCAGGATCTGGTCACCACGCACAACTCTGAAGGCGCACTGGACGTGCAGACGATAGGTCTCATCGTCCTTTTCGAACCCCACCTCGGCCATGTTCACCGTACGGCCGAGATCGGCCACCCGGCTGCCGACCAATTCCTGCAACGATTCCGCCAATTCCGCAAGCGAGGACACGTCACCAACCACCTTCACAGAACATCTGGGGTCCCTCTTGCAGGATGCGCTGGTAATCGTAGCCTTCTTGGTGATGGCGTGATGCCACTGCTCCCGATCGGCGGCGCTCAGCGGTTTTTCCGCACGCCGCTGGATTTCCTTCCAGGCGCGGTCGGCTTCCTTCTGTTGCACATCCCGGCTCTTCGGAGTGCGGTATCCGTCTTCGTCGTCGCCCGGATCCCAGTCCATGTCCTCAAAGCGGCCGAGGCCACCCGAGGCGGCTTGCATCAATCCCCCGGTGAGCAGCCCCGCGGTGCCGCCCGCCAAGGCAATGCCTCCCAGCGCCGCGCCGTCTACGGCGGCGACCGCGCCCACGATCATCAAGCCCGCGCCCAGTGCACTCCAGAACGACATTCCGGTGAGGTCGCTGTAGTTCAGCGGGTTGTCGCCGCTATAGACATAGGGCTGCCGAGTGCGGTCGACCAGCGGGTCCACACTGAGGAATTGCGCTGTCGAGGGATCGTAGTAACGGGCCCGGAGGCGCCCTTGACCGTCGTAGCCGTAGCGGGTGACCGCGCCGAGCCCGTCGACGGTGTCCGCGATCGTTCCCTCCGGGTTGTAGTGGGTCACCTGAGTTGTGTTGTCGGCCTGGGTGGTCTTGACGGGCTGTCCGGCCGTGTGCGTCCTGCGCGTAGGCCGTGGTGTGGTTGTTCGCGTCCATTGTGGACGTCACAGAGCCACGGCCGGTGTCGTAGCCGTATCCCGTCTTGTCCCCGAGCGGATCGGTCACCAGAGTCACGTCGCCGAAGGCGTCGAAGGTGCTGCTTGTCGTCTTTCCCCGCGCGTCGACGACTCGAGTCCGGTCGGCGGGAGCACACTCCGCCGAATGGTTCAACCAGAAAGGCGCAAGCTTGACCAAATCGCCAGAAATAGACATTCCAGCGAACCCGCGTTGCTCGGGCGGGCAGCTCAGGCGATTTGAGCACGCAAGAGCGGCGCGAGATCTCCTCGGGTTCCGACGGCGACGCCGTCGAGGCCCAGCCAGTCGGCCATGTGACGCAGCTCGGCGGCGAGTTCGGCGGAGACGCGGATGGCATCGGTGCCCGGCTCGGCGAAAGCGCCTTGGACGCGGAGGACACCGGCCGCCCGGTCGGCCTTGAGGTCCACGCGGCCGACGAGCGCGCCGTCGAGCAGGAACGGGAAGACGTAGTAGCCGTGCACCCGTTTCGGCTCGGGGACGTAGATCTCGATGCGGTAGCGGAAGTCGAAGAGCCGCTCGGTCCTGGCGCGTTCCCAGATCAGCGGGTCGAACGGGCAGAGCAGGGCGCGGCCGGTGATGGCGCGCGGGGCTCGGGCGTCGACGTGCCGGTACGCCGGGGCGCGCCAGTTTTCGACGCTGACCGGTTCGAGGACGCCGGACTCGACCAGCTCGGCGACGGCCTGCTGGCTGGACTTCGGGCCGAGGCGGTAGTAATCCCGCAGGTCCGGTTCGGTCGCGACGCCCAGTGCGATCGCCGACCGCGTGACGAGCGCACGCGCCCCTTCCTCGGCGGTGACCTGGCGGGACAGGAGCTCGGGCGGCACCACGCGCTCGGTAAGGTCGTAGAGGCGCTCGAACGAACGCCGGGTGCCGGTCGTCAGCTGGCCCATGCCGAAGAGCCACTCGCAGACCTTCTTGACCTCCGAGCGTTCCCACCACGCACCCGGGCCCCGCGCCGCCGCGCCGGCGATCTCGCGTTCGATACCGCCCGCGCCGATCGGGCCCAGTTCCTTGACCACGGCCAGGATGTCTTCGGCCAGCGACGGCGAACCGTCGACGAGCGCACCGTAGTTCGTCCACCAACCGGCCCGTTTGGCGCCGGAATGCAGCAGCGGCCAGTCCTCGATCGGCAGCAGGCTCGCTTCGTGCGCCCAGTATTCGACGAGCATCCGCGGTCTGCGGGCGGTGTGCGTCCAGGCCGCGTCGTCGACCAGCGCCTGCTCGTAGGCACCCAGCCGCGAGAACAGCGGCATGTAGTGCGCGCGCACCGCGACGTTCACCGAGTCCAGCTGGATCAGCTGGACCTTGGACAACACCTTGCGCAGGTGACGCCGCGTCGGCGCGGAAACCGGCCGTGGATCGGCGAACCCCTGCGCGGCCAGCGCGACCCGCCGCGCGACCGCCGTACTCATCGTCTCCATGATCTCGCCATCGTGCCAGCCCCCACCGACAGTTTCAGCAACCAAGACCGTGAAGGCCCCCTTCACGAACAGGCCCGCTGCGCGTCACAGTAAGTTTTCGGGCATGAGCACCGCAGCCGTCCGGCCCGCCGTAGTCGCCGACGCGGGCGAAATCGCCCGCATCCAGCGCGAGACCTGGCGTGCCGCGTACACGAGCCTGCTCGGTGAGCGGGCCATCGCCGAACTGGAGGCCACGGACACCGTGCCACGGTGGACCGCGGCGATCGAGAACCCGGGCACCCACATCCACCTGGCGACCGAGGGCAGTTACGTGGTCGGCTTCTGTGTGTCGGGCCTGGCGCCGGACAGCGAGGTCGCCAACGCCGAGGGCGCACTGCCCGAGGACGCCGCGAGCACGGGCCTGATCGCGGCCGTGCTGGTCGAACCCCGCTGGGGACGTCGCGGGCACGCCGGACGCCTGCTCGGGACCGCCGCCGAGGCCCTGCGCAAGGACGGCGCCGAGCGGGGCGTCACCTGGGTCGCGCAGTCCGATCACGCGTCGCTCGGCTTCTTCCGCCGCGCGGGCTGGAAGCCGGACGGCCTGGTCCGCACGCTCGACACCGGCGAGACCGAGATCCGCGAGGTCCGGCTGACCGGCACGCTGGCGCTTGAACTGGTCGATTAGCGCTCTCGGAAGACGACCCAGCGCAGGGCGCAGTACATGAAGACACCTTCGCACGCGCCCGCGACGATCCGCGACACGTGGTACTGCACGCCCAGCTCCACCAGTCCCCCGCCGACACCGAGCAGGAACACCACGTAGTTCACCGCGATCGCCACCACGTACAGCGCCGTCTGACGCCCGACAGGCGCGTGTGAACGGAAGTTCAGCGTCCGGTTCAGCACGAAACTCAGCGCGAACGCCCCGGCGTATCCCAGCGTGATCGACAGCCACACCGGCAGTCCCCACCAGCCGTGGAACACCGTCAGCAACAGCAGGTCGACGCCGAAGGTGAAGCCGTTGATCAGCGCAAAGCCCAGAAAATTGGCCGGAATCCCGAACGGCAGGCGTTTCGCCACCGAAGCGCAGAATCCGGCGAAAATGTCCGCGAACGTACGGCGCCGCGTTCCGGTAATCTGCTCGGCCACGCCTTAACCCAAGCAGCCCCAGATGACCGCGAACCAACGAAAAGGTGATCTTCTGGGGCTGACTGCAGGTGGTAATCGGGGGTTAACCCCAGTGTGCCGCAGTTTTCGGCTGGTAGCTTTGGGAAGAACGGAAACTCCCAGGAGGCAACATGCTCGGATGGTTGTGCGTGACGCTCGGCGTCGCGTTCGGCTCCGCGCTACTGCCCCTGATCAGCGTCGAAGTGTTCGTGATCGGGCTGGTCGCGAGCCAGCCGGGCGTCCCGTGGCTCGCCATCGGCGGGGTCGTCGCTGTTGGACAGATCGCCGGGAAACTCGTTTATTACCTGGCCGCACGGGGTTCCATCAAACTTCCGCAGCGGCTGCACGACTTCCTGCACCGCGAACGCCCGCCGTCCACGCGGCGCGATCGCTGGCACCTGCGCACTAAGTACCTACGCGGCAAACTGGACGCACTGCGCGAACGGTGTCACCGGCATCCTCATTGGATGGTCGGCACCTACGGGGTCAGTTCCGTGATCGGGATGCCGCCGTTCATGGCGACTTCGGTGCTCGCCGGGCTGGCGAAAATGAGCATGTCCACATTCATCGGTGCCGGATTGGCGGGACGCTGGATCCGTTTCAGCGTGCTCGCCGCTTCTCCCGCCCTTTTCGCCGGCTGGCTCCACATCTGACGCCCAAAACTTCCGAATATGTCGACAACTCTCGTTAGGCTTGCTAACGAGAGTTGTCGACATATTCGGAAGTTCAGTGGTCGGTGGCTTCCAGTTCGACGGCTTTACGCATGGTTTCGCGGGCCCGGCCGCGGTCGCCCGCGATGTCGTAGGCGTACGCCAGCCGGTACCAGTTGCGCCAGTTCTCCGGATCGGCTTCGAGCTCGGCACGCCGTTCCTGGAACCAGGAGTCGGCCGCCTGGCGGTCCACGCGGCCCGAGGGGCGGCGCGGGAGGTCCGCGGTGTCCGGGAGGCCGCCCTCTTCGTCCAGGCGCCGGGAGAGCCGCTGGATGCGGCTGCCGGAGCGCCAGGTGGTGAAGATGATCCAGATTCCCAGCAAAGGCAACAGGATCACGCCGACGCCGAGCAGGACCGGGATCAGTTCTCCGGTCCTGAACAGCGCGATAGCGCGGTCGGCCAGCAAAAACATGTAGACGAGCAGTGCCGCGGTCAGTGCCAGCGCGACATTACGAGCCCGCACGTCAGAACTCCAGGACGTTCTCCAGGCCCACGGTCAGCCCAGGCCTGGTCAGGATCTCGCGCACGCCGAGCAGCACACCCGGCATGAACGACGTGCGGTCCATGGAATCGTGGCGGATCGTCAGCGTCTCGCCCTCGGCGCCGAAGATGATCTCCTCGTGCGCGACAAGACCCGGCAGCCGCACGGAATGCACCCGGACACCGTCGACGTCCGCGCCGCGCGCACCGTCCACTTCGGCGGTGGTGGCGTCGGAACCCGGCTTGATCCCGGCCTCGAGCCGGGCTTCGGCGATGAGCTTCGCGGTGTGACCCGCTGTCCCGGAAGGCGCGTCGGCCTTGCGGTTGTGGTGCAGCTCGATGATCTCGGCGGAGTCGTAGAACTTCGCCGCCTGCTGCGCGAACCGCATCGCCAGCACCGCGCCGAGTGCGAAGTTCGGCGCGATCAGGATGCCGAGTTCCGGCTTTGGCTCGAGCCACTCCTTGAGCTGATCGAGCCGCTGCGGGGTGAAGCCCGTGGTGCCGACGACGGCGTGGATGCCGTGCTCGGTGGTGAACTTCAGGTTGTCCATCACGACTTCGGGATGGGTGAAGTCGACGACGACCTCGGCACCCGCGTCGAGCAGGTCGGTCAGCGGGTCACCCGCGTCGACCACGGCGACGACCTTCAAACCGGCGGCCGCCTCGACGGCCTTCACGACTTCCGCGCCGACCCGGCCTCGCGCGCCGAGCACACCGACGCGGATCGGGTCTTCCTCGCCACGGGCGGGAATCTGGGTCATGACGCGATCACCTCGTGCAGGTCTTTGGGCAGTTCGTCGAGGTGAGAATACGGCCCGACGACCGCCGCGGTGGTGACGCCACCGGGGCGGCGCAGCAGAGTGCGAGCCAGCGCACACACCTCTTCGGTGGTGACGGCGTCGATCCGGGCGACGGTGTCGTTGACGCCGAGGTAGTGGCCGTAGTTCAGTTCGTTCTTGCCGATCCTCGACATCCGGGACGCGGTGTCCTCGAGGCCGAGCACCAGGCCGCCGCGCAGTTGTCCCTTCGCCCGCAGGACTTCGGCGTCGGAAAGCCCGTCGGCCGCGACGACGTCGAGCACCTCACGGATCACCCCGGCGACCTCGCCGAGCTTCTCCGGCTGACAGCCCGCGTAAACCGCGAGATGACCGGTGTCGGCGTAGCTCGCCGTGGACGAATAGACCTGGTACGCGAGCCCGCGGCGTTCACGGATCTCCTGGAACAGCCGGGAACTCATGCCGCCGCCGAGTGCGGCGTTGAGCACCTGCAGCGCGAACCGGCGTTCGTCGTGACGCGAAAGCGAGCGCATGCCGAGCATCAGGTGCACCTGCTCGGTGTCGTCGGTGTGCAGCGCGAGCTCGGGCTTGGCGGTGATCCGCGCGCGGCCCGTGCGGGCGGCGACGGGCGTGCCCGTACCGGTCAGGCGAGCACCCAAAGCCTTACGCACCAAGCGAAGCACCTGAGCGTGGTCGATGTTCCCGGCGACCGCGAGCACCATCCGCGGCATCGTGTAGCGGCGCCGGTAGAACCCGCGCAGCGCCGACGCCGACATGTTGATGATCGACTTTTCCGTGCCCAGCACCGGAAGGCCCAGTGGGTGCTCGCCCAAAATGGTACTGACAAAGGTTTCGTGCAGCAGGTCCTCGGGATCGTCGTCGCGCATCGCGATCTCTTCGAGCACCACCGTGCGTTCCATGTCCACATCGGAATCGGTGCACAGCGCCTCGAAGACGACGTCGGTCACCAGATCCACCGCGAGCGGGAGATCCTCGTCGAGCACCTGCGCGTAGTAGCAGGTGTGCTCCTTGGCGGTGAACGCGTTGAACTCGCCACCCACCGCGTCGATCTCCTCGGCGATCTGGGTGGCGTCGCGGCGCGTGGTTCCCTTGAACAGCACGTGTTCCAGGTAGTGCGCGGCCCCGGCGACATTCGCCGGCTCGTCGCGCGAGCCGATGCCGACCCACAGTCCCACGGTCGCGGACCGCGACGCCGGGACGTGCTCGGTGATGACCCGGAGACCACCGGGGAGCACGGTGCGCTTGACGACCGCACCGTCCGAAGTGGACTCAAGAGTTCGGGTGCTGCCGATGGGCTGGGCATACCCGGGAATCTGTGGCGCCATGGATCCCTTACTCGATGGATGTGATGAAGGGACCCTCCAAGACACCGAGTGTCTCAAAGGGCCCCTTCATGACTCAACGAACTGCTTCCAAACGGACTACTTAGACAGCGTCGACCTTTTCGGTCTCGGCGTCGGCGGGCTTCGCGGCCTCTTCTTCGACGACCACGATCAGGCTGATCTTGCCGCGGTTGTCGATGTCGGCGATCTCCACGCGGAGCTTGTCACCGACGTTGACGACGTCCTCGACCTTGGCGATGCGCTTGCCGTTGCCCAGCTTCGAGATGTGCACGAGGCCGTCACGGCCCGGCAGCAGCGAGACGAACGCGCCGAACGCGGCCGTCTTCACCACAGTGCCGAGGAACCGCTCGCCGACCTTGGGCAGCTGCGGGTTCGCGATCGCGTTGATGCGGTCGATCGCGGCCTGGGCCGACGGGCCGTCGGCGGCACCGACGTAGATCGTGCCGTCGTCCTCGATGGAGATGTCGGCGCCGGTCTCCTCGGTGATCGAGTTGATCATCTTGCCCTTCGGGCCGATGACCTCGCCGATCTTGTCCACGGGGACCTTGACGCTGGTGACGCGCGGCGAGAACGGGCTCATCTCGTCCGGCTCGTCGATGGCCTCGGACATGACGTCGAGGATCGTGAGCCGGGCGTTCTTGGCCTGCTGCAGCGCGGCGGCCAGCACGTCGGACGGGATGCCGTCGAGCTTCGTGTCGAGCTGAAGCGCGGTGACGATGTCCTTGGTACCGGCGACCTTGAAGTCCATGTCACCGAAGGCGTCCTCGGCACCGAGGATGTCGGTCAGCGCGACGTAACGCGTCTCGCCGTCGACCTCATCGGACACGAGGCCCATGGCGATACCGGCGACCGGCGCCTTGAGGGGCACACCGGCGTTCAGCAGCGACATGGTCGAGGCGCAGACCGAACCCATCGAGGTGGAACCGTTGGAGCTCAACGCTTCCGAGACCTGACGGATGGCGTACGGGAACTCGTCCCGCTTCGGCAGCACCGGCACGAGCGCGCGCTCGGCCAGTGCACCGTGCCCGATTTCCCGGCGCTTCGGCGTACCGACACGGCCGGTCTCACCGGTGGAGAACGGCGGGAAGTTGTAGTGGTGCATGTAGCGCTTCTTCGTTTCCGGAGAAAGCGAGTCGATCTGCTGCTCCATGCGGAGCATGTTCAGCGTGGTGACACCCAGGATCTGGGTCTCGCCGCGCTCGAACAGCGCCGAACCGTGCGCCCGCGGGATCACGGCGACCTCGGCGGAGAGCTGCCGGATGTCGGTGAGGCCACGGCCGTCGATACGGAAGTTGTCGCGCAGGATGCGACCACGGATGAGCTTCTTGGTCAGTGCCTTGAACGCGGCACCGATCTCCTTCTCGCGACCGGCGAAGGCTTCGCCCTCACCCAGGCCGACCTTCGCCAGGACGTTGGCCTTGGCCTCGTCGGTGGCGGTGTCGCGCTCCTTCTTGCCCGCGATGGACAGCGCGGCACCGAGTTCGTCGGTGGCCAGCGCGGAGACGGCCTCGAAGGCGTCCGGCTGGTAGGCCAGGAACACCGGGAAGTCGCCGGTCGGCTTGGAAGCCACGGCGGCGAGCTCCTGCTGCGCGACGCACAGCGAGCGGATGAACGGCTTGGCGGCGATGAGGCCCTCGCCGACGATCTGCTCGGTCGGCGAGGTGCCGCCCGCGGCGATCAGGTCGAGCGTGTTCTCGGTGGCCTCGGCCTCGACCATCATGATCGCGACATCGTCGCCCACGATACGGCCGGCGACGACCATGTTGAAGGTCGCGGACTCGAGCTGCTTCCAGGTCGGGAACGCCACCCACTGGCCCTCGATCAGCGCGACGCGGACGCCGCCGATCGGGCCGGAGAACGGGAGGCCGGCGATCTGGGTCGACGCCGAAGCGGCGTTGATGGCCAGCACGTCGTACGGGTCTTCCGGGTTCAGGCTCTGAACCGTGATGACGACCTGGATCTCGTTGCGGAGACCGTCGGTGAACGACGGGCGCAGCGGCCTGTCGATCAGGCGGCAGGTGAGGACCGCGTCGGTGGACGGGCGGCCTTCACGGCGGAAGAACGCGCCCGGGATGCGGCCGAGGGCGTACATGCGCTCTTCGACGTCCACGGTCAGCGGGAAGAAGTCGAAGTGCTCCTTCGGGTGCTTCGACGCGGTGGTGGCCGAGAGAAGCATGGTCTCTTCGTCCAGGTACGCGACGACGGCGCCGGCGGCCTGCTTGGCCAGCCTGCCGGTCTCGAAGCGGATGGTGCGAGTGCCGAACCGGCCGTTGTCGATCACGGCTTCGGTCTCGTGCACGGTGACTCCGGTGGAGTCGGTCATATGGTGTATCTCCTCTTTGGTTCTCGGGCTGCGCCGGGTTTTCCACCCGTTGACTCCCCACCCATTGGGGAACGCCTGAGAACGAGGCCGGTCTTCGATCGAAGTCCCCGGGACCGTTGCCCGGGAACCACTACCGAGGACCGGCGAACTTGTCCTCGGGCGCTGTGTGCGCCTTAACCCTGTTAACTAGCTTTTATGTTTGCAGCTTTTCAGTGTCACAGTGGTACTTGGACCGAGGGGGAGCGGCGTCGGCCGCTCCCCCTCGGGTGTTCAAGCTATCGGCGAAGGCCGAGGCGGCCGATCAGCGACCGGTAACGCTCGACGTCCACCTTCGCCACGTAGTTGAGCAGCCGGCGGCGACGGCCGACCAGCAGCAGCAGCCCGCGACGCGAGTGGTGGTCGTGCTTGTGTTCCTTCAGGTGTTCGGTGAGGCCGACGATGCGCTTGGTGAGCAGCGCGATCTGGGCCTCGGGGGATCCCGTGTCCGAGTCGTGCACGCCGTACTCGGTGAGGATCGACTTCTTGTCTTCAGTGGACAGAGCCACAGGTATTCTCCTACTGATAAGTCCGCGCGGCCCGAACACGCTTTTCGCGACGGGGAGACGGTCACGGCCGCCACGGACTGCAGCCGGACCCAGTTGACAAGGCTATCAGCCCGCTGAACTGCTATGACGACCGCAGGTCAGCTGGTAGGTCGCGACCACTCTATAGTGCGGGCCGCCCTCGGCCCGATCACTGCGCATGAGCACCGCTTCACTCGCCGTCCACGGCTCGCTGCGGTACCCGGCAAGCCGCTGTTCCCAAGGGGTCCTGGCCTCGCGGGCCGTCCGGCCGAGGGTGAGATGGGGCCGGTACTCCCGGCGTTCCTCACCCGCCCCGGCCTCCTCGGCCAGCCGTGTCAAACCCTCCCCCGCCACTTTCAACAGCAAAACGCCGGGGAATGTTCCGGCCCCGTCGAGCCACACCCGCGGTGGCTCGCTCACCCGGAACCGTTCGGCCAGCAGTTCGACGTGGTGCGCAGTGTCGGTCTGCTCGCCGTAGAACCCCAGGGTGATATGCCATTGGTGCGGCGGCGACCAGCGGACGTCGTCACTTCCCCAGGCGTCGACGCGGTCCAGTTCGGCGCGCAGCGACTCGACGACGTGAGCCGGTGGGATGAGCGCGGTGAACAGCAGCATCGACGGTCAGGAAGCCTGACCGGCGCGGCGCAGCAGGTCGGCCAGCGCGGGGAAATCGTCGTCCAGGCGCTTGGCGGCTTCGCCCAGGTCTTCGTCTTCGGCGATCTCACGCAGCGCGGCGAGCACCGTCTGGTCGTCGGCGACGGAGCCGACGGGGAAGGTGTCGCGGCCGACCGTCGGCCGCGCGTCCCGCACGTCTTCCATCGCGGCGAGCATGGCCTCGCGGTGCCCGGCGGCCACCCCCGGCACCAGTGTCTTGCGCTCGAGCATGATCATCCTGGCGAGCACGACCGGGTTCCCGATCTTCGCCCGGCGCCCGCTCATGACCTGGCTCAGCATCGGGGCACTGATGCCCAGTACCTCGGCCAGAAACGCCTGGGACACGTCGAACGCCACGACCAGCCGCCGGACGCGATCGCCGAGCGGTTCGCCGTACCACTCCTTCTGTAACGCGATGTTCCGCTGAACGATCTTGTGGTCCTCCACCGTTGTCCTGCTCCCCTAACAAACATCGTTGACGCACGTTCCGTGAGCATCTTGCCAGTCGGGACGGCTCGGCCGGGGCGAAACCACCCAGTATTTCGCTTTGGCACCCGGACCAGGCACGCCCTAGTTCCCGACGCCGAGCGCTTCGCGCGTGCGGACGACGTCGTCGTCGATCTGGGCGACGAGCCCTGCCGACGAGGAGAATTTCACCTGGTCACGCAGCTTCGCGACGAAGTCCAGCGAGACGTGCTGACCGTAGAAGTCCTCGTCGACGTCGAGCACGAACGCCTCGACCGTCCGCTCGCGGCCGGAGAAGGTGGGGTTCGTGCCGACCGAGACCGCGGCCGGGAACCTCTTGCCCGGAGCGCCTGATCGGGTGAACCAGCAGCTGTAGACGCCGTCGGCCGGGACGGCGGCGTAGCGCGGCGTCGACAGGTTGGCCGTCGGGTAGCCGAGGTCGTGGCCCCGGCCGTCGCCGCGGACGACGATGCCTTCGAGCCGGTGCGGCCTGCCGAGGGCCTCCGCGGCGGCGCCGACGTCACCCGCGTCGATGCACGAGCGCACGTAGGTGGAGGAGAAGGTGATCTCGCTCTCGACGTGGTCGGTGTCGTCCAGCGAGCGGCCCTGGAGCTCGGCACCGTAGGCGACGAACCCGAACCGCTTGCCGAGCGTCCGCAGCAGCGAGACGTCGCCGGCGGCCTTGTGCCCGAAGGTGAAGTTCTCGCCGACGATCACCGCGGCGGCGTGCAGCTTGTCGACGATCACCTCGTGCACGAACTCGTGCGCGGTCAGCCGGGACAGCTCGAGAGTGAACGGCAGCACCGAGAACACGTCGA
This sequence comes from Amycolatopsis sp., assembly GCF_036008905.1. Taxonomy (GTDB): domain Bacteria; phylum Actinomycetota; class Actinomycetes; order Mycobacteriales; family Pseudonocardiaceae; genus Amycolatopsis. The sequence continues at coordinate 33,589 of NZ_DASYMU010000221.1, read as the reverse complement.
TGCCGAGGCTCTCCATCAGTTCGGCCTTGCGGCGGAGCGTGGTGAGCTGGGCCGGGTGGCTGCCGGGGCGGATCACCTCGGACGGGTGCGGGTCGAAGGTGAGCACCACACCCGGCACGCCACGCTCCGCGGCGAGCTCGACGGTCCGGCGGATCAGCGCCTGATGGCCGCGATGCACCCCGTCGAACACGCCGATCGTCACGACACACCGTCCCCAGCCACTGGGGAGGTCGCCTAAGCCACGCCAACGCTGCACAGGAGTCACCCTATGCCGGAACCAGCACAACCACAGACCGGGTCACACCTTCGGCGTCGGCCGCCAGCGCGATCACTTTGCCGTCCGGATCGAACACGCCGTAAGTGCCTTCGATCCCGGCCGCGGGCACCGTCTGTCCGAATTGGACGGCCCGCGCGGTGTTCCGGTCGACGTCCCGGCGGGGGAAGGCGGCCGCGACGGCGGAATCGAGGTCCAGGGACAGTTCCGGGGTCTCTTCGAGCGCTTCGAGCGTGCGCGCCTTGGCGAGGGTGAACGGGCCGACGGTGGTGCGGCGCAGCGCGCTGAGGTGACCACCGACGCCGAGCGCGGCGCCGAGGTCGCGGGCGAGCGCGCGGACGTAGGTGCCCGAAGAACACTCGACGACGGCGTCGAGTTCGAGGTGATCGGCTTCACGCCGGGTGGCCAGCAGATCGAAGCGGTAGACGGTGACCGGGCGCGGCGGGAGCACGACGTCTTCCCCGGCGCGGACCCGCGCGTAGGCGCGTTTCCCGTCGATCTTGACCGCGCTCACCGCGCTCGGCACCTGCTGGATGGGGCCGGTCAGGTTGGCGATCTCGGCGGCGATGGCGGCGTCGGTGATCTCGGTGAGCTTGGCCTGGTCGACCTCGCCGAAGATCTCGCCCTCGGCGTCGTCGGTGGTGGTGGAGACACCGATCGAAAGGGTGGCCAGGTAGGTCTTGCGGTCCAGGGCGAGGTGCCCGAGCAGCTTGGTGGCGCGTTCGATGCCGAGCACGAGCACGCCCGTCGCCATCGGGTCCAGTGTGCCGGCGTGGCCGACCTTGCGGGTGCCCATGATCCGGCGGGCACGGGCGACTACGTCGTGAGAGGTCATGCCGGGCGCCTTGTCGACGATGACGAGGCCGGGCGGAGGGGCTGGACTGCGGGGCTGCTTCGGGCGAGACACGCCGGAACCTTAGCGATCGCTCGCCGAAGCCCTTGCAGGCCACATATTTCACTTTACAGTTATATGATCTCACGGTTAAACTCTGGCCGTGGACACCTTCCAAGCGGTAGCCGACCCGGTGCGGCGGTGGATCGTCGAACGGCTGGCCGCCGGCGGAGAGGCCACCGCGGGCGATCTGGCCCAGCTCACCCGGACCGAATTCGGCATCAGCCAGCCCGCCACGTCCAAGCATTTGAAGGTGCTTCGCGAGGCCGGGCTCGTCACCAGCACGGTGTCCGCGCAGCGGCGCATCTACCGCCTCGACCCGCGGCCGCTGGCCGACATCGCCGACTGGGCGACCCGCCAGCATCAGTACTGGAACACCAAGCTCGACGCCCTCACCCAGCACTTGTCGACCCTGAAGGAGAAGCCATGACCTCGTCGCTCGGCACGGTCGACCGCTCGACCGGTTCGGCGAAGTCGACGGGAAACCGGGGCCCGACAGCGAATTCACCCTGAAGATGCTCGGCGGCGCGGTCATCCAGTGCACGGTCACACGCTGGGAACCGTGTCCCGCGCGAAGACCGGCCGGAACTCGGTACGGGACACGCGGAACTGGCGAGCCGCTACGCGACCGCCGTCTGAATTTCGGGCGCTGGCACGTCCCAGCGGCGGCGCCGGATGCGCACCGGAAGGTCCTCTCCCCTGGCCTCCGCGGCGAACAGCTGCGCGCGGGTGCGGCGCCACCAGACGAGCGTCCGGAAGCTGCCGGTCAGGAGCACCACCACGAGCGCGAGCAGCGACAGCCGGAAGTTGCCGCCGGTCCACTCCAGCAGGAGGCCGACGGCGAGCGCGGCGATCGTCGTCGCCACGAACCCGCCGACGTTGACCACCCCGGTCGCGGTGCCGACGCGCACCAGCGGGTTGTAGTCACGGGCGAGGGCGAAGCCGATCATCGAGGCCGGCCCGCCGAGCGAGAGCAAAGCGAAGGCGGGCACCAGGAATCCGAGCGGGATCTGACCGTTCCAGCTGAGCAGCAGCGTCCAGATCACCGCCGCGCCGGCGAGATATCCGCCCACCAGCGGCATCCGCGACGACGGGCGTCCGGAGATCAGTGAGCCGATCAGGGGGCCGCCGATCATCGAGCCGAAGACGAACACGATCAGCAACGCGCTCGCCGACGCCGCCGAGCGGCCCTGGTCCTGCACCAGGAACGGCACGGCCCACAGCAGGGCGAGGACGTTGGGCGCGGACATGGTGGTGAAGTGCACCCAGAAACCCAGGCGGGTACCCGGAACCCGCCACACCGACGCGACCTGGCGGCCGAGTTCGCGCAGTCCGACCGACGCCGCGACCGGGCGCGTCACGCCGTCCGGGTGATCCTTGACGCGCGTGATCACCACGACGGCGTAGAACGCGGTGATCACGCCGACGGCGAGGAACGTCGGCGTCCAGCCTTCGCCGCGCAGGACCAGCGAGAGCGGGACCGTCGCGGCGAGGTTGCCGACATAGCCGATGGCGGCGGTAAACGAGGTGACGACGGCATACTGACGGCCGGGGAAATGCGCGGCGATCAGGCGCAGCACGCTGACGAAGGTGAGCGCGTCACCGAAACCGAGGACACCGCGGGCAAGCAGGCCGAGCGGGTAGGAATGCGCCACAGCGAGCAGGATTTGGCCCAGCCCCAGGAAAACCAGGGCGACCGTGAGCACGCGACGGGGACCGAACCGGTCGACCATCACGCCGGTGGGGATCTGCATCGCCGCGTAGACACCGATCTGCAGCACGGTGAAGATGCCGAGAGCGGCCGAGCCGACGCCGAAGCGTTCGGCGGCTTCAAGTCCCGCGACGCCGAACGACGTACGGTGGAATACAGCGAACAGGTAGACGGCGGCGGCGGTCAGCCAGACGAACCAAGACCGGCGGGTCGCCCGGCCGGTGACTGGCGTCACGGAAATCCCTCCCAGGAGCAGACAACATCGGCGGAGGCGCCCACGATGCCGCCACAACTGTTGTATCGCGTACACAACTCCGATACATACCCGTAACCCCCGTGTCATTCACCACAGCCAGGGGAGAACGCCCCACGAGATGTCGACATCACGTGATCTCTCAGGAACTGAGAGATCACGTGATGTCGACAGATGACGGAAGGGGTCAGGGGGTTTTGACGGCGCCGACGACGGCCCAGTGGCCCGAGCGCCAGCGCATCACGACGGCGATCAGCCGGAACACCATGAACAGTGAAAGCCCGGTCCAGATCCCGGCGAGTCCCCAGCCGAAACCGAGCGACGCCCAGATCAGCGGCAGGAACCCGAGCCCGGCACTGAGCAGGGTCGCGTTGCACAGGAACGCCGCGTCGCCCGCGCCGAGCAGGACGCCGTCGAGCGCGAACACCACGCCGGCGATCGGTTGCAGCGCCACGAAGAACCACCACGCGTGCGGAATTTCCCCGAGCACCGCGGTGTCGGAGGTGAACACGTGGGGCAGAACCTGGGACACCGCCGCGAAAACCACTCCCAGCACGCAGCCGAAGATCAGCCCGTACCGCGTGATCTGCCCGGCGATGCCGCGCGCCTGACGGCTGGACCCGGCCCCGAGTGCCGCGCCGACAAGCGATTGCGCGGCGATCGCCACCGAATCGAGTACCAGTGAGAGGAACACCCACAGCTGCAGGACGATCTGGTGCGCGCCAAGGGCTTCCGTCGACGTCCGCGCGGCGACGGCGGCCGCGGAAACGAAGCACGCCTGGAAGCCGAGGCTCCGGATCACCAGGTCGCGCCCGAGTCCGAGCTGCGCGCGCATCAACGCCCAGTCCGGCGCCAGCGGCACCTTTTCCCGCACCAGCGCGACGAGGAACATGCCCGCCGAAATCACCTGGGCGACAACGTTGGCAATGGCCGAACCTTCGAGCCCCAGCCCCGCCGCGTACACCAGGACCGGGCACAGCACGGCGGAAATCGCGTTGCCCGCCAACACATACCGCAGCGGCCGGGCGGCGTCCTGCACCCCACGCATCCAGCCGTTGCCCGCCATCGTGATCAGGATCAGCGGCGCCCCGAACAACGCGATGCGCAGCCACGACACGGCGGCCGCGGTGATCTCGTCGTCGCCGGAGAGCACGCGGGCGATCGGCGACGCGAGCAGCTGCCCGGCCACGAGCACGACCAGGCCGACGACGATGGCCAGCCAGGTCGCCTGCACACCCTCGCGCACCGCGTCGGCCCGGCGTCCGGCGCCGTGCAGCCGCGCGGTACGCGACGTCGTGCCGTACGAAAGGAACGTCAGCTGGCTCGACACCTGCGTCAGGACGACCCCGCCGAGCGCGAGCCCGGCCAGCGGCACCGCACCGAGATGCCCGACCACGGCGGTGTCGACGAGGACATAGAGCGGCTCGGCGGCCAGGACGCCCAGCGCAGGCACCGCGAGCCCGAGGATCCGGCGAGGCGGTACGCGTTCCTCAAGAGTGTTCGACACAGGGCGAATCTACGTCAGGGTTGACATGCAGCCAGCCGGCTGCCATATTTTACGCAGCCGATCAGCTGCATGTTAGAAAGGCGGCACATGGACGAGGTGTTCAAAGCGCTGGCCGACCCCAGCCGCCGACGGCTGCTCGACAGCTTGAACGCGCGAAACGGGCAGACCCTGCGCGAGCTGTGCGCCGGGCTGGAGATGGCCCGGCAGTCCGTCAGCAAGCACCTCGCGGTGCTGGAGGCGGCCGGTGTGGTCACCACGGCGTGGCGCGGCCGGGAAAAGCTGCACTACCTCGACGCCGCGCCGATCAACGCCATCGCCGACCGCTGGATCAGCCACTACCACCGCGAACGGGCCGGCGCACTCGCCGACCTGAAGACAGCATTGGAGCAAGAACCCATGAGCAGCACCGAATTCGTCTACACGACCTACATCAAGACCACGCCCGAGCGGCTCTGGCAGGCACTGACCGAACCGGCCTTCACCAAGCGCTACTGGGGCGTGACCTTCGAGACGGACTGGAAGGCCGGCTCGGCGATGGCGTGGAACGAAAACGGCGAGAAGACCGTCGATCCCGGTCAGATCGTGCTCGAAGCCGATCCCTACCGGCGGCTCGCCTACACCTGGCACACCTTCAGCCCGGCCTGGGCCAAGGCCAACGGCGTGGCCGAAGATGTCCTCGCCAAGCTGGTAGCCGAGCCGCGGTCCAAGGCGACTTTCGACCTCGAACCGGTCGGCGAGACGGTCAAGCTGACTGTCACCCACGACGGCATCGAGCCCGGCTCCACCGTCGTGCAGATGGTCAGCCAAGGCTGGCCGCATCTGCTGTCCGACCTCAAGACGTTGCTCGAAACCGGCGAAACCATGGCGAAGTCCGACTAGATGAGCGGCGCTTCGTCCAGTGCCTTGCGCAGGAGGTCGAGCGCCTCATCCGAAGAGCCTTCGACCGTGCAGCCCGCGGCCATCCGGTGCCCGCCACCGCCGAGTGCCCGAGCTGCCATAGAGACGTCGATCTTTCCCGCCGAGCGCAGCGAAACCTGCCAGAGCCGGCCGCTACCGGCGTCTTTCAGCACGACAGCCACCCCGGCGTCGCGGGTGGAGCGCACGATGTCGATCACCGATTCGACTTCCTCGGCACGCACGGTCGCGGCCACGTCGGCGCGGACGACGGCGTGCGCCAGGCCGAAACCCTGCGCGGCTTCCGGTTCGAGACGGGCACCGGCGAGGACGGTCGCCAGCATCGGCAGCCAGGCGAACGGATGGTCGTCGACGATCTGGCGGACCACCCGATCCGGATCCACCCCGGCTTCGAGCAGGCGGGACGCCATGTCGTGGGTCGACGGCGTCGCACGCCGGAAACCACTCGTGTCGGTGACGAGCCCGGCGTAGAGACAACGCGCGATCGGCTCGTCCAGCGCGGCACCCAGCGCGTCGATCAGCCGCAGCACGAGCACCGCGGTGGCTTCGGCCGTCTCGTCGACGACGTGGTGGGTGCCGAAGAAGGTGTTCGACGAGTGATGGTCGACGACGAGCACCTCACCGCCGGCGGCCTTGACCTTCGCCACCCTGGCCCCCAGTTGCCCGAGCCTGCCGAGCGTCGGCGTGTCCAGCGCGACGAGGAGCGGCTCGGTTTCGGGGAGCTCGGCGGGCCGCACGAGCAGGCCGCCGACGTCGAGTCCCTGAAGGGTTTCGGGCACCTCGTCCGGGGCGCCGAACGAGACGCGCACGGTCGCGCCGCGCTGCTGCAGCACCCTGGCCAGCGCCAACGCGCTGCCCAGGGCGTCGGCGTCCGGGCGGACGTGCCCGAGCAGGGTGACGTCCTTCGCGTCGGCTAGGAGGGCGGCCGCTTGCCGGATGTCCTGCTCCAAAGTGCTCACCCCCGCAAGCTACGCTCATCGCGATGCCTCAGTACGCGATCTTGGTCTACCCGTCAGCCAACCGGGTCTACACCGACTCCTCCCCCGGCCTGCTCCGCGCCGAGCTCTCGGTGTTCGGCGCGGCCCTGTCCGCCGAACTCACCGACGTCGGCGAGGACACCATCGGTGGAGTCGGTTACGTCGTCTTCTCGACAGCGGAACCGTTGACGGCGCTGGACATCGCGCTGTTGTCGAACCTGTCGTCGTTGTACGCGCTGTTTGAATACACACACAGCGAACGCGGCGAAGAAACCCTGCGGCCGGTGACGATCAGTCCGCTGGCCAGTTTCGACTCGGATCTGCTGACGATCCAGAAGTACCCCGGCAAGACGAACGAACTCTTCACCAAGCTGCTCTTCAACGTCACCCTGCTCTCGACGGCGTCGCCGCTCGCGATGCTCGAGCAGCCGCTGCACGTGCTGGATCCCTTGTGCGGCAGGGGAACCACGCTGAACCAGGCGCTGATGTACGGCTTCCACGCCACTGGGCTCGACGTCGACGGCAAGGATTTCGAGGCCTACGAGCAGTTCGTCAAGACCTACCTGCGCACCAAGCGGGTCAAGCACACCGCGGAGTCCGGGCAGGTCCGCCGCAACAAGGTGCGCCTCGGCCGCCGCCTGGACGTCGAGTTCGGCCTCACCAAGGAGCAGTACAAGGCAGGTGAGACGCGCAAACTCACCTACCTCAACTGCGACACGCTGACCGCCGACGACCTGCTCAAGGCGAACTCCGTCGACGTCATCGTCACCGACGCGCCCTACGGCGTACAGCACGGCAGCCACCGCACGCAGGACGCGAGCCTGGCGCGCAGCCCACGCGACCTGCTGGCCGCCGCCATTCCGGTGTGGACACGCGTGCTCCGCCCAGGCGGCGCGATCGGCATCTCGTGGAACACCTACGTCACCAAACGCGAGGAGCTCGTCGAGATCCTCGCCCGCGCAGGCCTGGACGTCTGCGAAGGCGGCCCCTTCGAAGACTTCTCCCACCGCGTCGACCAAGCCATCGTCCGCGACCTCGTAGTAGCCCGCAAACCCGCCTAAGTCCTAAGCGCACTCTGCGCGCACCCAAACGCACTCTGCGCGCACTCAAGTGCAATCTGTGCACGCGTTCCTTGACTGTGCCCCAAGGGCAGGCTGTTAGCTCGGTGTCGCAAACGACACGATGAGGGGAGCTACATGACCAGACATCGCAGCGTGACAAGGAATCTGGCGGTGATCGGCGTCGCCAGTGCGCTGGCCGTAGTGCCCGCCGCGGCCGCGGTCGCGACGCAGGTGGCGTGGGGCGCGTGTCCAGAGGATGTCGTGGCCGAGGCCGCACCGTCCCAATTGGACTGTGCCACCGTGCCGGTGCCGGTGGACTACGCCGATCCGGCGAGCAGCGAGATCGACATCATGATCTCCCGGCTGGCCAGTAAGAATCCGAGCAAGCGGCGTGGGATCCTGCTGCTCAACCCGGGTGGTCCGGGTGGGTCCGGGTTGGCGTTCCCCGCGTTCCTGGTGGCCCGGGGGCTGCCCGCGAGCGTGACGGACAGCTACGACGTGATCGGCATGGACACCAGGGGGATCGGGCATTCGGCGCCGGTGAGCTGCGGATTCACCGCCGACGGGCCCTACCTCGGCAACATCCCGCCGTACGCGGCCGACGATGCGGCGGTGGTCGAGCGGGCGAAGGTCGTTAAGGGGGTGGCAGAGCAGTGCGCGCGGAACGACCGCGATGGCCACCTGCGCCACTTGACGACGGCGAACACGGCTCGCGACCTGGACCGGATCCGCGCCGCGCTCGGTGAGGAGAAGGCCAACTTCCTCGGGTTCTCCTACGGCTCGGCGCTGGGGGCCGCCTACGCGTCGCTGTTCCCGGAGCGGGCCGACCGGATCGTGCTCGACAGATAGTGCCGGATGGCCTTCACCGTCGCGCCCGCAAGCTCGGCGAGTTGCCGAGTGCTCAACGCCATTCTCTGCCTCCCTCGTCGTCCGCAGGTCCACTCAGTCCACACCATGCCCCAAGGACACAGTCAAACTGCGGACGAGAAGAACGGGCTTACTCGGCGATGGCTCCGGCGAGCTCCTCAGCGCGCTCGCGCTTGGTGTACATCGCCCAGTACCGCTCGGCGAGGTCCGCAGGCTCGACGCGTTCGATCTCCAGGCTCTGCGCCAAGTCCGGGTTCGAGTCGTACGCGTGCTGCGCGTCGCTCTTCTCGATGAGCGCGCCGATCGTCAGGGCACCGGCGTAGACGCCCTTGCCCGCGAGCTCCACGTTGAGGTTGTGGATGTAGTTGCGCAGGCTCGCCTGTCCCGAACCCGGCGCGGCCAGCGGCGGCATCGGATTCTTCGCCGACGCCCCGAGCCCGAACAGCAGGGCGCCGTCGCCGCGGTCGACCATTCCCGGCAGCACGAGCCTGACCAGCGAGAGCGGCGCGAGCACGGTGCCGTCCAGCACGGTCTGCATGCTCTCGACGTCGATGTCGAGCACCGGCCGCATCGCGGAGAAGTCGAGGAATCCGTTGATCACCGCGACGTCGATCGAGCCGAAGCGCGCGGTGATCGCCGCCACGACGCCGTCGTGGGTTCCCCGGTCGCCCAGTTCGGCCGGGAACGCCGCCGCTTCGATGCCGTCTGCGGCCAGTTCGTCCACAAAGGACCCAAGCCGGCCGGCGTTGCGGGAGACGAGCGCGATCCGGAAGCCCTCGGGGCCGAAGCGGCGGGCGGTGGCCACGCCGAGCCCTGGTCCGGCCCCGAAAATCACCAGCGTCTTCATGATCGCTTCCTCCAGTACGGATAAGTTGAGGTGACCCTCATGTTTGGCCGCCGTACCTGAACTTGAGGCAGGCTTCAACTTACCTATAATTGCCTCATGCCCACCGAAGAACGTCCACTGAGGCGCGACGCGCAGCGCAACCGGGACCTTCTGGTCACGGCGGCGCGCGAGGTCTTCGGCTGCGCCGGGCTCGACGCCTCCCTGGAGGAGATCGCCCGGCGGGCGGGGGTGTCGATCGGCACGCTCTACAACCGGTTCCCCACCCGTGTGGCGCTCATCGAAGCCGTTTTCCTCGGCCCGCTGGAGCTGTCGGCCGAGCACGCGGAACGCGCGGCGGAGTTCGAGGACCCCTGGGACGGGTTCGTGTACTTCCTGGAACGGTCCTGCGAGACCCAGGCGGCGGACCGCGGGTTCACCGAAGTGTGCTCCCGCTCCTTCCCGGACGCGCCCGCGATGGACGCCGTGAAGGAGCGAGCGGGCGAGACTTTCCGGAAGGTGATCTGCCGCGCTCAGGCGTCCGGCCAACTCCGCGCCGACTTCCGCCTCGAAGACTTCGACTTCGCCGTCAGCGCGACGGCCCATCCCCAGTGGCGGCGCCACCTGGCGTTCCTGCTCGACGGCTTCCGCGCCGAGGCCGCGCACCCGCTGCCCGACGCCGACTAGCGGTCACGCGTACGCAGACGGCGTTCATGTGTGCAGGGATGGCGCTCATGCGTGCACAGACTGCACTTGAGTGCGCGTGAGTTGCACTCAGGCGCGGGTGCCGGTGAAGGTGAGGATTTCGGGGAGGACCCGGGTCCAGTATTTCTCGGTGTGGGCGCCGGCGGAGAGTTCGACGACCTCGGGGGTGGCGGCCTGGCGGTATTTGCGGGCGGCGGTGATGAACGGGTCGCTGGTGCCGCACCAGATGCCCGTCGGTGTCGCGCGGAGGGCGGCGGTGTGGAGCAGGGGTTCGTGGTCGCGCCACTGGGTTTCGTCGCGGAAGACCTTGCGCGCCTTGGCATCGCTCCAGCTGACGAAGAGGGCGGCGCTGGCCGTGGCGACGGCTTTGAGGCCGCGATCGCGCGCGTAGCGCAAGGCGCCGAAACCGCCCATGGAGATGCCGAACGCGGCGGACGGCGGCTTGAGATCGACCTGGGCGAGCCATCCGGGCAGCTCGTCGGTCAGCATCTTCTGCGGGTCGTCGGCCGGATCCGTCGCGACCCAGTAGTGATCGCCGTCGACGGCAGCGACGGCGAAAGGCGGCACGCCGGAGCGCACCGCCTCAGTGAGGACCGCGGGCAGGCCGAGATCCAGGAAAGTCCGCGCATTCGCACCGCGGCCGTGCAACGCCAGTACCACCGGAAGCCCGGCCGCCGCAACACCTTCCGGCGTGACGAGCACGAGGTCGACGTCCTTGCCGCGGGCCGCCGAGCGCATCCGCTGGATCGTCACCGGATTCCTGAGCGGAGTCGGCGAGGACGGTGGCCGCTCGACGGGCGGCGCGGGCGGGATCACGACGGCCGCCGAGGAGCAGGCACTGCCGGTGACCAGCAGCGCCGCTCCCCCGAGCAGCAGTCCGCGCCGGGAAACTCCGGCGTCAGGAATGGGAGTCGGGCTCGACGAAGGAGTTGCGCAGGACGTGGATGTCCGCTTCCTTCTCGTCCTCGTCGGACTCTTCCCGCGGGGCCTTGTACGGGTCGGCGTCGCCGGCGTAGGCGGCATCGGTCCGGCGGCGGGCGACCTCTTCGTCGGACTCGCGGGCCTTGGCGAGCAGCGCTTCGATCCGCTTCGCGTCCTCGGGGATGTTGTCCGCCTGGAACAGGATCGACGGCGTGTAGCGCACGCCGGTGCCCGCGCCGACCTTCGACCGCAGGAGCCCGCGCGCGGATTCCAGCGCCGCCGCGGCGGCCTCGAAGTCCGGTTCGACGTCGAGCTTCTCCGCCAGCACCGTGTAGAAGACGGTGGCGTCGTGCAGGTCCGCGGTGATCTTCGTGTCCGTGATGGTCACGTAGTTCAGCCGCGGGTCCTTGATGTCGTGCTCGATAGCGGACGCGATGATCTGCGAGATCCGCTTCGCGAGCTTGCGCGCCCGTGCTGGGTCGGCCATGGGTTTTCCCTATCTGTTCTTCTTCTCAGTCTTCAGTCGTCCGGCCCGATGAGCCGGCGGTGCGCGGACAGCAGTTCGAACTCCGGCCTGCTCGCCACATACCGTTCGCACGAGTCGAGCACGTCCCGGATGTGTTCGCCACCCGCGGCGACCACGGCCACGCCGATCAGCGCCCGCCGGTGCAGGTCCTGATGACCGGCTTCGGCCACCGAGACGTCGAAGCGCTTGCGTACTTCGGCCAGCACCGGTTTGACGAGGGATCGCTTCTGCTTCAGCGAATGGACGTCGCCGAGCAGGATGTCGAGCTCAAGGGCTCCAACAAACATGTGTCAAGGGTGGTGTCAGGGGACGGTGCTTATCAAAAGCTGCGATCCCGGGTCGAGGTGGAGACGAGACGGCCCGGGGAGAGACAGTTGCCTCTCCCCGGGCCGCTTCTCAGTTATCAGGCGCGAGGCTTCTCGCGCTGTTCGTACGTCTCGATGACGTCGCCGAGCTTCAAATCGCTGTAGTTACCCAAGGTGAGACCACACTCGAAGCCCTCGCGGACCTCGGTGACGTCGTCCTTTTCGCGCTTCAGCGAGTTGATCGGCAGGTTCTCCACGATGACGTTGCCGTCACGGAGGAGACGACCCTTGGCGTTACGCCGGATCTCACCCGAGATGACCATGCAACCCGCGATCGTACCGACCTTCGACGACTTGAAGATCCCGCGGATCTCGGCCTTGCCCAGCTCGACCTCTTCGAAGATCGGCTTGAGCATGCCCTTGAGCGCGGCTTCGATCTCGTCGATCGCCTGGTAGATGACCGTGTAGTACCGGACGTCGACGCCATCGCGGTTGGCCCGCTCAGTCGCCTTGCCCTGTGCCCGCACGTTGAAGCCCAGGACGATCGCGTTGGACGCGGTCGCCAGGTCGATGTCGGACTCCGTGACGCCACCGACACCGCGGTGGACCACGTTGAGCTCGACCTCTTCTTCGCCGACATCCAGCTGCATCAGCGAGGCTTCGAGGGCCTCGACCGTACCGGAGTTGTCACCCTTGATGATCAGGTTAAGGGTGCTCGTCTCCTTCAAGGCCTCATCGAGGTCTTCCAGGCTGACCCGCTTACGACGCGACGCGTTGAGCGCGTTGCGAGTACGGGCCGAACGCCGCTCGGCGATCTGCCGGGCGACCCTGTCCTCGTCGACGACGAGGAACGTGTCGCCGGCGCCAGGCACCGAGGTGAACCCGATGACCTGGACCGGACGCGACGGGGTCGCTTCGGTGACGTTGACGTTGTGCTCGTCGACCATCTTCCGCACGCGGCCGTACGCGTCACCGGCGACGACGGAGTCACCGACGCGCAGCGTTCCGCGCTGGACCAGCACCGTGGCGACCGGACCGCGACCGCGGTCCAGGTGCGCCTCGATCGCGACACCCTGGGCCTCCATGTTCGGGTTGGCCCGGAGGTCGAGTGCGGCGTCCGCCGTCAGCAGGATCGCCTCGAGGAGACCATCGATGTTGATGTTCTCCCGCGCCGAGATCTCGACGAACATCGTGTCGCCGCCGTATTCCTCGGCCACGAGGTTGTACTCGGTGAGCTGCTGCCGGATCTTGTCCGGGTTCGCGCCCTCCTTGTCGATCTTGTTGATCGCGACCACGATCGGGGCCTTGGCGGCCTGCGCGTGGTTGATCGCCTCGACCGTCTGCGGCATGACGCCGTCGTCGGCCGCGACCACGATGACCGCGATGTCCGTGGCGTTCGCACCACGAGCACGCATGGCGGTGAACGCCTCGTGACCCGGGGTGTCGATGAACGTCACGAGACGCGGGTTGCCCTCGAGCTCGGTCTCGATCTGGTAGGCGCCGATGTGCTGGGTGATGCCACCGGCTTCGCCCTCGCGCACCTTCGTCTTGCGGATCGTGTCGAGCAGCCGGGTCTTACCGTGGTCGACGTGACCCATGATCGTCACGACCGGCGGCCGGACCTGCAGGTCTTCTTCGCCACCGGCGTCGTCGCCATAGGTGATGTCGAAGGTGCCGAGCAGCTCGCGGTCTTCTTCCTCCGGGCTGACGACCTGGACGACGTAGTTCATCTCGCCGCCGAGCAGCTCGAGGATGTCGTCCGACACGGACTGCGTCGCCGTGACCATCTCACCGAGGTGGAAGAGCACCTGCACCAGCGAAGCCGGGTTGGCGTCGATCTTCTCGGCGAAGTCGGTCAGCGAAGCGCCACGCGGCAGGCGGATCGTTTCGCCGCTGCCCTTGGGCAGGCGAACGCCACCGACGCTGGGCGCCTGCATGTTGTCCATGTACTCCATGCGCTTCTGGCGCTTGGACTTCCGGCCCTTACGAGCGGGACCACCGGGACGACCGAAGGCACCAGCGGTACCGCCGCGGCCACCGGGGCCACCACGACCGCCACCGCCACCACGGAAGCCACCGCCACCTGCGGGGGCGCCACCGCCACCACCGGGACCGCCGCCACCGGGACGGAAGCCGCCACCGGCACCGCCACCAGGACCGCCGCCACCGGGACGGAAACCGCCGCCACCGCCACCGGGACCGCCACGACCAGCGGGACCGCCACCAGGGCCGCCACGACCGGCGGGACCGCCACCGGGCGCGCCGCGACCGGCACCACCGGGTCCACCGCGACCGGCGGGGCCACCACCGGGACGGGGAGCCGGACGACCTGGCATCATGCCCGGGTTCGGCCTCGGCGGCATGTTGCCAGGAGTGGGCCGGTTGCCACCGGATGCGCCGCCACCGGGGCGGGGAGCGGGACGCTCGCCGCCCGGACGGTCGCCACCGGGACGCGGCGGACGCTCACCGCCGCCACCACCCTGCTGGCCACCACTGGGACGCGGACCGGCCGGACGCGGGGCCGGCGAACCGGAACCGACACCGAACGGGTTGTTGCCGACGCGCGGGGTACGCGGGCCGGGCTTGGGACCAAGTGCCTTGGGACCCTGCGGCTTCGGCGGGACGACCGAACCGGTCGAACTCGACGGAGGAGTCGCGGGGGCTTGGGCGGCAGGAGCCTTGGCGGCCGGAGCTGCCGGGGCTTCCTGCTGGGGCTTCGGCGCGGGCGGGGCCGTGGGCTCCGCTTTGGCGACCGGGGCCACTTCACGCGGAGCAGCGGGCTGCTCGACCGGGGCCGGGGCGGCCGGCGGCTTCGGACCCGGACGGGGTCCGGGACGCATGCCACCGGGGCGCGGGGCGCCACCGGACGGAGCCGGGGTCGCCGCGGGTGCGGAAGGGGCGGCGGACGACGGGGCCGCGGGGGTCCCGTTCGAAGCCGGTGCCGCGGGACGCGGCGGGGCGGGGGCGGGCTTGGCGCCACCCTTGCCCGGGTACGCGTCACGAAGCCGGCGGGCAACGGGTGCCTCGACGGTCGACGACGCGGACTTGACGAACTCGCCCTGCTCTTTGAGCTTGGCTAGGACGTCTTTACTGGTAACACCGAGCTCTTTAGCAAGCTCATGTACACGGGCCTTGCCTGGCACAGCTCTCCTATTCTGGGGAGGCCGGCGGCAGACCCGCAGACCTCGTCCTATTGTCGCGCGTTCATGGCTTCAGCTTCACGGCTGACTCATGACGGGTCGACCTGCTTCCTTGATTCCGACTGGACGGGAGAAACTCTCCCGTCCCCACCAACTGCGGCGAACCGCTCGAAATGGTCTCTGAGCACTTGGCCGTCGAGGATCCCGGTGAACCGTAGGGCTCTGGGAAACGCTCGCCGACGCTCGGCCTTGTCCAGACAACCTGGGCGCGGGTGCAACCAAGCACCCCTGCCCGGGAGCCGCCGACGTTCGTCGACGACCAGCTGTCCGTCCACCGCGACCACTCGCAGCAACTCACCGGCCAAGGCCCGCTCACGGCATCCCACACACGTCCGCACCGGAGCAGGCCGGTGGTTTTGGTGTGTGGTTCCGCCGCGTGGGTCTTGAACCACTAGTGAGTCTAGCCCGTCGCCCCTCACTCAGCCGAACCGGTTGTCGCCGCGCGTCGCGGCTCCTCCTGACGGGCTTCGTCCGGCGACTGCGGGGCCTCCTGCTTTTCAGCGGGCACAGGCTCCGGTGCGGCGTCACTGCGGATATCGATCCGCCAGCCGGTCAGGCGTGCGGCGAGGCGGGCGTTCTGCCCTTCCTTGCCGATGGCCAGGGACAACTGGTAGTCCGGGACGACGACCCGCGCCGTTTTCGCGCGCTCGTCGACCACTCGCACAGAAATAACCTTCGCCGGCGACAGGGCATTCCCGACGAAGCGCGCCGGATCCTCCGAGTAGTCGATGATGTCGATCTTCTCGCCGGCGAGCTCGCTCATGACGTTGCGCACACGGGCGCCGACCGGGCCGATGCACGCGCCCTTGGCGTTGACTCCCGAAACCTTCGAGTGCACCGCGATCTTCGTGCGGTGCCCGGCCTCGCGCGCGACGGCGGCGATCTCCACCGTGCCGTCGGCGATCTCCGGGACCTCAAGCGCGAACAGCTTCCGGACGAGGTTCGGGTGGGTGCGCGAAAGCGTGATCTGCGGGCCACGGTTGCCGCGGGCGACGGTGACGACGTAGGCCTTGATGCGGCTGCCGTGCTCGTAGGTCTCGCCGGGGACCTGCTCGCCCTGCGGCAGCACGCCCTCGGCGTCGCCGACCTCGATGACGACCATGCCGCGCGCGTTGGCCCGCGCGTCACGCTGGATCACCCCGGCGATGATCTCGCCCTCCTTGGCGGAGAACTCGCCGAAGGTCCGCTCGTGCTCGGCGTCCCGCAGGCGCTGCAGGATGACCTGGCGGGCGGTGGTGGCGGCGATCCGGCCGAAGCCCTCGGGGGTGTCGTCCCACTCCTCGGCGACCTCACCGGCCTCGTCCATCTTGCGGGCCAGCACGCGCACCAGGCCGCTCTTGCGGTCGATGTCGATCTTCGCGAGCGGCTGGTGCCCCTCGGTGTGCTTGTACGCGGTCAGCAACGCCGTCTCGATGGCGTCGATCACGGTTTCGAAGGGGATGTCCTTGTCCCGTTCGATCGCGCGTAGTGCGGCGATGTCGACGTTCACTTCGACTCCTCCTTCGGCTCAGTGCTGGTGGCGTCTTCCTCAAGGAGCTTGAGGTCGTCCGCGGGGGGTTGCTTGAACTCGATCTCGATCATGGCCTTGGCCACGTCGGCGTAGGCGACGTCGCGGATGACTCCGTCGACGAGGACCCTGGCCGCGTCCTCGGTAGAGCGCCCGACCCTGCCGATGAATTCCTTGCCGTCGCGCGGGGTGACGCGCACCAGCCGGAATTTCGCCCGGCGCCAGTGTCTCGGCTTGCCCAGCGGCCGGTCCAGGCCGGGGGAAGTGACCTCGAGGGTGTACGCGCTGGCGATCACGTGCTCGTTCTCGTCGAGCACGGCGGACACCGCGCGGCTGATCTCGGCCACCTCGTCCAGCCCCACGCCTTCGTCACCGTCGACGACGACCTTGACCAGCTGACGCCGGCCGGCCTGCTGCACCTCGAACGAGTCGAGGTCGAAACCCGCGGCCGTGACGGCACCGGCCACGAGGGGCTCGAGCCGGGTGGCGAGTTCGTTGGGCACGTGGAAGCACTCCTGTGTATTCGTGTGTCAGTGTTGGTTGAGCTTATCTTGTGGCCGGTTCGGAGCGCGCGAGCGTCGTCGCCCGGCCGGCTCCTGGCAGGATGGCTCGGTGTGACCGGGGAATCGAGCAAGCTCAGCCGACGACGGATCCTGCGCGCGGGAGCGCTGGCCGCCGTCGCCATCCCGCTCGCCGCGGCCTGTGGGAAGGGCTACGACGAAAGCCCCGACCCACTGGTCCCGCTGCTTGAGCAGGCGAAATCCGATGCCGCCGCAGCCACCTCGCTGGCCCAGTCCTCGGCGAAGGACGCCGACGTCGCCAAGCAGGTCGCGGCCGCGCGCACCGAGCATGCCCAGGCGTTGCAGTCCGAAGTGGACAGGTTGAACCGCCCCAAGTCCTCGGCCAAGGCGTCCGACGCGCCGTCGGAAGGCGTCGCCGGGCTCAAACTACGGCTCGCGGCGGCGCGAGCACAGGCGGAAAGCCTCCTCGGCACCGAGTCGCGGTACCGCGCGGGACTGCTGGCGTCGATCGCCGGTGGGTGTGCCGGGCTGCAACGGCTCACTCCCGCCCTCGACAGCGGCGAGAGCAGCACCGACCTGGCGCAACCGTCGATCACGATCCTGCCGCCCGCCGCCGTCGAGGCCCTGCAGCAGGCACTGTCCGCGGAACACGCTGCGATCTGGACCTACGGACTGGTCAGCGCGTACCTGTCGGCCGACTTCACGAAGGCCGCGAACGAAGGCTCGGCCGAGCACGTCAAGCGCCGCGACTTCTGCGAGCGAGTGCTTTCGGCGGCCGGAGCCACCCCGGTTTCCGCGGAAGCCGCCTACGTGCCGCCGAAGCCGGTGACCGACGAGTCGTCCGCGAAGGCCGTCGTCGCCACCGCCGAGTCCGACACGACGGCGGCGTGGCGCGGCGTGGTCGGCCAAACCGACGACCCCGGCCTGCGCTCGAGCGCCACCCGCGCCCTCATCGCCTCGGCCCGCCGCGGCACCCCCTGGCGCATGGCGTCAGACCAAAAACCCTCCGCCGTCGCCCTCCCCTAACCCCACAGTCCGTAAGCCAGTCACCCCCACAAACCCAGCCACGCAGGCCCTAAGTCCGTAAACCCAGTCACCACGACTTCCGGCCGGCCACGGCCGGAAGTCTTCACCGCGCGCGCTCGCCGAAGGCCAGGTTTGCGGGAGCAGGGCGCCCCCGAACAAGTCGCAAGCGACCTCCCCATGCCACGCCCTGGTCACGCAAACCTGATCGCGCGCCTGCCAATAAACACAGGCTTCTAGCCATAACCTCTGTACGCACCACGCAGCTCTGAGCCACACAAGCCAGAGCCCAACCCCGCAGCTTTGAGCCGCACCCCGCCAAGCCCTCCAGGATTCCCCCAAAGCGGCGTTGGGGGCGTTGAGTGCCCCCAACGCCGCTTTGGGGTAATCCCCCGCCCAAGCCAACCCGTGCGGCACAGCTACTTAGCCAGATTCGACGACAAGCGGATCGCATCCACCGCGACCTTGTTGATCAGCGTGGTGTCCTTGTGCCCGTTGAAGAAGTTGGCGAGGACGATGGTCACCTCGTTACCGATCACGTGCGACTCGTACTCGCCATCAGCAAGTGCAGGCTGGCCAGGAATCTTCGCGGTCTTGTCGCGGACCATGTCGCTGATGTTGCCGGTGTCGTTCTCGTCGGTGAGCGCCTTAAGCGCAGTGGCCTTCCCCGCATCCGGCATCGTCACCAGCACAACCGACACCAAGGCCTTGGTCCCGCCGGCGGTCGTCGTGTAGAGCGCGCGGGAAAGCCTGCGGCAGGGGTTTTTCCCGAAGAAGTCCTGGGTCTTGTTGTACGACTTCTTCGCGCAGTCGGTGGAGACCTCGGGCCCCTCGGCCAGGGTGAACTGGAACTGCCCGGTGTTCGCCGGCTGCTGGGCCACCGGAGCCGCGGGCTCTTCGTGGCGGATCAGCCACCAGAGCAACCCGGACACGACGGCGATGCCGAGCAGGCCCGCGCCCTTGAGCGGAGTGAGCTTCGGCTTAATCTGCGGGGCGGGACCACCGACCCGCTGCAGGGGCGCCGTGTCACCGGCCCCTGGGGAAAATCGCGCACCAACCACGAGGAGATACGGTAGTTCACCGCTGCGAGGTTCACTCGAACGCGTCTGACACCAGCTCCACATCGCTCAGTGAGCTGTACAGATGAAAGCCCACGCGGACCTTCCCGGCGCGGTTGCTCGCCTTCACCCCGGCTTGGGCGATCCGCTCGCCATCGGCGTCCAGCGCGACGATGGCACTCCCGCGTTCCGGCAGCCCGAGCCTGGTCAGCAGGGTGTCCGCGAGTTTCACGCAGTGTGCCTGAACCGCGCCGAGGTCCAGGGACGCCAGATACGGCAGCGCCACGGCGGCCCCGACCTGGGCGAACCAGACCGGGGAGATGTCCAGCGAGCGGGCTCCGGCGGCGAGTCGCAGCGGCAGGCCGTAGACGGACTTCCACGGGTCGTCCCCGGCGTACCAGTTGGCGGCGATCGGCGGGGTGCGTTCGAGCGCACGGGGATGCACGGCGAGCCACGCCGCTCCGCGCGGCGAAAGCAGCCACTTGTACCCGGCGCCGACGACCCAGTCGGCCCAGTCGAGGCGCAGCGGCCGCCATCCGGCGGCCTGGGTGACGTCCAGCAGCACCTGGGCCCCGCTCGCCTCCGCGGCGGCCCGCAGCGCGTCGAGGTCTGCCTGCGTCCCGTCGGCGGATTGGACAACGCTGACCGTGACGAGGTCGTGGCCCTCGACGTGCGCGGCCAGGTCCGCCAGCGGCACCTCGGTCACTTCGACCCCGCGATGGGCCTGCGCGGCGAACGGGAAGGTGGTGCTGGTGAACTCGCCCTCCACGGTCAGGACCTTGGCACCGTCCGGCAGTCCCGCGGCGACCGTCGCGATGAGCTGCGAGACCGAGGCCCCGATCGCCACGTGCTCCCGCGGCACCCCCACGAGCTGCCCGAACGCCCCGCGCGCGACGTGCACAGCGTGGTCGAAGTCCGGCGGTGCGGCCATGCCGCGGCTCCAGTCGCCCACCGCCGTCAGCACGGCGTCGGCGACGTGCGCCGGCGGTATCCCGATGCTCGTGGTGTTCAGGTAGCCAGCAGGAACGTCGAAATCCGCGCCGAATGCGTGCATGAGCCCGAGGCTAGGCGACCGCCACCCGCCGCGCCCCCGAATACCGCGGTGGCGGGGTCAGGTGGGGAGCAGGGTGGTGACGTCGGCGTAGGTGGGTGGGGTGAGCGGCAGGGGGCGGCCATCGCGCACGGCGGTGACCGTCTCGACGGCGGCCGCGAGCGCCATCCGGTACGGCAGCGAGCCCAGGCTGATCCGCGCGACACCGAACTCCGCGAGCTGCGCGACCGAGGGCCCGGCCGGCGAGAAGAGCACGTTGACCGGCAGCTCGACGGCCCGCACCACGGCCTCGATGTCCCCCGCGCCGGTGAGTCCCGGCACGAAAACGCCGTCCGCCCCGGCGTCGCCGTACGCCTTCACCCGCGAGAGCGCCTCCGACATGGGCCCGGTACCGAGCCAATGCGTATCGGTCCGCGCGTTGACGAACAGGTCCGGCACGCGGGCCTTCATCGCGGCGATCAGCGCGCACTGCGTGTCGACGTCGGCGAGTTTCCCGTCGGCGCGGCCGTCCTCGATGTTCATGCCCACGGCCCCCGCCTCGGCCAGCACGGCCGCCAGATCCGCCACCGCGCCCGGATCCGCGCTGAACCCGTCCGCGATGTCCACCGTGACAAAAGTGTCCAATGTGGACAGACTCCACGCCAGGCCGATCGTGGCGTCCAGCGTGCGCGGATGGCCGTCGGGCTCCCCCGCGGCCGCCGAGACGCCCAGACTGGTCGTGCCGAGCGCGGGAAAACCCTGTGCCGTAAGGAGAGCGCCGACGCCGAACTCCCACACGTTGGGCAGCAGCAATGGACGGCCGGGCTGGTGGAGATCGCGGAATGCCATGTCTCGAAGGTAACGCCCGCACGTGTCGGCGGCCGCCGAAGTGTCCAGCCGCGATCGCGGGCTCGGCGGCTTTCGACCAGGATGCGGGGATGGAGCCAGCGTTCGTCCCCGGGTTGCGACTGTCCGAGCGGTACTACCGGGAAGCCGTGGAACCGCTACTGGACAAGCACTTCCCGGCACTCCGGCATACCGCCGCGCGGATCGGCGGTGGTTCGGAGGTGCTCGGTTTCGACACCGGACGCTCCGCCGACCACGATTGGGGCCCCGGTCTCCAGCTCTTCCTCGCCCCAGAAGACACAGAAAACACCGAAAAGCACGCCGCGGCGATCACCGGCATGCTCGCCGAAGAGCTGCCCAAGACTTTCCTCGGCTATCCCACGCATTTCGTCCCCGGTGGCGGGCACGTCCGGCACATGCGGCTCACCGACGGCCCGGTCCATCATCGCGTCGAGGTCACCGAGCTCGGCGGCTGGCTCGAAGGCCACCTCGGCTTCGATCCGCGGCGCTCCATCGCGGCGTCCGACTGGCTGGCCACTCCGACGCAGACGCTCGCGGAAGTCACCGCGGGCTCGGTGTTCCACGACGGGCTCGGCGAACTCGTCCCGGCGCGGGAGAACCTGCGCTGGTATCCGGACGACGTGTGGCGTCACGTCCTCGCCTGCCAGTGGCAACGCGTTTCGCAGGAGGAGGCCTTCGTCGGGCGCTGCGGCGAGGTCGGTGACGAGCTCGGGTCCGCCGTCGTCGCCGCTCGCCTGGTCCGCGATCTGATGCGCCTCTGCCTGCTGATGGCACGCCGCTACCCGCCGTACGGCAAATGGCTGGGCAGCGCGTTCACGCAGCTTCCGTGCGCGAAGGATCTCCCGCTCACCGAGGTCCTGTCGGCCACCAGCTGGCGAGACCGTGAACGGCATCTCGCCCGCGTCTACGAAACCGCCGGGGCGCTGCACAACGAACTCGGCCTGACCAAGCCTGTCGACCCGGGCACACGGCCGTACCACGACCGGCCGTTCCAGGTCCTGCACGCCGAACGCTTCGCCGAGGCCCTCACCGCGAGCGTCACCGATCCCGAGGTCGCCGCGCTCCCCCGGCTCGGCGCCGTCGACCAATACCTCGACAGCACCGACCTGCTCGACGACCGCGAGCGGACCCGAGCCGCGGCGGACGCCGTGCTCAGGCGTTGACCGGCGCCTGCCCCTGGTCGAAGACGTCCCGCGCTTCCTGGACCTGCCCCATATGCGTGGTGGCCCACTTTTCGAGCACGCTCAGCGGCACGACCAGTTCACGGCCGAGGCCGGTCAGCTCGTAGTCGACCCTCGGCGGGATGACCGCGTACGCCGTGCGCTTCAGCATCCCGTCGCGCACCAGGCTCCGCAGGGTCTGGGTGAGCATCTTCTGTGAGATCCCGTCGACCCGTTTCCCGATTTCGGTGAACCGCATCGGGCCCTCGGCCAGCGTCAGCACGATCAGCACGGTCCATTGGTCCCCGATGCGGTCGAGCAGCTGACGGGTCGGGCACGCCTTGTCGAACGGGTTGGGCAGCTGCATCACGAGCTCCTTACTCTCCATTAGATAGTAACACACTTCAAAGTCATTACTCTCTTTCGGAAATTAATGGCTGCGGAGCCAGGTTGACCACGACGAACACCTCACCGAACCAAGGAGCGAACTATGACGATCGTGGTAACCGGCGCGACCGGCCAACTGGGCCGGGCAGTGGTCAAGCACCTGCTGGCTCGCGTCCCCGCCGACCAGGTCGTGGCCAGCGTGCGTGACCCGAAGAAGGCCGCGGACCTCGGCGTCGAAGCCCGCGAGGGCGACTTCCTGCGGCCGGAGACCCTGGCCACGGCGTTCGCCGGCGCGGACAAGCTGCTGATCATCTCCAGCCAGGGCGACACCGAGAGCCGTCTCCTCCAGCACACGAACGCTGTCGACGCCGCGAAGGCGGCCGGGGTCGGGCACATCGTCTACACCTCGATCACCAAGGCGGACACCAACAAGA
Organism: Amycolatopsis sp.; assembly: GCF_036008905.1. GTDB lineage: Bacteria > Actinomycetota > Actinomycetes > Mycobacteriales > Pseudonocardiaceae > Amycolatopsis. Next base: position 10,665 of record NZ_DASYMU010000221.1, on the reverse strand, counting down.
TCTCGCTGGCCGACACCCACCGGCCCACCGAAGAGGCGATCAAGGCCAGCGGCATCCCGTACACGTTCCTGCGCAACAATTGGTACTTCGAGAACGACTTCGGCACCGTCCTCGGCGCGCTCGCGACCGGCAAGGTCGCCACGCCGACGCAGGGCGGCAAGGTCGCTTCGGCCACGCGGGACGACTTCGCGAACGCCGCCGCGGCCGTGCTGGCCACCGAAGGTCACGAAAACATGGTGTACGAGCTGGGTGGCACGGCCGCCCACAGCTACGCGGACTGGGCCGAGGCCATCGGTGCCGCGGCCGGTCGCGAGATCGCCTACGAGGAGATCACCCCCGACGAGTCCGCCGCCGCGCTGGCCGCTGCCGGGGTCCCGGCCGACTTCGTGCCGGTGCTCATCGACGCACAGCTGGCCATCGCCAGGGGCGAGCTCGACCACCGGGCCCAGGACCTCGCCAAGCTGATCGGCCGCGAGCCGGTGGGCCTGCGCGAGTGGGTCGCCGGGGTGGTCAAGGCCCAGCAGGCCTGACGCGGCTCAGCGCGGCGCGGCCACCGACTCCATCAGGGTCGAGAACAGCAGGCGGAGGTGGCCGCGCCCGCGGGTCCAGCGGGCTTCGAGCTCGACCTGGTCGTGGGTCGCCCAGCTCGCGATGAGAATGCCGCGCACGACGTCCATCGCGGTGTAGACCGCGTGCAGGAACTCGGGGTGCGTGGCGTACTCGGGCATGATCGCCTTGCCGAACTCGACCAGGCTGCCGGTGGCGATCGGCTCGACCATCGCCATCTGCCGCCGTAGGTCCGGATCGGTCCGGGAGGCGACCCACAGCTCGACCGTGGCGGAGAAGACCGGGCCCTGGTGCATGTCCCAGAGCAGCTGCAGCGCGTCGCCGATCGGGTCCACGGACGCCTTGAGCCTGTCCAGTTCGGCCATCGCGACCTCGGTGCGCTTGGCCGCCAGATGCCGGATCGCGGACGTCACGAGGTCGGCCTTCGTCGGGAAGTGATGCACCTGCGCGCCGCGGGTGACCCCGGCGCGGTCGGCCACCTTCGTGGTCGTCGTACCCGCGTAGCCGTACTCGACGAGGCAGTCGATGGTGGCGTCCAGCAGGCGCAGGCGCATGGCAGAGCTGCGCTCCTCCTGCGTCCGTCCGGTCGATCCACGTCGTGGCGCTGACATGGCGCTTACTTTATGGTGCGGTCTCCCGGGCGGACGCCGAGGTCTTACCTGACCCGAACATTTCCCCGACGCCCACCGAACACTGCCCGGCCAAGGTACTGGGTACCCGGCAGCGTGCCGGGGTTCGGAAAGGAGTCCCATGACGGCCTCAACCTGGACGCGCCGCGGCGCCGTCGCGTGCTGCGGAGCGGCGCTCACCGTGCTCGCCATGGCCCCCATCGCGTCCGCGCAGACGACCACGCCCGCCCCCGTCGCGCCGATCACGCTCAGCCCGGAAGAGTCGCAGCAGGTCTGCAACGAATGGGTGCCCAAGCTGACCAAACGGACGGCGAACCTCGCCGAGCGGATCAACGGCGGCGCGCATGTCGCGGGGTCGGTCGCGAACCTCAAGGCCAAGGCCGCCGACCAGCGCGCCAAGGGCCACACCGAGATCGCCGACCGGCTGCAGAAGCGGGCCGACAAGCGCGCGAGCCGGATCGGGGACCTCAACAGCGCCAAGCAGCGGCTCGACACCTTCACCGCCGCACACTGCAAGCCCGCCGGGCCGACGAAGTGAAGGCAGTCATAGCTCTGGCTTTCGCCGCAGTGGTAGCGCTGGGCTGCGCGGGGTGTGAAAACGACACGGCGTCGCCTTCAACGCCTTCCCAGCCGAGCAGTGAGCTTTCCGGGATCCAGTCCACTCTCGACAACATCGACGCGGATATGTCGGGCGACGCGAACCCTTAGGGAGGTCTACCGGTTAGCCGCGCCGCCCTACGCAAATGCCATACACGAACCCGCTTTGGCCGAAGGCACGCTATCTCGGGGGCAGGGCGCCGACCACCGGCACGTGAGCTGATTCTGGAAGGAGCGCCCTGGCGACGCGATCGCGTCGCGGGTTCATCGGGCGGATTAGGATGCCGGGAACGGAAGGGGATCGCGTGAGTTCGTCAGCCGGGCGCGGACTGGTGCTGGTGGCCGAGGACGAGGCCGCCATCGCCGAGCTGGCGGCGATGTACCTGACACGCGACGGTTTCGGCGTGCACATCGAGTCCGACGGTCTCGCCGCGCTCGCGGCCGTGCGCCGGTTGCGGCCGGTGGCGGTGGTGCTCGACATCGGTTTGTCCGGAATGGACGGAATCGAGATCTGCAAGACCATGCGGACCGACGGCGACTGGACGCCGGTGCTGTTCGTGACCGCCCGCGACGACGAGCTGGACAGGTTGCTGGGACTGGAGATCGGCGCCGACGACTACCTCACCAAGCCGTTCAGCCCGCGCGAACTCGCCGCCAGGGTGCGGACCGTGCTGCGGCGCTCCGCCGGTTCGCTGCCGCCCGCCGAGACGTACTCGGCGGGCGGTACCCGCGTCGACGTCATCCGGCGCCGGGTGTGGGCGGGTGAGGCGGAAATCGCGTTGACGTCGACCGAATTCGACCTGCTCGCGCATCTGCTCCGGCGGCCGGGGCAGGTGTTCACGCGGGAGCAGCTGCTCAGTTCCGTGTGGGGCTACTCGGCGTCGGCCGGGACGCGGACCGTCGACGTCCACATCGCGCAGCTGCGGGCGAAACTGGGCGACGAGAGTCCACTGAGGACAGTCCGGGGCATCGGCTACTCCGCGGACGGCGGATGAAACGCGGCTCGCTCGCGATGCGGATCACCCTGGTCTGCTTGGCGGTCACGGGGATCGCGGTGATCGTCGCCGGGCTGGTGGCGGCCAAGCTCGTCCGCAACACGGCGACCGAGGTGCTGCGGCAGTCGCTGTCGGCGCAGGCCGACGTCGTGGCGAGCCAGCTCGACGACAGCGGCACGGTCGGCAGCCGGTTCGGCGTCACCAAGGTGGCCGACGTGGTGCGGGGACAGGGAATCGCGGTCATCGTGCGGCGCCCGAACGGGCAGCAGGCCGGGGGCGACCCGACGACGCTGCTCGCCGCGTCGCAAGCCGGGTTGCCGAAGCTCGCGCCGTTTTCGTCCACGGTGACGGTGGAGGCCCAGCAGTTCCTCGTGGAGATTCGGCCCGTGGGCCCGCGCGGCGCCGGGTTCGCGCTCGTGCAGCCGGTGCAGACTGGCGATCGGACACTGCGGCTGCTCGTGCGGAACATCCTGCTGGCACTGGGAATCGGACTGGTCGTCGCCGCGCTGGCGGGGTTCGGGCTCGGCCGGTTGCTCGCCCGTCCGCTGCGTCGCGCGGCGGCTGTCGCGAGCAGTATGCGGGGTGGGCGACGGGATCTGCGGGTCCCGGTGGAAGGCCCGGCCGAGGTCGCCGACGTCGCGAGGTCGGTCAACGAACTGGCCGACGCGCTGCATCACAGCGAAGCGCGGCAACGGGAGTTCCTGCTGTCGGTGTCCCACGAGCTGCGCACGCCGCTGACCGCTGTCAACGGTTTCGCGGAGGCGCTGGCCGACGGCGTGGTCACCGGCGACGCCGCGGTCCACGCCGGGCAGACCATCCAGCGCGAGTCGCAACGGCTGGAACGGCTGGTCAGCGACCTGCTCGACCTCGCGCGGCTCGGTGCGGACGAGTTCCGGCTGGACATGGCGGAGCTCGACGTCGTGGCGCTGGTCCGGGACGGCGCCGAGGTATGGCGGCTGCGGTGCGAGCGGGAAGGCGTGCCGCTGCGGGCGGAGCTGCCCGCGTTCCCGGTGACCGTGGTCGCTGACCCGCGACGACTACGGCAGGTGCTCGACGGCCTGTGCGAGAACGCCCTGCGCGTCACGCCCTCCGGAGCCCCGATCGTCCTCTCCCTCCAGGTCACCCCGACCGGATCAGCCGTGCTCCAAGTCCGCGACGGCGGCCCAGGCCTGGCGCAAGAGGACTACGCCGTCGCCTTCGATCGCGGCGTCCTCAACGCGAAGTACCGCGACAGCCGCCCGGTCGGCTCCGGAATCGGCCTCGCCCTCGCACACGGCCTGGTGACCCGGATGGGCGGCACTCTGACCGCCGGCCCCGCCCCCGAAGGCGGCGCCGCCTTCACCCTCACCCTCCCCACCTGACGCCCCGGCAACGCGCTCCCTCCCGACCCAGCGCGCTCGTGCGCCTTCGCCATCTGTCGACAGATGGCGATCTCTTAGCTCCTAAGAGATCACGTGATGTCGACATCTCGCAGCCAGTAGCCGTGTTCCCCGTCTGTGCACGCGTGTGGGCGGTCTGTGCGGAGGTGGGGAGAGTGGGGCTGGCCACGTGACCTGCGGTTTCGGGAGGCGGGCCGTAGGGTGAGGGGGTGGAGATCCTGCACCTGCGGTACTTCGTGGCCGTGGCCGAAGAGCTGAACTTCTCCCAGGCGGCCCGCAAGCTGCACATGGCGGCCTCGCCACTGAGCCAGCGCGTCAAGGATCTCGAACACGAGCTCGGCCAGCAATTGTTCGAGCGCAGCACACACCGCGTCGCGCTCACTCCCGCCGGGCACGCGCTGCTGCCGCTGGCGCGGGAGGTGCTCGACAACGTCAACTCGATCCCGTGGCGGCTGCGCGAGGCGATCGGCGCGGAGCGGCGGACGGTGTTCATCGGCATGCCCGCCGGGGTCCATCCCGAGCTGCGGGAACGCGTTCACCGCCTGGAAGAGCGCGCACGCGGGAAGTTCGAGCTCAAGCGCTGGCCGGGCGGCTCCAGCGGACTGATCACCGCGGTGCGCGAAGGCAAGCTGGCGCTGGCCGTGGTCCGGCTGCCGGTCTCGGATCCCGCGCTCGAAGTGACCGAGGTCATGTCGGAGCAGCTCGGCGCCGCCGTTCCCGCCGACATGTTCGAAGATCGCACTTCGGTCAGCTTGTCGGAATTAGCCGATCTGTCCTACGTCGCCTTTCCGAGTGACAGTACTCCAGCATATTTCGAGCAACTTGACGCACAATTGGCCGCGGCCGGGATCAAAAAGCGGGTAAGACTGCCGGACACCAATTATTCCGGGGCGACGGAATTGATCTCCGGCGGCATAGCGTTCTCCGTCACCATGCTCGACCCGAAGAGCCCAATGCAGCTATATCGCCTGGACAACGTGTCCGTCCTCCCCATCGAAGACTTCCATCCTGAGCTCACCACCGGGCTGATCTGGCGCAAAGACCGCGAAGACGGCGATCTCGAAGAACTCATCGAAGACGCGAAAGAAATATTCAACACCCACATAACCGCCTGAAACAATGGTATGACCACCGCGGTCATACCATTGTTCGCATCATGATCATTCCCTTTTCCCGTATTCGGCAGTAACTTCGGAGACAGGACGAAGATACGCGAACGAGGAGCGATCATGACGAACACAGTGAAGAACGCCGGCCCGCTGGACGGCGTGCGGGTGATCGACCTGTCGACCGTGGTGATGGGCCCGTACGCCGCGCAGATCCTGGGCGATCTCGGTGCCGACGTCATCAAGATCGAGTCGCCGTCGGACACCGTCCGCAACGGCAACTACCGCACCACTCCGGGCATGACCCCGCTGAACCTCAACGTCAACCGCAACAAGCGGAGCGTGGCGCTGAACCTCAAGGACGAAGCGCAGCGCGAGCGGGCACTGGCCCTCATCGACACCGCGGACGTGCTCATCACCAACATGCGCCCCGGCGCGCTGACCAGGCTCGGCATGAACTACGCCGACGTCGCGGAGCGCAACCCCCGGCTCGTGTACGCCCACGCCCAGGGCTTCCGCAGTGACTCCGACAAAGCGGGCAACGCCGCCTACGACGAGACCGTGCAGGCCTCCTCCGGGCTGGTGGACATCGCGAACCGCGCGCTCGGCCGCCCGATGTACCTGCCGACGATCCTCGGCGACAAGGTGTCCTCGCTGACCATCGCGTACTCGGTGCTCGCCGCGGTGGTGCACCAGACCAAGACCGGCGAGGGCCAGTTCATCGAGATCCCGATGACCGACACGCTCATCGCGTTCAACCTGGTCGAGCACCTGGCGGGCCACGTCTTCGAGCCGGCGGAAGGCGAAACCGGCTTCGCCCTCTCCATGGCGAAGGGCCACCGCGCGGTGCCCACAAAGGACGGTCTCGCCTGCGTGATCCCGTACACCCCGCAGAACTTCCGTGACGTCTTCGCCGCGGCGGGCCGCCCGGACCTCACCGAGGACCCGCGCGTGAACGGCGAAGTCCTCGACCGGACCCAGACCGACGAACTGTTCGACCTCCTCGAGGAGTGCACCCCGGCGCTGACCACCGAGGCGTGGGAAGAGGTGTGTGCCGAGCACAGCATCCCGATGTCACCGGTGCTGGAACTGAACCACGCCACCGAAGACAAGTACGTCAACGAAGGCCACCTGCTCGACGTCGTCGAGCACCCGAGCGAGGGAAGCATCCACTCGGTCGGCATCCCGGTGCGGTTCTCCGTGACCCCGGCTTCCATCCGCCGCCACGCACCGCTCCCCGGCGAGCACACCGAAGAAGTCCTCCGCGAGCTCGTCAGCTGATCTACTCAGGACAGTCCAGAAAGGACAAGCAGATGACCGTTCGGACCGAGAAGACCGGGACCACGCTCCTCATCACCATCGACCGGCCGCAGGCGCGCAACGCCGTCAACGCCGCTGTCGCCGCGGGCCTGGCCGCCGCCCTCGACCTTCTGGAAGCCGATCCCGAACTGCGGGCAGGCGTCCTGACCGGCGCCGAAGGCACTTTCAGCGCCGGAATGGACCTCAAGGCCGCGCTGGCCGGGGAATCCCCCGAGGTCCCCGGCCGCGGGTTCGGCGGGCTCACCGAAGCCCAGACCACCAAACCGCTGATCGCCGCCGTCGAAGGCTGGGCCATGGGCGGCGGGTTCGAACTGGCGTTGGGCTGCGATCTCATCGTCGCCGCCGAGGACGCGAAGTTCGGCCTCCCCGAGGTCAAGCGCGGCCTGATCGCCGCCGGCGGCGGGGTCATCCGGCTGCCGAAGCGCATCCCGTACCACCTCGCGATGGAGTTCCTGCTGACCGGCGAGCCGGTGAGCGGCGTCCGCGCCGGGGAACTGGGCCTGGTCAACCGCGTGGTGCCGAGCGGCGAAGCCGCCGCCGTGGCACTACAGCTCGCGGAGAAGATCTCGGCCAACGCGCCGCTCGCGCTAGCCGCGGTCAAGAAGATCGTGCGCGCCGCCGACGGAGTCCCGGACGCCGACGCGTTCGCCGCCCAGCGCCGCGAACTGGCTTCACTGATGGGTTCGCAGGACGTCCGCGAAGGCATGCAGGCCTTCGCGGAACGGCGCGACCCGGTATGGCAAGGGAAGTAAGCATCATGAAGCAGGCAGAAGTCCTTCAGCACGTGACGACCCCGCTGGCGAACCCGGCGTACGCCCCGATCGTGCCCAGGTTCACCAACCGCGAGTACCTCAACATCGTCTACCGCACCGAGGCCGACGCCCTGCGCGCCGTCGTCCCGGAACCGCTGCGGATCGGCGAACCGTTGGTGCGCTTCGAAGTCATGCGGATGGGCGACGTCAGCGGGTACGGCCCGTACACCGAGTCCGGCCAGGCGATCCCGGTCAGCTTCGACGGCGAGCAGGGCGAGTACCTGCACGCCATGTACCTCGACAACTTCGCCGCGACGGCGTCCGGCCGCGAGGTCAGTGCTTACCCGAAAACCGTTGGCGCGCCGAGTCTTTTTGTCGACAATGGCGCTCTGGTCGGCACGCTCGACTACGGCACGCAGCGGGTGGCGACCGCGACCATGGGCTACAAGCACCACGAACTGGACCGGCGCGACGCCGAAGCCCAGATCACCGTGCCGACGTTCATGCTCAAGATCATCCCCGGCTACGACGGCGCCCCAAGGGTTTCCGAGCTCGTCCGCACCGAGATCACCGACGTGGTCGTGAAGGAAGCCTGGACCGGGCCCGCACGGCTGCAGCTGTTCCAGCACGTATTGGCTCCGCTGGCCGATCTGCCGGTGCTGGAAGTCGTTTCGGCCAGCCATATCCTCACCGACCTCACGCTGGCTCCGGTCAAGCCCGTGCACGACTACCTCGCGGGAGCGACCTCATGAACAAGCCTCTCAATACAAACAAGCACTTCACCACCGCCGCGGTGATCGGCGCCGGGACGATCGGGCTCTCGTGGACGGCGTTGTTCGCCGGGCACGGCATGGACGTCCGGGTCAGCGACCCGCGCCCTGATCTGGCCGAAGCCGTGGAAACCGCGCTCGCCGAGTACACCCCGCATCTGGCCCAGCAGGGCTTGGACGTCACCGGGATCGCGAGCCGGGTCCACCTGGCCGCCGATGTCGCCGAAGCCGTCCGCGGCGCGGATATCGTGCAGGAGAACGGTCCCGAGAACGTCGAGTTCAAAAAGGACCTGTTCGCGACGCTGATTCGCGAGGCCCCGAAGCACGCGCTGCTGCTGAGCTCGTCGTCGGCGATCCCGTCGACGGTGTTCACCGGTGACCTCGAAGACGCGAGCCGCGTGCTCGTCGCCCACCCGTTCAACCCGCCGCACCTGGTGCCGCTGGTGGAAGTCGTTCCCGGAGAACGGACTTCCGAGGAGTCGGTCGAGCGGGCGGTGGAGTTCTTCCGCTTCGTCGGCCGGGTCCCGGTCGTGGAGCGCAAGGAAATCCCCGGGTTCGTCGGCAACAGGCTGCAGAACGCGCTGAGCCGCGAGGCGATCTACCTCGTCGAGCAAGGCGTTGTCAGCCCGGCCGAACTGGACACGGTGATGACGAACTCGCTCGGCCTGCGCTGGTCGACGGTCGGGCCGTTCCTGGGCTCGCATCTAGGCGGCGGCCCTGGCGGATACCGGCACATGGCCGAGCACATCGGCGTGTCGATGAAGAAGATGTGGTCCTCGCTCGGCCAGCCCGAGCAGGGCCCCGCAGAGACCGAACGGCTCGTCGAAGCCGTCGAAAACGCCTACGGATCCTCCACGTACTCCGAACTCAGTGAGGCGCGCGACCGTAGGCAGCTCGCGGTTCTGTCCGCATTGGACAGTGTAGCTACGGGCGCCACCAAGGAGGAGAACAAGTCATGACCACCATGCAGCCGCTCGAAGACCAGCTGACCGCCGACTTCTACGACTACGAAGGCCTTCTGCCCGACGAGGAGCGCAAACTGCTCCTGCGGGCGAGGACGTTCATGCGGACCGAGGTCAAGCCGCTGGTCAACGAATACTGGGCCAGGGGCGAGTTTCCGAAGGAGCTGATCGGCAAGTTCCGCGAACTCGGCCTGGCCGGAGTCGCCTACGAAGGCTACGGCGACCCGCTGCCCGCGAGCAGCCACCTGCTGACCGGCATGCTGGCCATGGAGTACTCCCGCACCGACGCCTCGGTCGCGACGTTCTTCGGTGTCCACAACGGACTCGCGATGTACAGCGTCTACCAGGGAGGGAACCAGGAACAGCGGGATCGCTGGCTCCCGAAGATGGCCGCGATGGACAAGATCGGCGCGTTCGCGATGACCGAGCCGCTCGGCGGTTCGGACGTAGCGGGCGGCATGCGGACCACAGCCAAGCGGGAGGGCGACACCTGGATCCTCAACGGCTCCAAGAAGTGGATCGGCAACGCGACCTTCGCGGACCTCGTCGTCGTATGGGCCCGCGACGTGGATGACAACAATGTCAAGGGTTTTGTGGTCGAGAAGGACTCCCCGGGATTCGTGCCGGTCAAGATCGAGAACAAGATCGCGTTCCGGATCGTGGAGAACGCCGAGATCACCCTGACCGACGTCCGCGTGCCGGAGGCCAACCGGCTGCAGAACATCGACTCGTTCCGGGACGTCGCCGAGATCCTGCGCGCCACCCGCGGCGGGGTCGCGTGGCAGGCGCTCGGCGTGATGATCGGCGCCTACGAACTGGCGCTGGACTACGCCAAGGAGCGCAAGCAGTTCGGCCGTCCGATCGCGCGGTTCCAGCTGGTTCAGGACATGCTCGTCAAAAGCCTCGGCAACATCACCGCGTCGTGGGGCATGCTGGTGCAGCTGGCGCGCCTGCAGGACGCCGGGATCTTCAAGGACGAACACTCGTCACTGGCCAAGGCGTTCGTCACCTCGCGGATGCGTGAGGTGGTGGCGTGGAGCCGGGAAATCTTCGGTGGCAACGGGATCGTGCTCGACTACGACATCGCGCGCTTCTTCGCCGACGCCGAGGCGATCTACTCCTTCGAAGGCACCCGCGAGATGAACACCCTCATCGTCGGCAAGTCCATCACCGGCGAATCCGCCTTCGTCTGAACCGCGGCCTGTCAGCAGGTGGCCTGCTTCTTGGTTCACCAGAGGCCCTATGCACAGATGGGAAGAGCCATCTCTTGCTTTGGGTGGTGGTTGTGGGTGGGTTTCAGGTGGTCCGGATGGATATTTTCGCTCCCCGCATTACCTTGGTGAGACTTGCGGCAGCGAAAACACCCATCCGGCATGGAACCTCTGCTCACCCCGCCGCCGGTGGTGACGCCGCCGTACGGCCAGCGCTTCAGACCCGGGGTGACACCGGCAGAGGTCCCCGGCGTGCCGCCGGCCGCGATGACGATCGAAGTCGTCGCGGTCAGGCGGCCTGCTCATGCGGGAGAACATGGGCGAGGTTGCGGATCGGGACCTGCTCCTGATCCAGCCACTTCGGCGGGATGAACTCC